>JBFMGV010000097.1:0-22338 GCA_040752615.1 Pseudomonadota bacterium | reverse complement strand
GGCGCTGCATGGCGGGACGCGCCGTCGAGCGGCCGCCGGCGCGCAAAGCGCGCCCGAAGGGGCGGACCCGTAGGAGCCGCGGTACGCGGCGGGACCGCGCACGCCCGCCGGCCGCTCACCATCCGGGGCGATGCGGGGGCGGAGCCCCCGCTCGAAGGGGTCGGCGGAGACGGCTTGCCGCTCAGCCGCAGGGGAAGGCTTTCCCCCTTAGACCGCCGGGTGCGGTCACTGAGATCGTCTCCACTGTCGCCGACGCCGAGACGAGGAGGTCAGGCGCCCGGCGGGACGCGACCGAGAACGGCTGTCGAGAGCGCCCAAGGTTGCTGCAAGTACGGAGGAGTTCGCGCTCAGGCAACGAATTGGGCAGTCGCGGGCCCGCGATGGATGGATAAGTCCACCGGGCCGTCGGGTAGAGAAGGGGCCGAGGTCGCAGAAGATCGAAAGATGAAGAGGCGGCAACACCTCCGCATAACTTTCCCATCACGGGAGAGTCTGCCGCCGTACTTGGTTCCTGCTCTTGTAAATCCGGAACGCTGGCTGCGCTGTAGGCGTTGCCGCGACGGAACAAAGGGAACGCCCATGCTGACGAACAATGGAACTGCACCAACCTGGCTTCATGACGGGCGCAGCGATCGCCATCCTGGGTCTCGCCGGGTGCAACAAGAACAACGAGAGCACCGAGGCGCCGGCCGCGACCGCGGCAAAGTCGGCGGCCTCACCCGCGAGCGCCGATGCGGCGATCCCGGCCAGCGGGCCCGCGGCGGCCTGCATGCCGATCGAGACGGACATGAAGCAGAAGATGGCTGCAGCGGTCGGCTCCACCGTCGAAAGCACCTGGGCGATGAAGATGATCGCTCACCACCAGGGCGGTATCGACATGTCGCGGGCGCTGCTCAACCAGTCTCCCAACGGGCCGATGCACGACATGGCCCAGAAGACCATGGACATGCAGACCAAGGACCGGGCCGAGCTCGACAAATGGGTTCAGGCGCACGCCGGCGAGCAGGGCGGCCAAGCCAATCCGTTCGCCGAGATGGAAGCGACCATGAGCCAGAAGATGATGGCGGCGACCGGCGCCGACGCGGACCAGACCTGGGCGCGTAAGATGATTGAACACCACCAGGGCAGCATCGACATGTCGAAGCGGGTCCTGCAGGACGCGAAGGACCCTGAGATCCGGCGGATGGCGCAGAAGACCATCGACATGCAGACGAAAGAGATCGCCCAACTGCAGTCGAAGCTCGGCGGCTGATCCCACCTGCCGCCGGCAAGCCACCGCCGGCGGCAGGCCCGATCATGAGGGGTTCATGTGCCGGGTGCGTTTATCCCTCTGAACACTTCAGTCGGGATATCCACCATGATCCGTCATCACCTCGGTGTCGCGGTCGCTGCGGCGACCCTTCTCGTGGCCTCGCAAGCCGCCGCCCATGCGAAACTCGTGTCGTCGAATCCGGCCGCCAACGCCACGGTCGCCGCGCCGAAGACCATCACCCTGACGTTCAGCGAGAAGCTGGTGCCGGCCTTCTCCAAGTTCGAGGTGGTCATGCCCGAGCACGGTGGGATGAAGGTCGCTGTGAAGACCACCGTCTCCAAGGACGGCAAGAGCCTCACGGGCGCGCCCACGGCGGCGCTGAGCGCCGGCGCCTACAAGGTTGTCTGGACGGCGGCGACAGCGGATGGCCACAAGATGTCCGGCGAAGTCGCCTTCAAGGTTGGCTGATCGTGCTTGAGCCTGCGGTCATCGTCCTCAGGCTGGCGCAATATCTGGGAGCGATGGTCCTGATGGGATCATCGCTCTTTTTCATCTACGCACTGCCGGGGCGAGGAGATGGATCCGCGGCCGAGGCGCCATGGGCCAGCCGACTTCTCGCTTGCGCCGGAACACTCCTGGCTGCGACGGCTCTGTTGTCGATCCTCGGGCAGGCCAGCATCCTCAGTGGCTCCTTTTCCGAAGGGTTGAAGCCCGAGACCCTGAGCGCCGTCGCCACCGGCATGGATCTCGGCAAGGCGGCCATAATCCGCGCCGCGGCTGCGGGGCTGGCGGTGCTGCTGATCCTCGTCCTCAAGCCCTCTCGCACCACCTGGATTGTGGCGGCCACGCTTGGCGCGATCGCCACAGCAAGCTTGGCCTGGATGGGTCACGGCGCGGCCACAGAAGGGGGCGGCGCGTCCCTTCATCTCGTCTCTGACATCCTCCACGCCTGGGCCGCGGCGGTGTGGATCGGCGCGCTCGTCGCCTTTCTGCTGTTGCTTCGTACGCCCACCCCAACTCCAGCAGCGACGGGGGCCCTCCACCGCGCTCTGCACGGCTTCTCCGGGATCGGCACAGCTGTCGTGGCCGTGCTCCTCGCCACCGGTGCGATCAACGGCTGGTTCCTGGTCGGGCTCGATCATCTCAACGGCCTCTGGACCACGGCCTACGGCCGGCTCCTGTCGCTCAAGCTGGTCCTGTTTGTGGTCATGCTCGGGCTTGCGGCGGCAAACCGCTTCCAGCTGACGCCAGCGCTCGGACGCGGCCTCGGCGCTCAAGACAGCGAGGGTGCGGCCCTCGCCCACTTGCGTCGAAGCGTCATCCTCGAAACCGCGCTGGGCTTCGGTGTGCTGGCGCTGGTCGCCTGGTTCGGCACGCTCGCGCCGCCAGCGGCCATGTGAACGCCTAAGCGTGACGCGCAAACAGGCGGGTTTTACCCCCGGGAAGCAGCAGGAGCGTGTCGAAGGCTTCCTTGCGACCGTCCCGGGTCTCCATGCCCGGGGAGCCGATCGGCATCCCGGGAACGGTGATGCCCAGCGCCTTCGGGCGTTCCTTCAACAGCCGGGCGACGTCGGCCGGTGGAACATGGCCGACCACGACATAGCCACCGATCGTGGCCAGGTGGCAGGAAGACAGCTCGAACGGAACGCCGTGCTTGCGGCCGATCGGGCTAACATCCTCGACCAACACGGTCTTCGGCGCATATCCCGCCCGGCTCATGGTGGTGATCCAGCCTCTGCAGCAACCGCAGGACGCCGTCTTGTAGACGGTGAGCGGCGTCGGCGCGGCAACAGCTGACGCTGTGGCGGCGAGACCGGCGGCAGCGGCGAGCAGAAGGCGGCGGGAGAGCATTGGAACAGGCCTCAAAGGACGGGCGCGGCCGCGGCGGGCCGCGCCGAGCAGGGTCAGTGCTGATGCGGCGCCTCAGGCGCGTTCGGCGTCTGCGGGGATGCAGGCGCCGGAGCCTTCTTGTCGCAGCAGGCCATCTTGCCGTCCTTGCCCTTGCAGCAGCAGTCTTGGGCCGCCAGGGCCGCGCTGGTCGAAAGAACGCTGAGCGCGACGGCGGCGATGGCGGATTTGACGACGGTCTTCATGGGAGTCCCCGGCTGGCGCAGCTGTCGGACGGCGGGGCTGCGCGTCCCGCACAGGTTATACGCGCCGGGGCGGGCTCGTCCCTCAGAGGGGCGCGGCGGGCGGCGCCCGCCGCTTGATGGTCAGCAGTGGCCGCAGCACCCGCCACCGGCGGGGTTGTCTTGCCTGGCTGGAGCGGTCGCCTGCGGCGTGTAGCCTGCCTGGCGGATGGCGGCCTCAACCGCCGCCGGAGCGCGAGCCCCGTCCACCTGCACGGTCTTCCCGGCGAGATCGACCTGCACCTGGGCGTCCGGCTCCGCATCTCGGATGGCGGTGGTGATGGACTGCACGCAGTGACCGCAGCTCATGTCGCTGACTTGGTAGCGAAGCATCGGAACCTCCTTCTTCAACGCCTCGCCATGTCAGATGGAGCTTCCCACGGTGGGAGGGTCAAGGGGCGCCTCGCCTAAAGGCGCTTCAGGATCGCCTTCATCTGCGCGATCTCCCGCTTCTGGGCGGCCATGATGCCGTCCGGGGCGTAGCAGAGCTCACGGAGCTCCGCGTCTTTGAGGGACGCTTCCTTGCACATCAAGATGGCGCCGGAATGGTGCGGGATCATGGACTGCACGAACTGCCGATCCCCCACCAAACCCTGCGACCGGATGCCGATGAACGCGAGGATGAAGATCGCAACGAAGGCCGCGTGCAGGACCAGGTTGAGCTTCCGGTTCATGTACATGGACCGCATCGTCAGCAGCATGATGACGGCCATCGGCGCCCACATGACGAGGGCCATGTAGAAGAAGTTGATGTTCTGGATGAACTCACCCCAGGTGAAAATCATTGCGAACATCGCCAGGTACATGACCAGCAGGCTCAGCCCGAGGTTCACGGCGAGCATCACATAGTGATGCTTCATTGTTTTCTGGCTCATGGGCGCGCCATGGCCGTGAGACTCATCCATCGTAACCTGCCTCTCTCTGGTTGCGCGGAAACCTCCGAAACCTGACGCGCCCTTAGAACCACGCCCTCAGGCCGACAACAAAGCGCGTGGATTCCGCCTTCTCTCCGTGGGCACGAACAAAATCGGCCGTGTCGCCGAACGACCGCTCGTAGGAGACGCCCACGTAGGGCGCGAACTCTCGGCGGATTTCGTATCGGAGCCGAAGGCCAAGCTCGGCGCTTGAGAGCCCCGATCCGATCTGGCTGTCCGGGATGTCCTGCGCGGCGAATTCCAGCTCCGCGCGCGGCTGCAGGATCAGTCGCTGCGTCAGACGAAGGTCGTAGCTGCCTTCCGCGCGGGCGAGGAGGTCGCCCTTGTCGGACAGGAACAGGGCGCCCTCGGCTTCGAACCAATACGGGAACATGGCATCGACACCCACGGTGGCGTAGGCCCGGCCGCGAGGCTCGAGGTCATAGCGCACGCCGGCTTGGACATCGGTGTAGCGGGCGACCGCGCGCGAATAGAGCAGCTGGATCTCGGCTGACTCCACGCCCTCGCCGGACTGTCCCTCGCCCTCGCTCTTGAAGGCAAAGCGGTTGAGGTCGCCGCCATACCAACCTTCGACTTCCCAGCCGTAGCGATCGCCATCCGGCGCCCACTCGAGCAGGTCGGCCTGAACCTTGGAGACGCGAGAGCCGCCGTGCTCGTTCTCCAGGATCGACCGCGCTCGCGACATCGCGTCTCGGCCGAACACCCGGTCGGCCACGCTGTCCCGGATCACCTCCGGCGGCGGTGCATTGCCGACCGGCAAGTCCGCGCCCGTCTGTCCCCTCCCCGTCGGGCCCATCGCGTGCCCGGCGTGCGGATCGGCTGCCGCGTCCGGGGGGGCCATTTGATGGCCGGCATGTGGATCCGGCGAGCTGGACGTGGGCGCTGCGGGCATGGCGTGACCGGCGTGCGGGCCGGCCGCGGCTGGACCGCTGGACATCTGATGGCCGGCGTGCGGGTCGGCCGCCGCGGCGGGCATGGCGTGGCCGGCATGCGGATCAGCGGCTGCCGGTGCAGCTGGCATCTGATGTCCGGCGTGCGGATCGGGCGAACCTGGCGAGGCAGGCGCGGCTGGCGCTGCGCCGGCTGCCGCGGGCATCTGGTGGCCCGCGTGAGGGTCGGCGGCGGCCGGTGCGGCCGGCATGGCGTGGCCGGCGTGCGGGTCGGTTTGCGCGAGGGCGGCCGTCGCCGATCCAGCCAGCAGGAGGGCGAGGAGCGAAGTCCGGATCATGCCGCCGCTCCTTGCATCGGGCGCACCTTGAAGACCTGAAACATGCCCGCGTGCATGTGGTAGAGCATGTGGCAGTGGAAGGCCCAGTCGCCCGCTTCCGCGGTGATGTCGAAGCTGACCTTCCCGCCCGGCGCGACGTTCACCGTGTGCTTGCGCGGCATGTGGCCGACCGGCCCGTGCACCAGCTCGAAAAAATGGCCGTGCAGGTGGATGGGGTGGGTCATCATCGAGTCGTTGATCAGGGTGATGCGCACCCGCTCCCCGGTGCGGAAGGAATAGGGCGGCGGGTTCTCGCTGAACTTCCAGCCGTCGAACCCCCACATGAACCGTTCCATGTTGCCGGTCAGATGGATGTCGAGGGCCCGATCCGGCGGCCGCTGGTCTGGGTTGGGCGCCAGCGCGATGAGGTCCTTGTAGACGAGCACCCTGTGGCCGACGCTTTCCAGGCCGAGCCCAGGCTCGCCTGTGCGGTCCATCGGCATCGGAGCGATCATCTGGACGCCCGGGCCCTTCTTGATCTGGGGCGCCTTGGCGTAGTCGAGCATGTTCATCGACATGCCGCCCATGTCACCCATCACGTCGGAGCCGCGGCTTCGCGGTGGCGCCATGCCGGGCGGCGCGGAGGACGCCATTCCGGCCATGCCGCCATGATCCATCCCAGCCATCGTCGAGTGGTCCATGCCTGGCATGTTGGAATGATCCGTCGCAGGCATGCTGGAGTGGTCCATGCCCGACATGCCGCTGTGCGCCGACATGTCCATGCCCATGTCCTTCATCGTCAGGATGGGCCGCTCACGGAGCGGCGGCACAGGTGCGGTCATCCCCTGGCGGGGCGCCAGCGTCGCGCGCCCCATGCCGGAACGGTCGATCGCTTCTGAGACGAGGGTGTAGGCGCGGTCCTCGGCCGGCTGCACGATGACGTCGTAGGTTTCGGCGTTGCCGATCTGGAACTCGTCGACTTCGACGGGACGCACGTTCTGGCCGTCGGCGGCGACGACCGTAAGCTTCAGGCCAGGAATCCGGACGTTGAAGATCATCTGGGCCGCGGCGTTGATGAAGCGCAGGCGCACGCGCTCTCCGGGCTTGAAGAGCCCCGTCCAGTTGTCCTTCGGCCCATGCCCGTTGATCAGGAAGGTCTGCACCGCGCCGGTGACGTCGGAGATGTCGGTCGGATCCATGAGCATCTTGGCCCACTCGATCCGCTCGGCCAGCGTCTGGTCCTTCCCCGCCAGCAGCCCGGCGATCGTCTGACGCTGATAGTTGAAGACGCCGCCCTGCTGCTTCAGCCGCTTGAAGATCAGGTGCGGGTGCATTTCGCTGTGGTCGGCCAGGACGATGACGTGCTCGCGGTCGGCGGTGACCGGATCGGCGTCGGCCGGCTCGATGACGATCGGGGCGTAGTGGCCTTCGGCTTCCTGCAGGCCCGAGTGGCTGTGGTACCAGTAGGTCCCCGACTGAATGACCGGGAACTCGTAGACGAAGGTCTGTCCGGGCGGGATGCCGGGGAAACTCACGCCCGGCACCCCGTCCATCTGGAACGGCACCAGCAGGCCGTGCCAGTGGATCGAGGTGTCCTCGTTAAGGGTGTTGGTGACGGCGATCCGCACCCGCTGGCCTTCTTTCAGGCGCAACAGCGGCCCCGGGACGGTGCCGTTGATGGTCACCGCATGGCTTTGCTTGCCGTCGATGGTGATCGGCGTGTGCCCAATGGTGAGCTTGATGTCCTCGCCGGAGAGCGTCGGCAGGCTCGACGGAATGCCGGGGGATGCGCTGAGCGCCCAACTGGGGAGGAGCGAGCTGATCGCCGCGCCGCCGCCGAGGATGGCGGCGCCGCGTACCAACGAGCGGCGATTGAGGTCAAAGGTGCGCGGAGGCATCAACGATCCTAGAAACTGAATTTAGGCGCAGGATCAGGCTTCCCACCGTGGGAAGGTCAACCCGGCCGGCTCTTTCAAGGATCAACGCAGCGCAGCGGCCAACCCCTGACTTGCGATCCTCAAATCGACGAGCGGTCGAGAAGCTCCATCAGCCGCTGACGAGCCCGATAGACCCGGGTCTCGATCGTCTTGACCGTGACGCCCAGGAGGTCGGCGGCCTCCTGTTGGGTCAGATCGTCGAAATAGGTCAGGAGCAGCGGCTCCTTGAGCTTGCCCGGCAGCTGATCGATGGCCTTCTGAAGGACGGCCCGACGCTCGACCGGGATCAGATTGGCTTCGCCGTAGGGCTCTGGATCCGGATGGGCGAGCGCCTCGGGCGACTGATCGTCCCTGTCGCCGAGGATGAAGCGGCGAACCGCCAGCCGCCGAGCCCGGTCCCGGCACTTGTTGAGCGCGATCGCGCGCAGCCAGACTGGAAAAGGCCGACGCGCGTCGTAGCGCGCGAGCGCCCGCCACGCCGACACGAACGTGTCCTGCACGACATCGGCCGCAGCGTCGGCGTCGCTGACGTAACGGCGCACGAAGCCGTAGAGACTCGGCTTGTGGCGTTGCAGCAGGTCGGCGAACGCCCGGTCGTCTCCCTCGCGCGCCCGCGCGACCAGGTCGGGCTCCACCTCGCTCGCCTGGATCACGACGCCTGTTCGGTCAGAGACTCGCTGATCCGCGCGTCGAACTGCCGAGCCTGCTCCGGCGTCAGGATCGCGCGCATGGCGAGCACGTGCAGGATGGTCTCCTTCTGCAGCTCGCCCATGGCGTCATGGAAGCGTTCGACGGCGGCCTGGACCTCGGGGGAGTACTCGTGCCGCGCCTGGATCGCCCGCGCCAACTCCGCGTTGGCCGCGCGCAGCTCGGCTTCCCGTGCTCTGCGACGGACAGCGAAGTCCTGCTCAAGGGCCGCGAGACGCGTCTTCTGGTCGGTGTTGAGCTTCAGCTCCTCATGCACGAACTCATGGAGCGAGGGCTGATGCTGCTGGGCATAGATGTAGCGGGCGCCGATCCAAGTGCCGCCGACGGCGGCGATCAGGGTCAGCACCAGCGTGAGGATCAGGCCCCGGCTGAGGCCCTTCATCCCTCGTGATCCAGGAGCGTCGAAGGCGCGAGCTCCGCGTTGATCGAGAAGGCCGAGACTTCCGGCGCTTCCCGAGCGAGCGCAACGGCGGTGGCGCCGCCGCTCGCCACGCCGAGGCCAAGCGCGCCCACCACGGCCGCTGCCCGGACGGCATAGAGCATCGGCGCAGCTTGGCGGCTGCGCCGGGCGTCGGCGATGCCGCGCCACACGGCGGCGTCGATCTCGTCGTACCCGCGCGCGGGCGGCTCGGACCGCAAGGCCCTGATGTCTTCGTCGAACTGGTTGCTCATGACGATCCCCGAACTTGTCCCTCCGGAATCTATACGGCCGCTGCCGCAAACACCCCTCATATGAGGGGCGGCGGAGAGCCGCTACGTTTCACAGATAGAGGCGAAAGTCGGGGGCGTGATGCTGAAGTGGTCGCTGCAGCTACATAAGTGGCTGGCGCTTTTGGTCGGGGTCCAGGTCCTCTTTTGGGTGGCTGGCGGGCTGGTGATGACCGCCATCCCGATCGCGAAGGTCCGCGGCGAACACCACAAGGCCGACTTTCAGCTGCCGCCGCCGGACCTGAGCATCGCAAGATCGCCGGCCGAAGTGGCGGCGGCGGCCGGCCTCTCCCCGGCCGAGGCCACTCTGAAGGGCAGCATCCGGGGGCTCTACTGGATCCTGAAGCTGCCGGATGGGACCACGCGCGTTTTCGAGGCGGTGACCGGCAAGCCGGCGCCCCCCGTCTCAGAGGACGAGGTCCGCCAATTGGCTGGGGCCGCCTATGAAGGCGCAGGCAAGCCTGTCGCCGCGCAATATTTTGAGAGCGCCCCCCAGGAGACCGGCCGCGAAGGGCCGATGTGGCGGGTCGATTTCAACGACGCCGAACGGACCGCGCTGTACGTTTCGCCCGACACCGGCGAAGTGGTGAGCCGGAGGTCCAACCTCTGGCGCTTCTACGACTTCTTCTGGCGGCTCCACATCCTCGACTTCAAGGACGGGGAGAACTTCAACCACCCATTGATCATCGCCTTGGCCGCGCTGACGCTGCCGATGGTCATCACCGGATGGGTGCTTCTGGTGATCCGGCTCGGCCGCGACGCCAAGCGGATAAAGCGCCGGCCCGCGGCCTCCTGAGCCGAATGGGCCGACGCAGAGCCGACCTGAACGGCTCGGTCAGCGCTTCGGCGTCCGTCCGCCATGCCTGTCGAGCCAGGCCTGAAGCTCAGCGATATCCTTGCGCTGCTCGTCGGCCATTTTCTGCGCCATCTGCTTGATCTCGGCATCGTCGCCGTGCTGCTGCACGACCCGAGCCATCTCGATGCCGCCCTGGTGATGCTGAATCATCTTCAGGGCGAAGGCGCGATCGGGATCCATGTCGTCGGCCGACATCATCTTCTGATGCATATCCTGCATCGCCTTCATGTAGTCCTGCTTGGCCATCTGGCCGTGCTGCACGTTGGCGTGACCCTGATGCTGGGCCTGCTGAGCCACGGCGGGTGCGGCGGCAAGCGCCGCCGCGGCGGCGATGATCGCGATCGTCTTCATAGCTCGGTTCTCCTTGCGTCGATCAATGGAAGGTCTGCAGCGCCGCTTGGCAGGCCTGTTCACAGCGGCGGCATGACTCGGCGCAAATGCGGCAATGCTCGTGCATGTCGGCGTGGCGTTCGCACTCCTCCGCGCAAAGACGGCAGGCTTCCTCGCAGGCGGCGAGCACGCGCTGAATGATCGGCTCGTTCGAACCGGTGCGGCGCGAGGCGATGTGACCGGCTGCGGAGCAGATGTCAGCGCAGTCCAGGTTCAGCCGAATGCATTGGGTGAGTTGGGCGACCATCTCTTCGCCAAGGCAGGCGTCGGCGCACGAGGTGCAGCTCTGGGCGCAATCGAAGCACTCCTCGATGCACCGGATCAGGCTGTCGTTGGTGTTGCCGCGCACCTGCGGGTGCGTACTGATCATCTGTTGGGCGTGCATAGCTCGTCCTCCGCAGGGATGTGGGATCAGCCCTCAACCCCGACGTCGCGCGGCCGTTCCAACCTGGAAAATAAAGCTGAAACATTCGCCCTTGGACGAGGGACACGCCGACTGCCTGCGTATTCAACGACGCTGGCTCGGATCTTCTAAGTACCGATCGCTGTCTGCCGGACGCGGCCCGAAGACGCTGATCTTGACCTTCCAACGACGGGAACGTGCACGAAGTTTTCGCCGCGCCTTTGCGATTCCTCAATGCGGCCTGGAGCGCAGATGCCTAGCCGAGGGTTACCCTCGGCTAGGTGCGTAGCCTTTCAAGAGCGGCCCACCTCGGACGGAGCTTTCGGTCATGGCGAAAGACAAAATCTCAGCGCCCCCCGGCGCCCATGCGCATGACCAGCATGGCCAAGCCCACGGGCAGCACGGCCACGCCCACCATCACGCCCACGTCTCGCCACATGGAGAGGTCAAGGATCCCGTCTGCGGGATGTGGGTCGATCCGGCCACGACCGCGCACAAGGCTGTGTTTCAGGGGCAAGAGGTCTTCTTCTGCTCCGCGGGTTGCAAGTCGAAATTCGAGAAGGAGCCCGACCGCTACACCGCAAGCGCGCCGGAGCCGAAGCCGGCGCAGCCGGCCGGGACCATCTACACCTGCCCCATGCACCCTCAGATCCGGCAGGTCGGGCCTGGGTCGTGCCCGATCTGCGGGATGGCGCTCGAGCCTGAGGTGGTCAGCGCCGAGGACCAACCGAACCCTGAGCTCAAGGACATGAGCCGACGCTTCTGGGTCGGCCTGGCCCTGGCGCTGCCGGTTCTGGCGCTGGAGATGGGCGGTCACCTCACCGGGCTCACCATGCGGCTCGGCGGTCAGACATCGGCCTGGATCCAGTTCGCCCTCGCCAGCCCGGTTGTCCTCTGGTCGGGCTGGCGCTTCTTCGACCGGGGCGCCCGGTCCATCGCCAACCGCAGCCTGAACATGTTCACGCTCATCGCCATGGGCGTCGGCGTCGCCTGGGTCTACAGCGTCGTCGCGACACTGGCGCCGCAGCTGTTCCCCACCGCGTTCCGGCGTGCGGACGGATCGGTCCCGATCTACTTCGAGGCCGCAGCCGTGATCACCGTCCTGGTGCTGCTGGGCCAGGTGCTCGAACTGCGCGCTCGCGAACGCACCTCCGGCGCGATCAAGGCGCTGCTCGACCTGGCGCCGAAAACCGCCCGTCGCGTACGCCCGGATGGCTCGGACGAGGAGGTGACGCTGGACCAGATCGTCGTCGGCGACCAGCTGCGTGTCCGACCCGGCGAGAAGGTCCCGGTTGATGGGCAAGTGCTCGAAGGACGGGTGTCCATCGACGAGTCCATGGTCACGGGCGAATCCATGCCGGTCACCAAGGAAGCGGGCGACAAGGTGGTCGGCGGCGCGATCAACAAGACCGGGTCCTTCGTCATGCGAGCCGAGAAGATCGGCGCTGACACCCTGCTCTCGCAGATCGTGCAGATGGTGGCGCAGGCCCAGCGCAGCCGCGCCCCGATTCAGCGGATGGCCGATCAGGTGTCGGGGTGGTTTGTGCCGACGGTCATCGCGATCGCCGTCGTCGCCTTCGCCGTCTGGGCGCTGTTCGGACCCGAGCCCCGCTTCGCCTTCGGGCTGGTGGCGGCCGTGTCCGTGCTGATCATCGCCTGTCCCTGCGCCCTCGGTCTGGCCACCCCGATCTCGATCATGGTCGGGGTCGGCCGCGGCGCGCAGGCCGGCGTGCTCATCAAGAACGCCGAGGCGCTGGAGCGCTTCGAGAAGATCGACACCTTGGTCGTCGACAAGACCGGCACCCTGACCGAAGGCCGACCGGCCGTCACCGCGATCCGACCCTCGCCGGGCGTCGACGAAACGGAGGCGCTGCGCCTGGCGGCCAGCCTGGAGCGCGCCAGCGAACACCCCCTGGCGGACGCCATTGTGCGGGCCGCGACGGAGCGGAACCTCGACCTGTCGCAGCCCAGCGAGTTCGACTCGCCCATCGGCAAGGGTGTTGTCGGTGTCGTTGACGGCCGCCGCCTGGCGCTCGGTTCGGGCAAGTTTCTGATGGAACAGGGCGTGGACACACAGCCGCTCGAAACCCTGGCGGACGCACTGCGCGCCGATGGGGCCACCGCCATCTTCATGGCGCTGGACGGCCGACCGGCGGCCATCTTCGCCATCGCCGATCCCATCAAGGCGACAACTCCGCAGGCGGTCAGCGCGCTTAAGGCCGAAGGCGTGCGCCTGGTGATGATGACGGGCGACAACCGCACGACCGCGCAGGCCGTCGCGCGCAAGCTCGGAATCGACGAGGTCGAGGCCGAAGTGCTGCCGCAGGACAAGGCCGCTGTGGTCGACAAGTTCAGGGCGGAGGGCCGCAAGGTCGCCATGGCTGGTGACGGGGTGAACGACGCCCCGGCTTTAGCCGCCGCCGAGGTCGGGATCGCCATGGGGGCCGGCGCGGACGTCGCGATCGAGAGCGCCGACGTGACCCTGCTCAGAGGCGACCTGCAGGGCATCGTGCAGGCCCGCCGGCTGTCGCGGGCGGTGATGCGCAACATCCGGCAAAACCTCTTCTTCGCCTTCGCTTACAACGTCGCCGGCATCCCGATCGCCGCCGGCGTGCTCTATCCGGTGTTCGGCTGGCTGCTCTCGCCCGCCATTGCGGCGGCGGCCATGGCCCTTTCCAGCGTCAGCGTGGTTGCCAACGCCCTGCGCCTTCGAGCCGTCAGCCTCTGAACAAAGCGCAGGCGAAAGGCGCGGCGCCATCTCCAGTTTCAGGGGGGACGCCCCGTCGCTGCGTAGCACCTAGAGGACGCTGACGCGTCCGAGGTCCCTTGACCTTACCATGATGGGAACCTCTATCTGAGCTGGGCATCGCCGTTCAGGAGCCGACCGTGCCCGAAACGATCCTTCGCCCCATCGACATTCCGGTGCTCGGCATGACCTGCGCCAGCTGCGTCGGCCGTGTCGAGAAGGCGATCGCCGCCGTGCCGGGAGTGGCCGCCGCATCCGTCAATCTGGCGGCCGAGCGCGCGCGGGTGGAGCTCACGTCAGACGGGCAGACCGCGGCCGTCATCGAAGCCATTCGCAAGGTCGGCTATGAGCCGCTCGAGCGGCAGATCGAGCTCACCGTCGCCGGCATGACCTGCGCCAGCTGCGTCGGCCGAGTGGAGCGAACTCTGCGGGCGACGCCCGGCGTCATCTCTGCCCAAGTGAACCTGGCGACCGAACGGGCTCAGGTGCAGGTGCTGGAAGGGACCGACCTCGGCGCGCTCACCGCCGCCGTTGCTAAGGCCGGGTACGACGCGAGACCCACGGCGGAGGCCACGCCAGAGCTCGCCGATCGTGAGCGGGAGGCGCGCGAAGCCGAGATCCAAGGGCTCAAGCGCAACGTCATCACCGCCGCCACCGCAACGGCGCCGCTGTTCCTTGTCGAGATGGGCCGCCACTTCGTCCCCGGCGTCCACCACTGGCTGGCGGGCGCGATCGGAGAACAGCCCTGGCGGTTGGCGAGCTTCGCCCTCGCGGCGTTCGTGCTGTTCGGTCCAGGCCTGCGCTTCTACCGCAAGGGCGTGCCGAACCTGGTTCGTCGCACCCCCGACATGAACTCCCTGGTGGTGCTGGGGGCGAGCGCCGCCTTCCTCTATTCGGCGGTGGCGACCTTCGCGCCCGGCCTGCTGCCAGCGGGCGCGGATCACATCTACTACGAGGCCGCCGCCGTCATCGTGACATTGATCCTGGTGGGCCGGCTGTTCGAGGCCCAGGCCAAGGGGCGCACCAGCGAGGCCATCAAGCGGCTGATGACCCTGCAGGCCAAGACGGCGCGCGTTGAGCGGGAGGGCGTGGCGCTCGAGGTGCCGATCGGCGAGGTGCGCGTCGGCGACGTCGTCCTCGTCCGTCCCGGCGAGCGGATCCCCGTCGATGGAGAGGTGGTGGACGGCGGCTCCTTCGTGGACGAGTCGATGATCACGGGTGAGCCGATCCCGGTGGAGAAGGCCGCCGGCGCTGCGGTCGTCGGCGGCACCGTCAACAAGACCGGCGCCTTCCGCTTCCGCGCCACCAAGGTCGGCGCCGCGACCATGCTGTCCCAGATCGTCCGCATGGTGGAGGCCGCGCAGGGCGCCAAGCTGCCCATCCAGGCGCTGGTCGATCAGGTCACGTCCTGGTTCGTGCCGGCCGTCATCGGCATCGCGACGCTCACCTTCGCGGTCTGGCTGCTGTTCGGCGCCTCGCCCGCTTTGAGCTTCGCGCTTGTCAACGCCGTCGCCGTCCTGATCATCGCCTGCCCCTGCGCCATGGGCTTGGCCACGCCCACCTCGATCATGGTCGGGACGGGCAAGGCGGCTGAGCTCGGGATCCTGTTCCGGCGCGGCGAAGCCCTGCAGAGCCTGCGCGACGTCCAGGTAGTGGCCTTCGACAAGACCGGCACCCTGACGTTGGGCCGCCCTGCCCTGACCGATCTGCAGGTGGCGCACGGACGCGATGAAGCGCAGATCTTGCGCCTGATCGCCGCCGTTGAGGCCTCGTCGGAGCATCCTGTTGCGCAGGCGATCGTCGACGCAGCCAAGTCCCGCGAACTCAGCATCCCGCCCGCGGAGGATTTCCAGAGCATCCCCGGCTTCGGCGTGGCCGCGCAGGTGGAGGGCCGCAACGTCGAAGTGGGCGCCGACCGGTACATGACCCGGCTTGGCATCTCGGTCGCCGCCTTGTCTGCGGAGGCTGAGCGCTTGGCGCGCGAGGCGAAGACCCCGCTCTACGCGGCCGTCGACGGCGAGCTGGTGGCGATCGTCGCCGTCGCGGACCCTATCAAGCCGACGACCGCGGCAGCGCTGCAAGCCTTGCACGCGCAGGGCCTGAAGGTGGTGATGATCACCGGCGACAACGCTCGGACGGCCAACGCCGTCGCTGAGCAGCTCGGACTCGACGACGTCGTGGCCGAGGTGCTGCCGGACGGCAAGGTCGCGGCGGTTCGTGATCTGCAGGCCCGCTTCGGCCGCCTGGCCTTCGTGGGCGACGGGGTCAATGACGCCCCGGCGCTCGCGGCAGCCGACGTCGGGATCGCCATGGGCACTGGCACGGACATCGCCATCGAAAGCGCCGACGTGGTGCTGATGCGCAGCGACCTCCAGGGCGTTGCCACCGCGCTCGCGCTCAGCCGGGCCGTGCTGCGGAACATCCGCCAGAACCTTGTCTGGGCCTTCGGTTACAATGTGGTGCTGATCCCCGTCGCCGCCGGCGCCCTTTACCCCGCCTTCGGCCTGCTGCTGTCCCCGATGGTGGCGGCCGGCGCCATGGCGCTCTCTAGCGTCAGCGTCCTGACAAACGCGCTTCGCCTGCGAGCCTTCCGCGACGCCGCCTTCCAAGGAGCACGGCCATGAACATCGGTCAGGCCTCGAAGGCCTCGGGCGTCACCACCAAGATGATCCGCTACTACGACGAGATCGGCCTGGTGCGCCCCGCGAGCCGGACCGACTCCAACTATCGCGAGTACGACGCCCGCCAGATCAACGAGCTTCGCTTCATCAAGCGCGCGCGTAGTCTCGGCTTCTCGATGGACGAGATCACGCAACTGCTGTCGCTGTGGCGGGATCGCGAGCGGCCGAGCCGCGAGGTCAAGGCGATCGCCGACCGGCATGTCGCCGATCTCGACGCCCGGATCGCCGAAATGCAGGCCATGGCCGACACCCTTCGGCACCTGTCGCACTGCTGCGCCGGCGACGATCGTCCGGAGTGCCCCATCCTTGCCGACCTGACGGCCGGAGCCGAGCCGACGACGCCGCCCGAACGAGTCAAGGCAAGAGCGCGGTAAGCTTAGCTGAGGCAGAGACTGGCTTACTAGCAATACTCGGAACTGCGAGAGCAATACAGAGTTGACGGATCGCTCACCCGTTGTTGCGGGGTGAAACATTCCCATCGCTGTAATCTTGCGCAGGAACGGCCAAATGTCACACAAACTATCCCACGGCTGGAGGGATGTACCCATCCAGGAACTGGCAGGTCAGTATCTCTCCGGAGAGGGCCTAACATTCGATTTCGATGCCGGTCGCGAACGCTACGACTATCAGGTCTCGATCGGGGATGAGAGCAACGACGCCCTCGTCGGGCGCGGCGACCGCGACCACTTCTGGGGACTCGGCGGCAACGACCTGCTGAGCGGAGACCGCGAAAACGACGTGCTCTATGGCGACTCCGGCGCCGACACCCTCAGCGGGGGCGACGGCGCTGACCGGCTCACGGGCGGCATGGACGGAGACCGGCTCTTTGGCGGCAGGGACGCTGACGCCCTGATGGGCGGCATGGGCGACGACTACCTCGACGAGGGCGCGGGCCACGGCGATCTCGAGGGCGGGATGGGGGATGACACGCTGGTCGGCGGTCTCGGACCCGACGCCTTCGCGGTCGACCCCACCAGCGGCAACGATGTGATCCGCGACTTCACCGCGGGCCCCGGCATGTTCGACCACCTCGCGCTGCGGGACCTCCGGTGGGAAGACCTGAGCTTCGAAGATTCCCCGGCGGGTGTGCGTGTCAGCTGGCAGGGTGGCTCCGTGCTGCTGGAGGGCGTGCGTCAGGCGGATCTCGCGCAGGACGACTTCATGTTCGCGAACGCGCCGGATCTTCCGCCCGCCTCGCGCCCGGCGACAGCGCCGACCCCCGAGCGGCCCACACCCAGCGTCGAGGGTCCGGACCCTCGGCACGGGGACCTCCCTGGCGAGCGTTTCGACCAAGCCGCCGACGCCGCGATGCGGGATGGTGACGTCGCGCTCACCTTTACAGGCGACGAAACCTACCAGGTGCTCGTCGGCGAGCGGGAAGCCGATCAGCTGACCGGTGGGGAAAGCGTCGACAACATCTTCGGTCGGGATGGCGCCGACACTCTGCTCGGCGCGGGCGGCGACGATGTACTGCAAGGTGATGCGGGCGACGACCGACTGGAAGGCGGCGACGGCATGGATCGCCTCGATGGCGGCATGGGCGCCGACACCCTGATCGGCGGCGCCATGGTCGACGATATCATGGGCATGGAGGGCGCGGACTCGATCGACGCCGGCGCCGGCCACGACATGATCGAAGGCGGCATGGGCAACGACACCATCACCGGCGGCACGGGGGCCGACGCCTTCATCGTCGATCCGCACAGCGGCTTCGACGTGATCACCGATATGGAAGTCCGCGGTGAGGCGCAGGGCGCGTTCGACCACCTCGCGCTGCGCGACATTCGGCCGGATCAGGTGTCCGTCGTGGATCGCGCGGAAGGGGCGTTCGTGTCCTGGAACACAGACCGCGACGCCGATCCGGAGGGCGGCGTCCTGCTGCTGGGCGTGTTCAGGGCCGATCTCCGGCAGAGCGACTTCATGTTCATCGACGAGCCCGGCTTCGTACCTGGGATCAGCACCGCCGGCTCGGATTGGATCTTCCCGGCGTAAGCAGCCAGGGTTTACCTCTCAGATCGTCGCCTCGTCGTCCCAAGGGCGGCGAGGCGATGCATAGCGACGCGCGAACGCATTCTCAAGGCTCAAGATCCAGTGGCCGCGCGTCCTGGCCGCGCCCCGCCATCTCGATCTCGGCGGCCGTAGCTGAGGTCCAGCAGCCCGCTGTCGCCAGTCATTCCAGGCGCTTACCGCACCTGCTCGTGCGTGAGGCTGCCCTCCGGCAACGGGCGAAGAATCTCCGCTTCCGGCTTCCTGAGGTCGAGCCACTCGAGACCTTCAGCTCGCGGCAGGACCACGATCTGCCGGTCGTGGTACGGCGCAATGTCCGGCCCCGGCGAAGTGGTCAGCATGGCGAAGGCGCCCTCCTTCACCAGACCCGCGATCCAGAACCAGGGCTCCCCGGCCAGGGTGAACAGGTGCTTGTCCTTCAGCCGCTGCTTGGGGTCGTCCGGCTTCGTGAACTCGTAGAACCCGTCCGATGGAATCAAGCAGCGGTCGCTCTTGGCGAATCTGCGGCCCTCGGAGCGGAAGTTGAACACCGGCTTGCCATTCGAGGACTTCCAGGCCCAAGGCGTGACCGAGAGCTCCACCCCGTCCGAGCCGCCGCGGATGATTGGGGCAGTCTGGTTCGGCCGGATGTCCTCGTAAGGCGGGTAGTTGGGCGTAGCGTCGCCCGCGAAGCGCAGCGGGATCTTCAACTGACTGAACTCCTCCCGGAGGGTGTCAGGCGACTTCGTGTAGCGGTAGTCGTTGCACATCCTCGACTAACGCCCCGGGCGCAGCAGCGGTCCCCTGCCGGCGCTCTCCTCAGGTCGCCGCCTCATGCGCCATGGCCGCGGCGGCCAGCTGATCGCCCTCGGTGGCGCGACCGGCGGCTTTTCGCTCGCTGTAGCGATCGACCAGATAGTCCGCGCGATCGCGGGTCAGGAGGGTGAACTTGTAGAGTTCCTCCATCACGTCGACCACGCGGTCGTAATAGGCCGACGGCTTCATACGGCCCGCCTCATCAAACTCCTGGTAGGCCTTGGCCACCGACGACTGGTTGGGGATGGTGATCATGCGCATCCAGCGGCCGAGCAGGCGCAGGGTGTTCACGGCGTTGAAGGATTGCGAGCCGCCGGACACCTGCATCACAGCCAAGGTGCGCCCCTGGGTCGGCCGCACGCTGCCGATCTCCAGCGGGATCCAGTCGATCTGCGCCTTCATGATCCCGGAGATCGCCCCATGGCGTTCCGGGCTGCACCACACCTGGCCCTCGGACCATTGTGAGAGCGCCCGCAGCTCCTGCACCTTCGGGTGGTCCGGCGACACGGCGTCAGGCAGCGGCAGGTCCCGCGGATCGAAGATGCGCGTCTCGGCGCCAAACCGCTGCAGGATGCGGGCGGCCTCCTCCGTCAGCAGCCGGCTGTAGGACCGTTCCCGCAGCGACCCGTAGAGCAGCAGGATGCGCGGCGGGTGGGTCGCCGCCGTCGACGCGTTCAGCTTCTCCAGGCTTGGCGTCTCGAGGAACTGCGGTTGCAGGGCGGGGAACTCGGTCATGTGCACCTCGAAACACCGTGGAAGCAACTTCAAACTGTCGCAGACTTCCTATATTGTCGAAATATGGAAACCAAGCCTGCCGTTGCAAGCCTGTCCGCCCTCGCCCACGAGGTTCGCCTGTCCACCTTCCGCCTCCTGGTGCAGGCGGGACCTGATGGCCTGCCGGCCGGCGAAGTGGCCCGGCGTCTGGGCGTGCTGCCGAACACCCTGTCGGCCAGCCTCAATGTGCTCAGCCACGCCGGCCTGATCGCCTCGCGCCGTGACGGACGCTCGATCATCTACACCGCCAACTACGACGCCATGCGCGAGTTGTTGGCCTTCCTGATGGAGGACTGCTGCGCCGGTTCGCCGGAGATCTGCGCGCCGCTCGCCGCCATCGCCAGCCAGTGCTGCGTGGCCGAAGGCGCGCGAGCCTGAGGAGCCCACCGTGAGCGACAAGACGTACAACATCCTCTTCCTGTGCACCGGCAACTCGGCCCGATCTGTGATCGCCGAGGCGCTGATGAACAAGGAGGGCCGCGGCCGCTTCAAGGCCTACTCGGCGGGCTCGATGCCCACCGGACGGGTCAATCCGCACGCCCTGTCGATCACTCGAGCCCTCGGCTTCGAGGACACGGTGTTCCGTTCCAAGTCCTGGGACGAGTTTGCGAAGCCTGGCGCGCCGCCGCTCGATTTCATCATCACCGTCTGTGACAATGCCGCGGGCGAGGTCTGCCCTGTGTGGCCGAGCCAGCCGATGACCGCCCATTGGGGTGTGCCCGATCCGGCCGCGGTCCAGGGCTCGGAGGCCGAGATCGCCGCCGCCTTCTCCGAAACGGCGCGGATGCTGGGCAATCGCATCCGCATCTTCCTCAGCCTGCCGCTCGCTTCGATCGACCGCATGTCGCTGCAAACAAAGCTGCGCGAGATCGGCCAAACCGTCGACGAACCCCAGTCCGCCCAATGACCACCATCGAGCCCCCCGCCCCATCCGAGGGGCCTAAGGGCATGTCCCGCTTCGAGCGCTTCCTGACCCTTTGGGTCGCGCTCTGCATCGTGGTCGGCGTCGGCCTCGGTCACCTGTTCCCGTCGGTGTTCCAGGCCATCGGCTCGGCCGAAGTGGCCAAGGTGAACCTGCCGGTCGCCGTGCTGATCTGGCTGATGATCATTCCGATGCTGATGAAGGTCGATTTCGGCGCCATGCGCCAGGTCGGCCAGCATTGGCGCGGCATCGGCGTCACCCTGTTCGTCAATTGGGCGGTGAAGCCATTCTCGATGGCGGCGCTCGGCGCCTTCTTCATCGGCTACCTGTTCCGCCCCTACCTGCCCGCCGGCGAGATCAACAGCTACATCGCCGGCCTGATCCTGCTGGCTGCGGCGCCCTGTACGGCGATGGTGTTCGTCTGGAGCAACCTGACCCGCGGCGAGCCGCACTTCACGCTCAGCCAGGTGGCGGTGAACGACGCCATCATGGTCATCGCCTTTGCGCCCATCGTCGGGCTGCTGCTGGGCCTATCCGCCATCACCGTCCCCTGGGAGACGCTTTTGCTCTCCGTCGGGCTCTACATCATCGTCCCCGTCGTTCTGGCGCAGCTGCTCCGGAGGGCGCTCCTCAAACGCGGCGGCGAAGCCGAGCTCAAGCGCGTGCTGGCGCGCATCGGCCCCCTCTCCCTCACCGCCCTGCTCGCCACCCTAGTCCTGCTGTTCGGCTTCCAGGGCGAGCAGATCCTGACCCAGCCGGCCATCATCGCCATGCTGGCCGTGCCGATCCTGATCCAGGTCTACGCCAACTCGGCCATCGCCTATCTGCTGAACCGGGCGACCGGCGAGGCCCACTGTGTCGCGGGCCCGTCCGCCCTGATCGGCGCGAGCAACTTCTTCGAGCTGGCGGTCGCCGCCGCCATCAGCCTCTTCGGCTTCAGCTCCGGCGCGGCGCTCGCAACGGTCGTGGGCGTGCTGATCGAAGTGCCGGTGATGCTGACCATCGTCGCCATCGTGAACCGGTCCAAGGGCTGGTACGAGCGCGGCGCGGCCGTTCAACGGGTGGCGGCGCGCTGCGCCCCGCCGATTGCGAGGTGAGCTGCATGTCCGACTTCCCGATCACCATCTTCCACAACCCTGCCTGCGGCACCTCCCGCAATACCGTCGCCATGGTCCAGGCCGCCGGCTACGAGCCCGAGGTCGTCGAGTACCTGCAGGCGGGGTGGACCAAGCCGCAGCTGCAAAAACTGCTTGCCGCCATGGGCGCCAAGCCGCGCGACATCCTGCGCGACAAAGGTACGCCGGCCGCGGAGCTCGGCCTGCTCGACGACAGCGTCAGCGACGAAACGATCCTCGACGCCATGGTCGAACACCCGATCCTCGTGAACCGTCCCATCGTCGTAACACCCAAAGGCGTTAAGCTCACCCGCCCTTCGGAAACGGCCCTGGAGCTGCTCGAGCGGAGGCCTGACAGCTTCACCAAGGAAGACGGCGAGATCGTCAAGTTCGACTAGGCTGATCTCATCGCCCACGCGGGAGGCCCGGTGTGCAAGCGGAGGGGCGGCTTCGCGGGGAACCGGCTGCAGGGCCTGACGGCCCTGCCCTCCTGCAGCCCGAGCGAGGGACCGAAGCTGGGCGGAAGCCGCTCCGAAGCGCGCCGAGGGCGGAGCCCTAAGCCGCGGCCGCCGCAGGCGGCCCAGGAAGAATGAAGGCTGCAAGGAGCCTGCGCGCCGCCAGGCGCTGCACGGCGGAACGCGCCGTCGAGCGGCCGCCGGCGCGCAAAGCGCGCCCGAAGGGGCGGACCCGTAGGAGCCGCGGCACGCGGCGGGACCGCGCACGCCCGCCGGCCGCTCACCTTTGGGGGGCGTTGGGGGGGGCCCGCCCCCCCG
>JBFMGV010000096.1:0-12946 GCA_040752615.1 Pseudomonadota bacterium | reverse complement strand
GGCCGCCGCCGCCGCTCCGGCCGAAGAGCCCGCCGCCGAGGAGGCCCCGGCCGCCGAAGCCGCTGCTGAAGAGGCTCCGGCCGCTGAAGCCGCCGCCGAGGAAGCTCCCGCCGCCGAAGGCGAAGAGCAGGCCTAAGGCCGGATACGGATGAGCGACGATCTCATCCTCGTGGGCCGCGTCGCGGGCGCCTTCGGCGTTCGCGGCGAGGTCCGCATCACCAGCTTCACCGCCGATCCGTCGGGGTTGCTGGACTACCGCGACCTGCGGCGTGAGGACGGCCAGCCCGGCCTCACGCTGACGGGCGGCCGCCCGGCCAAGGGCGGCGTGGTCGCGCGGGCGACGCAGGTCGAGACCCGCGAACAGGCCGAGGCCCTCAAAGGCCTGAAGCTCTTCATCCCCCGCTCGGCCCTGCCCGAGCCCGAGGACGACGAGTTCTACATCACCGACCTCGTGGGACTTGCGATCGAGACGCCCGAAGGCGAGCCCTTGGGCCGCGTCCGTTCGGTGCAGGACTTCGGCGCCGGCGATCTGCTGGAAGTGCTCCCGCCCGAGGGCGGCGCCACCTGGTACCTGCCGTTCACCCGGGAAGCCGTCCCCGACGTGCGCCTCGCCGAGGGCAAGGTGATCGGCGTGCGCCCCGACGAGATCGAATAGGCGACCGCGCCTTTTCCCCTCTCAAGCGAAACGCGACGGCCTTGTCGCTGAAACGCATCGGCTTGTCTCAAGGCTGATGGAAGCCAACGCGCTCGGCGCCTGATCTGCCCGCGCGGCCACCGCCGCATGTCAGATCAACAGTACAGAGCCTCCGAAATGAAACGCCACGCACTAGCCGCTGGGGTCATCACAGCCCTCGCGTTCGCCTCCGCCGCCCACGCGGCGGTTACCGTCACATTCGACGAGCTCGCGCACACCTCGCCCGTGAAGCTCTACACCGCGCCGGTCGTCAGTCAGGGCTTCAGCTTCACCGGCGAGGCCTCGCTGAACAGCCTCGGTGTCTGGGGCACGATCAACAATGCGGATCCCGATGGCGCCACCCTGGTGAACTGGAACGCCAAGCAGGTCACCGTGCGACGCACCGATGGCGGACTCTTCAGTCTGGCCTCGCTCGACATGACCGACACCTACAACAGTTCGGCCTCGAGCAAGTACCTGTTCACGTTCTTCGACGGATCGAAGACCACCACCGAAACGGTCACGCTCGACGCCATCCGCGGCCTTCAGACGATCACGTTCAACAAGGATCGCCTGGAGTGGTTCAGCTACACCATGCTCGGGAACCAGGGCTCGCAGATCGACAACGTCGTTCTCGGCGACGTGGCGACCGTGGGAGGCGTGCCGGAGCCTGGCGCCTGGGCGCTGATGATCCTCGGCTTCGGCGGTGTCGGCGCGTCGCTTCGCCGCCGCTCGCGCCTCGCCATCGCATGACGACCGACGAGGGGGGGCGTCCATCGCGCCCCCTCACTCCGGCGGCGCGCGCCCCGGAAAGCCCGGCATCTGCCACCCGAACAATATGGCGCCCGACCGCACCGAGAAGGCGGTGAGGAAGCCCAGCATGCCGCTCACCAGCACCGGCAGGTCCAGGGCGTGCAGCCCGATGAACACGCCCGACCCCAGCAGCGCCGGGGTCACATACAGCTCGCGCCGCAGCAGGATGGACGGCTCGTGCGCCAGCACGTCCCGCGTCACGCCTCCGAAGGTGGCCGTCAGCACGCCCATGATGATCGCCGAGACCGGCGGCACGCCCAGCGACGTCGCCTTGAGGGCGCCGACCACCGCGTAGGCCGCCATGCCCACGGCATCCAGCCAAAGCAGCAGCCGCTCGCGGCCCTGGCCCCAGCCCAGCAGCCAGATCGCCAGCGCCGCCACCAGGCAGACGATGATGTACTCGGGCCGCGCCACCCAGAAGACGGGCGCGTCGATCAGCAGGTCGCGCAGCGTCCCGCCGCCGACCCCCGTCACCGCCGCGAAGAAGCCGAAGGTGATGATGTCGTGCTTGCGCCGCGCCGCCGCCAGCGCGCCCGACGCCCCGAACACCGCCACCGCGGCGTAGTCGAGAAACGTCAGGGCCTGGGCGAGCGCGTCCATGGTCGCGTTGTGGAGCCCGCTGGCCGATGAGGCAAGCCGGCCGGCCAGCCCGGATGCCGCGCCAGGCTTGCGCGCCGACACGAGCTTTCACCTCAACGATCCGAAGCACAATTCATGATTGAGGTTTCTCGCGCGCGTCACAGGGCGCGGCGGTAGTCGGACGGCGTGACGCCCATCAGTTGGCGGAACCGCGCCGTGAACGACGACGGCGTCTCGTATCCGACCTCCAGCGCGATCTCGGTGATGTTCAGTTCGTGCGCCTCGAGCAGGGCGACGGCCCGGCGGATTCGCTCACCGGTGATCCAGTCGCGAGGCGTCTGGCCGGTGGCAAGCCGAAACGCGGTGCAGAAGTGGAAGCGGCTGAGGCGAACCAGGCCCGCCAGTTCGGCGAGGGTGATGCAGCGGTCGAGGTTGGATCGCACATGTTCGGCGACACGCCGCAGTTGCCACCCCGCGAGGCCGCGCCCGAACACCTTGCCGGCCGACGGCGACCCGATCTGTCCGAAGGCCAGGATCTGCGCGCCCGGGAAGACGGGGGTGCTGGCGATGTAGGCGTCGGTCATGGCCGTGTTCCTCTGCTCGTTTCGACGACCGAGAGTTGCCGGAACAGGGGGTGGCGGCCGATGCCGTCCAGATGAGCGCGGCGCCCCACTTTTGGTGGCCGCGACACTCCCTCAAACGGGTGATCAATGGTGGATAGGCGCCGGCGGCCCGATTTGCCTAAGCTGCGCCATGGCCCCCGAAACGCGCATCCGCCTGCTCGTCGTCGACGACCACGCCGTGGTGCGTGAGGGCGTGGCCGCCATCATCTCCCCCGAGCCGGACATGCTCATCGTCGGCGAGGCGTCGAACGGCGCCGAGGGCGAGGCCGCCTTCGCCGAACTGCGGCCCGACGTCGTGCTCATGGACCTGCAGATGCCGGTCAAAGGCGGCGTCGAGGCGATCGCGGGCATCCGGGCCAAGGCGCCCTCGGCCCGGATCATCGTCCTCACCACCTACGACGGCGACATCCAGGCGATGCGGGCGCTGAAGGCCGGCGCCAGCGGCTATCTGCTGAAGACCTCACTCCGGAAAGAACTGCTGGACACGATCCGCGCCGTTCACGGCGGCCGCCGCTACGTCCTGCCCGAGGTGGCCCAGGAGATCGCGCTTCATGCAGCGGAAGAAGGGCTCACGCCGCGCGAGGTGGCGATCCTCGAACTGGTGGCCGCCGGCAAGGCGAACAAGATCATCGCCTGGGAGCTGTCGGTCTCCGAGGACACCGTGAAGTCCCACCTGCGCAGCATCTACGGCAAGCTTGACGTGAACGACCGGACCCAGGCCGTGACCGTGGCGCTGAGGCGCGGGATCATCTCGCTGTGACCCCGTGCGCGGCGGGCATGCGCGACCGGCGAGGTTGAGCATGCGCAGGCTGTTGCAAGCGCTGGCGGGAGCTGTCGCCGCCATCTGTCTATCGGCCGCGGCGCCCGCCGGCCCGGCATTCGAACCGGTGCGGCACGTGGCCTGGCATCCCGAGGACGGCGCGCCACCGAACATCCAGGGCCTGGCGCAGTCGCCCGACGGCTTCCTCTGGCTCGCCAGCGCCACGGGCCTCTATCGTTTCGACGGGCTGACCTTCGACCGTATTCCGCTGGAGGGCGGGGATGGCAGCCAATCCCTGCAGATCGCCTCGGTCGCAGCCGCGCCCAACGGCGACGTCTGGGTCGGCTACGACTGGGGCGGCATCGCGGTCTACAGCCGCGGGCGCCTGCGCGCCGTCGATCCGGGCCGGCCGAACAAGGCCTCGGTGTATCTGACGGTGACCCGCGACGGCGCGGTGTGGGCCCGCGCCTCCGGTGGGAAGGGCAACCGCCTGATCCGCTTCAAGGATGGTCGCTGGACCGACATCGACGAAGGCTGGAACCTGCCGCTGGGCGTCAACTCCATCGCCTTCCTCGTCGCTCGGGACGGAACGCTCTATCTCCTCAACCCGGATGGGGTGCGCCGGCTGAAACCGGGCGCCGGCCGCTTCGAGTTCCAGCCATTGAGCCTGGGCGACGGGCCGACCATCGCGGAAGACCCTCAGGGCCGCATCTGGGTCGCCGACCAGGACAGGCTGACCCGCATCGAATTCGGCGCGGGTTTCGTCGGCCCGGTGACACCCCTGCCTCACAGCGATCTCTACCGCCGGCTGGCCTTCGACGCCGACGGCGCGGCCTGGGTGGCGGGCGCGGAAGACGGGATTCGCCGCCTGCTGCCGGAGCAAGGAGGCGATCGTTTCAGAGCGGCCGAGAGCCTCTTCGGCGGCGACGACGGCATCTCCTCGCCGGTGACCCTGGCCATGGCCCAGGACAGCGAGCGCAACATCTGGGTCGGCACCCTGCTGGGCGTGGACCGCTTCAGCATCCGCCGCGCGGTCCGCGACGCCGGACTTTCGCAATCCTATGCCTTCGACACTCACGCGGGGGCCGACGGCGAGGCCTACCTCGTTTCCAACAACCGCCTGATGAGGATCGGTCCCGACGGCCCGCGGGAGCTGGCGACGATCCGCTCTGCGGAGACTTTGTGCAGCGACCGCAAGCAGGTCGTGGTCGCCACCCCGTTCGACCTCTTCGCCTATGCCGACGGAAAGCTGCGCAGGATCGCCACGCCCGAGCGGTTCCCCGACCGCGGGTCGCAGACCATCCGCGCCTGCGCCTTCGACGCCGCGGGCCGACTGTTGCTGTCGATGGCCCACCACCCGCTCTATCGGCTGGAAGCCGGCCAGTGGCGCCCCGTCGTTCCGCTGGAGCCGACCACGCGCGAGGGAGCGTACGGCATCATCCCCGCGCCGGACGGGGGCATGCTGCTGGTCTATCCCCAGGACAAGATCGTGCGGCTGGACGGAGACCGGTACGAGACGATCTGGTCGACGCGTCAGGCCGCCATCGGCTTCATCAAGACCGCCGCCGCCGGACGCAGGTGCATGCTCTTCGGCGCGCAGAACGGGATGGCCTGCCTTTCTGGCCGGACGATGAAGATCCTCGACGCGGCGGCCTATCCCCAACTCACGAACGTCACGGGGGTCGTCGAGCGGCCCGATGGGTGGACCTGGCTGACGGCGCTCTCCGGTCTGATGCGCGTGCGCACCGCCGACCTCGACGCGGCGTTCGACGCCCCCGGCCGGCCGCTCCGTTTTCAGCCGTTCGGCGCCGAGGAGGGCCTGCGCGGCGAGACGATGATGATGTACCCGCGCGACATCATCGCCGATCGCTTCGGACGCCTCTGGGTCTTCACCAACAAGGGGCTCGTCTCGCTCGACCTGAGCAAGGTCGACGGCTTCGCGCCGCCCCCTCGGGTCGTGATCAAGCAACTCGTCGCCAACGGACAGGTCTTCAAGACCGAGCGGGCGATCGTGCTGCCGGTAGGCACCCGCAGTTTCGAGGTGGACTACACCGCCACGACCCTCACCGACCCCAAGGGCGCCACCTTCCGTTACCGGCTGGAGGGCGTCGACGAGGCGTGGAACGAGGCCGGCGACCGCCGCCAGGCCTTCTATACGAACCTGTCGCCGGGGACGTACCGGTTCCGCGTTTCGGCCACGAGCAGTGCGGGGGTATCCAGCCGCGAGGAAGCGACACTGGACGTCACCATCAAGCCGAGCTTCGCCCAGACCAGGACGTTCGCCGTCGCCTGCGTCCTGCTGGCGGTCCTGCTGGGAACCCTGGCCTACCGCTGGCGGGTCCGCTCGCTGGCCGACCGCCTCAACGACCGCATGCAGGAGCGCCTGGACGAGCGCGAGCGCATCGCGCGCGAGCTGCACGACACCCTGCTCCAGGGTGTCAGCGGCCTGTTGCTGCAGTTCCAGGGCCTGGCCTCCCGCGTCTCGTCCGACGCCAGGCTGCGGAACGACATGGAGACCGCCCTGGACCGCGCCGAGGACCTCGTGGTCGAGGGCCGCAACCGCGTGCGCAATCTGCGCGCCGCCGAGGAGCCTCGCGATCTGGAGGAAACCCTGGCGATGGCCTTCACTCAACCGGGCCTGAACCGGCCGATCGCCCTGCGGATGGAACGGGCCGGCCAGCCCCGACAGGTCACCGGCTCCACGGCCTCGGAACTCGCCGCCATCGCGGCTGAGGCGATGGGGAACGCCATCCGGCACGGACAGGCGCGCGAGATGGTCGTCACCATGACCTTCGGCGCGCGCGAGCTCCAGGTGGCCTTCCAGGACGACGGGACCGGCATTCCCGAGGAAATCCTGGCCGCGGGCGGGCGACCGGGCCACTTCGGCCTCGTCGGGATGCGCGAGCGCGCCGAGCGGCTGCAGGGGACCTTGCGCGTCAGCTCGCCCGCCACGGGCGGCGCCCGCATCGCCGTGACGATACCCGCGCGCTGCGCCTATCCGAGCACCGCGGCAGGCCGCCGGCCCTTCGGCAGACGCCCTCCACCGCCGGCGGATCACCCGTTTGGGTGACCCCGGAACCAGCAGCCCGAGATTGATCGCGCTGGCCTGGGACGCGACAACCAGGGCATGACCGCAAGCCCCGCCAGCGACAGGATCCGGCTGCTCATCGTCGACGACCACCCCATGCTGCGCGAGGGCGTCGGCGCGGTGATCGCCGCCCAGACCGACATGCAGGTGGTCGGCGAGGCGTCGTCGGCGGAAGAAGGCCTGACGCTTTTCGACGCCCTTCGGCCGGACGTGACGCTCATGGACATCCAGATGCCCGGCATGGACGGCGTCGAGGCGATCGAGCGCATCCGCGCCGGGACGCCGGACGCCCGGATCCTCGTCCTCACCACCTATGCCGGCGACGCCCAGGCCCTGCGCGCGCTCCGCGCCGGCGCGGCGGGGTATCTGCTGAAGAGCAGTCTGCGCCGCGAACTGATCGACGCCATACGCGCGGTCCACGGCGGCCAGCGCGCCGTCGCGCCGGCTGTCGCCCAGGAGATCGCGCTCCACGCCGGCGGCCTGGCGCTCAGCGACCGGGAGATCATGATCCTCAGGCAGGTCGCGGACGGCCAGGCCAACAAGGAGATCGCCCGCGCGCTCTCCATCAGCGAGGACACCGTCAAGTCGCACCTGAAGAGCATCTATTCGAAGCTCGACGTCGACGACCGCGCCCACGCCGTGGCCGTCGCCATGCGCCGCGGCATCATCGCGATCTGACCGGCGCGGAGCCCTCCCGCAGAGCCCCATTTCCACGGGGCGCGGCAGCCTCTAGAACCCGTGGCCATGTCAGAACCCAAACGTGGCTGGTTCCAGAGGCTCACCCAGGGCCTCACCAAGTCCTCCAAGCAGATGGGCGATCAGATCGCCCAGGTCTTCGTGGCCAAGGCGCCGCTCGATCAGGCCAAGCTGGACGAGTTGGAGGAGATGCTGATCGAGGCCGACCTCGGTCCGCATTCGGCCGCCCGCATCACCGAGCGCTTCGCCGAGGAGAAGTTCGGCAAGGACGTCGACGAGGCCGAGATCCGCGAGGCGCTGTCGACGGCGATCGGCGAGGAGCTGTCCGGCCGCCAGGGCCACTTCGACCCGCTGTCAGGACCGCGGCCGTACATCGTGCTGTTCATCGGGGTGAACGGCTCGGGCAAGACCACCACCCTGGGAAAGATCGCCACCGACCTGCGCCGCCGGGGCGCCAAGGTGCTGGTGGTGGCCGGCGACACCTTCCGCGCCGCCGCCGTGGAGCAACTTAAGGTCTGGGCCGAACGCGCCGGCGCCGACTTCATGGGCCGCCCGACCGGATCCGACGCCGCGGGCCTCGCGTTCGACGCCGTGCAGAAGGCCAAGGACGAGGGCTATGACGTGGTGCTGGTCGATACCGCCGGCCGCCTGCAGAACAAGCAGGGGCTGATGGACGAACTGCTCAAGATCATCCGCGTGGTGAAGAAGGTGGATCCCGACGCGCCGCACGAGACCCTGCTGGTGCTGGACGCCACCGTCGGACGCAACGCCCTGGCGCAGGAGAACATCTTCGGCAACCAGATCGGGGTCTCGGGCATCGTGATGACCAAGCTGGACGGCACCGCGCGGGGCGGGGTGCTGGTGCCCGTGGCCCAGGCCTCGGACAGCCCCATCAAGCTGATCGGCGTCGGCGAAGGCGTCGACGACCTGCAACCGTTCGACGCGCGCGCCTTCGCCCGCACGCTCGTCGGCCTCGAGGAGTCCGCGCGATGAGCGCCGAGAGTCGCCGCCACTGGGTCCGCTGGTTCGTGGACTACTCCGCCCTGGCGGCCTTCCTGATCGCGTTCTTCGTCACCGGCCGCGACCTGACCCAGGCGACCTGGGCGCTGGTCGCGGCCTCGGCCGTGGCGCTGCTGGTGGGCCTGGCGGTCGAGCGGCGGATCGCGCCCTTCCCGGCCCTGGCCGGCGGCGCGGCGCTGGTGTTCGGCGGCCTGTCGCTGTTCCTGCACGACCCGCGCGTGCTGAAGGTGAAGCCGACGGTGATGAACAGTGTCTTCGGCCTGGTGCTGCTGGGCGGCCTTGCCATGGGCAAGCATCCGTTGAAGCTGCTGCTGGGCGAGGCGTTCGTGATGCCGGAGAGCGCCTGGAAGCAGCTGACGATCCGCTACGCCGGGTTCTTCTTCGCCCTGGCGGCGCTGAACGAGGCGGTGTGGCGGACCCAGTCGGACGCGACCTGGGTGCTGTTCCGCTTCCCCGGCCTGATGATCGTGACGGTGATCTTCACCCTGACGCAGGTGCCGATGCTGATGCGCTACGCCAAGGCCGAGGATCTGCCGCCCCCGCCCACCGAATAGAGGTCAGCGGGGGAAGGTGATGTTGCTGGGCCGCAGGTGCGGCGTGGCGAGGCGGGCATAGTCCCGCTCGTCGAGACCGCCGACGATCATGCCGATGATCTCGGATCCGCCCAGGTGCGCGGGCGGCGGCTCGCCGTAGAGCTGTCGCCAGAGGGCGGCAGCCTCCTCGTAGATGCGCTCTTCCCGTCCCATGCTTTCCAACATTTGTTGTGTCGCAGGTAGAAAACAGCCCAGCGTCTAGGGTGTTCCCGGCTAAATTGTAGTTAATTTCGAGGCTTAGCTGAGCGATATACGCTCGCGCCTTAGACTCGGATGTCGAGCAGCGAGCCGGGACGCAGGATTTTCTGCGGCTGATCCGAGGGCGCGCCGGCGGAAGCGACGCGGGAAACCTGGGCGGTCTGGGCGGATTGCGCCGGCGCGGCGGGAGCCGCCGTGGCCGTGGTCCCCTGGGCCTTGCCCAGCGCTTCGAAGAACGCCCGCTGCGCCGCCGCCTTGCCCGCGTCCTGGCGCTCGCCCCCCGGAAGGGTCGTGCTCGGCGTCATGTAAGGGCGAATGGTGCTCACGGCGCGTCAGTATGGTTAACGGGACGAACCCAAACTGGCGCGCGTCCCTCAACGCAAGGTTAACGCGCGAGCTTTGAGAGTCGTTCGGCCTCGGCCTCGGTGAGCGGCCCGGTGTGCTTGGCGAGCACCTTGCCGTCCCGACCGATCACATAGGTCTCGGGCACGCCGGTCACGCCGAACTCGACGCCGGCCCGGCCGTCGCGATCCACCAGGGCCTGGGCGAACGGGTCGCCCAGCCGGGTCAGGAAGGCCTGGCTGTTCTGCGGCGCGTCCTTGTAGGCGACGCCCACGATCCGCACGCCGCGCCCCTTCATGCCCATCAGCACGGGGTGCTCGATCTCGCAGGGCGCGCACCAGGAGGCGAAGAAGTTGACCACCATCGGCCCCTCTGCGGCCGCCGCCCGGATCGACACGGGGGTCCCTTCCTTGAGGGTCGGCAGGCTGAGGTCCGGGACGGCCTTGCCAACCAGGGCCTGGGGCTGGACCTGCGGATCGCGCTTGAGGGCGTAGAAATAGAAGAGGCCGCCCAGCGCCACGAGCGCGATCAGCGGCAGGGCTGCCAGCCAGCGGTTCACGCCTCGTCGCTCCCGCCCGAGGTCAGCTCCTCGTAGCGGCGTTTCCAACGGCGTGCGTGGTTCAGCGAGAAGGCCAGCATCGCGGCGAAGACCACGGCGGTGACCGCGAACGACGGGACGATGAACTCGGCGTACTTGAAGTCGAACATCGCCTACCCCCGCGCCGCGCGCACGGCGGCGGCCTCGGCGCGGCGACGCCACACCTCGCCCCGGATGCGCACCAGCCACAGCGACCCGAAAGCCGACATATAGGCCAGGCCCATCAACAGCAGCGGCCACAGGAACACCGGCGCAAGGGTCGGGCCGTCCGCCCGGAAGACCGAGGAGCCCTGATGCAGGGTGTTCCACCAGTCGACGCTGAACTTCACGATCGGAATGTTGATGACGCCGACCAGCGCCAGGATCGCGGCGGCGCGCGCCGCCTTGGCTTCGTCGTCCAGCGAGGCGCGCAGGGCGATGTAGGCGACGTAGAGCAGGAATAGCACCAGCACCGACGTCAGCCGCGCGTCCCAGACCCAATAGGTTCCCCACATGGGCCGGCCCCAGAGCGAGCCGGTGACCAGGGCCAGGAAGGTGAAGGCGGCGCCCAGCGGCGCAGCCGCCTGGGCGGCGCAGTCGGCCAGCACGTGCCGGAAGATCAGCGACAGGAAGCTGGCCACTGCCAGGCACAGGTAGACGAACATCGAGAGCCACGCCGCCGGCACGTGGATGAACATGATCCGGACGGTCTGGCCCTGCTGGTAGTCGTCGGGCGAGGTGAAGCCGAGCCACAGGCCGGCGGCCGCCAGCGCCACGGCGATCAGGCCGAACATCGGCGCGGCCCATCGCGAGAACGCCATGAAGCGATCGGGATTGGACAGGAAGGCGGGCGCCCAGCTCATGCCACGGGCATAGAGTCCGCGCGCCCGCCCCGCAAGCTACAGCTTGGGCCGCGCACTACGGCCTGGGCGGAGCTGGTGGTTTCGGCGGCTTCGGCGGTTCGGGCGGCAGCTCCATGCGCTGGGAGATCCGCATGGGATGCCCGGGCAGGACCATCGGCCCCATGCTGGGCCCGACCATCATCAGCATCGGCAGGGCGTCGAACGCCTTCTGCTGGCGCGCGTCGAGCTGGCCATAGAACGTGCGGATCGCCGCGATGCGTCGGCTGGCCTCGGTCTGCTGCTCGGCGAGGCGGGCCTGCATGTCGTCGAGCCGCTGGGGCGTGGTGCGCTCGGCGTCGCGGTCGAACTTCACCATATGGTCCCGGGCCGGGCCGTCGGCGGCCTTCAACGCCTCGACGAAGGCCTTAAGCGCCGGCTCCTGTTCCGGCCGGAGTTGCAGGACATCCTTCAGGTGCTCGGCATGACCGCCCCTGAAGTGGACGTGCTCGCCCGGACCGCCCGCGCGGTACACCCGAACCTCGCGCCGCTCGACGCGCTGGGGCAGCTCGCCACGCCGGGCGGCCGCCTGGGCGTCGGCGCTGGCTTCGCGCTCGGCGTCTTCCGGACCGGCGGCGATCGCGGCGCCGGCGCACAGGGCGAGGGCGGCTCCGGCGAGGAGCCATGTCTTGGGCTTGGACATCTGTATCGTGTCTCCCGTTTTCGAGGATCCCTTCGAGCCCCAAGCTCAAGCAGAGGATGCGGCCGAAAAGCGGCGTTCGGGATTAAGCTTTCTTCATGTGCCTCAAGGGCCTGGACGCGGCATACGGCGCAGCTCGGGAGAGGAGCCCCACCCATGTTCGCCGCCCTGTTCGCCGCCGCCGCGGTCGCCGCCGCGCCGGCCCCGGCGCCCGCCGCCCTGGACCCCGCCGCCGTCAAGGCGATCGAGGCCGTCGCCTATGACTATGTGGACGGGCAGCTCGAGGGTGACCCCGCTCGCGTGGCCCGCAGCCTGCACCCCGACCTCGCCAAGCGGGCCGTCCGCACCACCGACCCGGACGAGCCGCTGGGCCTGCGCCGCATGTCGAAGGACGAACTGGTCGACCTGACGCGCCAGGGCGCGCTCAAGACGCCCAAGGACCAGTGGAGCCGCTCGGTGCGCGTCCTGGACATCGCCGGCAACGCGGCGGTCGCGCGGGTCGAGACGCCCTGGTTCGTGGACTACTTCCACATGGGCCGCTTCGGCGAGCGCTGGGTGATCGTCAACGCCCTCTGGTACCCGAAGCCCAAGGCCGCGAACTAGCCGGCCACGCGATCCGCGCGGCCGGCCGTCCGATCATCAGGCGCGGAAGCCGGGACCGCGACCGCCGCCGCGAAACCCGCCCTTGTGGCCGCGCTTGCCACCCTGATGCAGCGCGTCGAACGCCTTCTGCTGGCTGGGGCTGAGCTGGGCGTAGAAGCGCTTGGTCGCGTCGGCGCGGACGGCGAAGGCTTTCTGGCGCTCGGCCAGGCGGGCCGACTGGCGGTCCAGGCGCTGCGGCGTGGTCAGGCCACGAACCTCGCCGCGTTCGGCCCGGCGCTCACGCATGCGGTCCGGGCTCGGCGCGGTGGCGCTGAGGAAGGTCTTCAGCGCGGTTTCCTGTTCGGGCCGCAGTTGCAGCATGGTCCGCAGGCGTTCCGCGCGGCGCTCGGCGAGCTGGGCCGGATCGAGGCGCTGGTGCTGGGCGCGCGGACCGGCGTCGGGGCCGGGGGCGGCGGGCTGGGCGAACGCCGCGCCGCCGCTCAGGGCGAGGACGGCGGCGAGGGCGAGGGTGGTCGTCTTCATGGTGCGGAATGGTCCTTGTTCTCAGTCCCCTGCGGCGTTCCACGCGGCGGGGCGGACTTTCCGTCGCGACGTTCTACGAAAGCGCGTTCCGGCAGGCTGCGGCCATGGCGATAGGGCCCAGCGCCACAGCGGCCGCGGCATAGGCGCCCAGCAGCGCGACGCCGCTGGTCCAGGTTAGACCGCTGGCGAAAGCGTCCAGCGCGCCGCCCCCGAAGATCACCGGCGGCACGAACAGCGGCAGGACGATCACGGCCGTCAGCAGGCCGCCGCGCCGCGCGCCCAGGCTGAGCGCCGCGCCGATGCCGCCGACGAAGGCGAAG
>JBFMGV010000095.1:0-11489 GCA_040752615.1 Pseudomonadota bacterium | reverse complement strand
ACCGCGACGCCGGCGCCGAAGGCGGCCGCGACGCCGCCGGCCAAGGCCCCGGCCCAGAAGGCGGCCGCCACGCCGGCGGAGAAGACACCGTGAGCGGCGGGATGCGCGGGCTCTCGCCGTGGCGATGGCTTGGCGCGCCTATGCTGATCGTGATGGTGCTGAGCCTGCTCTTCGCCATTCCCATGCGCTTCTGGGGCCTGGGCCTGCCCGAGCCGCTGTTCGCGATGCCGGTGGTGTTCGCCTGGGCGGTGATCCGGCCGTCGATGCTGGGGCCGGTGTGCGTCATGCTGCTCGGGCTGTACCTGGATCTGCTCTGGGGCTCGCCGGTCGGCTTCTGGGCCGTCTGCCTCCTTTTGCCCTATGGCGTGGTGCTGGGCGGACGCGCGATGCTGGCGGGCCAGAGCCGGTTGATGATGTGGGTCTGGTACGGCGCGGCGACGGGACTGGCGATGGGCGCGGGCTACCTCTTCACGATGCTGGAGACCCAGAGCGCGCCGGATCCGCTGTCGGTGGGCTGGCAATTCCTCGTGACTGTGATCCTCTTCCCCTTCGCAGACCGGCTGATCGAACGCTTCGAAGACGCCGATGTGAGATTCCGCTGAGCGGCCGCCGATGACCCAACCCGCGATCTTCTTCGAAGAGGTCAACGAACGTCAGGGCGTCTTCCACCGGCGCGCCATCCTGTTGGGCGCGTTCGCGGGCCTGGGCCTGGGCGCGCTGGGCGCGCGGCTGGCCTTCCTCCAGCTTCTCGAGACCCAGCGCTACGAGAAGATGGCGACCTCGAACCAGTTCAACTTCAAGCTGGCGCCGGCGCCCCGCGGGGTGATCGTCGACCGCAACGGGGCGATCCTGGCGGCCAACCGGCCGAACTTCCGGTTGATGGTGGCCCGCGACAAGGACGTCGATCCCGAAGCCACGATCAAGACCCTGGCCAACTATGTGCCGCTGGACGACACGCGCCAGCGCCGCCTCCTGCGTGACATCAACAGCGCCCCCAAGCGCGCCCCGGTGTCGGTGATGGAGGACATGAGCTGGGAGCAGTTCTCGGCCATCAGCGTCCGCTCGCCCGAGTTGCCGGGAGTCACCGCCGACATGGGCGAGGTGCGGGTCTATCCGCACGGCGGCGCCTTCGCCCACGTGATCGGCTACGTGGCCAAGGTGAACAAGGAAGACATCGAGAAGACGCCCAACCCCGAGCCCATCATGCTCCATCCCGGCTTCCGGATCGGCAAGCAGGGGGTGGAGAAGGCGCTCGACGTCGAACTGCGCGGCCGCCCCGGCGCCAAGAAGGTCGAGGTGGACGCCAACGGCCGCGAGGTGCGCCACGACGAGGAGGGGGACCTGCCGGCCACGCCGGGCAAGGAGGTCCAACTCACGCTCGACGTCGACATCCAGAACCGCGCGCTGGAGGTGTTCGGCGAGGAGAGCGGCGGGGCGGTCATGATGGACTGCCGGACCGGCGACATCCTGTGCATGACCTCGGCGCCCTCGTTCGACGCCAACCGCTTCGTGCGCGGCCTGACCGGAGCCGAGTATCGCGCGCTGGCGGGCTATGAGCGCAAGCCGCTGCTCGACAAGTGCCTGTCCGGCCTCTACCCGCCAGGCTCCACCTTCAAGACCATGACGGCGCTGGCGATCCTGAACGCCGGCATCAGCCCCGAGGACCGGGTCGGCTGCGGCGGCGGCATGCAGTTCGGCGGCCGCTTCTTCCACTGCCACAAGCGGGGCGGGCACGGATCGCAGAACCTGCACGAGGCCATCAAGAACTCGTGCGACACCTACTTCTACGCCATGTCGCTGAGGGTGGGGCCGGACCGCATCGCGCAGGCGGCGCGGGCCTTCGGCCTGGGCCAGACCTTCGACATCGGCATCCCGGGCCAGAAGAAGGGCATCGTCCCCGACCCGGCCTGGAAGAAGCGCTACTTCAAGAAGAACGAGGCCATGCAGCCGTGGTGGCCGGGCGAGAACCTCTCGTACGCCATCGGGCAGGGCTACCTTCAGGTCAACGCGCTGCAACTGGCCGTGATGACCGCGCGCCTGGCGAACGCCGACTACAAGGCGCTGAACCCGCGGTTGATCAAGTCCATCGGGGGCGTCGAGCGGCCGCGCGGCTCCGACGCGCCGGACCTGCCGTTCCCGCGCGAGTACGTCGACCGGGTGCGGGCCGGCATGGCCGCCGTGACCGACCAGTCGCAGGGCGGCACCGCCTGGCGCACCAGCCAACTCGGCCTCGGCGACATCCTGATGGCCGGCAAGACCGGCACCGCCCAGGTCCGCAACTACGACAAGGGCGGATCGCGCGGGAAGGGCGGGACCTGGGGCCTGCGCGACCACGGCCTGTTCGTGGCCTTCGCGCCGCTGGACGCCCCGCGCTACGCCCTGGCCGTCATCGTCCAGCACGGCATGGGCGGATCGACCGCCGCCGCCCCGCGGGCCCGTGAGATCATGCGCACGGCGCTGCTGAAGGATCCCGAGCTGGTCTCGCGCATCCAGAAGCCGCTGCCGATGCCCGAGATGGAGCCGGACCTGGAGCTGGACACCGTGCCCGACGCGCCGGTGATGGCCCCGCAGAACACGCCCACGCCCACGGCCGGGCCGACCATCACCCGGCCGGATGGAGGCCCGACTTGACCGTCTCCGCCCTCACACGGCCCGGCGAACGCGACCGGCTGATCGTCAAGCTGGCCGAGCTGGACTGGGTGTTCATCCTGGCCCTTTGCCTGATCGCGGGCGCGGGCGGGTTGATGCTGTTCTCGATCGCGGGTTCGTCCTGGACGCCATGGGCGATCAACCACGTTGGCCGCTTCACCATCTGCCTGCTGATGATGATCGGGCTGGCGATGATCGACGTGCGGGTCTGGTTCGCCATCGCCTATCCGCTGTACGGGCTCAGCCTGCTCCTGCTGGTGGCGGTGGAGGCCGTGGGGGACGTGCGTCTCGGCGCCCAGCGATGGCTTTCCATCGGCGGCTTCAGCTTCCAGCCGTCCGAGGTGATGAAGCTGGGGATCGTGCTGGGCCTCGCGCGGCTCTACCACGGGGTCTCGGCCCAGAAGGCGCGGCTGTCCTGGTGGCTGCTGATCCCGGCGGCGATGATCTTCGTGCCCGTCCTGCTGGTGGCGCACCAGCCGGACCTCGGCACCGCCATGCTGATCCTGATGACCGGCGTAGCGATCGTCGTGCTGGCGGGGCTGTCGTGGAAGATCATGGCGGCGGGCGCGGCGATCTTCGCGGCCATCGTGCCGCCGTTCGTGCTGTTCGTGATGCACGACTACCAGCGCGAGCGGGTGCTGAACTTCCTGCATCCCGAGCGCGATCCGTCGGGCACCGGCTATCACAGCCTGCAGTCGATGATCGCCTTGGGCTCGGGCGGGCTGCTGGGCAAGGGCTACGGCCTGGGCTCGCAGAGCCAGCTCAACTTCCTGCCCGAGAAGCAGACCGACTTCATCTTCGCGACCCTCGCCGAGGAGTTCGGCTTCGTGGGCTGCGTGTCGGTGTTGATCCTCTATGCCGCGGTGATCTTCATGGCCCTGCGGACCTCCTACCTCAGCCACAGCCACTTCGGCCGGTTGGCGGCGGCGGGCGCGACGGCGACGTTCACGCTGTACGTCATGATCAACGGCGCGATGGTCATGGGCCTCGCGCCGGTCGTGGGTGTGCCGATGCCGCTGCTCAGCTACGGCGGCACCGTGATGCTGACCGTGATGATCGGCTTCGGCCTGGTGCAGTCGGTGCGCGTCCACCGCTACGCCGAGGTGACCAGCGGCAAGGGCAGCTTCGTCTAGAGCGGCCTCAGAAGGCTTCGAAGCAGTCGTAGTTGCGCTGGCGGCGGATCCGGTCGCCCTGGAACTCGAAGAAGACGGCGAAGCGGGCCTTCATGGCGTCGCCGGGCTTCAACGTGCGCAGCGGCACCGCCAGGACGCCGCGCCACAGCACCTCGCAGGCCACCGTGTCGCCGGTCTCGACCAGGGTGACGATCTCGTAGCTCTCGGAGCTGAGCACGCCGCGGCCCCGGGCGTTGGCGGCGCGCAGATCCTCGATCGTCCGGCGGGCGCCTTCCGGAACGAGGGCGTTGGGGAACTCCTCCTGCACCGCGTCCTCGGTGAAGAAGGCCAGGGAGTCGCCGCGATCCTCGATGGCCGTGAGATAGGCCCGGACGATCGCGGCGCGGCTCATGCCGGCTAGAGCCTCAGCGCCTGGTCCGTGGCGCGGACCAGGGCGTCGACGATGCCGGGCTCGGTGGAGGCGTGGCCGGCGTCCCAGACCACCTCGAAGCGGGTGTTCGGCCAGGCGGTCTTCAGCCGCCAGGCGCTCTCCATCGGCGTGACCACGTCGAAGCGGCCCTGCACGATCCAGCCGGGGATGTCCTTGAGCTTGTCGGCGTTGCGGATGATCCAGTCGTGTTCCGGGAAGAAGCCGCCGTTGACGAAGAAGTGGCACTCGATCCGGGCGAAGGCGATGGCGAAGTCGATCTCGTTGAACTTCGACGGCCGCGCCTCGGGGCCACGGATCGAGATGGCGTCGCCTTCCCACTGGCTCCAGGCGGCGGCGGCCTCGGCCTGGACGCGGCGGTCGGGGTGGACCAGCCGCTTGTGATAGGCGGCCATCATGTCGCCGCGCTCAGCCTCGGGGATCGGCGCGCAGAAGCGCGCCCAGGCGTCCGGGAACATCATCGACGCCCCGTCCTGGTAGAACCACTTCAGCTCGCGCTCGGTCAGCAGGAAGATGCCGCGCAGGACCAGGCTCTCGACCCGGTCCGGATGCTTGATGGCGTAGGCGAGGGCGAGGGTGGAGCCCCAGGAGCCGCCGAACACGCACCACTTCTCGACGCCAAGATGCTCGCGCAGGCGTTCGATGTCCTCGATCAGCGACCAGGTGGTGTTGTCGTCCAGGCTGGCGTTGGGACGGCTCTTGCCGCAGCCGCGCTGGTCGAACAGGGCCATGCGCCACTTCGACGGGTCGAAGAAGCGGCGCATGGTCGGATTGATCGCCCCGCCGGGACCGCCGTGCAGGATGACGCACGGCTTGCCTTTGGGATTGCCGCACTCCTCGTAGAAGATCTCGTGCGGGCCGCCCGTGGACAGATAGCCGCTCGCGAACGGCTCGTTGTCCGGGAAGAGGCCGCGGCGGCCCTGCGAGCCGGCCACGGCGGGCGGCGAGGTGTTTCTATCCATGCGCCCTTTCTACTGCGGGAAACGCCTGTCCAGCCAGTCCAGCATGAGGCGGTTGACGTCCTCGGGCTTCTCCTGCTGCGTCCAGTGGCCCGAGCCCTTGACCATGTGGGTCTCCAGATCGCCCACGAAGTGGACCATCGGCTCGGCCATGGCCGGAGAGAGCACCGCGTCGAGCTCGGCGGTGATCATCAGGCAGGGCAGGTCGTCGATCCGCGTCGGCAGGCTCTCGGCGCGCGCCCAGTTGCGGGTGAAGTTGCGGTACCAGCTCACCGGGCCGAAGAACGTGCCGTCGCGGAAGGCGTCGGCGAACACCGCCAGCTCGTCGGGCGTCAACAGCTGCTCGGCGCCGGTCTTGCCGTCCCACATCCGCAGCATGTCGCGGAAGGCGAAGGTGGAGCCGCCGCTGCCCGCGTCACCCGACAGACCCGCGCCGGCGGCCAGGGCGGCCGGCCTGCGCATGAAGAACGCCATGGTCTTGGTGGTGTCCTCGCCGAGCACGGCCTCGGGCTCGTCGGGGTTCTGGAACCAGACGATGTACATGTCGGGGCCGAAGCGGTTGCGCATGATGGCGATCGGATCGGCCGGCGCGCGCGGGATGAAGGGCGTGTTCAGGCCGATGACGCCGGCGACGCGCGACGGATGGATCAGCGGCATCTGCCAGGCGACGATGCCGCCCCAGTCGTGGCCGACGAAGATGGCCTTGTCGACGCCCAGGTGGTCCAGCAGGCCCGCGAGGTCGCCGGTCAGGTGATCGATGTCGTAGTCGGTGACGTTCTTCGGCTTCTCCGAGAGACCATAGCCGCGCTGGTCGGGCGCGATCACCCAGCGGCCGGCCTCGCCCAGCGCCTTGATCTGGTGGCGCCACGAGAAGGCCAGCTCGGGGAAGCCGTGGCAGAGCACGATCGGCACGCCCTGGCGCGGTCCGGCCTCGTACCAGGCGAGCTCGATCCCGTTCACCTTCGCCCGCTGCACCGGCGGCATCATGGCCTCAAGCGCCGACATTCATCCCTCCTCTTGATCATTCGCGCCGGGCCGCATTTTGCGTTTCCCAGCCTTGCCGCAAGTCAGTAGGGCATAGGCGCCGTGACGTCCGCCAAAGAGTCTCCCGCCCCGCCATCGCCATCCACGCCCTGGGGCCTCGTCGTCCTGCTGGGCGCCCTGACGGCCATGGGGCCGCTGGCGATCGACATGTACCTGCCCAGCCTGCCGGCGATCGGGGCCGACCTGAAGGCCAGCGCCAGCGCGACCCAGTCGACCGTGGCCGCCTTCCTGGCCGGCATGGCGATCGGCCAGGTCTTCTACGGCCCGGCCTCTGACCGCATCGGGCGGCGCGCGCCGATCCTGCTGGGCGTGCTGATCTTCATCGGCGCGTCGGTGGCCTGCGCGCTGGCGACCTCGGTGGAGATGTTGCTGGCGGCGCGCTTCGTCCAGGCGCTGGGCGCCTGCGCCGGCGGCGTGGTCTCGCGCGCCGTGGTGCGCGACCAGTTCGACCATACCGAGACGGCGCGGATGCTCAGCCTGATGATGCTGATCATGGGGCTGGCGCCCATCCTGGCGCCGATGCTGGGCGGGGTGCTGCTGACCTTCGGCGGCTGGCAGCTGAACTTCTGGTTCATGGCCGCCTTCGGCGTGGCGGTGGGCCTGGCGGCCTTCCTGCGGCTGAAGGAGTCGCGGTCGGAGGCGACGGCGTTGCAGGCGGCGGGCGAGAACCCGCTGCAGTCGTACCTGGCGCTGCTGGGGCAGCGGCGGCTGCTGGGCTACGCCCTGGCCGGGGCGCTGAACGGGGCGACCCTGTTCACCTACGTCTCGTCCTCGCCGGGCCTGCTGATGGGGACCTACGGGATCTCGCCGCAGGTGTTCCCGTGGGTGTTCGGCATCAACGCCTTCGGCCTGATCGGCTCGGGACAGCTGAACCGGCTGGTGCTGCGCCGCCTGACGCCCGACCAGGTGCTGGCGCGGGCCAGCTTCGTGGCGCTGGGGATCGCGGTGTTGCTGGCGCTGGCCGCCGCCACCGGTATCGGCGAGCGCTGGAGTGTGCTGGTGCTGCTGTTCGCGCTGCTGTCCAGCTACGGGTTCATGCAGGGCAACACCATGGCCGGCGCCCTCAGCGTCGATCCGACCCGGGCGGGCTCCACCTCGGCCCTGCTGGGCGCGGCGTCGTTCGCGGCGGGCGCCCTGGCGGCGGCGCTGACCGGGCTGTTCCATGACGACAGCGCCCGGCCCATGGCCTTCGTGATGCTGGTCTCGCTGGCCGGCTCGACCCTGGCGCTGTGGACCCTGGCCCTGCCGAAGCGGCGCGTCGCTCAGGCCTGACGGTCGACCCCGCGCGCGGCCCAGGCCAGCACCAGCCAGCCCACCAGCAGCAGCGTGCCGCCGATCGGGGTGATCGCCCCGAGGATGCGCGGCCCGCCCAGCGCCATGGCGTAGAGCGAGCCCGAGAAGATCACGCCGCCCGCGACGAAGAAGGCCGGGGCGAACCGCGCCCGTTTCGCGCCCAGGTCCATCAGCAACGCACAGCCGAAGACCGCCAGGCTGTGCATGAAGCCGTAGAGCGCCCCGGTGTGCAGCCACTCCTTGGCCTTCGGGTCGGCGACGCCGTGCGCGGCGAAGGCGCCGAAGGCCACCGACAGGAAGCCGCCCAGCGCCGCGAGGGTCAGCCAGTTGCGGCGGGTCCAGAAGCTCATGGGCGGGTTCTCACACTGAAGTCGGGACGGCTCTCTTGCCGCAGGACGGGCGCGGTGGCGAGGCCTACCCCCAGACCCGGGGGCGGCGGTCCTTCCAGGGGGCTTCCTTCTCCAGTTGGCCGGCGAGGCGGAAGAGGGTGGCTTCGTCGGCGTAGCGGGCGGTGAACATCATGCCGATGGGCAGGCCCGCGCTGTCCGTCTCCAGCGGCAGGCTGAGCGAGGGCTGGCCCGAATAGTTGAACGGCGGGGTGAAGGGGAAGACGCGGCCCTGGCGGCTGTTGACCTCCTTGGGCTCGACGGCGACCGGGTCGAGGAAGCCGATCTTCGGCACGGGCGTGCCGAGCACCGGGGTCAGGTAGACGTCCACGTCCTCGAAGAAGGCGAGGGTGGCGCGGTTCAGCATCCGCGTCTCCTGCAGCGAGCGCAGGGCGTCGGCGCCGGTCTGGCGGCGGCCGGCCTTGAGGATCGTCCAGGTGAGGGGTTCGAGCTCGTCCTCCTCGGGCTCGCGACCGACGCGGTCGATCAGGCGCGACATGCCGGCGGCGAAGTTCGAGGCCGCGGCGGCCCCGCGCGAGGCGTAGAGGGCGCGGTAGTCGACGCCGAGACCCTTCTCGAACACCTCGTGACCCAGGCCCTTCAGCAGGGCGGCGACGCGCTCCAGCGCGGCCTGGATCTCCGGGTCGATCGGGCGGCCGGACGGCGTCTCAGACGACCAGGCGATGCGCAGCTTGCCAGGGCTGCGGGTGACCTCTTCCAGGTAGAGGCGTTCCTTCGGGGGGGCGGGGTAGGGCGCGTAGGGTTCAGGGATGCCGGTGGCGTCCAGCATGGCGGCGGAGTCCCGCACCGTGCGGCTGACGACGTGGTCCACCACATTGCCCAGGGCGTAGTCGAAGCCGTCGGGCAGGTTCGGGTTGCGGTCGCGGGTGACCTTCATACCCACCAGGCCGCAGCAGGCGGCGGGGATGCGGATCGAGCCCAGGCCGTCCGAGGCGTGGGCCATCGGCACGATGCCCGCCGCCACCGCCGAGGCCGAACCGCCCGACGAGCCGCCGGCGATGTGGTCGGGGTTCCAGGGATTGCGGCAGGGGCCCAGGTGGCGGCTCTCGGTCGTGCCGGTGATGCCATACTCGGGGGTGTTGGTCTTGCCCAGCAGCACGACGCCCGACTGGCGGTAGCGCGAGGTGAGGCCGCCGTCGGCCTCGTCCACCACGTCGCGGGCGAAGCGGCTGCCGTGGCTGAGCGGCCAGCCGGCCACCGGCATCCCCAGGTCCTTGATCAGGAACGGCACGCCGCGGAAGGGGCCGTTGGGCAATGGGCCCTCGGCGTCGCTGCGCGCGTCGTCGAAGCCCTTGTAGACCACGGCGTTCAGGGTGGGGTTGTGCTTCTCGATCCGGGCGATGGCGGCCTCGGTCAGCTCGGCGGGGGTGACGGCGCCCTTGCGGACCAGATCGGCCAGGCCGACGCCGTCGTAGTTCGAATAGTCGTCCATCACCGGGCTCCCGCGGTCAGAAAGGCCAGCTTCTCCACCGGCGAAAGGTCGCGCACCTGCTGCTTCAGGGCGCCGAACGCCCCCTCGGCGGCGTCGAGGGCGCCGGCGATGTCCTGCTCGGTCATGGCCGCGCAGAGGAACATGTTGTGCCAGGGGTGGATGTAGACGCCCCGGTTCAGCATCTCGGAGGCGAAGCAGAAGCCCTTCCTGAGGTCGGGGTCGTCGTCGAACAGGAAGAGGGGCATGGTCCCCGGGCCGCTCTGGCGGAAGCCGAAGCCGGCGGCGCGGGCGCGCTCGTCCAGGCCCCGGCGCAGGGTCTCGCCGAGCGCGGTGATCCGCTCCAGATAGTCGGTGTCGCGGATCAGGCGCAGGGTCTCCAGCGCGGCCGCCATGGTCGCCGCCTGGAACCAGAACGAGCCGGTCACATAGATGGAGGCGGCGGCGGCGCGGGCCTTGTCCGAGCCCAGCAGGATCGAGAGGGCGTGGCCGTTGGCGACGCACTTGCCCCAGGTGGAGAGATCGGGCTGGACGCCGAGGCGGCTCCACGAGCAGTCGCGCGACAGGCGGAAGCCGGCGCGGACTTCGTCCACCACCAGCAGGGCGCCGGTGCGGTCGCAGAGCTCGCGGGCCTTGCGGGCGTACTCCGGGCTTGGGTCGACCTGGTCGACGAAGGCGTCGTGCTTGAACGGCGCGGCGAAGATGGCGGCAAGGTCGTCGCCCGCCTGGGCCACGGCGGCCTCCAGGCTGGCCGGGTCGTTGTAGTCACAGAAGATCTGGTTGGCCCGGTCGCTGTCGATCACGCCGGCCGGGCGCGGGGTGCACCAGGGGACCGCGCCGTGATAGGCGCCCTTGGCCCGGATGACGATGCGGCGCTTGGTGTGGGCGCGGGCGGTGGTCAGCGCCATGGTCGTGGCGTCCGTGCCGTTCTTGCAGAAGATCGCCCAGTCTGCGTGGCTGATCTGGCGGACGAGGGCCTCGGCCAGCTCGACCATCAGGCTGGTGGGGCCGGTGAGGGTGTCGCCCTGGCCGAGCTGGCGCACATAGGCCGCGTCGATCTCGGGATTGGCGTAGCCGAACAGGTTCGGCCCGTAGGCGCACATGAAGTCGAGATAGCGCTTGCCGTCGGCGTCCCAGATGTGGGCGCCTTCGCCGCGCTCGAAGAACTGCGGATAGTCGTCGGGCAGGAGGCCCACCGACTGGTGGCCGTACATGCCGCCCGGGATCACGGCGGCGGCGCGCTCCCGAAGCTCACGGTCGCGGCTGTTGGCCTGCGCCATCGGTTCCTCCGTTGTCGTTGTTGGGAAGAACAGTATGGCGAACTATCGAATTCGTCATCGGGTGTTGCGGCGGGTGTGTCCGCCACGGCGGGCCGGGGACGGCGCCGTACCGCGTGCGGCTTCTGACATCGGCTCCGACTCTCCCGGGGGAGGGGGACCGCCCGAAGGGGGGTGGAGGGGGATTTGCCGGGAGCGCCGAGCTTGAGGTGTTCCCCCTCCACCGCGTTCCGTGGTCCCCCTCCCCCTGCGGGTGAGGAGAGCGGACATGGCTGTGCGCGGGCGGAGTGGGCTCCGTCCGTTGGGTTGGGCTGGGTCGGCGGGGTCTTTGGGCTAGGTGGAGTTTCGCCAGGGGGGCTTGGGAGCCTTGTCCCTCCCGCCGGTGTCATCCCGGCCGAAGCGGAGCGTAGCGCCGGGATCCAGGGGGCTGGATGTTGAGAGCAGCGCGCTTCGTGTTCGGGGGCGTGACTGAGGCGTCGGGTCGACTGGGTCCTGGCTCTCCGCGTCGCTGCGGCCGGGATGACTGGTCGTTGTGGCGAGCACGCGTTGGGCCTTGCCGAGGCCGCGCTGGATGCGGGCGATGCTGGCGGCGACGGCGTCGTTGATGGCGGCGGCGTCGCCGGAGCCGAGGGCCGCGTCGAGGGGCTCGTCCCAGTCGGCGCGCTCGTATTCGTTCCAGTAGACCTGCTCGGGGCGCTCAGGCCGTGGGAGCGGGGTCGCGGCCGCGGCCGGGGGCCCGGGCGGCGGCTCGGGCTTCGGCTGCGCCGGCTGGCGCGGCTCGTGCTTGAGCTTCAGTTCGAGGGCGATGGTCTGGCGGATCGAGCGGGAGACGGTGTGGAAGGCCTCGGCCAGCAGGGCGAAGTCGGCGTGG
>JBFMGV010000094.1:0-61132 GCA_040752615.1 Pseudomonadota bacterium | reverse complement strand
CCGGCGCGCGCCGGGACCCAGCCCCTGCCTCGCCTCAGGCGAGGACGGCCCGCGGCCGGCGCCGGAGCGCCAGGCCGAGGCCCGCGAAGCCGGTGAGCATCAGGGCCCAGGTCGCCGGCTCGGGCACCGCGGCGCTGATCTTCACGTCGTCGAGCAGCAGCTTGCTGGAATAGTCGGGGCCCGGGCCGCCCCGGTTGCGAACCCCCGCCTCGAAGACGTAGTCGCCCGCGCCCAGCAGGTCGCTGGTGAAGGCGGCCCACGGCGTGCTGCCGTAGTCACCCACGTCGGCCACCGACTTCTCGAACAGCACGCGGGTCCCGTCGGCGCTGACGATGCGGACGAAGGCGTCGTCGTTGTAGCCGTCGTAGTCGAAGGCCAGGAAGGCCGCCGAGAAGCTGAGCCGCGACAGCGAGGTCAGGGTGAAGGCCTGGCTGAGGATCGCGTACTCGTCCTCGACGTCATTGGCGGTGAGCTGGGCGAAGTAGTCGCCCTCGGTCGGATCGTAGGAACGGCCGAGGGGCTCGCCCACCGCATCGGTCGCCTCGGTCACCACGTCCACGTAGCCGGACGACCAGGTCCAGCCCGAGAGCGAGCCGGTCTCGAAGCCGGCGTTGACCAGGGTCGCGGCGTGCGCGGCGGGAGCGATGGCGGCGGCGCAGAGGCCGGCCAGCAGGATTTTCGAAAGTCGCATGGAAGCCTCTTACGCGAACAGGAAGTCAGCCGATTGCAGGCTGGCGAGCTGGATGTTGTTGAGCTGGAGGGTGTGGCCGCCGGGCGCGGCGATCAGGACGTTGGCCCCGACCTGGGTGGCGTGGCCCATCATGTCGGCGAAGTCGGAGAAGCCCGCGCCCACGAAGCGGATGTCGTCCTCGACCGGCTTGAAGTCGACGATGATGTCGCGGCCGAAGCCCGCCCCGAAGACGAAGAGGTCCGAACCGCGCCCGCCGGCCAGGACGTCGTCGCCCAGGCCGCCGGCCAGGGTGTCGGCGCCGTCGCCGGCCGTGAGGCTGTCCACCCCTGCCCCGCCGTCGAGACCGTCATTGCCGGCGCCGCCCAGGAGCGTGTCCGCCCCCGCGCCGCCGCCCAGGACGTCGTTGCCCGCGCCGCCGTCGGCCCGCTCGTCGGCGGTCGTGCCGGCGAAGGTGTCGGCGCCGGTCGTGCCGCCGGTCCAGGTGACGGTGTCGGCCAGACCGGTCACGCTCACCTGCACGGTGGCGCTGCTGGTCAGGCCGGCCCCGTCGCGCATGACATAGGTGAAGGTGTCGGTGGCGGTGGCGCCGTCGGCCAGCAGGTCGAAGCTGTCGCCGTCCGCCAGGTAGACGATCTTGCCGTCGACGATCGAGACGCTGGAGCCCTTCTCGGTGGCCGAGACGGACACGATGGTCTTGGTGTCGCCGGCGTTGGCGTCGGTGTCGTTGGCCAGCACGTCGATGACCACCGACTTGTCCTCGCCGGCCGCGGCGCTGTCGGCCTTGGCGACGGGCGCCACGTTCGGACCCTTGAGGTTGAGGCCGATCAGGGTGACGTCGTGGTCGGAGGCCCGGTACGGCGTCGTCCCGTCGAAGTAGGACGGATCGCGGGCGTAGCCGGGCACGGTGGCGCTATCGAGGTTGTAGTCGAGGGCCGCCGCGTCGTCGGCGCCGATGTGCCAGTGACCGGCCCCGGCGACCTGCCCGCTCAGGCTGGCGCTGTAGAAGGCGTAGTCCAGGGTGCCGGTCTGGCCATCGTAGACATAGGACGAGCTGTCCTGGCCGAATGCCGGGGTGTAGCCCGCCGCCCGCAGAACATCGATCGGGTCCTCCTGGAAGTAGGCGTTGAAGTCGCCCAGAAGGATCACGTCGCTGTCGGTGCTGCCCGTGGGGTTGCCGTCGAGCCAGGCGTCGAGGCGATTGGCCTGCTGGACCCGGTCGAAGTTGGACTTGGCCTGGCCGTCGCCCTGGTCGTCGTTGACGCCCGTGCCGCTGCGCTTGGACTTGAAGTGGTTGGAGACGGCGGTGAACTCGCCGCCCCCGTCGATCTGCTCGAAGGTGACCGCGACGGTCGGCCGTTCGTTCACGGCGTGGGTGTCGATGGCCACGATCGTGCCGTCGGCGATCTGCACCACGTCCTTCTTGTAGATGAAGCCGGTGGCGATGGCGTCCGTGCCCACATGGGCGCGGCCGGGATCGACCCAGGCGTAGATGTCGTCGCCCAGCGCCTGGTTCAGCTTTTCCACCAGGTAGCCGATGGCGTTGCCTTCGGCCCGATAGAACTCGGCCCGCACGGCCGGCCCGCCGGTGAGGAAGGCCGGGTCGGTCGGCTTGCTGAAGTCGTTCTCGATCTCGACCAACGCCAGGACGTCGGCGTCGAGGGTGATGAGGGTCTTGATCAGCTTCTCGACCTGGCGGGCGAACTCGGCCTCGGTGTTGGCGCCGCGCGGTTCCTGGCCGTTGTCCATCCGCCCGCCGTTGTCGAGCGTGACGAAGAAGTTCAGCACGTTGAAGCTGGCGACGGTCAGCGTGCCGCCGACATCCGGCGGGGCGTCCTCACGCGGATTGGTGTCGGTGAAGCTGTTCTGGCCGTCGGTGACGGAGCGGATGCGGAAGTTGTTGAAGCCGTAGTCGAGGATGCCGGTCAGGCCGGTGACGCTGTCGCCCGACTGCGGCGCGGTGGCGGTGTTGTAGGGTCCATTGCCGTTCGGGTCGGTGACGCCCTGCCAGGCGCCGTTGCGGCCGTCGTCGTAGATGATCGTGCGGCGCGCCACCTCGGCCTCGTGCGCCGCGAAGCCGGACACGCTGGGCTGGTTGGTCTGGGTGAAGGTGAAGGGACGGCCATCAGCCATCTCGTCGACCAGACCGCCCAGTCCGTCGCCCTCGGAGGCGTAGAGCTTGAGCTCACCGACGCGCTCCAGTTCCTGCTGGTCGGTGACCACCAGGGTCTGGGGGACATGCACCATCATGCCCTCGTAGGCCTCGAGGTCACCCGGCAGGCTGATGTCCACCGCCAGGGAGTCGACGTCCTGGACCGCGCCGGCCTCGATCACCTCGACGCGGGTCGCGGTGATCTCGGTGAGGCCGAAGTACTCGCTGACCACGCCGATGACCCGGACCCGATCGCCCGGATTGACGTCGGTGGCCGTGCCGAAGACGAACAGCCCCTCGGACGTGCGCGCGTCACCGTCCCAGTCGCCCTGCTCTTCCTGCACGAAGAAACCGTTGAGATTGCGGGTGGCGTCGCCGTCCCCGTCCTGGAAGTCGCCGGTGACGATGGCCTCGATAACCACCACCTGGCCGACCTTCGAGCTGGACGCGCCGGCGCCCTGGATCTCGTGGATCTTCATCGGCTGGGCGTCGTCGCTGAGGATCTCGGCCTCGGCCGTCTTCTGGGCGCCCAGGTCGTAGGCGGGGCCGTCGACGAGGGTGACCTGCACGGTCTCGCGCCCCTCGATCACCGTGTCGTCCACAGCCTGGAAGGTGACGGTCGCCGTGGCCTGGTTGGCCGCGAAGGTGACCGTGCCCGTGGGCGCCGGCGTGTAGTCCGAGCCCGCGGTCGCCGTGCCGCCGACCGTGAAGGTCACGGTGAGCGGCTGCGAGAGGTCCTGGCCCTCGCGCGTGAAGGTGAAGGTGAAGGATGCGTCCGAGCCCTCGACGGCGCGGGCGTCGGTGGCGGCGACCGTGACGATCGGCGTGCTGCCGGGCTCACCGCCGGTCAGGGTCTGGCCGATGTTCACCGCGCCGGGGGTGTCGTCGGCGGCCAGGCTCCAGCTGAAGTCCGAGCCCTCGTCGCCCGTGCCGACCCGGGCGATGGACGTGCCGTCCTGGCTGCCCGACTCGAAGACGCCGACGTCGACGCTGGTGCGGCCCGAGGCCGGACCGTTCGTGGCGGTCATCACGCCTTCGTAGCTGATGAACTCGACCACCGCGCCGCCGCGCACCAGGGCGATGCCGTCGGGCGAGCCGTTCTGAAGGTTGCCGGTGTAGTTGAGCTGGACCGCCCGGTAGCCGTTCGGAAGCTGGGTCACCGTCCCGGTGGTGAGCGCCTTGGTGTCGTAGGACTGCCCGTTGGCGCCGTTGTAGAGCACGACCTGGAAGTCGCTGAGATTTTCACCCGGAGAAAGGATGATCTCGACGAACTCTCCCGTGTCAGCGCTGGTGTTGTCGTAGTGAAACTCGTTGATCCACGCAGTCATCGCGCACCCCTATACGGGCGGACACACGTCCGCCGCGGCCTGCATCACTGATTTGTTGGTGCGGCCTCGCCACCCGACGCGACGCCTCGGCCTCGTTAGCAATCACTCACGACATTTGAGTGACGCAACGCGCTCCGATGGGATCAATCAGCACTCATGCCGAGTGCGTTTTCAAGATGAATAGATGATCTACGGAACACAATTCTAAATATGATCCGGGTCAATTTTACATCCACGATCATGATCGCCGAATAGCTCTGACGTGGCCCCGGATTTATTTGACGGATTCGCGGACAATACCTCGCGCTCGTCGACGCGAAACGGTCCTTCATCGCAAATGCGCTTGAATTCGACGCGAGAGGCCCAGTCACAACCCCGCGACGCGGCGACCGGCCAGGGCCGCGCGGGGTCGACGGCGGCGGGGAGGCCCGCGGCTACTTCAGACCCAGGGCGTCGCGGATCGTGAAGAAGAGGTCCGTCTGATCGGTCAGCCCCAGGACCCGGCCGGCGTTGGGACCGTAGGCGGCGATGCGCAGCTGCGTGCCGGTGTGCGCCTGGGAGCCCGTTTCGGCGGTGGCGTAGTTCACGCCCATGATCGCACCGTCGCGGGTGAGCAGCGCGGCGGTCAGGCCGGGCGAGACCGCGCCCGGATCGACGACCTGGCTGGTGTGGGCGTGGTCGGCGGTGACGATCACCAGGGTGTCGCCGTGGGCCTTCGCGAAGGCCAGGGCCACCTGCACCGCCTCGTCGAGATCGACCGTCTCGCCGATCTGGCCGCAGGGGTTGGCGGCGTGGTCCTGCTTGTCGATCGAGGCGCCCTCGACCTGAAGGAAGAAGCCTTTCGGGTTGGAGGCCAACAGGTCGAGGGCCTTGCCGGTCATCACGGCCAGGGTCGGGATCTCGGCCGTCCGGGCCGGGTTGACCGCGCAGGTGACCGGCGGCTGGTCCAGATTGCCCCGCCGGCTGGCCTTCGGTCCCTGCCAGCGGACGGGCATGTGCTCGCCGGCGAAGAGGCCCAGCAGCGGGGCCTTCTGGTCGGCAGCGGCGACCGCGGCGAGGCCGGCGGCGTCGCCGACGAGTTGATAGCCGCGCGCGCGGGCCTGACCGGTCAGGGGCTGCCCCTTCCAGCGGCCGGCGGCGGCCCGCTCGGCGAACGCCGCCGCGCCGCCGCCCAGCGAAACGTCGGGCCGCACGTCGAGAAGCTGTTCGGCGATCGAACCCGGGCCACCGTTCTCGACGGCCAGGGGCGCGCAGAGCCGCGCCGTCGCCACGGGGCCCGCGCAGGCGCGGTGGGTGACGTGGGAGATCTGCGCGCCGGGCGTGGCGTCCCAGATGGCGGCGGTGGAGACGATGCCGGTGGCGAGCCCGGCCGCCTTCGAGAGCTCCAGCAGGGTCGGCTGGGCCTTCGCGCGGATGTCGACGCCGAGGGCGCCGTTGTAGGTCTTCACACCACTGGACCAGGCCGTCGCCGACGCCGCGGAGTCGGTGACGTAGACGGGCTTTCCGGTCTGACGGTCCAGGGAATAGTGGGTGTACTGGCCGGTCATCGGCAGGGCGTCGAGCCCTTCGAACATGCCGGCCGCGCCGCGGGCGTAGTTGCGGGCCAGGGTGATCTCGGAATCGCCCATGCCGTCGCCGATCAAGAGGATGACGTTGCGGGCCCGCTCGACGGGCGCGGTCTCGCCGGACGTGCGACGCGCACCGCCGGGCTGGCTGAGATCGCCCGTCGCGGCGCGTTGGAGCACCGGGGCGACGGAGGCCTGGACGGGGGAGGCCTGGACGGGGGAGGCCTGGACGGGGGCGGTCTGCGCGAGGGTGGCCGGCGCGAGCGCGCAGGCGGCGGCGGACAGGAGCAGGGCGAGCGGGCGAAGCGGCTTGGACATGCGGACTCGACGGCGAACGGCACAGGAGCGCTGTCGCTAGAGGAGTCATGCGACGGACCGATGATGGCCGCCGCTTTAAACCCGCGATTTCTAGACCTCGTGCCGGTAGCTGGGCTGGTCGAGGGCCAACTGGTCCATCGCCATCGTCCGCAGGGCGGCCAGCAGGCCCGGTGTGGCGACCGTCAGCTCGCCCGAGCGGATGCGTTCGCAGAGCTGGGCGTTGAGGGACGCGTAGTCGCCCTCGTGGCCCAGCACCGCGGCCATGGCGCCGACCGCCCTCGCCTCCGCCGCCGGCCCCTCTGTGATCTCGCGCCGGACGGTGGCCAGGGCATTCCCGGCCACCCGGGCCAGGAAGGCGTTGCGGGGGTCCAGCGTCGGGCGGATCTGCTCCAGCCACAGGGCGACGGACTCGACGAGTTCCTCGGTCTTGGGATGAGAGATCACAGGCCCTGCTCCAGAAGCACCACCAGATCGGCCTCGGTCTCCGAGACCCGCCGGCCGATCATCGGCCGCTCCACCGACTTCTCCACGCCGTTGGCCCAGGAGAGGTACATGGTCAGACACATGACGCCCCAGCGCAGCGAGCCCAGCATCTGCCAGAAGCGCACGCGGGAGAGCTCGATGGGCCGCCCGCCCGCGGCGGCGTAGCCGTCCAGCAGGTCGGCGTAGTCGCCGAAGCCGCCGACCGGCCTGTCGGGCCGGCCGAACCGCCAGGAGTTGGTGCAGATCCAGCCCATGTCCTCGGCCGGGTCGCCCAGGTGGGCCAGCTCCCAGTCAAGGATGGCGGCGACCCCGATCTCCGGGTCGAACATGATGTTGCCGTTCCGGAAGTCGCCATGCAGCAGCACGGGCTCGACCGGCGCGGGAACGTGGGCGCGCAGATACTGGAAGGCCAGTTCCAGCACGGGGCGCTGGGCGCCGGTGGAGCGGTAGACCTCCTCGTAGCGGTCGAGGTCGCCCACCGCGTCGGCCGTCTTCAGGTTGATGCCGGCGGGAACCTTCGTGGCGTGGATCGGGACCAGCGCCTCGCCGCACTGGCGCGCCAGCACCGGGCGGATCGCGTCGAAGCGGGCGTCGGAGACGATCTTCTTGCCGAGCGTCTCCCCCGAGATCCGGCGCATCACATAGGCCTCGCCCAGGCCGTCCTGGTCGTCGCAGACATGGCGCACGGTGGGGGCCTTGGCGCCGTTCGTGCCGGTGGCCTGGATCAGCGCCGCCTCGGTCGACAGGCTGACCGAACGGGCGCTCTCCTCGTCGAACGGCGCGCTACGCCGACGCAGGATCAGCGGTTCGGGACCGGACGGCCCGTCGAGGACGAAGGCCCACGTCTCCATGCTGGCGCCGCCCGAGAGCCGTCCGGCTTCCGTGACCTTCGCGCCCGCGCCTCCCAGTCTCCCGGCGAGCTTCTCGAGGCCCGCTCGAACATCAACTTCCATGACCCGGCGGAACCCTTTGCTTGGTCTAATCTGTACCCGATCTGGCGGGCTCGAAGGGCGCTTGTAAACCGCTCCCCTGACGTCACCCCGCCCAAGAATTCGTTGGGAGAATGACCGTGGACTTCAACCTGCCTCAGGACCTCGTGGACTATCTCGGGGAGCTGGATCGCTTCATCGAGGACGTCATCGCGCCGCTGCAGGCGAAGGACGACAACGAGCGGTTCTTCGACCATCGCCGCGAGCACGCCCGCACCGACTGGGACAACGACGGCCTGCCCCGGCACGAATGGGAAGCGCTGCTGGCGCAGGCCCGGAAACTGGCCGACGACGCGGGTCACTATCGCTACGCCTGGCCCAAGGAGATGGGCGGCAAGGGCGGCAGCCAGCTGGCCATGGCGGTGATCCGCGAGCACCTGGCCGCCAAGGGCCTGGGCCTGTTCAACGATCTGCAGACCGAGCACTCGATCGTCGGAAACAACCCTTTCATCCTGCTGTTCAAGGAGTTCGCGACGAACGCTCAATACGATCGCGACTCGGACAAGCTGCTGTCGGGCAAGATGCGGACGGGCTTCGGCCTGACCGAGCCGAACCACGGGTCGGACGCCACCTGGATGGAAACCCGCGCCGTCCGGCACGAAAAGGACGGCCAGCCGGGCTGGCTGATCAACGGTGAAAAAATGTGGACGACGGGCATGCACGTGGCCAGCCACGTGATGTGCTTCGCCCGCACCAGCGGCAAGGACGGCGACGCCACCGGCATCACCTGCTTCATCGTCCCGGCGGACTCTCCCGGTCTGAAGATCGAGGAGTACATGTGGACGTTCAACATGCCGACCGACCACCCGCGGATCAGCTTCACCGACGTCTGGGTTCCCGAGGACGCGTACTGGGGCCAGATCGACCGGGGGCTGGGGATCGGCCAGAGCTTCGTGCACCAGAACCGCATCCGCCAGGCGGCCTCGTCCCTGGGCGCGGCGACGTTCTGCATCCAGGAGAGCGTGCGCTATGCCCGCGAGCGCAAGCCGTTCGGCAAGCCCCTGGCCGAGAACCAGGCCATCCAGTGGCCGCTGATCGAGCTGCACACCCAGTGCGAGATGCTGCGCCAGCTGATCCGCAAGACCGCCTGGGAGATGGACAACATGGAGCACAAGGAGATCGAGAGGACGATCTCGGACAAGGTCTCCATGTGCAACTACTGGGGCAACCGGCTGGTCTGCGAGGCGGCCGACCGGGCGATGCAGGTGCACGGCGGCATCGGCTATTCGCGCCACAAGCCGTTCGAGCACATCTATCGCCACCACCGCCGCTATCGGATCACCGAGGGCTCGGAGGAGATCCAGATGCGCAAGGTCGGCGCCTACCTCTTCGGCTACCTCGGCCCCAAGCGGGCGGACCCGGTGTTCAAGGCGCTGAACGAGGCGGAGAAGGCCGCGAAGGGCGACTACGTGCAGCCAATCCCGGCGCGGCACTAGCCTCTCTTCAGGAACGTCATGGCCCGGCTTGTCCGGGCCACCCATGATCTCCGCCTTCACGGGATCGCGCAGCGCCGCCGGGATCACCTGGCGGCGTTCGTGTTCATGGGTCACCCGGACAAGCCGGGTGATGACGATCAAAGTGGGGCGTTGCTACTCCGCCGCCTCGCGCACCGCGTAGAGCTCGTCGAAGACCGACGGCAGACTGTCGGGCAGGCCCAGCAGCGGGCCGGACGACAACAGCAGGACGACCTCGTCGCCCGAGAGCCGGCCCAGGGCCGCGGTGGCGGCCTCGGCGGTCTCGACGCCCTGCACCGGGATGCCGGTGGCGTGGACGCGATCCAGGATCTCGGGGAAGCTGGACTGGTTGTGGCTGGCCTCGCCGTGGTGCGGCGGCGGCACGACCAGCACCCGCGCCGCCCCCTCGAACACCGTGTCGTACCAGCTCAGCGCGTCGCGGCTGCGCCAGGAGAAGGTGTGCGGCTCGAAAACCACCGTCAGCGGACGGTGCGGATAGTGCAGCAGCATGGCCTCGATGGCCGAGCGCGCCTTCTCGTACGACGAGCCGAAGCCCTCGATCACCGGCACGGCCGAGCGGCGGGTCAGGCGGTCCAGACGGCGGCGGATGCCGGCGAAGCTCTCGACGCCCCGGGCCAGATCCGCCTCGCCGACCAGGCCGCGCTCCAGCAGGTAGGCCGCGACGCCGACGATGTTCTCGACGTTGTGCTCGCCCAGCAGGGTGGTGGCCAGCGGCACGCGCCGCCCGCCGGGGCCGACCAGGGTGAAGCGGGTGGTCTCGCCGAACGCCACGTCCTCGGCGTGCCAGCCGCCGCAGGGGGCGGTGTCGTACCAGACGATGCGGCTGCCGGCCTCGCCGGCGATGGCGCGGATGGCGGGATGCTCGCGGGCGACCAGCAGGCCGTCGGCCGGCAGCAGGCGCAGGAGGTCCACGAACGGGGCGACGTAGTCCTCGAACGTCGGGAAGACGTTGACGTGATCGTGGATCAGCGAGGTCAGCAGCACGTCGCGCGGGTGGTAGAGCACGAACTTGGAGCGGTGGTCGGTCGGCCCCACGATGTACTCGTCGCCCTCCAGCACCACCTCGGGCGCGCCGCCCCAGTGGCCGGTCTCGGGCAGCGAGGGCGAGATGGCGCCGATCATCCAGCCGGCGTCCCGCCCCGCCTGCCGCAGGATGTGGGCGGTGAGCGCTGTGCAGGTGGACTTGCCGAACGATCCGGCGACCACCGTGTTCAGGCGATCGCGCGTCGCCTCGCCCACCAGTTCCGGGAAGGTGGTGACCCGCACACCGCGCGCCCGGGCGGCCTGGACCTCTGGATTGCCCTCCCCGCCCAGCTTGGCGGAGGCGCCGAGGATCAGGAGGTCGAGGTCGGCCGGCAGGTTCGCCGCATCGAAGGCCGGGAAGTAGGGAAAGCCCAGCCCCGCCACATAGGTCGACATGGGGGGAAAGACGTCCTGGTCCGAGCCGCTGATCTGGTGGCCGGCCTCGCGCATCATCAGCGCCGCCGCGGCCATGCCCGCGCCCGCGATGCCGGTGAAATGGATACGCATAGGTTCCCTGGAATCCGTGGGTTAGCGTCCTGTGATCGGCCGATTGCGCCCGTCCGTCCAGCCCCGCGCGACAACGCATCGCGCCACCGTTCCGAACACGGTTCCCGCATTAACCGCGCCTTTACCAACACAGCAGAGGTTGGCGTGGTCTTCTTTGAAGACACCCCACCATCACCAAACTTCCTTGGCCCGGCGTTCGCGCCGGGTCTTTTTCGTTGGTCCCGCAAGGGGAGCTGTGGAGCGTTGCGCGACAAGTCGTCCTCAACGCTTGCGCGCCCCGGAATCGCGGCGTATACGCCCGCCTCTCGACGTGATCCCCGATAGCTCAGCTGGTAGAGCAGTCGGCTGTTAACCGACTTGTCGCAGGTTCGAGTCCTGCTCGGGGAGCCACTTCGAAGCGCCGGTCGCGGCGACCTCCGGACAATCAGATCCTCGGCTGCCCCTCGGCGGCCTGCCCTCTCGCGACCTGACCCGCGTATCGCGGCCTCGGCCCTGACGCCACCGGGCTTCACAAGCGTGGACGGAGCGGGCGACAAGGCGCGTCGAGATCGCCGGGATGCAAACGGGAATGCGGGGGTTCGTCGAGAGTGCAGGCGCAGCGGCGCCGTTCACGCCGGAGGCCTTCGCCGCCGTGCGAGCGCACCCTTTGTTCCGCGAGGTCGTGGAAACCCTCGCCGCTGAAAACCTCGACAGCTACGGCCGCTGGACGCCGGCGGAGCGCTGGCTCTTCAGCGATCTCGGCCGAGCGGCGATGACGGGCGCGGCCGTCGTGCTGGACGCCCTCCAGGGCTGCTTCTCCCTCGCCCAGTTGATCCAGGCGGCGCGGACGAACCGGACCTGCAGCGAGGGGCGCGTGCGCCACTACGTCTGGCGTGCAACGGCGAACGGCTTCCTCGAGGCAACCCCAGACGGGGGCTATCGACCGTCGGACGCGATGCACGCCATCGTGAAGGTCACCGCGGCGACCATGGTTCGCGCCGTCGGACGGCTGGACCCACCCCTGGCCACGGCTCCGCTGCACGACCTGGCATTCCGCCGCCGGCTGAGCCTGAACATCGGCCTGAACACCGCGGCCCGACCCGACCTCTTCGCCGGAGAGGACAAGCCAGTGCTCCTATTCCTGGCCCGCGATGGCGGGACGCGAATGCTCGAACAGCTGATCATCGCCCAGCCCGCGCAACGGACAAGGCTGTTCGAAGCGGCCGTCACCTCACGACGAGCCCTCGCGCAGCGCGCGTTCGTCTCGCGGATCCACGTCGCCCGATTGCTGGCCGACGGCGCCGACAAGGGACTGCTGGTCCCCGATGGCCGCCGGGTGGCCGCCACGCCGCAGCTCAGCGAGGACGTCGAGCGCCACTACGCCCTGGTGCTCGAGATGGCGCGCGTGTCGGTGCGCGCCGCGCTGGATCAGGCCGCATAGGCGCCGCCGCTACTTGGGCTCGCGAACGCAGGCGAACTTGTCGACCGTCAGTTCGGACGCGTCGCGATACGCCTTCACATAGGCGTCCCACGCCGCGTCGCGCTGATCGCGCGGCACGCCGGGCGAGTCGATATGGATCGATACGTACTCGGTCTCCGAGGCCGTGAAGCCGGCGGGCCCGCCGGAAATGACGGGGCCGGTCAGCAGCCGGTTCGCGGTGACGCCATGGGCGCGATACCAGGCCAGGTGATCGCGCGCCGCCTTCTCGTAGGCGGCCGTCGCGCCCGGCTTGATCGTGTTGACCCTGACGACCACCAGCTGCCCGCCCTGGCATAGGTCGGTGGGGGACGCGGCGGGCGCGGCCTGGGCGGCGGACGCCCCGACGGCGAGGCCGGCGGCGAGGAGCACGAGGGCGGCGGACTTGCGAGCGGACATGTGAAGGATCCTCGGGGCTGAACGGACCCGATGGCTCGCCCATCCCGCCGCCCAGCGGAACTGCACATTTTTGCGGACGTGGCCCGGGCCTGCAAAAATGTGCAGTTCACGGCGCCCGCGCCACCCCCGAGGTAGCCCCGAGCCGGTTCGGGGTTTCGGCCGGCCCGATGATGGAGATGACGATGCGGCCGACTCTTGGCGTGATGGCAGGCCTCCTCGTGGCCGCCGGGGCGCTTGCCGGGCACGCTCAGGAGGTCAAGGGCGTGGCGGTCGTGGATGCGATGACCGACTATGTCGCGCCTGGTGATCTCGTCCGGGTGGACGGCGGGCGGCGGATCCATCTCCACTGCACGGGCCGCGGATCGCCCACCGTCGTGTTCACCGCGGGGCTCGGCGCCTGGTCGGCGACCTGGGCGAAGGTGCAGCCGCAAGTCGCCAGGACCACCCGCACCTGCGCCTGGGACCGGGCGGGCTTCGGCATGAGCGATGGCGACGCCGAGGCGGCGCAGACCGTCGCGCGGACGACCGACGACCTGGAACGTGCGCTGGCGGCGGGCGGCGAGAAAGGCCCCTACGTGCTGGTCGGACACTCGGCGGGCGCGCACGAGGTGCTCAGCTTCACCGACCGCCGCGGCGGCGACGTCGCCGGCATCGTCCTCGTCGATCCGGTGCGCCCCCACGACATGGCGCGCGAAACGGCCGCCGGCCCCAAGGCCGCCGCGGCGGATCGGGCCTACCTGGCCGGCGAGGCGCGGCGGCTTCGCGACTGCGCCGCGGGGGTGGAGGCCGGAACCGTGAAGACCGGCGCGCCCGCCTCGCCGTGCTTCCGCTACTTCGATGAAATCCCGGCCCGGGCGCAGGCGGTGCTGGCCCGGCGCGATGCGGATCCGCGCCGGCTGCGCACCCAAGCCTCGGCCTACGAGGAGTATGAGCCGAACGGGGAGCGGGTCGTGAAGGACGACCGCGCCTACGGCGACCTGCCGATCATCGTGCTCAGCGCCGGCGATCCGAGCCTCTGGTCGCCGGACGCCAGGGACGAACACCCTGCCCTGACGGCGGACTGGCAGGACAGCCACCGGGCGCTGGCGGGACTGTCCACGAAGGGGGAGCGCCGGGTGGTCGCCGGCGCGGGTCATCTCGTGCAGCTCGACAAGCCGGACGCGGTCATCGACGCGGTCGGCGACATCGTCCGCGCAGCGCGCGCGGGCCGGTAGACCGTCTCGCCGGGCGAACGCGCGGAGAGGATTGCGCTTTCGCTCCAGATCAGGCCTTCAGCAAAGGAAACCGCGAACCTCCCTGCTCCTCCGCCTCGCGAGGTTCCCAGCGCCGTCAGCGTCTAGGGATGGCGCCTCGTTCGCAACAACCGGCGTCGCAGCGCGTTTGCCGCAGGGCTTGCCCCTAGCCGCCGGGGGCGGCGGGGTCCATATGCGGGCGGCCTTCCCTCCCCGTGGGCTCGATGATCGACCTGACCCAGCACATGGCCGCCCTCGGCCCGTTCGCCATCGCCCTCGGCGCCGCCGTGGAGGGGCAGACGGCCGTCGTGGCCGGCGGGGTCCTGGCGCGGGAACACATCCTGTCGCCGGCCGTGGTGGTGATGGCCGCCGCCCTCGGCTCGGGGATCATCGACTACCTGCTGTTCGTGCTGGGCCGCAGTTTCCGGCACACCCGCTGGGTCAAGAAGACCACCGCCAAGCCGGCCTTCGGCAAGGCGCTGGAGCTGATCGAGCGTCACCCCTCGGGATTCATCCTGAGCTTCCGCTTCCTGTACGGCCTGCGCGCCGCCGGGCCGGTGGCGGTGGGCGTCTCGACGGTCTCGACGCGCAAGTACGCGATCCTGAACGCCATCGCCGCCGGGATCTGGGCCGGCGCGTTCGTGGCGCTGGGCTATGCGTTCGGGCCGGCGGTGATGCGCGTGCTGGAAGCCGTTTTCGCCCACGCCGCGCCGGTCGCCGCCGGCGTCGCGGTGCTGGCGGTGGTGGTGGGCGTCGCGATATGGCGCTGGCGGGTCACCCTGGCCCACGAACGGGCCCAACCCGACACCGCGGCCTGACAGCCCGCCTCGGACAGTGCTAGCGTGACCACATGGTCACCCGCATCCTCCTGCAGACCACCATCCTGCCCGACGCCAACGACTGGCACATCGGGCGTTTCTCACGCCTGCGCGAACACCTGGCGCACCTGCCCGACGTCAGGGTCGTGGCGCGCGACCGCGACACCCCGCCCGGCGACACCGATCCGGTGCTGGGCGGCCTCAACCGCGAGGACTTCGACCAGTTGTGGCTGTTCGCCGTGGACGTGGGCGACGGGCTGAACAGCGAGGAGTGCGCGGCCATCGGCCGGTTCCGCAAGGCCGGCGGCGGCCTGATGGTGACGCGCGACCACATGGACCTGGGCAGTTCGGTCTGCACCCTGGGGGGCGTGGGGCGCGCGCACTACTTCCATTCCAAGCAGCAGGACCCCGACGCCAGCCGCAACTGCCGGGACGACCCCTTCACCACCTACATCGACTGGCCGAACTATCACTCGGGCGCCAACGGCGATTTCCAGACGGTGGAGATCGTGGGCGAGCGGCATCCGCTGTTCGAGGGCGTGAACCGCCTGCCCGCGCATCCACACGAGGGCGCGGTGGGCGCGCCGCCCGACGATCCCGGCGCGCGGGTGGTGGCGCGGGGCGTCAGCCAGATCACCGGCCGCGACTTCAACATCGCGGTCGCGTTCGAGGCCGGACCGGACGGCGGACGCGGCCTGGCGCAGAGCACCTTCCACCACTTCGCCGACTACAACCTGGACCCGCGCGACGGCTGTCCGACCTTCGTCGACGAGCCGCCGGGCGACGGGATGATCCGCGATCCCGACGCCCAGGCCGAGGCGCTGCGCTACTTCGGCAACGTCGCCCGCTGGCTGGCGGGCTGACCTACCAGACGCCGACGTTCGGCATGGAGGCCCAGGGCTCGGCCGGCGGCAGGGCGGGACCGGCCTGCAGCAGCTCGATCGAGATGTTGTCGGGCGAACGGATGAAGGCCATGCGGCCGTCGCGAGGCGGGCGGTTGATGATGACCCCGGCGTCCTTGAGGCGCTGACACAGGGCGTAGATGTCATCGACGGCGTAGGCCAGGTGCCCGAAGTTGCGGCCGCCCGTGTAGGCCTCGGGATCCCAGTTGTAGGTCAGCTCGACCGTGGGAGCCTTCTTCTCGCGCGCCAGGGCCTCGTCGCCGGGGGCGCAGAGGAAGACCAGGGTGAAGCGGCCGCCCTCGTTCTCGGTGCGCGAGACTTCCTTAAGTCCGAGCTGGTCACAGTAGAACGCGAGCGAGGCGTCCAGGTCGGTCACGCGAACCATGGTGTGTAGATATTTCACGGGTTTTCGATCCTCGGTCGTCGTCGGCGCTGGCGATTCATCCCTGTACCCCGTAAAGCTAAGCGCACGGTCGCGCTGGGGGCGTGGCTCTACCAGTCGTTGTAGTTGGGGCTCAGCGCGACAGATTACACCCGGCCGCCTTCGTGACCGCAATTTCATTTGCACTCGCGTAACGGTGGCATCACAAGCACGGCAAGCCGCGAGAGTCGGCGACCGGCGTGATTTGGGGAAATCATGCTCGAGGCTGAGTTCGGGGATACGCCTTAAATGCGCCTGAAGCCGCAGTACGCCGTCATCGTCGCCATCGTGGCGGTGCTGGTCGTCTATTTCGCCATCCGCTCGATCTTCAGCGGCGGGGCCGACAAGGCCGAGGCCAAGGCGCCCAGCGCCAGCGCCACGCCCAGCGTGCAGACCCGCCTGACGCCCGAGACCGTGCGTCCGGTGCAGGTGGTGATGCGCGGCCGCACCGAGGCGGCCCGCAGCGTGATCGTGCGCTCCGAGACCGCCGGCGTGGTCGCCTCGACCCCGACGGTCGAGGGCAGTTTCGTGCGCCAGGGCCAGGTGCTGTGCCGGCTGGCCGTCGACGCGCGGCAGGCCTCGCTGGACCAGGCGCGCGCGGCGTTGAAGTCGCGCCAGCTGCAGCGCAAGGCCGCCGCGGACCTGGCGGCCAAGGGCTTCCGTTCCGAGACCCAGGTGCTGGAGGCCCAGGCCAACCTGGACGCCGCCACCGCCCAGGTGCGCGCCGCCGAGATCGCGCTGCGCCAGGTGGAGATCCGCGCGCCCTTCTCCGGCGTCTTCGACCGCCGCGACGCCGAGGTCGGGACCTATCTGTCCCCGGGCCAGGCCTGCGGCACGATGATCGAGCTGAACCCGCTGTTCGTGGTGGGCGACGCGCCGGAAACCGAGGCCGCCCGCCTGCGCGCCGGCGCCGCGGCCCAGGCGCGGCTGGTGGACGGCACGGTGCTGAACGGCACCGTCCGCTACGTGGCCCGCGAGGCCGACCCGCAGACCCGCACCTATCGCGTGGAGATCATCGTCCCCAACCCCGGCAACACGGTCCGTTCGGGCCTGTCGGCCGACCTGCGCATCGGCGCCGGCTCTGGCGCGGCGCACCTGGTGCCCGTCTCGACCCTGGTGCTGGACAGCGCCGGTCGCCAGGGCGTGCGCTATGTCCTGGCCGATGGCAAGGTGGCCTTCGCGCCGGTGACGGTGCTGGAGGAGACCCAGGAAGGCATGTGGGTGACGGGCCTGAAGGGCAGCGTCAACGTCATCACCGTCGGCCAGTCGTTCGTGGCTGACGGCCAGAAGGTTCGCGTCGCGCAGGCCCGCTAGGCCGCGCGACGGGGGAGAAGTGGCATGATCGGTCCGCTGATCGACGGAGCCATCAAACGGCGCAAGGTGGTGCTGGGCGTGACGCTCATCGCCGCCCTGTTCGGCCTGTTCGCCTATCTGTCGATGCCGCGGGAATCCCAGCCCGACATCGACCTGCCCTACATCTCGGTGGTGGTCCCCTACCCCGGCGTGTCGCCCGAGGACGCCGAGCGCCTGCTGGTGAAGCCCATCGAGGTGGAGCTGCAGACCATCCAGGGCATCAAGTCCATGAACGGCGTGGCCCGCCAGGGCGCGGCCGTCGTGACGCTGGAGTTCGAGGCCGACTTCGACAAGGACAAGGCGCTGGAGGATGTCCGCGCCAAGGTCGACCTGGCCCGGGGCCGGTTCCCGCCCGACGCGGAAGAGCCGATCATCCAGGAGGCCAACTTCTCGGGCGAGCCGGTGATCGGCATCGTCATCTCGGGCTCGGCGCCCGAGCGTGAGCTGCACCGCGTGGCCACGGCCCTGAAGGAGCGCCTGGAAGGCACCGACGGGGTGCTCGAGGTCTTCATGAGCGGCGGCCGCGAGGAGGTGCTCGAGGTCGAGATCGATCCGCTGCGGATGGAGGCCTACAACGTCACCACGGGCGAACTGGCCCAGGTGATCGGCCGCAACAACCAGCTGGTGCCCGCCGGCTCGCTGCGCTCTGGCTCGGCCCAGTTCGCGGTGAAGGTGCCCGGCGTGGTCGAGGAGCCGGCCGACGTGCTGGCCCTGCCGATCAAGCGCAACGGCGACCGGCTGGTGACCATCGGCGACATCGGCGACGTGCGGCGCACGTTCAAGGAAGCCAGCTCGATCAGCCGCTTCAACGGCCACCCGGCCTACATCCTGGAAGTCTCGAAGCGCGGCGGGGCGAACATCCTCGACACCGTGACGACCATCAAGAAGGTCACCGAGACCGAGGCCAAGCGCTGGCCGTCCACCGTGAAGCTGGACTTCATCTACGACGAGAGCGAGTTCATCGGCCGGACGCTGGTGGTGCTGGAGTCGGGCCTGATCATGGCCAGCCTGCTGGTGATGATGATCATCATCGCCAGCCTGGGGATCCGCCAGGGCCTGATGGTCGGCGCCTCGATCCCGATCTGCTTCATGCTGGCGTTCCTGATGATGAACGGCATGGGCGTCACCCTGAACATGATGGTCATGTTCGGGATGGTGCTGGCCGTGGGCATCCTGGTGGACGGCGGCATCGTGGTGGTGGAGTACGCCGACCGCCGCATGGCCGAGGGCCTGCCGAAGACCGAGGCCTTCGCCGCGGCCGGCAAGCGGATGTTCTGGCCGGTGGCCAACGGCACGCTGACGACGCTGTGCGCGTTCGTGCCGTTCATGTTCTGGAACTCGATCGCCGGGAAGTTCATGAGCTTCCTGCCGCTGACCCTGTTCTTCGTGCTGGGCGCGTCGATCTTCGTGGCGCTGATCTTCACGCCGGCGCTGGGCTCGATCTTCGCCCGCAAGACCGCCATCGACGAGGACCACCTCGCCGAGATCGTGAAGTCCGAGCACGGCGACCCGCGCGAGATGAAGGGCTTCATGGGCTGGTACGCCCGCGCGATCACCTATCTCGGCGCGCACCCGACGCGGACATTCGCCGGAGCCCTGGTGGTGGTGGTGGCCATCGTCATGTGGTTCGGCTCGGACAAGCACCGCACCGAGTTCTTCTTCGAGGACGATCCGGAGTTCACCCAGGTCTTCGTGAAGGCCCGCGGCAACCTCTCGCCCGAGGCGCAGGACGCGCTGGTGCGGCAGGTCGAGACGCGGCTGGACGGGATCAAGGGCGTGGAGTCGCTCTATGTCCGCGCCGGCGGCTTCTCCAGCAACGGCGGCCCGAACTCGGCGCCGAACGACACCGTGGGCCGCATCCGGGTCGACTTCGTGGACTTCGAGGACCGCCAGGCCCTGGGCGTGCGCGGCAAGGACATCGAGAACGAGGTCCGCAAGCGGGTGACCGACATCCCCGGCCTGCAGGTCGAGGTGCGCGGCCCGCAGAACGGCCCGCCCGTGGGCAAGGACGTGCAGGTCCAGCTGCGCAGCCACGATCCGGCGGCGCTGAACGCCGCGGCCAACCTCATCCGGACCAAGCTGGCGTCGGACCCGCAGCTCTATGAGCTGGAGGACAACCGCACCTCGCCCGGGATCGAGTGGAACCTGGCCGTCGACCGCTCGGCGGCCGGCCGCTACGGCGTGGACGTGCTCTCGGTCGGCCAGACCATCCAGTTCCTGACCGGCGGCGTGCTGATGGGCCGCTATCGCCCGGACGACGCCGAGGACGAGCTGGACATCCGCGTCCGCTTCCCCGCGAGCGCCCGCAACGTGGCCGCCCTGGAGCAGCTGAAGATCACCACGCCCACGGGCCCGGTGCCGGCCAGCTACTTCATCAAGCGCGTGCCCGCCCAGCAGGTGACGCAGATCCAGCGCCGCGACGGCCAGCGGCTGGTGATCATCCAGGCCAACGCCGTCGAGGGCGTGGCGGCCAACCAGAAGATCGCCGACCTGAAGCCGTGGCTGGAGAAGGCCCCGATCGACCCGGCGGTGACCTGGAAGTTCACCGGCGCCGACGAGGAAGGCGCCGAGGCGGCTCAGTTCTTCATGGTCGCCATGGCCGCCTCGCTGTTCATGATGTTCGTGATCCTGCTGTGGCAGTTCAACAGCTTCTACGGAGTGCTGGTGACGCTCTCGGCGGTGATCCTGTCGACGGTCGGCGTGTTGCTGGGCGTGCAGGTCAACCTGGGCAACACCTTCCCCTATGTCTCGGTGATCATGCTGGGGACCGGCGTGGTGGCGCTGTTCGGCGTGGTGGTGGGCCACAACATCGTGCTGGTGGATACCTTCTACCACCTGCGCCACACCGGCTACGCAGCCGACGAGGCGGCGGTGCGGGCGGCGGCCCAGCGGTTCCGCCCCGTGCTGCTGACCACCCTGGTGACCGTGGTGGGCCTGTTGCCGCTGATGTTCCGGATCCACCCGAACTTCCGCGCCGGGCACATCGAGTACCAGGCGCCAGGTTCGGAGTGGTGGGTGCAGCTCTCGGCCTCGGTGGTGTGGGGCCTGTCGTTCGCCACGCTGCTGACGCTGGTGCTGACGCCAGTCATGCTGGCCGCGCCCAAGGTCTACTCGGCGCGGTTCGGCAAGCTGGGCGGCCTGTTCGGGCGCCGCCGGCCGCCGTCGCGCCCGCGATCCGAGCCCCCGGGCGTCGGCAATGACGACATTCCGCGCGCCGCGGAGTAAGCCCGTGGGATGCAACTGACCCATCGTATCGCCCGGCCCGAGGACGCGCCGGCGCTGGACCTCGTCATGAACGCGGCGATCGCCGAGCTGCAGAAGGGCTTCCTGAGCCCCGAGCAGGTGGAATCCAGCCGGATGATCATGGGGCTGGACCGCCAGCTCCTGGCCGACGGCACCTACTTCATGATCCTGGCCGAGGACGGCCGGGTGGCCGGCTGCGGCGGCTGGAGCCGGCGGGCGACGCTGTACGGCGGCGACCACACCCCCGGCCGCGACGCCGCCCTGCTGGACCCCGCGGTGGACGCCGCCCGGGTGCGGGCCATGTACACCCATCCCGACTTCGTCCGCCGGGGCGTGGGGCGGATGATCCTGGGTCTCTGCGAGGACGCGGCCAAGGCGGAAGGGTTCTCACGGCTGGAGCTGATGGCCACCCTGGCCGGGCGGGCGCTCTACAGCCAGTGCGGCTACGAGGACATCGAGGCCATCGAGGACGCCCGGGGCGGCGCGCCGGTGCCGATGGTGCGGATGGGCAAGGCGATCCCCTGATCGCCCCCCGCCTCGCCCCTCCGTAGCGCCACGTAGGGGACGGACCCGAATGGTCGGCGAACGGGGTGCGGCGTACCTCTTCGCCATCGGCCGCGCCCTCCCCGGCGGCCGGTGAGAAGGACAACACCGATGATCGCTTCCCTCGCCGACTATGACGTCCACCACGCCCCCCGCGGCCTCTCGGATCGCGTCGCCTACGGCTTCGTGAAGGCCCTGCGCTTCTGCGCCGACACCTTCTTCGCCAAGCGTTACGGCCACCGGGCCGTGGTGCTGGAAACGGTCGCCGCCGTGCCCGGCATGGTCGGCGCCACGCTGAACCACCTGAAGTGCCTGCGCCGCATGGAAGACGACCGCGGCTGGATCAAGACGCTGATGGACGAGGCCGAGAACGAGCGGATGCACCTGATGACCTTCATCGAGGTCGCCAAGCCCACCGCCTTCGAACGCTTCGTGGTCGTGGCCGCGCAGTGGATCTTCTACCTCTTCTTCTTCGGGCTCTATCTGGTGTCGTCGAAGACGGCGCACCGGGTGGTCGGCTACTTCGAGGAGGAGGCGGTGATCAGCTACACCCACTACCTCGCCGAGATCGACGAAGGCCGGTCGGCCAACGTGGCCGCGCCCGAGATCGCCAAGCGCTACTGGAACCTGCCCGCCGACGCGACGCTGCGGGACGTGGTCGAGGTGGTCCGCGCCGACGAGGCCCACCACCGCGACGTGAACCACGGCTTCGCCGACGAACTGGCCGGCGTGGCCGAGCCGGTGAAGGTGCCGGCCGTGTGGCCCCACGAGCAGCTGCAGCCGCACTGGCGCGAGGCCGCCTGATGGACGCCCCCCGCATCGGCCCCGGTCACCACGCCGGGGTCGACGAGGCCATGATCCGCAACCTGGTGCACACGTTCTACGGGCGGGTGCGCCAGGACGCCGTTCTGGGCCCCGTGTTCAACGCCGCCATCGCCGACTGGGACGAACACCTGGCCAAGCTGTGCGACTTCTGGTCGTCGGTGACCCTGATGACCGGCCGCTTCAAGGGCTCGCCCATGGCGGCCCACGCCCGCAATCCGGGCATCCTGGACGAGCACTTCCCGCTCTGGCTGGCGCTGTTCGAGAAGACCGCGCGCGAGGTCTGCCCGCCCCGGGCGGCCGAGCTGTTCGTCGAGCGCTCGCGGATGATCGGCCGCAGCCTGGCGCTGGGCCTGGCCGTGAGCCGTGGCGAGATCCCGCCGCTGAGCGCCTAGCGCCTCAAGCGCTCTCCCTCTCCTCACCCGTAGGGGGAGGAGAAACGCGGCCGCCTATCCCGTCCGGGTCTGGCGACGCCACAGCGCGGCGTATTCGCCGGCCTTCTCCAGAAGCTCGGCGTGGGTTCCGCGTTCCACGATGCGGCCTCGCCGCAGGACGACGATCTGGTCGGCATCGACGATGGTGGAGAGGCGGTGGGCGATGACCAGGGTGGTCCGGCCCGCCTTCACCCGCCGCAGGGTTTCCTGGATCGCCGCCTCGGTGGGTCCGTCGAGCGCGCTGGTGGCCTCGTCGAGGATCAGGAGACGCGGCCCCGCCAGCAGCGCGCGGGCGATGCCCACCCGCTGGCGCTCGCCGCCCGACAGCTTCAGTCCCCGCTCGCCCACCCGGGTGGACATGCCGTTCGGCAGGCCGTCGATGAAGGGCCCGAGTTCGGCGGCCTCCGCGGCCGCCCGAACCTCGTCGGGGCGCGCGTCGGGACGGGCGAAGGCGATGTTGGCGTAGAGCGTGTCGTTGAACAGGGCGACGTCCTGGGGAACCAGCGCCACCGCGCGGCGGATCTCGGCCTGGGGCGCCTGGCGCATGTCGACGCCGTCCAGGGTCACGCGGCCGTCCTGCGGGTCGAGCAGGCGCATGGCCAGGCGCACCGCCGTGGTCTTGCCGGCGCCCGAGGGACCGACCAGGGCCACCGTCTGGCCGGGCCGGGCCTCGAAGCTGACGTCCAGCAGGCCCGACGAGCGGGCGTCGTGGCGGAAGCTGACGTGCTCGAACGCCAGGGCCGCCCCCTGCCCGCTGGCCGGCGGCAGCGGCCGGGCGCCGGGCGCGTCGACGATCGCCGGCTCCAGCGCGCGCAGCGAGACCATCTGCTCCATGTCGATCAGGCCCTGGCGGATCTCGCGGTACTGGAAGCCCAGCATCCCCAGCGGCGCGTAGAGGCCCGACAGCAGGAACACCGCCATGGTGATGTCGCCGATGCTGAGCCGGCCCTGGGAGACCTCCATCCCGGCCATGACGGTCATGGCGGCGAGCCCGACGTTCAGGATCAGGGCCTGGGCGCCGTTCAGCATGTTGAGCGAGCCGTTGGCCCTGGAACTGGCGTCGACATAGCGGCCCATGGCCTCGCCGTACGAGGCGGCGAGCCGGTCCTCGGCGCCGAAGGCCTTCAGGGTCTCGTAGTTCATCAGCGCGTCGGCCGAGAGGCCGGCGGCGCGGTTCTCGGCCTCGTTCAGCTCACGGCGGTGGCCGAGGCGCCAGTCGGTGATGCGGAAGGTCACCACCGAGTAGATCACCAGGGTCGCGAAGGCGGTCAGGGCGAAGCGCCAGTCGAGCCGCACCGCCATCACCCCCATCGCCAGGGCCAGTTCCACGAAGGTGGGGCCCAGGCTGAAGATCAGGCTACGGATCAGGAAATCGGTGGACCGCGCGCCACGATCGATGACCCGGGCCAGGGCGCCGCTCTGCTTGGTCTGGTGGAAGTCGAGCGACAGCGACAGGGCGTGGCCGAAGCTCTCCACCGCCGCGCGGGCCATGGTGGACTGCGAGACGCGGGTGAAGATCGCATCGCGGGCATAGGGCGCGACGGCGGCCACCAGGCGGAAGCCGGCGAAGGCCACGGCCAGGGCCACGAAGCTCATGCCCAGGACGACGCCGCCGTTCACCGGCGTCAGCGTGTTGATCGCCTCGCCCAGCATCACCGGCGCGAGCACGGCGGCCAGCTTGCCGATCAGCACCAGCACCAGGGCGGCGGTGATCCGCAGGCGAAGCTGCGGCGCGCCGGAACGCAGCACCAGGGCCAGCAGGTCGGCCATCGCCTTCCAGAAGTCGAACTTCGCGTCCTTGGCCTCCACCGCCTCGGGACCGTGGAAGCGCCCGCGCGCCATGCTCGCGACCACGCGTTCAGCCCCCGGCCGCGACGATGAGAACACCAGCGAAGATCACGGTTTGCTTGCCACTCCTGAAGCCTGGCCCTAGCTAATTGGGTCTGCGTGCTGCGCAAGCAAGCGAAGGCCCGCGAATTCTCCTGGAGTATGCGTCATGGGGCGTCTCAGCCAGCGCCTGGAATCGGCCTGTGTCTTCTGCGGATCCTCGGACGAGGCCGATCCCGAATTCCTGGACGCGGCCAGCTTCATCGGCAAGGCGCTGGCCGACGCGCGGATCCGCCTGGTCTACGGCGGCGGCGGGGTGGGCCTGATGGGCGCGGCCGCCCGTGCGGCCCACCAGGCCGGCGGCGAGGTGCTGGGCATCATCCCGACCTTCCTGGTGGCCAAGGAGCGCGCGCTCTCGGAAGTCGAGCACATCATCGTCGACAACATGCATGAGCGGAAAATGCTCATGTTCCAGCGCTCGGACAGCTTCGTGATCCTGCCAGGCGGCATCGGCACCCTGGAAGAGGTGGTCGAGCTGCTGTCGTGGCGCCGCCTCGACCTGCACGCCAAGCCGGTGGTGTTCTTCAACCCGCGCGGCTTCTGGGACCCGCTGTTCAAGCTGTTCCAGCACACCGTGGACGAGCGCCTGACCCCGCCCGAATTCATGGAGGCCTGGGTCTCGGTCGACACCGCCGAGGGCGTGGTGCAGGCCCTGCTGGGCCAGGACCGCGAGCCGTACCCGTCCGAAGCGGCGGTGGGCCGGCGGGGGTAACCGGCGCGCCCCGCCCCGCCTGACCGCACCCGCGGTCCGCGATGGCCGCCTGCCCCCCTACCCCGCCGCGCGGCGCTGGAAGGCGGTGATGCTGGCGGGCATTTCGGCGGGGATGTCGAAGGCCTTGTCGGCGGCGATGCGCCCCGTGCGGTGCAGGGCGCGGGCGCGCGCGCGGCACTGGGTGGGGGTCATCGCATAGGCGGCGCGGAAGGCGCGGCCGGCGGCGGTGTGGTTGGCGAAGCCCCAGCGGCGCAGGATCTCGGCGACCCCGAGGTGCGCCTGGGCCGGGTCGGACAGGTCGCGGAACACCCCGGTCAGCCGGCGGCCGAGGATGTAGCGGCCGATGCCGCCGTGCGGCTCGAACATGCGGTAGAGGGTCGGGCGGGTCACGTGGAAGTCTCGGGCCAGGACGGCGGGCCCGAGGTCCGGGTCGCCGATCTGGCGGTCGATGCGGCGGCAGATCGACCGGAACTGGCTGCGACGCAGTTCGGCGCGGGTGGCCACGCGGCTCTGGCTGTTGGCGCGGATGACGGCGGCAAGCAGCGCGGCGGTCGAGTGACTGAGCGCCACCCCCTGGGCGACGGTGGCCTCGGGCCCCTGCCCCCACATCTCGTCCAGGTTTTCGCGGACGGCGATGCCGGCCTCGCTGTCGCGCCCCAGCACCAGGCCATGGACGTCGCCCACGTCGGCCAGCAGCGGGGCCAGCAGGTTGCGGGCGACCATCGCCGAGAGGTTGTCCACCCGCTCGGCGCGCAGGGTGACCGGGCGGGACAGGTCCAGCATGCAGATATCGCCCGCCTCGACCCGCCGCTCGGCGCCGTCGATCGTCATGACGAAGCCGCCCTCGCGGTAGTACTGGACGTGGAACTGGTCGACGCCGGTGCGCGCGACGGTCGCGGGACTGCGGACCATGATCGACGGGGTGGGCGTCAGCGACATCCCCAGCTTGACCGGACCAAAGTCGTAGAGGGCGAAATCCATGCTGTAGCCGGCGCGCAGGTCAGGCGACGGCGTATCCAGCTCGAACATCGTCGCCAGCGCCTCGCGGCAGGCGGCGAACGGGTCGGCGTAGTCGGCCCCGATCCGCGCGGCCAGGTGCGGCAGGCGGTCGCCCGCCGGGTCGTGGTTGGTCATGCAGCCCCTCTCGGCCGCGATCCTAACAGGGCTGATTCGACCATGCGTCTCAAAGTATCGCGTGCGCGGGGGAGCTCGCTTGCCGTCGGGACACGCGACAGGCCATGGCCGAGATCACCGGCGTATCACGGGGATAGCTGCCGGATCGGGGGTAGAACTGATGCGTCTGTCCAGTCTCATGTGCGGTGTCGCGCTGGCCGGGATCGCCCTGGCCGGGAGCGCCGACGCCGCGATCATCACCATCAAGGTGAGCGGCACATACATCGCGGGTTCCGAGGCGACCCTGGCGAGCAACGGCCCGGTGTCGGGCGAGATCTTCGTCAATTCGACGCCGTTGTATACCTACGGCGGGTACACGGTCTTCGGAGTCCTCGAGACCAGCTACATCCGGTTCGGAACCGACGACAACAACTACGTATTCAGCCCCGTCGAAGACGAAAGCGGGACGATCCTGGCGCAGTCCACATCCACGAACTTTCTCTCGTTCTGGGACTACAGGGACAGGTTCACGTTCCAGTTTGATCCCCTGACGTCCGATCCGACGACGATGTACGAGTTCGACTCCACATCCGTCACGACTGAACTCACCCCGTCCTCCTACTACATGGATCTGACCTATGCGTTGGGCGGCCGCACCCCACCGCCCCAAGACCACCGGCGGCCGAGTTTCAACCTCACCTTCACGACCCTGGCCGCACCCGGCGCCGTGCCCGAGCCCGCAAGCTGGGCCCTTATGATCGGCGGCTTCGGCCTGGCCGGCGCAGCGCTACGCCGCCGGTCGGCCGCCGCGGCGGCCTGAAAGGTCCACCTTACTGAAATTAAGAACGCCGGCGCGGGATCGCGCCGGCGTTGCTGTCTGTCGTCGGGAAACGATCAGGCCGCGAAGGCGCCCTGGCGACGACGGCGCAGCATGGCGCCCGCGCCGCCGAAGCCCGTGATCATCAGCGCCCAGCTCGCGGGCTCGGGCACGCCCGCCAGGGAGCCCGGCTCGGACGTGAGCGAATACGTGTCCGGACGGAACGCGAGCTTGAAGTCGCTGCCCTCCCAGTAGTTGGGCTCCGTGCCGATGAACGCCCTGTCGGCGTCGGTCAGGGTGTAGTCGAAGGCGGCCAGCCCGAGCGAGCCCGCGAAGTTCGCCGCCGAGAAGTAACCGAGGGCAATGCTTCCGCCGGCTCCCGAGAGGGTGGAGCTCACCGCGTAGCTCCAGCCCGGCGGCACGGGCGGCTCGATCTTCGCGGAGATGTAGCTGAACCCGTAGGGGTTGCCGTTGGCGTACGAGTAGCTGGCGCCGTCGATCGTGATCTCGGCGATGCCCGTGGCGCCCAGGTAGGACCACAGTTGGAAGCCGGGGTCGTTCACCGCGTTGAACTCGAGCAGGCCCGGATCGAAGGTGAGGGTCACCGAATAGGTCCGGCCGGTCAGGTCCGCGCCGGTGACGCCGAACAGCCCCTGGGTGTCGAACCCGCTCGCGATCGTGCCGGTCTGGGTGAGATGGTAGATGTCGGCCCGCGCCTGGCCGGCCAGCGCGCCGAGGCCGATGGCGCACACGGCGCCGAATGTCGCCCAATAGTTCATGATACCCCCGAAGCCCCCCACACGGGGGCGTCAGCGGCTCTAGCGCCTGATGGCGGCGCTTCAATTCGTTACGCCCGCACCCCGCGCAGATTGAGACGCCATGCAGAATCCGGGGGCCCGGCGGGCGCCGCGCTGCAACCTTCGCGCGTCCATGTCCTCCTCAGGCGGGCGCGCCCTGGCGGTCGGATTCGGCCCTGCCCGCCTGCAGCAGCTCGGCGGCGCGGCGGCGGGCGCGGGCCTCGGCGCTGTTGACCAGGGCCCAGCGCATGGTGCGGCCCAGGCCCTGGACGCCCAGGCGCGTGGCGGCGCGGCGGGGGCCAGAAAGACGAAAGCGGTGCAGGTCGGCGGCCCAGGGCGGCAGGAGGTCCTTGGCGGCGTCGAAGGCCAAAGCCATGGCCGGGGCGGCGGCGAGACTGGGCGCGGGCTGGGTCAGCAGGGCCTGGGCGACGGCGGCGGTGCGCCCGTCGTGGCGCAGGCGGGGCCGCTGGCGTTCCAGGTAGGCGGCGACCTCGCGGCGGGTCGTGGGCGGATCGGGCGCGCCGAGCCTACGGGCGATCTCGGCCACCTCGCCGTAGTAGCGATCCTGCTCGCGGGCCGGAAAGGCGGGGTCGACGTAGCGGACGTAGGCGGCCAGGAACTGGCTGACCTCGGCCACGTGCACGAAGACCAGCAGGTCGGGGTCGTCGGCGGCATAGGCGGCGCCGTCGGGCAGTGTCCCGGCGACCTGGGCGTGGACGCCCCTCACCCGGTCGATCAGCGCCTGAGCCTCGGCCACGTCGCCATAGGTGGTGCCGGCGATGAAGCGGGCGGTGCGCCGCAGCCGGCCCAGCATGTCCTCGCGGAAGTTGGAATGGTCCCAGACGCCGGCCAGCGGGCCGGGGTGCAGCATCTGGAGGAACAGCGCGGCGATGCCGCCCACCATCATGCTGGTGAAGTCGCCGTGCACCTTCCAGCAGGCGCTGTCGGGGCCGAAGAAGCCGGTGTCGGCGCGATTGCGCTCGACGCTGTCGTCGCCCGTGCCGCCCACGAGCTGGCGCACCTGGCCGATGATGGCCTGGCGAAGCGGCGGGACGGTCGGCGGCGGCATGGCGCGCAGGATAGGCGGTCCGGCGCGGATCGGAAGTGGGGCGTCGGGCGCCGCCCGACAGGCCCCGCCCGACGCCCCGCGACGTCTCGCCGGTTGAGTTCGCCGGCCCACGCGCCTATCCCAGCGGCATGGACAATCAGGTCACCGCTGAAACGCCCCTGATTTCCAGGGTTTGCCGCAAGACCGGCGCGAACGGGGCCGCCCCGTTCCTGCCGATGAGCCGGGCCGAGATGGACGCGCTGGGCTGGGACGCCTGCGACATCGTGCTGGTGACCGGCGACGCCTATGTGGACCACCCCAGTTTCGGCATGGCGATCATCGGCCGGCTGCTGGAGGCCCAGGGCTTCCGCGTCGGCATCATCTCGCAGCCCGACTGGCAGTCGGCGGAGGCGTTCAAGGCCCTCGGCAAGCCGCGCGTCTTCTTCGGCGTGACCGGCGGCAACATGGACTCGATGGTCAACCGCTACACGTCGGACCGCCGGATCCGCAGCGACGACGCCTATACGCCCGGCGGCGAAGGCGGGAAGCGGCCCGATCGCTGCACGCTCGTCTACTCGCAGCGCTGCCGCGAGGCCTACAAGGACGTGCCGATCATCCTGGGCGGGATCGAGGCCTCGCTGCGCCGGATCGCCCACTTCGACTACTGGTCCGAGAAGATCCGCCGCTCGGTGCTGGCCGACGCCAAGGCCGACCTGCTGCTGTACGGCAACGCCGAACGCGCGGTGATCGAGGTGGCCAACCGGATCGCGGCCGGCGAGGCGCCCCGCGACCTGGACGACGTGCGCGGCGTGGCCCTCTTCCGCAAGGTCCCAGAGCACTTCACCGAACTGCCCGCCGACGACCTGGACAGCGCCGAGGAAGGCGCGGCCCGCAAGCCGGGCGACGTGGTGATCCGCCTGCCGTCGTACGAACAGGTGGAGAAGGACAGCGAGGCCTATGCCCGCGCCTCGCGCGTGCTGCACCGGGAGAGCAACCCCGGCAACGCGCGGCCGCTGGTGCAGCGGCACGGCGACCGGGACCTGTGGGTCAACGCCCCGCCGATCCCGTTGACGACCGAGGAAATGGACGCGGTCTACGACCTGCCCTACGCGCGGGCGCCGCACCCGAGCTATGGCGACGCCAAGATCCCCGCCTGGGACATGATCCGCTTCTCGGTGACGATCATGCGCGGCTGTTTCGGCGGCTGCACCTTCTGCTCGATCACCGAGCACGAGGGGCGGATCATCCAGAGCCGGTCGGAGGAATCGATCCTCCAGGAGATCGAGAAGATCCGCGACCAGACGCCCGGCTTCACGGGGGTGATCTCCGACATCGGCGGGCCGACCGCCAACATGTACCGGATGGCCTGCAAGGACCCGAAGGTGGAGGCCGCGTGCCGGCGTCCGTCCTGTGTGTTCCCCGGCATCTGCCCGAACCTGAACACCAGCCACGACGACCTGATCCGCCTCTATCGCAAGGTGCGCGAGGTGAAGGGCGTGAAGAAGGTGCTGGTGGCCTCGGGCGTCCGCTATGACCTGGCCGTCGAGAGTCCCGAGTATGTCGAGGAGCTGGTCACCCACCACGTGGGCGGCCTGCTGAAGATCGCGCCCGAGCACACCGAGGACGGCCCGCTCGGCAAGATGATGAAGCCGGGGATCGGGACCTACGACCGGTTCAAGGAGATGTTCGACGCCGCCGCCAAGAAGGCCGGGAAGAAGTACCACCTGATCCCGTACTTCATCGCCGCCCACCCGGGGACGACGGACGAGGACATGATGAACCTCGCCCTCTGGCTGAAGAAGAACAACTTCCGGGCCGACCAGGTGCAGACGTTCCTGCCCTCGCCCATGGCCACGGCGACGGCGATGTACCACTCGGGCGTCAACACGCTGAAGGGCGTGCGGCGCGGCGCCAGCGAGAAGGTCGAGACGGTGAAGGGCCTGCGCCAGCGGCGGCTGCACAAGGCCTTCCTGCGCTACCACGACCCCGAGAACTGGCCCGTGCTGCGCGAGGCGCTGATCGACATGGGCCGCGCCGACCTGATCGGTCCACGCCCGGACCAGCTGATCCCCGCGCACCAGCCGGGCGGGCGGCCGCAGGGCGGACGACCGGGAGGGCCCGGCGGCCCGCCGCGCCACAAGCGCCACCCCGGCACCAAGTTCACCACCAAGGGCGTGCCGATCCGCAAGTAGCGGCCTAGGCTGGCCGCATGGCCCGCTTCACGATCAGGGACGCGACACCCGCCGACGTCGAGGCCGCCGTGAGCGCCTTGGCCGAGGCGTTCGCGGACGATCCGCTGATGGCCTATCTCTACGGTGACGATCCGCGGGGCATGACCGGCTGCGTGAAGGCGTTCTTCTCCATCCTGTTGCGGGTCCGGCTGGAGCTGGACATGCCGGCGATGGTGCTGGAGCGGGACGGCGAGATCCTGGGCGCCGCCATGGGCTACGACACCTCGCGGCCGGACTGGCCGCCGTCGCTGGCCGACGAATGGGACCGGTTCGAGGCCGGCGCGCCCGATCTCCCCGCCCGCATGGCCGCCTACGACGAGATCTGCACGACCCACCAGCCGGGCGGCGAGCACTACTATCTCGGCGTCATCGGCGTGCACCCGCGCCTGCAGGGCCAGGGCGCGGGCAAGGCCCTGCTCGACGCGTTCTGCGAGCGCTCGCGCGCGGACGCCCTCTCGCAGGGGGTCTATCTGGACACGACCAACCCCCGCAGCCTGGCCTTCTACGACCGCAACGGCTTCCAGCGGCGCGGCGAGGGCCAGCTGGACGCGACGCCCGTCTGGTGCGTGTGGCTGCCGACGCGGCCCTGAACGTCCCACCGATCCGACAGGCAACCGAGCGCACCGACGCGGACACCCCATGTGCCGGCGATCGTGAGCCGCCGCTACTTCCCCCGCCGCTGCAACAGCTTCTGCGCCGCCGGATCCGCCGCGACCTCGCCCAGCAGCCAGTCGCGGAAGGCGGCGATCTTGCGGGCGCGGCGGCGGTCCTTCGGGTAGACGAGCCAGTAGCCGGCGTCCTCGCCGATGTAGACCTCGAACGGCTGCACCAGCCGACCGGCGGCGATGTCGCCCGCGAACATGATGGGGGAGCCCATGGCGACGCCGCCAGCGGCCTGGGCGGCGGCGACCTCCAGCACCTGGGTGTCGGCGGTGAGGCGCAGGGCGCCCTCGGCGACGGCCCCGGCCGGCTCGACGCCGGCGGCGCGGAACCACTCGTTCCATTCCGAGTCCACGCCGATGCGCTGGATCGCGAGCAGGTCGGCGGGCGTCGGGTCGGGCGGCAGGCGGGACATGGCCTCGGGCGTCGCCAGCACGGTCTGGGCCGAGGGGAACAGCAGGATCGCCTCCATCCCCGGCCACTCGGTCAGCCGAGAGCCGCGGATGGCCACGTCGGCCTCGCCGCGCAGCAGGTCGACGACCGCGGACTCGGCGGCCAGGCGCACGGCGATCTCGGGGTGGGCCACCTGGAAGCGCCCCAGGCGCTGGGCCAGCCAGAGGGACGCCAGGGTCTGGAGCGTGGTGATGCTGAGCACCCCCTCCCCGGTGTCGGAGATGTCGGCGACGGCGCCGCGCAGAGCCGTCATGGCCTCGGTGGCCGCGCGGGCCAGGCGCTCGCCGGCGGGCGTGAGCTGGACCTCCCGCGGGAGGCGGCGGAACAGGGGCTGGTCCAGCCGCTGCTCCAGAGCCTTCACCTGCCAGCTCACCGCCGCCTGGGTCATGCCCAGCTCGCCGGCGGCCCGGGTGAAACTGCCGAGACGGGCGGCCGCCTCGAACACCCGGAAAGCGCTGAGCGGCAGGGACGCCAAGGGATCAGCCATAAATCCACCTTATGGATTCAACAGGAGAACCGCTTTGTAGAACGACGGTCTGAAGACCATCTTCCCCTTACTGAAGCAAGCCCTGGGATGGGAGATGGTCATGGAAGAGCTGCATCGCATCCATAAGGATGTTCCGTTCGGCTACTGGGCCCTGTGGGTCGCGCCGGCGCTCAAGGCGCTGGCCAGGCACTGGAACCGCGCCGACGCCGAGCGCCGCGCGCTGAAACAGGCGCTGACCCTGCGATGAAGCGGCGCCGACGGCGCCTCGCCCTCCCCGTCGTGGGGGGGAAGTCACGGAACGTTGGCTTCGAGTTCGTCGAGCCAGACCCGGGCGACGCCATCGCTGGGCGCGCGCCAGTCGCCGCGAGGACTGAGCGCGCCGCCGGAGATCACCTTGGGCCCGTTCGGCATGGCCGAGCGCTTGAACTGGCTGATCTCGAAGAAGCGGAAGAGGAAGAGGCGCAGCCACTTCTTGATGGTCGCCAGGTCGTAGGCGTTGCGCGCCTCGGCCGGGAAGTTCTCGGGCCAGTGGCCCAGCCCCACGTCATGCCACGCATGCCAGGCCAGGAACGCCACCTTGGACGGACGCAGGCCAAAGCGGGTGATGTGGAAGAGGTTGAAGTCCTGCAGCTCGTACGGGCCGACCTTGGCCTGGGTGGACTGGATGGCGCCGGTGGCGTCGGCCGGGACCAGCTCGGGCGAGATCTCGGTGTCGAGCACGGCGAGCAGCGTCTGGCACGCGTCGGCGTCGAACTGCCGGGTCTTCACCACCCAGCGGATCATGTGCTGGATCAAGGTCTTCGCCAGCGAGCCGTTGACGTTGTAGTGGCTCATCTGGTCGCCGACGCCGTAGGTGCACCAGCCCAGGGCCAGTTCCGACAGGTCGCCGGTGCCCAGCACGAAGGCGTTCCGCTGGTTGGCCAGGCGGAAGAGATAGTCGGTGCGCAGGCCCGCCTGCACGTTCTCGAAGGCGATATCGTAGACCGGCTCCCCGTCGGCGAACGGGTGTTTCATGGCCTCCAGCATCACCCGGGCCGTGGGGCGAATGTCGATTTCCTCGCCCGTGATCCCCAGGCCGCGCATCAGGGCCCAGGCATTGGCCTTGGTCCCGTCGCTGGTGGCGAAGCCGGGCATGGTGAAGCCCAGGATGTTGGCGCGCGGGAGCCCCAGGGCGTCGAACGCCTTGGCCGCCACGATCAGGGCATGGGTGGAGTCCAGGCCGCCCGAGATGCCGATGCAGATGTGCTTCGACCGGGTGGACTGGATGCGCTTCACCAGCCCCTGTACCTGGATGTTGAAGGCCTCGTAGCAGTCCTTGTCCAACCGGGCCGGATCGTCGGGCACGAAGGGGAAGCGATCGAGCGGCCGGATCAGGCCCACATCGTCGAAGTGGGGCTGGTGGGCGAAGCCGATGCGGCGGAAGCGGCGCTCTGGATGGCCGGCGGCAGCGGCGGCGTCGTTGAAGGTCGGCGTGCGCATCCGCTCCAGGCGCAGGCGTTCGACGTCGATGTCGGCCACCGCCATCTGCGAGGCCGAGGGGAAGCGTTCGGTCACCGCCAGGCGGCGGCCCAGCTCGTGGATCGAGGCCTGGCCATCCCAGGCGAGGTCGGTGGTGCTCTCCCCCGGCCCGGCGGCCGAGTAGAGGTAAGCGGCCTGGCATCGGGTCGACTGGCTGGCGCAGAGCAGCTCGCGGTCGTCGGCCTTGCCCACCACGATGTTCGACGCCGAGAGGTTGCAGAGGATCAGGGCCCCGGCCAGCGCGCCGGCGGTGGACGGCGGGGCCGGCGCCCAGAAGTCCTCGCAGATCTCGATGTGGAAACTGAAGTCGGCGAGGTCGTCGGCGGCGAAGACCAGGTCGGTCCCGAACGGCGCGGTCTGGCCGGCGACCCGGATCTCCAGGCCGGTGACGCCGACGCCCGGCGCGAACCAGCGTTTCTCGTAATATTCCCGATAGTTGGGAAGGAAGCTTTTCGGGACCACGCCCAGAACGCGACCACGCGAAATGGCGACGCCGCAGTTGTAGAGCCGGCCATTGTGGGCCAGGGGCGCGCCGACGATCAACACCGGCTTCAGCTTCGCGCTGGCCTCGACCAGGCGGGTCAGCTCGCCCTGCACCCGGCTGAGCAGCGCGTCCTGCAGGAAGAGGTCGTCGATGGCGTAGGCCGACAGCCCGAGCTCCGGGAAGAGCATCAGGTCGCAGCTCTCCACGTCGCCCTGCCGCGCCATGCGCAGCGTCTCGTCGGTGTTGAATCCCGGCTCGCCCGGCAGAACGGCCGGCGTGCAGACGGCGGCGCGGACGAGGCCGTGGGTGTGGATCGACTGGAACGCCTTGGTCACCGGGAGCTTCCCTCGACACTTATGCTCACTTTGAGCATATATCGCCTCGCCTGGAGACAGGCAAATGCTTAGCTGGATTCCCGGCCGCGCGAGCCGAAGCCCGGCGTTGTCGCCACGCCCCGGTCACGCTTACCCTCCGCGCCGGAGAGAGCCATGACCAGACCGATGCTGCGCGAACGCGTGCGGGGCCACCACGCCCGGGTGACCACGCTGGAGCTGTTCTTCGACCTCGTGTTCGTCTTCGCGGTCACCCAGCTCTCGCACAGCCTGCTGGCGCACCTGACGTTCAACGGCGCGGTCGAGACCATCCTGCTGATGCTCGCGGTGTGGTGGGCCTGGGTCTACACGGCCTGGATCACCAACTGGCTGGATCCCGACCATCCGGTGATCCGCGCGATGCTGTTCGCGCTGATGGGCCTGGGCCTGGTGATGTCGACCTCGCTGTCGCAGGCCTTCGACGGACGCGCCCTGCCCTTCGCGATCGCCTATGTGGTCTTTCAGCTGGGCCGATCGGCGTTCATGGCCTGGGCGTGCGACCGGGACGCGAGCCTGCGCCGGAACTTCGTGCGGGTCAGCTGCTGGTTCGCGCTGACGGCGCCCCTGTGGATCGCGGGCGCGCTGGCGACGCCGGACGTACGTCTCGCGCTCTGGGGCGCGGCCCTGGCGCTGGAGTACGTCTCGCCCGCCACGGGCTTCTGGGTGCCGGGCCTGGGCCGCACGGCCACCAGCGAATGGACCGTCGAGGGCGCGCACATGGCTGAACGGTGCGGCCTCTTCATCATCATCTGCCTGGGCGAGTCGGTGCTGGTCACCGGAGCCACCTTCTCCCAGCACGCCTGGGACTTCGCCACCAGCGGCGCCTTCGTGGCGAGCCTGCTGGGCTCGATCGCCATGTGGTGGATCTATTTCAGCAGCCACGCCGACGCGGCGGCGCATGCCATTTCCGAGTCGGACGATCCCGGCCGCATCGCGCGGATCGCCTACACCTACGCCCACATCCCAATCGTGGCGGGGGTGATCCTGGCGGCGGCGGGCGACGAACTGGCCCTGGCCCATCCCGCGGGCCATGCCGAGGCGGCGGCCACCTGGCTTATCGTCGGGGGCCCGGCGGCCTTCCTGGCGGGGGTGTTGTGGTTCAAGCACGCCGTGTTCGGCGTGTTCCTGAGGTCGCGGGCCATCGGCCTCGCGGTGCTGGCGGCCATCGCGGCGGCGAGCCCGGCGCTGAGCCCCCTGGCCCTGTCGGCGGCGACCACCGCGGTGCTGATCGCTGTCGGCGCACGGGAAACCCTGCGCCCGTCGCAGCACAAGATCCGCGCGGTCTAGCGCGCGACCGCCCGACGCGTCCGAGACGGCGGGTCCGAGACGGCGCGTCCGATACGGCGAGAACAGAGGCGGCGGCCGGAGCCGCGACGCCTCAGTCGTCGCGGTGGACGCGCTCGCGGCGCTCGTGACGCTCCTGAGCCTCGAGGCTCAGCGTCGCGATCGGACGCGCATCGAGTCGGGCGAGACCGATGGGCTCCCCCGTCTCCTCGCAGTAGCCGTACGAGTTGTCCTCGATGCGGCGCAGGGCCTCATCGATCTTGGAAATCAACTTGCGCTGACGATCGCGAGTGCGGAGCTCCAGAGCTCGATCGGTCTCCGAGGACGCCCGGTCCGCAAGGTCCGGGTGGTTCTCGGTTTCTTTCTGGAGATGGGACAGCGTCTCGCGAGATTCGCGGAGGATGTCCTCTTTCCACATCAGGAGCTTCTGCTTGAAATACTCAAGCTGGCGCTCGTTCATGAATTCCTCGTCCTCGGAAGGACGGTATTCAGGACCCTCAGCCAGAACAGTGGCTGTCTTCATGAAAACCTCACGCCCCGTAGGAACCTTGAGACACGCGCCGGCTGTATAGCAAAACGACCGATGGTTTCAACGCCGCCGCGTGGTCGCAGGATCACGCTCTTTTGCGCGACGCCTCGAGCTTGGCCAGCTCGACGGCCGCGCGGGTTTCGATTTCGTCGAGGACAGCCTCGAGCTTGGGATCGTCGGTCTCCATCCGCTGCTCGCGAATCGTCCGCGCCAGACGCTCCATCTGGGTGGTGGACAGCTCGCCGCCAAGCAGGGCGACCTTCAGTTCATCCAGCGAGTCGAGGAGCTGGCTGGCGCGCTGGACCGAGCGGCGCTTGCGCTCGGTGGGCGTGCCGACGTCCTGGAGGGCCAGCAGCGCCTCGACGCCCATGACGCCCGAGACGCCCGAAGCCGCCGAGACCTGGGCCGGCGCGGCCGGCGCCGAGGGACCAGCAATGCGGAAGCCCTCGCCACCGCTGCCGCCCTTGGCGGGCCGCGCGCTGGAGGACTGGGACAGACCGCCTGTTCCGGAGACCTTCATGTATGGGACGCCTGAGCCTTCAACTCTCGACTCCCAGCATTGCCGGCCAAACTTGCAGCATGGTTAACGGGTGGAGGAATCTGCCTAGTCGAACTTGCCGCCCGGACTCTTCACGAACTGTTTTCATTCGACTTTTTCGCTGGCACGGATCTCGCGTAGCGGGTGCGAACCTTTCTGCCTGCGAAGATGCCCATGCACCCGTTCCGTGTCCTCTCCGCCGTCCTTCTCGCCGCAGCGGCCCTGGTGGCCCAACCGGCGGCCGCCAAGTCGCGGATCAAGGACATCGTCGCCTTCGAGGGCGTCCGCGAGAACCAGCTCGTCGGCTACGGCATCGTGGTGGGCCTGAACGGCACCGGCGACGCCCTCCGGAACGCGCCCTTCACCAAGCAGAGCCTGGAGGCGATGCTGGAGCGGCTGGGCGTCAACGTCCGCGACGCGAACCTCAACACCAAGAACGTGGCCGCGGTGATGGTCACCTCGAAGCTGCCGCCCTTCTCGGCCCCCGGCGCGCAGATCGACGCGACGGTCTCGGCCCTGGGCGACGCCAAGAGCCTGCTGGGCGGCACGCTGCTGGTCACCCCGCTGCTGGGCGCCGACGGCCAGGCCTATGCGGTGGCGCAAGGCACCGTGCAGACCGGCTCGGTCAGCGCCGGCGGCGCTTCGGGCTCCACCGTGCTGAAGGGCGTGCCCACGGCCGGCCGGATCGCCGGCGGCGCCACCGTCGAGCGCGAGATCGGCTTCCAGCTGGCCGCCATGGGCCAGATGCGCCTGACCCTGCGCAACCCGGACTTCACCACCGCCCGCCGCGTGGCCGACGCCATCAACACCGCCTTCCCCGGCACGGCGATCGCCGAGAATCCGACGATCGTCGCGGTCCGCCCGCCGGCCGGCCAGAACATGGTCTCCTGGCTGGCCCAGGTGGAGAACCTGTCGGTCGAGCCCGACGCCCCGGCCAAGGTGGTGATCGACGAGGTCGCCGGCGTGATCGTGATGGGCGACGCGGTGCGCGTCTCCACCGTGGCCATCCAGCAGGGCAACCTGACCATCACGGTCCGCGAGAGCCCGGCGGTCAGCCAGCCCACCGCCTTCTCCCGCGGCGGCCAGACGGCGGTGATCCCGCAGTCGGAGGTCTCGGTCGAGGAGGAGAAGGGCAAGCAGTTCCTGACCGTGAAGTCGGGCGCCTCGCTCGCGACCCTGGTCGCCGGCCTGAACGCCCTGGGGGTCACGCCGCGCGACATGATCTCCATCCTGCAGACCATCAAGGCGGCGGGCGCGCTGCAGGCCGAAATCGAGGTGATGTGATGAGCGGCTTCACCTCCCCCGTCGGCCTGTCGCCGAACCTGCTGACGCCCACGGCCCAGGCGACCACCGCCGACCTGGCGCGCGGCAAGGCCAAGGACGCCGCCCAGAAGTTCGAGTCGCAGTTCCTGTCGACGATGCTGCAGCATATGTTCGAAGGCATCGAGACCGACGGCCCGTTCGGCGGGGGCGAAGGCGAGCAGATGTTCCGCTCGCTGATGACCGAGGCCATGGGCAAGCAGATGACCAAGGCCGGCGGTATCGGCCTGACCGACACGATCCAGCGTGAAATCCTGAAGATGCAGGGGCTGACCTGATGGCTCTCGCCGCCCAAGACGCCGCCGACCGCTGCGAGCAGCTCATCGTCCTGACCGAGCGCCTGACCGAGCTGATCGCGGCACAGTGCCAGGCGTTCGAACAGCGCCGGCCGCAGGACGCCGCCGGGATGCTGGAGGAGAGCTCGCGCCTGGCGAACCTCTACCGCCACGAGAGCATGCGCATCCGCGCGGACAAGCGCCTGATCGAAGGCGCGCCGGCCGCGCTGCGCACCAAGCTGGTGCGCGCCACCGAGGCGTTCGACGCCGTCCTGGCTCGCCAGGGCCGCGCCATCGAGGCGGCCCGCACCGTCACCGAGGGCCTGGTGAAGGCGATCGCCGAAGAGGTGGCGAGCCAGCGCAGCCAGGCCAGCGTCTACGGCGCCGGCGGCGCCCAGGTCAGCACCAGCACGGCCACCGCCATCACCCTGAACCGCCGGGCCTAGCTGCCCAGGATGCCCCGCAGGGCGTCCCGGTTCGCCGAGACGTCCGCGATCGTGTAGCGGTCCAGCACCGCCAGATAGGCCTCCATGGCCTCGTTCAGCCGCCTTGGCAGCAGGCAGACCGGCGCCACCGGGCAGGTGTTGGTCTCGGGATTGAAGCACTCGACGATCTCGCCGAGGTCCTCGGTGCGGCGAACCACCTCTCCGAGACCGATGTCGGCCGGCGCCTTCGCCAGGCGTACGCCCCCGCCTCGCCCCCGGGTCGTCTCCACATAGCCCAGCGTCCGCAGGCGCTGCAGCACCTTCACCAGGTGGTTCTGCGAGATCCGGTACGAGGCGGCGATGGCCCCGGCAGTCGCCGACGGCTCGCGCATCGACGCCAGGTAGATCAGGGCGCGCAGGGCGTAGTCGGTGTGGAGGCTGAGGCGCAACGCGGACCCTTGTTACCCGGAAAGCTTGAGCTCGCCTTGAAAGTGGTATATCGGACGCCACTTATCAAACAGGTATCTGAAATTCCACTTAACAGGAGCCCCATGACCACGCTCTACGAACGCATCGGCGGGACCGCCGCCGTGAAGGCCGCCGTCGACATCTTCTATGGCAAGGTGCTGGCCGACGACCGCATCGCCCACTTCTTCGACGGCGTGGACATGGCCAACCAGAACGCCAAGCAGCGGGCGTTCCTGATCATGGCCTTCGGCGGACCCAACACCTACTCGGGCGCCGACATGCGCCGGGGCCACGCGCACCTGGTCGCCCGCGGTCTGGACGACAGCCACTTCGACGCGGTGGTCGAGAACCTGGCCGCGACCCTGGCCGAACTGGGCGTCGGCGCGGCGGACATCGCCGAGGTGGCGGCGATCGCCGAGAGCGTCCGCGACGACGTGCTGGGCCGCGACAAGGCCGCCGCCTGACGGACCGCTAGTGCATCGTGCCGGCGACGATCTCCAGCTTGTTGCCGTCCGGGTCCAGGATCACGCAGCCGTAGTAGGCGGGCGCGATGTCGGGATGCGGACCGGCCGAGCGGATCGTCGTCGCGCCGTGCGCCACGGCCGAGGCGTAGGCGGCGTCGACCGCCGCGCGGCTGTCGGCCGTGAAGGCCAGGTGCGCGCCCAGACCGGCCACCTGCTCGCCGGCCACCGGATAGAGATAGAAGAGCCCGGCCTCACCGCCCGGCCCGTAGGCGATCTCCCCCGCCTTCACCGAGGCGACGGCCGCGCCCAGCGGCGCGAAGAAAGCGTCGTAGAAGCGGCGCGCCGCGTCCAGGTCGCGAACGCCGAGGGACAGGTGATCGAACATGGCAGACCTCCGGGGAACCTCCTCAGAGGGTCGTGACCGGCTCGGTCGTCCGAAAGGGGCCGCTTGCCGAAAACTGGACCGCTCGTCGTTCAAACACTTGTTTGACGCGAGGGAACCTGCCTATCTTCGTTCTGCCGTCGGACAGTCCGGCGGTCTGCGTTCTCAGGGCGGGGTGCAACTCCCCACCGGCGGTAATGCCCCTCGGCGACGAGAGGACGAGCCCGCGGGCGCCTGCGCCTCCTCGCGAGGTCCAGGGACGAGCAGACCCGGTGTGATCCCGGGGCCGACGGTCATAGTCCGGTTATGAGAACGGTCGTGTCGCCAGGGGCGGATTCCGCCCCCTGCGCGTGCGCGGCCTCTCCCTGAGTCGTGGTCCTTTGAACCCGGTCAGGGAGAAGACCATGACCCAACTGAAGACCCTCGAATTCCCCACCGCCAACGGGGCCTACCGCGCCGGCCGCATCGCCTTCGTGCATGCGCTCTGGCACGCCGACATCGTCCGCGAGGCCTACTTCGGCTTCGTCGAGGAGATGGAGAAGCTCGGCATTCCGGCCGAGGCGATCGAGAAGTTCGAGACCCCCGGCTCGTTCGAGATCCCGCTGCACGCCCAGACCCTGGCGCGGACCGGCCGCTACGCCGCCATCGTCGCCGCCGGCTTCGTGGTGGACGGGGGCATCTATCGCCACGACTTCGTGGCCCAGACGGTGATCCAGGCGCTGATGCAGGTGCAACTGGCCACCGAGACGCCGGTGTTCTCGGTCGTGCTGACCCCGCACCACTTCCATGAGCACGACACTCACCAGGGCTTCTTCCACAGCCATTTCCGGCTGAAGGGCGCCGAGGCGGCGCGGGCCTGCCACGGCACGCTGGAAAGCCTGGCCAAGCTGGCGGGGGCCGCGTGATGGACGCCGCCCTCGACATCCCCGTCGGGTTCGAGCGCCACAACCGCAGGAGCGCCGTCACCGATCCATGGGAGCCGATCTACCGGCGCGAGACGGACGGGGCCGTGATCCTGGGCGTCCGCGCTGCGGCGAACCACTGCAACGGTCGCGGCTTTGTCCATGGCGGGCTGCTGTCGGCCCTGGCCGACAACGCCATGGGCCTGTCCTGCGTGCAGCGGCTCGGCGAGGTCTCGAGCCTCGTTACCGTGAACCTGACCCTGGACTTCCTCGCCTCGGCGCAGGTGGGCCAGTGGCTGGAGTTCGACACGGTGTTCGTGAAACCCGGCGGCACGCTGTGCTTCACCCAGGCCTTCATCACCGCCGACGGCCAGCCGTGCGCCCGCGCCAACGCGGTGTTCCGGGTGGTGCGCAAACAGCCGGCGGCAGCGGCATGACCACCTACCTCGTCGGACGCATCGCGATCCACGACCGCGAACGCTACGGCCGCTATGCCGCCGCGTTCATGCCGGTGCTGAAACAGTACGGCGGCCGGCTGCTGGTGTCGGAGGAGACCCCCGAACCGCTGGAAGGCGATTGGGATGGGCGCAAGCTGGTCCTGCTGGCCTTCGAGAGCCGGGAGGCCGCCCTGCGCTGGTCGAACTCCCCCGAGTACCAGGAGATCGCCAAGGACCGCCTCGCCGGCTCGGACGCGATCGTGGTGCTGGCGGAGGGCTTCTCCTAGCTGTCGATGATGGCGGAGGGGGCGGGACCCGCGCGCCCGCCTCCTCCGCCACTCGGATCCAGGACGATCTCGCGCTCCACCCCCACGGCCTCCAGGAAGTCGGCGTCGTGGCTGACGATCAGCAGGGCGCCGTCATAGCCGGCCAGGGCCGCCTCGACCGCGCCGATCGAGTCCAGGTCGAGATGGTTGGTCGGCTCGTCGAGGATGAGCAGCTGCGGCGGCGCCACGCCGGCCAGGACGCAGGCCAACGCCGCGCGCAGGCGCTCGCCGCCGCTGAGGCTGGTCAGCGGCTTGTCGGCGGCCACGTTGCGGAACAGGAACCGCGCCAGGGCCGCGCGGGCGGCGTTCTCGCTGCCCGTCGGGTTCAGCCTTCGCCAGGCGTCGACGAGGCTGCCGTCCTCGCCCAGCAACGCGGTGCGCTGGTCCAGGAAGGCGACGCGCGCCCCCCGCTGCACTCGCCCGTCGGTGGGCTCCAGCTCACCCGCGACCAGCCGCAGCAGGGTGGTCTTGCCCGAGCCGTTCGGGCCGCCGATCGCGACACGCTCAGGGCCGACGAGCTTCAGCGAGACGTCCCGCAGGATCGGCGCGCCGCCCGGCCAGCCGAACGCGACGCCGTCCAGGTCCAGCACCGTCTTGCCGGCCGCCAGCCCGGTCGACGGCAGCTCGAAGGCCAGCCGCCGGACACGCTCGACCTTGGCGTCGGCGGACGCCAAGGCCTCGGCCGCGGCCCCCGTCTTGCGCTCGATGATCCCTCGGATCCGGCCACCGGTCGCCTCGGCGCGACCGGCCTTGGCGTCGAGCAGGATCTTGGGCGCGTCGTTGCGGGCGCGGGCGCGTTTGCCGGCCGCGTCGCGCTTGGCTTGGCGCTCCAGGGCGGTCTGAGCCTCGCGGGCCAGCCGGCCGGCCTCACGCTGGGCCTCGGCGAGGTCGCACTCGGCCGCCGCCTCGGCCTCGGCCTTGCGCTCGGCGTAGAGGTCGTAGCCCCCGCCGTAGACCTGGGCGCCCAGGGTGGTCAGTTCGACGATGCGGTCCATCCGGCGCAGCAGGGCGCGGTCGTGGCTGACGACGATCGCTCCCCCCTTCCACCGCCCCAGGACGTCGGCGACCAGCGCGCGGGCGGCCACGTCGAGGTTGTTGGTGGGCTCGTCGAGGATCAGCAGGTCGGGCTCGGCCGCCAACAAGCCCGCGAGGCTGGCGCGGGTGGCCTGGCCGCCGCTGAGGCTGGCGGCGGGGCGTTCCAGGTCCAGGCCCGGCAGCCCGACCTCGGCCAGGGCCGCGTCCAGCCGCGCCTCCAGCGTCCAGTCGGCGTCGGAGAGATCGTCCTCCGACCCCTCCCCCGCCTCGATCCGGCGCAGGCGAGCGAGGGCTTGGCTGACGCCCAGCAGGTCGGCGACGCTGGAGCCCGGGGGCGGGCTCAGCGCCTGACGCAGGACGCCGATCCGACCGCGCACCGTGATCGCGCCGGCGCCGGGCGCCAGTTCGCCCAGGATCACGCGCAGCAGGGTGGACTTGCCGACGCCGTTGCGTCCGACGAGGCCGGTGCGCTCCGGCCCGAAGGCCAGGGTCAGGTTTTCGAAGAGAACGCGGCCGTCAGGCGTCGCGTAGCTGAGACCGTCGAGGGTGATGTTCGCAGGCATGGGACAGGGTCATCGCGTCGTGGACATTCGGGGTGGTCGGATTGTCCAGCGCGAGCCGCATCGGCCTGCTCCTCAGAGTGAAGCGGCGAACTTAGGGAGCTAATCCGGCTGGCGCAATCCGGACATGGCATGGCGGCGCGCCGTTGCGGCCACGGGCGGCGGCGGTCATCTGCCGGCCATGACCCTGCACCCGATCGACTGGACCGCCCTCGCCCGCGAGCTGAACACCCACGGCTGCGCGATCATCCCGGGCCTGCTGGACGCCGCCGCGTGCGAGGCGACGGCGGCCCTCTACGACGCGCCGGGCGGGTTCCGCTCGACCGTGGTCATGGCCCGGCACGGGTTCGGCAAGGGCGAGTACCGCTACTTCAGCTATCCGCTGCCGGACGCGGTGGCGGCCCTGCGGACCGCGCTCTATCCGCCGCTGGCCGAGATCGCCAACACCTGGAACGCGGCGCTGGGCGAGCGCACCCGCTACCCGGCCGGGCACGCCGCCTTCCTGGAACGCTGCCACGCCGCCGGACAGGTGCGGCCGACGCCGCTGGTGCTGCGCTATGGGCCGGGCGACTACAACTGCCTGCACCAGGACCTCTATGGGGAACACGTCTTCCCACTGCAGGCGGCGGTGCTGCTGTCCGAGCCAGGCCGCGACTTCGAGGGCGGCGAGTTCGTGCTCACCGAGCAACGTCCGCGCATGCAGTCGCGGGCCGAGGTCGTGCCGCTGCGCCAGGGGGACGCCGTGGTCTTCCCGGTCCATCACCGGCCGGTACAGGGCGGACGAGGCATCTATCGCGTGAACATGCGCCACGGGGTCAGCCGCCTGCGGGCGGGACGGCGCCACACCCTGGGGATCATCTTCCACGACGCGCTGTAGCGGCATTCGGACATGTGTTGGCATCGCCACATTGGCTCCGGGCGGCGATGGGCCGATCTCTCCGCGCAAAGGAGAACCCCATGAGTTTCGTCGTTTCCGCCCTGCCCGCCGCCGAGTTCCAGCCGCTGTTCGGCCTGTCCGAGGACGCCCTGGCCGAGCGGGGCGTCCATCGCCGCACGGTCGAGGGGCCCGGCGCGCCTTGCCGCCTCACCCTGGAGGACGCGGCGGTCGGCGAGGTGGTCCTGCTGCTGAACTACGAGCACCAGCCGGCAGACACCCCGTTCCGGTCGCGGCACGCGATCTTCGTGCGCGAGGGCGCGGCGACGCGGACCTTCGCGCCGGGCGAACTGCCGCCCGTGTTCCTGGCCCGCAAGTACCTGTCGCTGCGCGCCTTCGACGCCGACGGGATGATGATCAACGCCGACATCACGCCGACCAGCGACCTGCCCGAGGCGATCGAAACCCTGCTGGCCACACCGGGCGCCGCCTACCTGCACGCCCACTATGCCGGAGCCGGCTGCTACGCGGCGCGCATCGACCGCGTCTGACGATCCCGTGAGCCGGGAAACCAAAGCGATGTGAAAGGGTTCTGGGCGGCGGTCCAACACCGGAGAGCCACACCTTGCACCGCCCGCTCGCCCTGCTGATCGCCGTCGCCGCCCTCGGATCCGTTCCGCTCGCCGCCACCGCTCAGACGTGGCCGGCGAGCGCGACCGCGGGGGCCCAGAGCATGGCCTCGCGCACCACGCCCCAGGCGCAGAAGGCGTCCAGCCTGCGCGCCGCCGAGCTGCGCCGGGCGGCCGGGGCGCGGGTGCTGAACCTGAAGCCGTCGATCGAGGTCGACTCGCCGCCTTCCGTCGACCTGCGCGCCCGCAGCGAATGGAGCGACGACCAGGGTTTCCGCATGACCCCCACGCGGGTAGCCTTCAAGCGCCGCTTCTGATCCGCCCCCGAGGGTTCATGCTGCTTCGCCTCGCCGCCGTCCTGACGGCGTTTGCAACGACCGCCGCCGCCCAGGCCCAGACCTGCACGCCCACCCGATCCGACGTCGAGCGGATGTCGCGCCTGGAGCACGCCTGGAAGGAGGCGCGGGCCGACGTGATCAAGGACGGCAAGGGCGACGAACTGCGCCGGCTGGGGCCGCTGGCCGACCCGCGCGCCGGGCTGAACCGGCCGCAGCCGACGCCGGGCCGCTATCTGTGCCGCACGATCAAGATGGGCGCGGGCAGCGAGGGCATGCTGCCGTACGTGGCCTATGGCTGGTTCCGCTGCCAGGTGACGCTGTCGCCCGGCGGCGACCTGGAGCTGCGCAAGCTGACCGGCTCGCAGCGGCAATCGGGGCTGATCTGCCCCACGGGCGACAAGGACACGGCCCGGTTCGTGGGCGTCATGACCCTGGGCGACGAGACCCGGGCGCCCCGCTACGGCGCCAGCGACGACAGCGACCTGGTGGGCCTGGTCCAGCGCATCGCCGACGACCGCTGGCGCATCGCCTTCCCCTGGCCAGCCTTCGAGTCGAAGCTGGACCTGTTGGAGCTGAAGCGCGTCCGCCGCTGGTAGCGGCCGCGGTTCGTTCCCCCTGCTGCCAGCGTGGTGTCAGCAGACCTCGCGCGCACGATGCCGCAGCGGCTTTGTTCTCGCTCCGTTCGCGTGTAATGTCGGCAGTGCGTCACCTACATTAGGCGGTCTCGCCCGGACCCCATCCGGGCGACTTCGCGTTCCGGGACAACATGGCCGACCAGCAGAACTTCATCCGCGTCCGCGGGGCGCGTGAGCACAATCTCAAGGACGTCAGCGTCGACATCCCCCGGGGCGAGCTCGTGGTGCTGACCGGCCTCTCCGGATCGGGCAAGAGCTCGCTGGCGTTCGACACCATCTACGCCGAGGGCCAACGTCGCTACGTGGAGAGCCTGTCGGCCTACGCGCGCCAGTTCCTGGAGCTGATGAGCAAGCCCGATGTGGACCTGATCGAGGGCCTGTCGCCGGCGATCTCGATCGAGCAGAAGACCACCAGCCGCAACCCGCGCTCCACCGTCGGCACGGTGACCGAGATCCACGACTACATGCGCCTCTTGTGGGCGCGGGTCGGCGTGCCCTATTCGCCGGCCACCGGCCTGCCGATCGAGAGCCAGACCATCAGCCAGATGGTCGACAAGCTGAACGCCCTGCCGGACGGCACGCGGCTGAACCTGCTGGCGCCCGTCGTGCGCGGCCGCAAGGGCGAGTACCGCAAGGAATTCGCCGAGTGGCAGAAGGCCGGCTTCCAGCGGGTGAAGGTCAACGGCGAGTTGATGCTCATCGAGGACGCCCCGACCCTCGACAAGAAGTTCAAGCACGACATCGACATCGTCGTGGACCGCATCGTCACCAAGGCCGGCCAGGAGGCGCGCTACGCCGACAGCCTGGAGACGGCGCTGCGGCTCGCCGACGGGATCGCCGTCGCCGAGTGGGCCGACCTGGCCGAGGGCGAGAAGGAGCCCAGGCGGCTGATCTTCTCCGAGAAGTTCGCCTGCCCGGTCTCGGGCTTCACGATCAGCGAGATCGAGCCGCGGCTGTTCTCGTTCAACAACCCGTACGGCGCCTGCCCGGTCTGCGACGGCCTGGGCGCGAAGCTGGCCTTCGACGCCGACCTGATCGTGCCCGACAAGGACAAGACCCTGCACAAGGGCGCCATCGCGCCTTGGGCCAAGGGCCCCTCGCCGCTCTACACCCAGACTCTGCAGGCGCTGTCGCGCCACTACGAGTTCTCGATGGACGAGGCGTGGTGGAAGCTGCCGGACGCGGCCAAGAAGGTGGTCCTGCACGGGTCGGGCGGGGAGAAAATCCGCTTCATCTATGACGACAACGCCCGCAAGTACGAGGTCAACAAGACCTTCGAGGGCGTGCTGCCGAACCTTGAGCGCCGCTGGCGCGAGACCGACAGCGCCTGGGTGCGCGAGGAACTGGGCCGCTACCAGTCCGAGACCCCGTGCGAGGCCTGCGAGGGCTATCGCCTGAAGCCGGAAGCGCTGGCCGTGAAGATCAGCGGCCGGCACATCGGCGACGTCTCGCGCCTGTCGATCCGCCATGCCCAGGAGTGGTTCGAGAGCCTGGACGGCCAGCTCACCGAAAAGCAGATGGAGATCGCCCGGCGGATCCTGAAGGAGATCAACGACCGGCTGCGGTTCCTGGTCAATGTGGGCCTGGACTACCTGAACATGTCGCGCAGCTCGGGCACGCTGTCGGGCGGCGAGAGCCAGCGCATCCGCCTGGCCAGCCAGATCGGCTCGGGCCTGACCGGCGTGCTGTATGTGCTGGACGAGCCGTCGATCGGCCTGCACCAGCGCGACAACACCCGCCTGCTGGACAGCCTGCGCGGCCTGCGCGACCTGGGCAATTCGGTGCTGGTGGTCGAACACGACGAGGAGGCGATCCTCACCGCCGACCATGTGATCGACATGGGCCCGGCGGCGGGCGTGCACGGCGGGGCGATCATCGCCGAGGGCAAGCCGGCCGACATCATGGCCAACCCCAAGAGCCTGACGGGCCAGTACCTTTCGGGCGTGAAGGAGATCGCCGTGCCGGACGACCGGCGGCCGATCTCCAAGAAGAAGGTCATCCGCGTCGTCGGCGCGACGGGCAACAACCTGAAGGGCGTGACCGCCGAGATCCCGGTGGGGACCTTCACCTGCATCACCGGGGTGTCGGGCGGCGGCAAGTCCACCTTCACGATCGAGACGCTCTACAAGGCGGCGGCGCGGCGACTGCACAACGCCTCGGACGCCCCCTCCCCGCACGAGCGGATCGAGGGGCTTGAGCACTTCGACAAGGTCATCGACATCGACCAGAGCCCGATCGGGCGCACGCCGCGGTCCAACCCCGCGACCTACACGGGGGCGTTCCAACCCATCCGCGACTGGTTCGCCGGCCTGCCCGAGGCGAAGGCCCGGGGCTATGGGCCCGGCCGGTTCAGCTTCAACGTCAAGGGCGGCCGCTGCGAGGCCTGCCAGGGCGACGGGCTGATCAAGATCGAGATGCACTTCCTGCCCGACGTGTACGTCACTTGCGACGTCTGCCACGGCCGCCGCTACAACCGCGAGACGCTGGAGGTGATGTTCAAGGGCAAGAACATAGCCGATGTGCTTGATATGACGGTGGAAGAGGCGGCCGATTTCTTCAAGGCCGTGCCGCCGATCCGCGAGAAGATGGAGACGCTGAAGCGCGTCGGCCTGGGCTATGTGAAGGTCGGCCAGCAGGCGACGACGCTGTCCGGCGGCGAGGCCCAGCGGGTGAAGCTCAGCAAGGAGCTGTCACGCCGGGCCACGGGGAAGACGCTCTACATCCTCGACGAGCCCACCACGGGCCTCCACTTCGAGGACGTGAACAAGCTGCTGGAGGTGCTGCACGAGCTGGCCGACCAGGGCAACACCGTGGTGGTCATCGAGCACAACCTCGACGTCGTGAAGACCGCCGACTGGCTGGTCGACTTCGGCCCCGAGGGCGGCGACGGCGGCGGCGAGATCGTGGCCCAGGGCAGTCCCGAACAGGTGGCCGCCGAGCCGCGAAGCTGGACCGGGCGGTACCTCGCCGAACTGCTGGACCGCCACCGCGAGCGCAAGGCGGCAAGGAAGAAGAAGCTGGTGGGGGCCTAGAGCGGCGAGAGTGATCATCCCTCCCCTTCAGGGGAGGGACAGGCCGCGGAGCGGCCAGGGTGGGGAAACCGGATGCCGTACACAGCCCAGGCCTTCCGCGCCCGCCAGCTCCGCAACAACATGACAGAGCCGGAGGTCTGGCTGTGGGGCCGCCTGAAGCGCCTGCGCGCGCGAGGCTTCCACGTTCGGCGGCAACACCCCTGCCGCGGGTACTTTCTGGACTTCGTCTGCGTCGACCGGATGCTCGTGATCGAGCTCGACGGCGGCGGTCATGGCGAGACTGCGCAGATCGAGCATGACCGCATTCGGGACGCCGTCCTCGAGCGCGAGGGCTACCAGGTTCTACGGTTCTGGAACCACGAGGTTCGGGAAGATATCGACCGGGTCATGGACGTGATCGTATGCGCGCTCGAGACCCGCGCATCCCGGTTTGGGCGGGCGGTGATGGAGTAGCTGAAGGTTTCCCCACCCTGACGACCTCGTCGTCTGTCCCTCCCCTGAAGGGGAGGGATGGATTCACTCCCCCCTACCCCATCGTCCTGGCCAGGGTTTCCATCGGCATCGGGCCGGCCGCCAGGACGCGGTTGTGCCAGTCCCTGACGTCGAACTTCGCCCCCAGGCGCCTGCGCGCCGCCTCGCGGGTGCGCAGCAGTTCCAGGCGGCCGACCATGAAGGCGCAGGCCTGGCCGGGGTAGACGCAGTAGCGATCGATCTCGCGCTGGGCGGAGGCCTGCTGCTCGCCGGCGTTTTCAACCATCCAGCGCGTGGCCTCGGCGCGGGACCAGCGCTTGTGGTGGATGCCGGTGTCCACGACGATCCGGGCGGCGCGGAACAGGGCCGACTGCACCGCGCCGATGTCGCCGAAGGGGTCGTCCTCGTAGGCGCCGATCTCCACCGCCACCTGCTCGGCGTAGAGGGCCCAGCCCTCCACGTAGGACGAGAACTGAGCGAAGCGCTTGTAGAGCGGCTGATCCGGCCCGGCGGCGCGGCGGAAGACGGCGTTCTGCAGGTGGTGGCCGGGGTCGCCCTCATGATGGATCAGGGTCTTCAGCCGCCACGTCGGCCACTCGGCCGTGGTCTTGAGGTTGATCGAGATGACGCCCGGCCGCGAGCCGTCGGCGGGCGGGCCGGCGTAGTAGGCGCCCGGCGCGCCGGCCTCGATGGCGACCGGGATGCGGTCCACCGTGATGTCGCGGTCCGGCAGGGTGCGGAAGGCGCGCGGCAGGAGGCCGTGCAGACGTTGCAGATGGTCGCGGGAGAACGCCAGGATCTCGGCCCGGCCGGCGTCGGTGTCAGGCTTCAGAAAGCGCGGATCGGCGTCCAGGGCCTTGATCCGCTGGGCCACCGTGCCCGACGTCAGGCCCTGGGCGCGGAGCTTGCGGTCCAGTTCGGCGCGGAGGGTCTCGAAGGTGTCGAGGCCCAGGCGATGCATCTCCTCGGGCGGCATGGGGATGGTGGTGTTGGAGCGCAGGCCCAGCGCGTACCAGGCCTCGCCCTCGGGCAGGCGCCAGACTCCGGCTTCGGATGAAGCGGCGGGCCGCAGGGCCTCCAGGGCGGCGATCTGGCGGTCGAGCGCGGGCGTGACCTGACCGTGGAGGATGCGGCGGGCGGACGCGCCGACGTCGGCGAGGCCGGCCTTGGCGGCGCGGGCCGACGGCTGGTCGATCAGCGCGGCCGCGGCGGTGGCGCGCAGCTCGGAGAGTTGGCGCACGGTGCGGGCGATCACGAAGTCCGGCGGGACGACGCCGCCGGCGGCGTCCTTGGCGATGCCCTCGCGCTCGCCATCCAGCACCCGCGCGAAGTCCGCCAGGCGCGAGAGCCAGGCGTCGGCGTCGGCACGGTCGGCGATCGGCTCGCGGGAGAAGTCCTCGGGCTGCCAGTAGTAAGCGCCGGCCATCTGGTTCACCAGGTAGGGCCCGGGCCGCAGCGCGTGATCCTGGAAGCCGTAGCGGCCGCCCACCTCGTCCAGCATCTCGTAGGCGAAGGCGGCGCTGTCGTAGTCGGTCCGGAGCGCGGGGCTCAGCGCCTTGCGATCGACGCTGGCCAACTCGCGCCGCCAGCGGCGGGCGGCGGCCACGTCGACGGCCTTGCCGGCCGGCGAACGGTCGTTGAGCCGGCCCCGCGCCGCCTGTCCCCGCGCGTCAGTCAGCAGCGAGGCCGCGGCCTCGGGCGACAGGGTCAGGTACTCGTCCATGTGACGCGAAAGCATCGCGCCCAAGGCCGCGTCGGCGTCGGCGCTCGTGGCCAGGGCCGGCCCGGCCAGGGCGACACCCGCGCCGCCCAGGAGGATGTCGCGGCGGTTGGGCATGGGAACTCCGGCACTAGGAAGGGACTGCGGTCCGAAATAGCGTAGCGGCCAACAAACACCGGGGGGAGGCCCGTATGAAGCTTTATGGCGCGCCGATGCCGGCGCCGAATCCGCGGCGCGTGCGCATCTATCTGGCGGAGAAGGGCATCGACCTGCCCGAGACCTTCGTCGACATGCGCCAGCGCGAGCACAAGAGCCCCGAGCATCGGGCCCGCAACTCGCTGGGCCAGGTCCCGACGCTGGAGCTGGACGACGGGACCTGCATCTCGGAGACGGTGTCCATCTGCCGCTACTTCGAGGAACTGCACCCCAAGCCGCCGCTGTTCGGCGCGACGGCGACAGAGAAGGCCCTGGTGGACATGTGGGTCCGCCGGATCGAGTTCACGGTGATGATGCCGGTGGGCAACTACTGGCGGCACGCCCATCCGTTCACGGCGGCGTTGCTGACGCAGTTCAAGGACTTCGGCGAGTCCAACAAGGAGACCTATGCCGGCGCCCAGCGCTGGCTGGACAAGGAGCTGGCCGACCGGCCGTTCGTGGCCGGCGAGACCTACACCATCGCCGACATCTGCCTGCTCTCGACCGTGGACTTCGCGGGCTGGATCGGCCTGCCGATCGCCGACGAGCACGCCAACCTCAAAGCCTGGCACGCCCGGGTGAGCGCACGGCCCAGCACCGGGGCTTAGGCGGACCAGGGCTCGGCCCGGGTCTCCACCTGGGCCGAGAGGTTGCGATAGGCGACCGCGCCGGGCGCGGCGACGACGGCGTAATAGATCGCCGTGAAGAGGCCGCCGACCACCATGTAGGCGATCATGAACGGGTTGAGGTAGGTCTGCAGGGTCGTCTCGTCGGGCTGGAAGATCTTCATCAGCTCACTGATCGAGCCGCCCAGCATCAGCATGACGATGGTCGCCACGGCCATGAACAGCATCATGAACAGAATGGCGACGACGAAGACGCAGCAGATCGCCAGCAGATAGGCTCCGGTCAGCCGCCAGAACTGCCCCCGGGTGATCGCCCACGAATCGAAGATCGAGAGCTTCTTGCGATCGAACGAGATCACCGGCGCCAGCGACATCCGCACCGCGATGTAGACCAGCAGGCCCAGCACGAAGAGCTCGGCCGCCGCGAAGACGAACGAGAACACCCCCTGCCCCAGCAGCGAGGCCAGGGCGGCGATGATGCCGACCACCAGTTGGACCGCCACCACCAGCATGATCGCCATGACGGCATAGATCAGGGTCAGGCCGATCAGCCGCCCCTCGTCCTTGCCGACGCGCAGGAAGTGGAAGGCATGGTCCTGCGGCCTCAGGATCACGCGGTAGACGGCCGCCGCCATGATGCACTGCACGGCCAGACCGAACAGCAGCAGGGGCGAGAGGATCGCCAGCGCTTCCATCAGCACGCGGCCGTCGGGCGTGGCGCTGGGGTCGTTCTGCAGGACCTCGAGCGCCTGGCGCGTCTCGGCCGGCATGTTGATGGTGATCAGTGCGCTTACGATGCTGACCGCGAAGCAGAAGCCGGTCCAGGCCAGAAGAGCCTTGGGGCGTTCGCGTGTGATCCGAAAACCTTCCAGCGCGGCGTCCGTCGCCGAGAAGCTTGCCATCCCATTCCCCGGCCCGGCGAGATGAATCGGGCCTTTCCTTCAGCGCGCAAGGTGCTTGGCCGCAGGGTGCGGTGCAAGGCCTCGCTCGCGATCCTGGCGCACAGTTGCTAGTAGGCAACGCATGTCCCTACGTCCTGTTCACGTCATCGGCGGCGGTCTTGCCGGTTCTGAAGCCACCTGGCAGCTCGCGCAGGCGGGCGTGCCGGTGATCCTGCACGAGATGCGCCCGGTGCGCGGCACCGACGCCCACCAGACAGAGCACCTGGCGGAGCTGGTCTGCTCCAACTCGTTCCGGGCCGACGACTGGACGGGGAATGCCGTGGGCCTGCTGCACGCCGAGATGCGGGCGCTGGACTCGATCATCATGTCCTGCGGCGACGCGCATCAGGTGCCGGCCGGCGGCGCCCTGGCGGTGGATCGCGACGGCTTCAGCCTGGCCGTGACCCAGCGGCTGGAGGCCCACCCGCTGGTGACCATCGAGCGCGGCGAGGTCGCGGGCCTGCCCCCGGCGGAGTGGGACAGCGTGGTGGTCGCCACCGGCCCCCTCACCTCGCCGGCGTTGTCGGAAGCGATCCTGGCCCTGACCGGCGAGGGCCAGCTCTCGTTCTTCGACGCCATCGCGCCGATCGTGAACTTCGAGTCAGTCGACATGGACGTGGCCTGGCGCCAGTCGCGCTACGACAAGGTCGGGCCCGGCGGCGACGCGGCGGCCTACATCAACTGCCCCATGACCCAGGAACAGTACGAGGCGTTCATCGACGCCCTGCTGGCCGGCCCGAAGTCGGAATTCAAGGAGTGGGAGAACGTTCCGTACTTCGACGGCTGCCTGCCGATCGAGGTGATGGCCGAGCGGGGCCGCGAGACCCTGCGCCACGGCCCGATGAAGCCGGTGGGCCTGACCAACGCCCACAAGCCGGACGAGAAGGCCTATGCCGTCGTGCAGCTGCGCCAGGACAACGCCCTGGGCACGTTGTGGAACATGGTGGGCTTCCAGACCAAGCTGAAGCACGGCGCCCAGACCGAGATCTTCCGGATGATCCCGGGCCTGGAGAAGGCCGTGTTCGCGCGGCTGGGCGGCCTGCACCGCAACACCTTCATCAACAGCCCGCGCCTGCTGGATACGTCGCTGCGGCTGAAGGCCGATCCGCGCCTGCGGTTCGCCGGCCAGGTGACGGGCGTTGAGGGCTATGTGGAGAGCGCCGCCGTAGGCCTGCTGGCTGGCCGTTTCGCCGCCGCCGAGCGCCTGGGCCGTCCGATCCCGCCGCCGCCGCCCACGACGGCGCTGGGCGGGCTGGTGGGCCACATCACCGGCGGCCACCTGGAGCACGGCAAGGGCAGCTTCCAGCCCATGAACATCAACTACGGCCTGCTGCCGCCGATGGCCCCGCCGAAGCGGGCCGAGGACGGCCGTCGGCTGGGCGCCAAGGAAAAGACCCGCCTGAAGAAACAGGCGATGGGCGAACGTGCCCTGGCCGACCTGAAGAGCTGGGTCGAGGGGAAACCGGTGCTGGAGCCGGCGGAGTAGAAGCACCCTACGCATCCCTCCCCTTCAGGGGAGGGTGGCGAGCGCAGCGAGACGGGTGGGGATATGTGGACTGGGCTCTGAGTGAGCTGATCGTCTCCCCACCCTGACGACTGCGTCGTCTGTCCCTCCCCTGAAGGGGAGGGATGATCTCAGATCCGCCCCCTGGCCACGGCCAGGGTCAGCTTCAAGCGATCCATGAACGCCGAGCGCCTTCGGCCCGGCAGGACCGCGTGGGCGACAGCGGGAAACGCCTCGGCGCTGAGCTTGCGGACGGCCTCGCGCGCGCCCCTGGCGGTCTTCGCCGCGATGCCGACGAGGGCAGGTTCATCCTCCGCCCGCCTTGCCAGGACCCAGGCCGTGCCGCCCGCGCGCGCCGGCGCGGCGTCGGCGCCCGGCTTCAGGATCATGGCGGCCACCTCCGCGCTGAGGCCCCCCGTGTCGCGCGCCCACGCGAGCGCCTCGTCGGGCGTCAGGGGCGCGGCGTCCAACTCGCGATAGCGGCCATCGATCATCGCCTCCAGCGGCGCGCGCGGCAGGTCGTGACGCCGGATGACGTCGGCCAGCGCCTGAGCGGTGGGATGGTGACGGACGTGGCGGCCCTCGTAGGCCTCGTCCAGCATTTCGCGCCACCAGGTCAGGCGGATCTCGCCCAGCAGCGGATTGGAGGCCACGCGCGGCGCCCGGGCCAGTTCGTGGTCGTAGGCATAGATGGCGATCACGTCGGCGCGCGCCTGGGCGTCGCCGATGAAGCGGCTGGAGAGCCAGCGATCCGGGTCCACGCGCCGGATCAGGTCGTCGAGATCGTCGTCCATGGTCCCTTCAACGAAAAAGGCCCGCCACGGGGGCGGGCCTTCCGTAGTCTTGTCCTGCGTATCAGCCGAACAGGGTCTGCGTCATGGTCATCCCGGTCAGCATCGGGATGGAGAGCAGGAAGTTCGTGCGCGAGAACAGCATCGCGGTGCGGCCCGCCTTGGCCTTCGCGTCGGCGTCGGCCTCGACGATGCCCAGGGCGATCTTCTGGTTCGGCCAGATGAACAGCCAGACGTTCAGGAACATGACGATCGCCAGCCACATGGCCACGCCCAGCAGGGCGAAGCGGTTGTCGCCGATGGCGTAGCCGTTGAAGAGGCCGAAGGTGAACGCCTCATGGGCGTACTCCGGACCGCGGCTGTAGGCCACGAGCACGCCCATGACCACGGTCAGCAGCGCCGCCCAGCGGAACCAGAACAGCGCCTCGGGGGCGATGTACTTCGAGACGGCCGGCTTCAGCTCGGCCGGGATCTCGGGCATTTTCCGGATCTGGACGAAGTTGAAGTAGTAGAGCAGCCCGATCCAGAGGATGCCGAAGAAGGTGTGCAGCCAGCGGAAGACCGCCTGCCAGAACCCGGCGTCCAGGCCCTGCGGGCTTTGCGAGAATGCAGCGACCATCACCAGCGCCAGGACGACGCTGAGAATGAAGGTGTTGCGGAAATTGGCGAGCAATCCAGCCATTTAATGTGAGCCCCTAGTGAGTCCCTGCCCTGCGGCGAGGTATAGGGCGTTTCGTGACAGGCCGAAAGGTGACGCTCAGACAGCGATGAGCGCGGCCGCCAGCTTGCGGCCTTCGAAGGTCAGCAGGTTGTAGAGCTTGGCCGCCGCGGGCGTGTCCATGAACTCGAAGCCGATGCCGGCGGCGCGCAGGCCGTCACGGACCTCGCGCGGCGGCAGGGCGTTGCGCGCGCCTGCCCCCAGCAGCAGCAGCTCCACCGCGGCCGGACCCGCCTCGATGACCGGCTTGAGGGCCGCCAGGGTCAGCTCGTCCATCGAGGCGACGGGCCAGGACCGCGCCTCGTCCGAGAGGATCAGCACCGAGCCGTCGTGGCGGGCCCCGGCCAGCCGGAACCCGCCCTCGCCGTAGGCGTCGATCGAGGGCGCGTTCCGGGCCATCGGGCTACGGGCGGACGTCGGCCGGCTTGAGCGGCTGGGCCGGATCGTCGCCGCGCTTGACGCCCCACAGCAGGATCAGCGGCAGGGCGACGTACACCGACGAATAGGTGCCGATGACGATGCCGAACACCATGGTCGAAACCAGGGGGAACAGCACCGGGCCGCCCAGGAAGAACGCGCCGGCCAGGGCCAGGATCGCGGTCGAACCGGTGATCAAGGTGCGCGACAGACGCTCGTTCTCGGAGCGGTTGATCACGTCGCGCAGCGGGGTGGTCTTGTACTTCCGCAGGTTCTCGCGAAGCCGGTCGAAGGTGATGACCTTCTCGTTCATCGAGTAGCCGATGACGGTCAGCAGCGCGGCGATCGAGGTCATGGAGAACTCGATCTGGGTGATCGACAGCAGGCCCAGGGTGAGGACCGCGTCGTGGAACACGGCGACCACGGCGCCCAGGCCGAACTGCAGCTGGAAGCGGAACCAGATGTAGCCGAGCATCAGGACCATGGCGATGCCGAGGGCCATGAAGCCGCCGGTCATCAGCTCGCCCGAGACCTTGGGGCCGACGACCACCGGAGCCTCGAACTGCATGCCCGGGAACCGCTTCGCCAGGTTCTGCTTCACCTGCTCGGCGGCGGCGAACCCGTCGGCGCCTTCGGTGCGGAAGCGGACGATCGCCGTGTCGGGACGACCGAAGCCCTGCACCTGGGCGTCGTGACCGCCGGCGGCGGGCACGGCGGCGCGCAGCTCACCGAGCGGCGCTTCCTTGCCGGGCGTGCGGACTTCGATGGCGGTGCCGCCGACGAAGTCGATGCCCATGTTCAGGCCCTGGGTGAAGAGCGAGACGCCCGAGCCGATGATCAGGATCGCCGAGATCACGGCGGCGATGGGAGCCGCCTTGACGAAGTCCAGATGGAACTCGCGCGGGAGGTTTCGAATGAGAGGCCAACGCATGGGACGTCCTACTCGATCGGCAGGGCTTTGGGCTTGGTGGCGCGGAACCACCAGCCGATGAGCACTTGGGTGATGACGACCGCGGTGAACACCGAGGTGACCACCCCGATGAGCAGGGTCCAGGCGAAGCCCCGGATGGGGCCCGAGCCGAACTGGAACATGATGATGGCCGAGATGGCGCTCGTGATGTTCGCGTCCAGGATCGAGACCAGCGCGCGGCTGTAGCCGTGCTCCAGCGCCATGATCGGCGTTCGCCCGGCGTGCGCCTCGTCGCGCACGCGTTCGTAGATGATGACGTTGGCGTCGACGGCCACGGCGAGCGTCAGGATCAGGCCCGCGATGCCGGGGAAGGTCAGCGTCGCCTGGGTCATCGACATGATGCCGAGGATCAGGCTGACGTTCACCACCAGGGCCAGCGCGGCGAAGACGCCGAACAGACCGTAGGCCAGCACGATGAAGACGATGATCGCCACACCGCCGATGGCCAGCGAGACGGCCCCGGCCTTGATGGCGTCGGCGCCGAGCTCGGCGCTGACCGTGCGCTGTTCCAGCACCTTCAGCGGCGCCGGCAGCGCGCCGGCCCGCAGCAGGACGGCGAGGTCGTTCGCGCTCTCGACGGTGAAGTTGCCGGTGATCTGCCCGTTGCCGCCGGTGATCGGATTGATGATGTTCGGCGCCGAGATCACCTTGTTGTCGAGGATGATCGCGAAGCGCTTGCCGACATTGGCGCTGGTGATGGCGCCGAAGCGCTTGGCCCCCACGCCGTTGAAGCGGAAGGTCACCACCGGCGAGCCGCTCTGCTGGTCGAAGCTGGCCTGGGCGTCGGTGAGCATCTCACCGGTCACCTCGGCGCGGCGCTTGACCACGTAGAACGGCTGGTACTGATCGCCCGGGACCAGCATCGAGCCCGGCGGCAGGCGGCCCTGCTGGGCCTCGGCCAGGTCGGCGGTCTCGTCCACCATCTGGAAGGTCAGCTTGGCGGTCTGACCGACGATCTCCTGGAGCTTCTTGGGATCGCTCTCGCCGGGGGCGGCGATGGAGATGCGGTTGGTGCCCTGCCGACGGATGTCGGGCTCCTTGGTGCCCAGTTCGTCGATCCGGCGACGGATGACCTCGATCGACTGGGTCACCGCGTTGGCCGCCTGGGCGTCGAGCGCCTGCGGAACATAGGTGATCCGGATCTGGTCGCCGGAGACGCTGACGGTCACCTCGCGGCCGCCGGCCACGCCCGCCAGGGCGGCGCCGACCGAGTTGCGCAGTTCGCGCGCCGCGGCGTCGACCTTGGTCGGGTCGGTGATGCGGACGCTCACCTCGCCGTTCACCACGCCCAGGCCGCTGAAGTCGATCTCGGCCTGGCGCAGGGTCGTGCGGACGTCCTCGACGAGGTTGGTCAGCTTCTCCTGGCGGAGCGCCACCGTATCCACCTCGTACAGGAGGTACGAGCCGCCCTGCAGGTCGAGACCCAGGTTCAGGGTCTGCTTCGGAAGGAAGCCCGGCAGGCTGTCCCGCACCGAGGCGGGAAGCAGGTTGGGCAGGGTGAAGAGGATCCCGTAGATCGTCGCGAGGACGACAAGGATGATCCTCCAGCGGGAGACGGTGATCATCGGAGGGTGCTTAGGCCTTGGAATCGTTGGCCGGGGCGGGCTCGCCCTTCGACCGGACGTCGGAGATCATGCCCTTCACCACCTTCACGGTGACGCCGGTGGCGATCTCGAGGCCGACTTCCTTGTCCTCGACGCGGACCACCTTGCCCAGCATGCCCGACGACAGGACGACCTGATCGCCACGCTTCAGGTTCGACAGCATGGTCTGATGCTGCTTCATCCGCTTCTGCTGAGGCCGGATCATCAGGAAGTAGAACAGCACGATCAGGAGGATCGGCATCCCGATCACCTGGATCAGGGCATTGGGGTCTTGCATTGCAGCTCCGGAAGCGGTGGCCGTAGAGGCCAGAAATTAGGTCGGCGGAAGCTATGCGCACGGACCCGCTTTTGCAATGGAACGGGGGCCTCGTGTAAGGCGGACGCGATGCAGAACGACCTCTCGCCCCTCCTGACCCGTATCGCCGAGGCCCTGGAGCGGCTGGCTCCGCCGCCTCGCACGACGCCGGTCTTCGAAAACGCCCGTCTTTTCCGGCATGAGCCCGCGACCGGCGCCTTCCACCCCGCTCCCGACTACCCGCTGGCCATGGACAGCCTGATGGGCGTGGACCGCCAGAAGGCGCGCTTCTCCGAGAACCTGCAGCGCTTCGCCGCGGGACTGCCGTTCAACCACGCCCTGCTGTGGGGCGTGCGCGGCACGGGCAAGAGCTCGCTGGCCAAGGCCGCGTTCATGGAGGCGGCGAAGACCGCGCCGGCGCTGAAGCTGGTGGAGGTGGATCGCGACGAGGTCACCGCCCTGCCCGCGCTGTTCGACGACCTGCGGATACGCCCGGAGAAGTTCGTGGTTCTGTGCGACGACCTCTCGTTCGAGGAAGGCGCGGCGGCGGCCAAGGCCCTGAAGTCGGCGCTCGAGGGCGGCGTCTCGGGCCCGCCAGCGAACGTGCTGTTCGTGGCCACCTCGAACCGCCGCCACCTGATGCCGCGAGGCCACCAGGAGGACCGCGGCCAGCTCTCCGCCGCGGAGGACGCCGAGGAAGAGGTCAGCGTCTCGGACCGCTTCGGGCTGTGGATCGGCTTTCCGCCCATGGATCAGCCGACCTATCTGGCGGCGGTCGCGGCCTATGCCGAGCGCTTCGGCCTCTCGGCGCCGGATCTCGACCGCCGGGCGCTGCAATGGGCCCAGCTGCGCGGTTCGCGGTCGGGTCGGGTGGCCTGGCAGTTCATCCGCGACCTGGCCGGCGAACTGGGCAAGCCCCTGCCGCTGTGACTTTCCCTCCCCTTCATGGGGAGGGACAGACGACGAAGTCGTCAGGGTGGGGAATGCGCGATCAGGCGCAGGGCCTGGTCGTGAGATCCCCACCCGTCTGCTTGCTGCGCGCGCAGCCACCCTCCCCATGAAGGGGAGGGAAAGATCAGCGCGGCAGGACCAGCGCAGGGTCGATCGGGCGGGCGCGTTCCTGCGGGGTCGGGGCGTAGCGGACCTCGAAGTGCAGCTGCGGCTCGGAGACGCCGCCGCTGGAGCCGGCCTGGCCGATCTCCTGGCCCTGCTCGACCTTCTGCTGCATCCGCACGTTCACCCGGCCGAGGTGGCCGTAGGCCGTGACCCAGCCGTCCGCGTGCTTGATCAGCACAAGATTGCCGAAGCCCGGGACCTGGTCGCCGGCATACACGACATCGCCCGCCGCCGCGGCGCGGACGGGATCGCCGGCCGCCGCGCGGATGTTGACGCCATCGTTGCGCTGGCCCATGCCGCGCGCGCCGTAGGTGGAGAGCAGGTCGCCCCGGAGCGGCCAGGCGAAGCGGCCGCGGCCCATCTCCATGATCTGGGCGTCGCTGACCGGCGGGCTGGCGACGGGCGCGCCGGCGACAGGGCCCGAGGGCCGGTAGGGCTGGGGCTGCGACGGCAAACGGGTGGTGTCCTCGACCTGCGGCGGGCGCGGGGCCGAGACCGGCGGCGGCAGGCGCTGGCCGGGCGGGGTCTGATTGTCGAACGACGAGGGCCGGCTCGGCGCCGGCGGCGTCGGCGCGGGCGCGC
>JBFMGV010000093.1:0-39497 GCA_040752615.1 Pseudomonadota bacterium | reverse complement strand
GAAGAAGCCCGCATCGGCAAGGCCGGCGCCATCGCCGCGCAGCTCAGCCGGCTTGATCTCGTGGTGCTCGATGAACTGGGCTATCTGCCGTTCGCCCGATCCGGCGGGCAGCTCTTGTTCCACCTGATCAGCAAGCTCTACGAGCAGACCTCGGTCATCATCACCACCAACCTCGCCTTCGGCGAGTGGCCCACCGTGTTCGGCGATCCCAAGATGACCACCGCGCTGCTCGACCGCATCACCCACCATTGCGATATCGTCGAGACAGGCAACGACAGCTGGCGCTTCAAAAACCGCAGCTGACCCAGCCAGAAAACCGCCTTCGCGCTGCTGACGCCTCCGGTCGGGCTACGCCCTCCCTACGCCGCCAGCAGCGCGAAAACCGCGCCCAGCATCAACCACCCAACATCTCAGCAAGGGGGTCCCTTTTGCGCGCCGATAGGGGGTCCCGATTGAACGCCGATTGACAGCCGAGCTGATCCCCGACGAACCTGAGAGGAGCATCAGGGATGAATTCGCCGGGTTTCAGCAATCGGCCAGGATATCGCAAGGCGCAGAGCTGCAGCGCAAAACCGAGGCGGTTGTGGGGACGCCTCCGGCTCGTGAAGACGCGCAGATCTGCGGAACTGAGCGTCCAGTATCGCACCAGATCTGGCTCGCTCTCCGGCAAGGCGAACAACTCGGCGTGTTGCGCCTCGGTCAGAACAGAGCGGCGGGGCATCGGGTCAGGCCTTGACCGGTCCCGTCCAGCCAATGCGATCGAGCGTGCCGATGAGGGTCGATCGCGGCACCTTGAATGATCGGCACACCGACGCCTTGCTTGCGCCGGCATCGAGGGCTGCCGTGATCTGCTCGATCGTTTCCGCGTCAATGCTGGGCGGCCGGCCCCCGCGCCGGCCCCGTCGTCGAGCTGCGACCAAGCCTGCCATCACCCGCTCACGCGTGAGCGCGCGTTCATATTGGGCGAGCGCGCCGAAGAGCGAAAACAGCAATTCACCATGGGGCGTGCTTGTGTCCATCTGCTCCGTTAGCGATCGGAAGGCCACACCTCGATTTTTCAGATCGGTTATGATCGCCAGAAGATTGGTCAATGATCGCCCGAGACGGTCGAGTTTCCAAACGACCAAGGTGTCGCCGGCCTTCAGGAATTCGAGGCAAGCCTTCAGGCCGGGACGATCATCCCGGGCGCCCGATGCCTTGTCGGAATAGAGATGGCGCTCATCGACACCTGCGGCGAGGAGGGCATCGCGTTGAAGGTCAACCGACTGACGGTCATCGACCGATGAGACACGCATGTACCCGATGAGCATGTGCGACAAACCCTGAAATTGATGTTGTCGCGCACTAGATCAAAGCGACAGGGTTTGTCGTGCAAAATCAACCATGGTTGTCGAGGCGTAGCCTGGTTGCGATGCTACCCTGTCGGAAAACATGTGATTGCCGCCTACCGGAATAGCAGGCAAACTCGGTTAACTATTTGCACTTCCCTGCTGCAACGAGAGCCGCACGATAGCGGCGACCATGTTCGGCCCGCCATGCATTCGCATTCGCGGTTCCCTTTGCAGCTAACCGGCGCTTATATTCGGCTTCCATCGCGCGCCTCTCCGGTCCCGGACCAGAATCAGCAAGACATCGGGCCGATACCGAATTGGACCGCGAGTTCCCGTTGGCGATGTCGCCAGACAGTTTATTCGCCATCGTACTGGTCGCCGTTTGCCCCATTGGCATTGGATCGACGGGCGCATATTGAGCCTGTGCCGACTGATTGAAAAGAAGCAGAGCGGCGCTCACCGCGCTGCTTGTGGCAAGACACCTCATATGGTTCTCCCGATAATCAAAATTCAATATGCAGAAAATGTGCGACGTCGCCCAACAGCGAGCGATGGTAAGCCTCATAATATCGACCGACCACGTCCACTGCAGGGCAGTCAGCACCGAAAATCAGGTGTTTTCCGACGCTCTCAGGCCTTAGCGTATATCTGTGCCCGTTTTATGTGACGCCCCCAGGACGTGGCTGGCGCCCTCCACCTCGACGTCGGCCCGGGGAACCTCAACATCCTGGATGGTCGCGCTGGGACGGCCGCCGGCGGACAGGGTGTCACCCTCGCTCTCGTCTTCCTCGCGCAGCTCTTCGATCGGCAGCGGAACCGAGTAGAATGTCGCGGCCAGCCCGTGTCCGTCCGACGGGGTGAGCAGCACCGCACCGATCCTACTGCGGGTCAGGACCGCGCCGGCTGCCCGGCCATAGGCGCTGACCAGCGGCGCCAGCTGGATCGGCGCCTCGTCCGTGGACGGATCGAGATTCTGCAGGGCGCTCTCCAGCTGGGTCGCGGCATAGCGGGCCTCGGCGAGCGCCGTCTTCTGGGCCTCGTCGAGATCGCGCTCCCAGACATGGGCCAGGCGGAAGAAGCCGTCCGGGGCGCTGTAGCCCGCCTCCCGCGCCAGATAGACCGCCAGGCCCTCGGCCTTAAGGTGCTCGACGATCGGCTGCACGCGCTCGCGCCAGGCGCCCTGCAGGACCTCCGGGTCGAGCAGGAAGTCGGGGTACTCGCCGAAGAGGTCCGAGGCCACCCGGCCGCCGGCGGCCAGGTAGCGGTCCATGCCGACCAGGGTGAAGCGGTCGTCTTCGACCGTCGCCCGGTCATGCTCGACGACGGCGCGCAGCTGATAGTCCTGGAAATAGCCGTCGAGCGCGGTCTGGGCGATCTCGGCCTGCTGCTTCTTGTCGGGCAGGCGGGCGAAGAGCCGGACCTGCTTCAGGGTCAACCGACCTTGGCGCAGGGCCTTAAGGACCGTGGGATGAACCGCGGCCAGGGCCTCCAGCCGCTTGATCTCCAGCTCGGCATAGCCGAGCGCAGTCGAGATTGCCTGGGTGTCCATCTTGGCTTTGCGCAGCTTACCGATGGCGGTGATCACGTCGGCGATGTGAACCGGCGCATGCTCAGTGTTCGGCAGCACGATGGCCGCGGCCTGCTGGGCCGGGGTCTCGGCCAGCAGGCAGTCGATGCGGTAGTCGTCGTCGATCTCGCCGCGCTCGCGCAGCAGGATCAGGCCAAAGCGCCGGCGACGGCCATCGAGCGCCATAAACAGGGCCTCGCCCTTGCGCCCCGGACGCACGATCGGCGGGATCACCACGCCGGCGGCCAGCAGGGTGTCGGCCAGCTGCGGCACGCCGTCATCGGCCGGCTCCTGGAAGCGAAGGTTTTCCTTGGCGAGGCCAAGGTCGCCGAGGCGCACCTGGATGCGGGTCATGGCGGCGGGCGAGGCGGGGGATTGATCGGTCATCGGGGTCTTAAGCTCCTCGCGCCTGGGCGAGGGACATCCTGCCCCTGGGCGCACCCGCCCGATCCCTTCCTCTCTCCTTTCCCAGCTCAGGTCAGGACCGGATCCAGCAGGCCGGCAGCCTCCGCCTCGTTCCAGTCCCCAAAGCCCTCCGGCGGCAGGGCGATGCGCGCCTTCAGGCCCGCACCCACCAGGCCGGCGCGCAGCTGCTCGGCCGAGGCCTCGCCATCCGCGCCGCGGTCGGCGGCGATCAGCACCTCGCGCACGCCCTCGGGCGGGCGCCAGTGACGAAGGTTGCGCGTCGACATCAGCGCCCAGGCCGGCAGGGCGAAACGAGCGCTGGCCGACAGGGTGGTGAACAGGCCCTCGCCGACCAGCATCTGTGACGCGGCCGCATCGATGCGCACCGCGCAGCAGGCCGGCGAGGGGCCCACGGTCTTGCGGCTCAGGCGCAGGTCGATAGCGCGACGTCCGTTGGGCGCGAGATAGGTGACCTCGACGGCGGTGAAACCGCCGTCCCGGTCGCGGATCGCCGCCAGCAGGGCCGGGCGATGGTGCCGGCTTTCGGCATAGGCCGAGACGGGCGTCTGGCCGCCATGGCGCAGCACGTCGGGGCCGGGCAGGGGACGGCCGACGCCGCGAAGCGCGCAATGGCGCGCCGACAGCGTGCCAGCGAGCGGCCGGCCGGCCTCCCAGATCCGCAAGGCGGCTTGGCGGCGCTCCAGCCCGGTTACGGGCGCGCCCGATTGAGCCCGGCGCGCCTGGCTCAGCGTGGTCGGGGCGTTGTGCGCATCGACTAGGCCCTCGCCGCGCAGATAGTCGAGCACGTCCTTCCAGTCGCCATCGCCGAAGGTGTGGACGATCACCCGCCCCTCCCGCAGCAGCAGCGAGACCGAACGGTCAGCGGCGCTATGGCCGGGCGCGGGAATGTTCGCCCGCAGGCCGCGATCATAAAGATCGCCGCCCAGGGCCTGGACGATGGGCTTCAAAGACATGGGTCGATCCTCCTTTGTCCCTCAAGGGCTCGCCCCCGGCGCCCTTGCTCCGCCTTTGGCCGCCGCAGGCCGGCCCAAACCCTTTGGGGGCGTTGCGGGGGATCGCCCCCGCTGGAGGGGGTAGGCGCTCAAGGCTTGCCTTTGCGACTCAGGGGGAGGGCGCTCCCCCCGCTCGCGGCTTCAAACCACACGCACACAGGGTTCCACGGCACAGGTCTCAACGAAGAGGATCAAAAATACGACGCCTGCCCGGTAAAACCGGGCGATCAGCAACGCTTCGTCGCCATCCGCCCCGCGACAGCACGGTGCTTTTCTGACAAGTTAAGCACGATAGTAGGGGAGCAGGCTTTGCCGCTGCAGATGATGGCTGAACGGGAGACAGAGACGGACGCGCGCGAGGAGGCCTGGGTCATCGCGACCAACCCCGACTTCCCGATCCGCGCGCGCAACGTCAACTGGTTCCTGGAACGCGGCGGCTCGATCAAGGAAGTCCGGCTCACGGAATCTGAAACCGGCGAATGGAGCGTCTGGCTGCGCCTGGCCGGCCGATCGGGCGAGCACCGCCTGGCGATGTTCAAATCGGACGAGCCCCGCCTCTACCGCGACGTCGGACGCGCCATCGCCATGTGCCGTGACGACTTCGGCTACTTCGGCCCCATCACGCTGTCGACCGACCGCCAGCCGACCGGCGGCGGGGCCTCGCCGTCCACCAGTCAGGACGTGGCCGGCGCCTGAGGGGGTCGGCGCTGGGGGCCGCAGCCGCATGACAGACTACCGAGTCCGGATGTCCGATCGCTTTCTGGAAGCAGCGATCATGGGCGCCATAGAAGCCTATTGCCATGGCGACGGTTTTCAGACCGAGATCGAGACCATCGGTCCCATCTGGGGGCACCGCCGCACCAACGGCGACCAGCAGACGATCTTCCTAGAGCGCCTGGCGGTCAGCTTATCGGCGGCTCCTGCGTGCGGCTGCGCGCCGAGCGGCCCAACCATGTCTGGTCCTATGACTTCGTCGAGGACCGGACCCATGATGGACGGAAGTTCCGCATGCTCTGCGTCATCGACGAGTTCACCCGGGAGGCTCTGGCGATCCGGGTCAAGCGGCGGCTCAACTCCACCGACGTGCTGGAGGCCCTGGCCGACCTTATGATCCTGCGCGGACCACCTGCCTATGTTCGTTCCGATAATGGCCCGGAGTTTATCGCCCAGGCCCTGCGTGACTGGATCGCCGGCGTCGGCGCCCGGACCGCCTACATCGAGCCGGGCAGCCCCTGGGAGAATGGCTACTGCGAAAGCTTCAACTCAAAGCTCCGCGACGAACTGCTCAACGGCGAGATCTTCTACAGCCTCGCCGAGGCCCAGGTGCTGATCGAGGCCTGGCGGCGACACTTCAACGCCGTCCGGCCGCACAGCGCGCTCAAATATCGACCGCCCGCGCCTGAGGCGATCATCCCCCGCGGCGGAACTGTCGTGCCGTGGGCGACCGCGCCAGCTCGATCGGAAAACGCGCGATCACCCACCCCGACCGTAGCGCCAGCAAACGCTGTCCACTAACATTGAACCCGGATAACCCAGTGGGGTCAGGCCAAGCCATGCGAATTCCAGCGACCTTGGCGATTGTGACGCTGGCGGTGTCGGCGCCGGCCGCAGCGCAGGACAGCGCCGCCATCGTGCTCGATTATCAGGCCGCCCAGCAACGCCTGCTTGATCGATCGGACGCGATCGCCGCCTCGGACGCCAACGTGCGCGGCAAGCAGGCCCAGGTCGGCGCGACCCGCACATTGGGCGGACCTGAGGTGGACTTCGAGGCGCAGCTTCTGGACTACCAGAAGACGCTCTATCTGCCGCTGGGATCGCTGGCGCCGGTTGCCGGATCATTCGGGATCGAGGATCCGCTGCGGTTCCGACGCGGGGAGACCGCCGTCCGTCCGATCGTGACGGCGACGCTTCCGCTCTACACCGGCGGCCAGATCGCCGGCGCGAAAGCCGGCGCCAGGGCGCAGCTCGATCAGGCGCGCGCGGAACAGAAAGGCGCCGTCGACAAGGCGCTGCTGCAACTCGTGCAAGCCTATTACGGCCAGCAGCTCGCCGAACAGGCGCTCGGCGTGCGGCGCGACGTGCTGGCCGGCCTCGACCGGCATCTCGCCGATGCGGTCAAGCTGGAGCGGGAGCAGTTCATCAGCCGCGCGCAGCGCCTCCAGGCGCAGGTCGCACGCGATGACGCCGCCCGTGAGTTCGAGAAGGCCGTGGCGGAGCTTGAGACCGCGAACGCCGTTCTCGCCGGCCTGCTCCGCGCGCCGCAGGGCGTACGTCCCACCACGCCGCTCTTCGTCGTCTCCCAGCCGCTCGACCCCTTGGAGACGTACAGGGCCGAAGCCCTCAATTCCTATCCTGAGCTCGACCGGCTGCGTGCGCTGGAAGCTCAGGCCGAGGCGGGCCTGAAGATCGAGAAGTCCAAGCTGCGCCCGACGATCTATGGCTTTAGCCAGTATAGTTTCGATCGGCGGAATTCGCTGCTGACGGACCCGGACTGGACTGTCGGAATCGGCCTTCGCTACAAGCTCGTGTCTGGTCTCGGACGCAACCAGACGGTCGAGGCCGCGCGCCAGACCTCCATGCAGGCGAACGCCGGCGTCCGCGAGGCCCGGATGCAGATCGAAGTCGGCGTCGCCAGGGCGTGGAACGAGGCGGAAGCCGCACGCAGGCGTTTTCTGTTGCTGGACGGCTCGCTCGACGCCGCGAGCGAGAACCTGCGACTCCAGGGCCTTTCCTATCGCGAGCAGCAGGCGACGTCGCTCGACGTGATCGACGCCGAACTGGGCCTTGGCCGCGCACGTATCCAGCGCGCCCAGGCGGCTTATGAGTATGTGCTGGCGCTCGCGCAGCTTCTCGATCTGAGCGGACAGATCTCGAGCCTGCCCGACTATGTCGCCCGCGCCGACAAGGAGGTCCCGTGAGCGAGACGGCCGTGGAACCGCGCCCGGAAGGACCGGCCCCCCGCCAGCGGAACAGGCGTCGGCTGGCGATCGGCGTGGCGGCGGGGGTCGCGCTGCTGCTGGCGATCGGCCTGTGGCTCGCCTACCGCCCGGCGCCCGGCCAGATCCAGGGCATGGCGGACGCGCGCGAGGTCCGGATCACAAGCAAGGTCACGGGCCGGATCGCCGCCTTCCATGTCGAGGAGGGGCAAGCGGTCCGCGCGGGTCAGCTGCTCTACACCGTCGCCAGCCCCGAGATCGCCGCCAGGTCGCAGCAGGCCGGCGGCGCGCTCGCCTCGGCCCAGGCGGTGGAAAACAAGGCCAACACCGGGGCGCGGCCCGAGGACATCCGCGCGGCGGAGGCGCAGTGGCGCCGCGCCGAGGCCGCCGCCGCCCTCGCGCAGACCACCTACCAGCGCACCCAGCGTCTCCACGACGAGGGCGTGATCGCCGGCCAGAAGCGCGACGAGGCGCGCACCAATGCGATCGCCTCCAACGAGGCGGCGAAGGCGGCGCGGGCGCAATACGATCAAGCGCTGGCGGGCGCTCGCGGCGAGGACAAGGCCGCAGCCAGCGGGCAGGTGCGACAGGCGCGCGGCGCCGTCGCCGAAGTGGAAGCCGCCGCGGCCGAGACCCGCGTGACGGCCCCGATCGCCGGCGAGATCGGCCGCCGTCTCGCACAGCCCGGCGAGCTTGTGCCGCAAGGCTTCCCGGTCTTCGTGCTCACCGACGTCGCCCATCCCTGGGTCACGCTCAACGTGCGGGAGGACCAGTTGCGCGGGCTCGCGCGAGGCGCCGAGCTGGTCGGCGCGATTCCGGCCCTGCGCGAGCGCCGCGTCCGCTTCCGGGTGACCTATCTTGCCCCGGCCGGCGACTTCGCCACCTGGCGCGCGACGCGCCAGTCCAGCGGGTTCGATATCAAGAGCTTCGAGGTGCGCGTCACCCCGGTTTCGCCAGTGCGCGGTCTGCGGCCGGGCATGACCGTGCTGTTCGAATGGCCCCAGTAGTGCCGGGAACAGGCGCGACGGCGGGAACGGGAAAGGCCTTTCTCGCCGGCCTGCGCAGGGAAGTCCGCTTCCTCCGGTCGAGCTTCTGGGATCTCGCCCTCGTAAGCTGGATACCCCTCGCGCTCCTGGCGGTCATGGCGATCCAGCTCTCTTCCGGCGTGATGCGCGACCTGCCGATCGCCGTGGTGGACGAGGACGGCGGCGCGATCGCCCGCGAACTGACGCGCCGCCTGGACGCGGCGCCGGGCCTGCGCGTGGCCGCCCGTCCCGCCGAGATGCGGGACGCCGAGCGGCTGGTGCGGTCTCAAGCCGTCTACGCCATCGTGCTGATCCCCCGGGAAACGGAGCGGGCGGTGCTGCACGGGAGCACGGCCAGCATCCCCGTCTTCTACAATGCGAGCTTCTCCACCGCGTCCGGCGCCGCGCTCCGCGAGGTCGGCAATGTGACGCAGGGCTATGCGGCGCGGCTCGCCGTGGAGCAGACGGCGGCGGTCGCGGGGCCGGACAAGGTCCGGCCGCCGCCGGTGGCCGCGCAGACCACGATCCTGTTCAATCCGCAGGGCAGCTATGAGCTGCAGCTCGTGGCCCTGATCCATCCGGCCCTTCTCCACCTCGTCTTCATGGTCGCGGTGGTCAGCGCGCTGGGCCGCGAGCTCCGCGACGGGACCATCGGCGCCTGGCTCGGCGGCGCGCCCAGGCTGTCGGCGGCGGCGGCCGTGGCGGGCAAGATCTCCGTCTATTTCGTCTTCTTCATGGGCTGGGGCGTGCTGGCCACCGGCTATCTGGCCGGCCTGCGCGGCTGGCCGGTGCTGGGCAGCCCGCTGATGCTCTTCGCCGGCTATGTGGCGATGTATCTGGCCTACGCCGGGGTCGCGCTGCTGGTGACGGGGATAACCCTGTCCATGGGCAGGGCGCTTTCGGTCGCGGGGCTCTACGCGGGGGCGTCCTTCGCCTTCGCGGGGGCGATCTTTCCTGTCGAATCCGCTTCCGGCTTCGCGCAGTTCTGGAGCGCGATCCTGCCCTACACGGCCTTCGCCAAGCTGCTCGCCGAGCAATGGATGATGGGGTCGCCCGCGGCGGTGTCGTTCCCACAGGTCCTCATCATGCTGGTCTTCCTCGCCGTCGGCGCGGCCATCGGCCTGCCGCGCTATATCCATGCGGCGGCGACGCCGGCCGCCTGGGGGCGCCGATGATCGGGAAGTCGTTCCTCGCCACCTTCCGGGCGATCCTCACCGACAGCACGGCGCTGATGCTGCTGATCGGCTCGGCGATCCTCTATTCCTTCTTCTATCCCGCCGCCTATTCCGGCGAGACGCCGACCCGCATTCCCGTCGCGGTGGTGGACCTGGACCGGACAGCCGCCAGCCGTTCGCTGGTCAGCAAGCTGTCGGCCCTGCAGCAGGCGCAGGTGGTCGCCCGGCCGGCGTCGCCGTCAGAGGCCCTGCGCTGGGTCGAAGATCGCCGGGCGAGCGCCGTCGTCGTCATCCCGGAAGGGTTCGAACGGCGCATCCTGCGGGGAGAGCAGGGCGTGGTCACGCTTCATGGCAACGGGGCCTACCTGCTGCGCAGCAGCACTGCGCTCGCAGGGGTGGGCGCGGCGCTGGGAACGCTGGGCCGGGAAGCGGCGGTCGACCAGGCCATGGCGCGGGGCGCGCCGGCCCCGCCCGCCCTGGAGGTGATCCAGCGGCCGCTGTTCAACACGCATGAAGGCTATGGCAGCGCGGTGGTCCCCGGCGTCACCTTCGTCATCATACACCAGACGCTGCTGATGGGTCTGGCGCTGCTGGCGGGAACCATGAGCGAGCGTCAGGGCCCGCTCGCCTTCCGCCCACGCGAGCTGCTGGGCGTTGCGCTGGCCTTCTTCGTCATCGGCTGCGCGGACGTCGCCTATTTCACCGGCTTCGTCTTCTGGTTCCAGGACTTCCCGCGCGCCGCCGGAAGCCTTGGCGCGCTGGCGGTGGCCAGCGTGCTGTTCGTCGCCGCTACAGTGGCCGGCGCGCTGGCCCTGGCGAGTTGCTTCGCGGTGCGCGAACGGCCGATCCAGCTCTGGATCATCACCTCCGTGCCGATCTATTTCCTTTCCGGACTGTCCTGGCCCGCGGAGGCGACGCCGGGCTGGCTGGCGATGCTGGCGCGGCTGCTGCCGACGACGCCCGGCATCCATCTGATGGTGGGCGTGAACCAGATGGGGGCCAGTCTGGCGGAGCAGAAGATCGAGCTGCTCAACCTCGCGGCGCTGACGTTGCTCTATGGCGCGATCACCATTGTCCGCTATTGCACCCGCACCCACCGGTGACCCCGGTGTCGCGGGGCCGGACGGCTTCGCCAAGGCTTGAGTGTGGTTCACAGACCGTCCCAATGGTCCCTTCCACCGCCTTCCGTCGCGCTCGCATTCGGGACGCCCACAGTCCAGTCTGATGGTCAGGAGAGCCGTCGCTACGGGCTGAGCCCGACCGCTACTGGTATGCGCCTGACGTCGAACTGCACATCTGGAAGCCGGACGGTGACGTCATGCGCTCGCTCGTCGAACTCAATCGGGCGATCGGGGCGGGGGCTCATCTGCGATCCGCGCGCTGAGTCCGCCGCGGATCCGAACGCGGCTTCCGAGACGTCAGATTAGGCGCGGAAAGTTCGAATTGCTGACCGTAGCCGGGCGTGCTCACCGACCCCATCGGACTGGCCTGATTCCAGGCGCCAGCGAGTGTACTGCGGCGGCGCGTCATGGCTAACGCCGGCGACCTCGGCGAAGCTGGGACCCGCGACAACAAGCGGCAGCTTTTGCGTGTCATCGTCGGCGCCACTGGGGTCAAGCTGGCTGAAACCGTAATCGACATCGACGGTCGCAACACCAAGTTGAACGCCGAGCTGAAAGATGTGGAACGCGCGATCCACAGTGCCCATCCATGCATCACGGACTACGCTGGATTTGCAAACGCTGACGTGCCCGAAGACATCGAGGCCCGCATAGAAGGAGCCCGGCGCCGGCTCGTGGCCGCCCAACGCGCGAGCGACATCCGGACCCGCATGAACATCGGGTTGTGGCAGCAGCTGCCAGATCTGGATCACGTCGTCGCGGCCCTCGGAAACGTCCTCGATGGCGCTAGCGCCGCGGTCGAAAGCCGGGTGGCCGACCATATAGCGAAACACAAACTCGAGCCCTCCGGCAGACGGTGGCTCGCCTACGGCGCTGAGCGAGCGCAAGACACTTGCCCCTACTGCGACCAAGGCCTTGGCCCATCGACAATCGCCGCGGACATCAAGGTCCTTTTCGGGGCGGCCTATACCGAGCTGATTAAGACCCTCGAGGGGCAACTGGCCATCATCAAGGCGCTCACCGCCGATGGCCAACCTGGAGGAATCCGCCAGGTGGTCATGGCCAACCGCTCCGGACTGGAGTTCTGGCGGCAAGTCGGCGATCTGCCGCCCGTGGAGGACATCACAGACGCCGAGTTGGACCGGGTCATTCGAGCCCTCGGGCCCGTTGCTGAGGCGATAGAAGCCAAACTCGGCGCGCCGCTGAAGCCCGTCACGCTATCGACCGCTGATATCCAGGCTGCGACTGAAGCTCTGGCGCGCCTCGGCGCCTATGCGACCCAGGTCTTGGCCGTCAACCAGGCTATCGAGCTCGTTCGCAAAGAAGCTGGCGTCCAGGTCACCCAAGCTCAACTGCGAGAATTTCAGGAGGCAGTTGATAAGCGGCTGGCCCTGCGGGCGAAACGCGAGGATCCGATCAAGGGACTCTGCGCCGAATGGGTTTCCAAGACGGGGGAACGCACTTCGCTGGCAGCCAAACGGTCAGAAGCCCAGAAGGTGCTCACCACCCACGTTGAGGCGACCGCCAAAGCCTATGAGAGCGGGATCAATGAGTTGCTTGAAGCGTTCGGCGCCAATTTTCGGCTCTGTCAGACCAAGGCAAGCTACGTCGGGCGAGATCCGAACACTGAGTATTGCATCGACGTAAATGGCCACCTCTTGAAGGTCGGCGAGTCAGGAGGCACGGGGAAGCCGAGCTTCCGCACCGTGCTGAGCGCCGGCGACAAGTCTAGTTTGGCCCTGGCCCTCTTTATCACCCAGGCCAAGCAACGCGCCGACTTGGCAGATTGCATCGTCGTGTTTGACGACCCGTTCAACAGCCAGGACACCGCACGGCAGTTCGAAACGGGCTCGCAAATTCGGCTCATCGCCGAGCGAGCTAAGCAGGTCGTGGTCCTATCTCACGATCCTCGCTTCCTGCATCTCATCGACAAGGATCGCGGCGCGCTACCCGTAAGCCAGCACCAAGTTGTCGCCGAAAGCGATTGGGTCGCGAACCTGAAAGCCTGGAACGTGGAAGAAGAGATCAAAGCCGACTACGTGCGTCGGTCCGAGCGTATCCGCGCCTACGCTTCAACCGGCCAGCATCTGGAAGATTGCACACCGGCTGCGCTGGCCAGTGACTTGCGCGTATTTATCGAAGAATATCTCGACCTACGTTTTCCAGGCCGGTTTGCGGCGCGGACTCTGCTGGGCGGGATGATCGATGAGATCGACGCCGCGGGTCCAAGCGATCACCTCTACGCTCAAAGGGAAGAACTTCGGAGCCTAAACGAATTCAGCCGACCCGACCATCATCGCGGCACGTCTCCGCCAGATCCCACCCAGCTTCGCGCGCAGTGCCGCAAGATCGTGAAGATCATCGGGTCGTATTAAGGGAGCGGGGCGATGGCCGTCGCGATTGAGGATCCTTCATGGCGATCGAGCTCAGCAACGGCCTGATTTGGTCGTCCCAGGAGAAGGCCAAGCAGCACTTCCGCCAAAATCCTCGCTCGCTACGGCGACGACGAGATCATCAGCGCGCGGGCCGACCACGACGACCTGCTGGCGCTTCTCGAGCGCTACGACGCCACGGTCAGCGTGGGCCAGACCAAGCTCGGGGCCGGCGTCCGAGCCTTTCAGCGCCGAATGAACCGCGGCGAGGGCTGGCAGACCGCCGGCTTTTGGGTGCTGAGGGTCGATGGGACGGAGACGGACTTCAGTTTCCCAACCGCGATCGCTGGGAAGCCGAAGCCGCAGAGCGCCGAGTTCACTGATGCATGCCGCGCAGCGGTCGCCGGCGATATCAAGGCTGCCAAAGCCAGGCATTTTGCCGAGCACGCTGACGCGGAGGGCCGTGTCGCCTGCGCCATCTCAGGCTTGCCGCTTTCAGAGAAGGACGCCCACCTCGATCACGCTGAGCCCAGCTTCGGCCACCTGGTCGTCGTTTTCAGGGCTGAAAGCGGTTGGGAGACGACGATCCCGGACGGAATCCTGACGAAGCCGGACGACAACCAAATGACAACGACCTTTGTCGACGACCAGGTGGCTGAAGCCTTCCGGAAATTCCATGAGGCCCGGGCGACCTTGCGGGTGATCTCCGCCAAAGAGAACATGTCGCGTGCAGCGGGACAGCGAAATCCAGGCGCCACCACCATCCGGATCTAGTGTCTCTATCGCGCCGCCGCAGTCCAGCCCGCCGCAACAGCTTCGGCCGCCGAACAAAACCAGCGCTCGCCGTGGGCGGTGTCGATGCGGGTCGCGGCGTAGTCCTGCTGGCCGGGCACATGAAAGATGCGCCGCCCCTTGGCGTTGATATTGCCCTTGATCACGCATCCTGAAGTCGGAGGCCCGGCCGGCGCCGGCTGCGCCTGACGCGCATCCGCCCGCCAGCTCGAGGGCGTCTCGAACCGCCCGGCCCAGAGGCCGCGCCGCGCCTCGCGGGCCTCGGCCTCCACCCGGGCATAGGCGCCGCGGCTGAACTGGCGGAAGTCGACAGCCCAGCCGGCCCTGACCAAGGCTTCCCCAAGGTCGGTCGACCCGGCCTGACAGCGGGCGACCGCGCGGCCGTAGGGATCACGATCCCTGATCTCGCAGCGCACGGGCCGGCCGCCGATCAGCCGCACGAGCCGGTCGCGGGCCACGTCGCCGCAGGCATAGGTCTGTCCTTTGGCGTCCTGACAGACTTGGCGGCCCTCCGGCGCATCGACACCCCAAAGCCGCACCCGCTCGGCCCCGACGCTGAAGGTGTCGCCGTCCATCACGCGGGCCTGGCCCGTCACCTCGGCGGGGCCGGCGGCCATCAGCCAGACCGCCGCCACGAGAATGCCCAGTCGCGAGATCATCGTTGATCCTTGCGCAGGGTGATCACCACGCGCTCGACGAACACTTCCGCCACCTCGGCGGCGTGAAGCACCGCATCGAGGTACTGGCTCTTGATCCTGTCGGCAGCGATCTGGCTCGGCGTCGACAGCTGCAGCACGCCGTCGGTCAGGCCGTGGAAGCCGACCCGTCCGAACCAGCTGCCATAGGCCCCCTCGCGCACCAGGCGCCGCAACGGCGCGGCGATCGCCTGCCACACCGGATCGTCAGCCCCCGGCGCAGCCATCAGCGGGGCCGGTTCGGGCGGAGCCGCCGGCGGCGGAATATCGCCCTTGGCCTTGAGCACCCGCGCGAAGTTGAGGCGCAGGTCGGGCGCCCCCTTCGGCTCGTAGGAGGCCATGCGGCCAAAGTATTTGCAGGGGCTGCGGACGTCGGGGTCCTCGATGGCGATCGCCAGCATGGCGATTGCGCGCACCCCGTGCCGCTTCAAGGCCCAGGCGAAGGTCTGGTCGTTGTTCCGCTCACGCTCGGGCAGAAGATCGTCGACCGCGGCCGCCACCCGCGCGAGGTCCGCAGGCGTGACGCTGGCCGGATCCGCCACGGCGGCAGGCCCCACCAGCGCGGCGATGCGAGGAGACACCTGGAAGGCGGCCCTAAGCTCCTGGCGGACCATTTCCGCAGGCGCGGACCCCTCCGAGAAGGCGCTGGAGAAACCGCTTGCTCCCTCCGGAGAGCAAATGGCGCTGCCCTGTCGGTTGGCAGGGCGTTGGCCCGAGGATTTGGAGGTCGAGCCGACCTCGGCGGCCGAAGGTCGCCGACGATCAGATTGATGTCGCGCCGAAGGCGCGTCCTTTCCTCGTACAGAAGAACTGACGTTCTGATGGGACTGTTCTAGGTGAGTGAATCCTGGCGCCCGGGCGGTATTTCTTTCACTGAAGACGACGGCTTCGGAATAGGCGGCCCTTCGGGCCTGAGCCGCTTCGCGAACCGCGAGATCCGCAGCCTCCAACTCGTCGAGCCGCGCCACCAGAGGGGCCAGGTCATAGGCTTCAACGCCCGCCGGGCGGTTGGCGCGGGTATAATCGCGAACCATGAAGCCGGCCGCCTCCAGGGCGCGGCGGTGGGCGCGAGCGTTGCTCTCCGTGCAGCCCAGATAGTCGGCGATCAGGCTCGTGCCGGGCCAGACGGTCGCCACGTCCTGTTCGAGCCGATCCTGGTTGAGGTGCTCGACATAGAGCAGCAGCGTCAATCGAATGATGTCATTCCAGTTCTCCTCGACGACATCGACGCGTATTGCGCGGCCCAGCAACGGCTCCAGTATCTTATGGCGCGGCTTGGCGCCAACAATGGCAAGGCGTCGGTCGTGGATGTCGCGCAGGCGCGGCGCAAACCGGTATCCCAGTAGATGGCAAAGGGCGAAGACGTGGTCGGTGGCGCCGCCGGTGTCGGTACGCGGCTGCGCCGCGGCGCAAGACCGACATCACCTACGAGGTGGCCGAGGCTGTGATTGGCGCTGCGGCGGTCGCCATTGGCTGGCGCGAGGACCCCGAGGACTGGAAGCTGGCGGCCGACGAGCTGCGGCGATTGGCGGATGAGATGCAGGCGACCGGCCTGCGCCAAGCCGCCTGGGGCCCAAATCCAACCTTCGATCCAACCCCCGTCTTCTACCGCGCCGACATTCGTGAGGACGATGGCTACGTCGCGCTGACCTTCCCCGAGCTGCCGGAATTGGATGTCGCTGCAGCTCCGGGCGAGGATTTGTCGGCCTTGGCCCGCGCGGGACTTGAAGACGCCGTGCGCACGCGCCTGGTCGAAGGTGAAGATGTCCCACGCTCGGGACCAGCCGGCGACGGTCAGGTTGAGGTCACCCTCGGGCCTGAACTCGGCGGAAAGGTGCTAAGATTCTGGTCTTATGGGCAGCGGCCGAAGAAATAGCGCCTCGCGCAGAGGCGCGCACTTCCTGTGAAATCAGTGACATAGGATTCCTGATTTCCGATAAGATATATTAGGCGCAGTACGTTTATAGATCACCGATAGAGATGTCACCGGCCTCACCGATTGAGATGACACAGTCGTCCCTTTTGACTTCGGCGTTGAGGGTGACGGCTGATGACGGTGATTTCGATGAGCCGCGCAGAACTCAGCCGGTTGCGCATGATGATCGATCTGGCGGATGGCCACACCCGCAGCCAGCCTGCCCGCGCTGCCCGAGGACGAGCTGATCGCCACTTGGATTCGGTTTGCTCGGTACGCGGCCATAACCGCCCCGCCGAGCGTCCCGGGCGCGATCGCCAATTTCTCGACGCCTTGGCCATGGAGTGGGATCGACGGGCGCTCGCGCTCGATCGCGAGGGAGCGTTCTTTCGCTGGCCCACCATGCTCGTGGCGGCGCTGAGCGGGATGACCGGCGATGACCCGCAACGCCAAGCGAAATACGGCGCGCGACTACGCGAAGGCGATCTCCGATTGGAAGGAGGACCTTGAGTTCCTCTTCGACCAGCTATTACGTCGGTCACTTCCACTTCGGTTGGCCAACGGCGAGGCTTTGAAACTCCCTTCACCTACGGGAGTGGAACTGCGGACTCACTGCCGCTACCGTTGCGGGCGACGGCCTGATTCAATCTCTTTGATGCGCGACGGATCCTGGTGGACTCCCCCATCTTCCTTGACGGCTTTTCTACTCAGCCCCTCGCCCCCGAAGCCCGGGATGCGATGCTGGCCGCATGGGCGCTGCCCGGGAATGCTGGCTCGCCGAACGGTTCGGGAGAGCGGGCGGCATCGATACTGGCGACCGGCCGGTCGGCCGTCGCAGATCTTATCGGCGCCACGCCAGGCGAGATTATCTTCACCTCCGGCGCGACCGAGTCGAACAACCTTGCTATCGCCGGCGTGGCCCGCGCGCTGTGCGCCAGTGGGTCAACGCGGTCTCGCTTGATCGTCTCGGCCATCGAGCATAAATCCGTTCTCGAAACCGCCGCCGCCCTGGCGGGCGATGGCCTCGAGATCGTGCACGCGCCGGTCGACGCAGCGGGACGGCTGGATCTGACCGCCTTCGCCGACCTAGTGGACGAACGCCTGCTCCTTGCCTCGATCATGACGGTGAACAACGAGACGGGCGCGATACAGCCTGTCGCGGAGGCGGCCGCTATCACCCATCGTGCCGGCGGGGTCTTCCACACCGATGCGGCTCAGGCGGTCGGCAAGATTCCGGTCGATGTTGTCGAGCTGGACGTCGACTATCTCAGCCTCTCCGCCCACAAGTGCTATGGGCCGATGGGCGTCGGCGCCTTGTACCGCGCCTCATCCGCTCCCGCGCCGCTCCCCCTTCTCTTCGGCGGTCGGCAAGAGCGGGGCCTCCGCCCGGGCACCGAGCCCGTGGCGCTAGTCGCCGGCTTTGGCGCCGCCGCCGCTATGACCTCGTCCGAGCTGTCGGAGCGCGCGCGCGCAGCAGACGGCCTGCTGTCGATCTTCCTAGACCGGTTGGCCGAGGGACAACTTCGTCATTTGCGGGTGACCAATGGTCACCCCACGGTCCCCGGCGGGGCGGCGATTAGTATTCCCGGCGTCGATGGGGACGCCCTATGCGCTGCATTGGCTAAGACCGTCGCAATCTCTACTGGGTCAGCCTGCACGTCGGGGCAGCTAACGACTTCGCATGTCCTTGCGGCGATGGGTTATTCGGGCGAGTTGGCGAAGCAAGTCGTCCGCGTTTTCTTTAATCGTTACCTTGACGAAGATCGCGTTCTCATCGCTGCCGACGAATTTATCGCCGCAGCGCAGCGCTGCCGCCTTGCCACTGGAGGGGTTCGCCAGTAGCCTTCCCTCCATGCGACGGGAAGCCCTTTACGCCGACTCCAAGGTGCAGTTCGCGGGACATGAGACGTTCCCGCTCCGGCTCCTATGGCTGAAGAAAGCCTTCGATGCCGTCCGAGACGGCGCGCCGTCTGGAACATTCCAGGAACAAGACGCTATCGCACGCTTTGGCGTTGGCCGCAACATGGCGGTGTCGATACGCCACTGGGCGTTAGCTTCTGGATTCTTTGAGGAAACCGACCGCCTTGTGTCTCCGACCTCGTTGGGACGTCTGCTGCTTGCCGACGACGGCCTCGACCCCTTCCTTGAGCGCCCGGCGACGATCTGGCTCTGCCACTGGCATTTCGCGGCGACCCCTGAGGTCACCACGACCGCCTTCCATGCCTTCAATGCGCTTACAGCGATCGAATTTGATTCGGGCGCGTTGATCGACGACCTCTTCGAGATCGTCATGGCCAAGGGGTGGCGCGCCACGCGCGGCACGCTCAAGCGCGACGTCGAGGTCTTCCTCCGCAGCTACGTGCGCAAAGGCGACGCCCTAAACGAGGACGCGGCCGAGCCCCTGCTGGCCGAACTCGGGCTAGTTCGCGAGGCGCGACTCGGCGGCTGGTACGAGTTCGTCCGGGGGCCGAAGCCCAATTTGCCGGACGGGGTCTTCGCCTACGCCCTCGCCGACTTCTGGCGCCGGCAGGGCGGCGCGAGCACCCTGGCGGCCGAGCAGATCTGCTACGCGCCGGGATCGCCAGGCCGGGTGTTCAAGCTAGACGAAGACAGTGTGATCACGCGCCTGATGCACGTGGCCGAACTGACCGGCGACGCCTGGCAATGGACCGATACGGCGGGCCTGCGTCAGGTGCAGAAGCGGGACGAGGTCGATCCGCTGGCCCTGGTGGCCGGCGCCTATACCGGCCGCCGTCCGCTTGGGGTGGCGGCATGACCCGGCTGTCGGAAGTCATCGGGATTGACCGCCGCTTCGCGCGCTCGGCCCGGATCGATGCCGATCTCAACGGCACGCCGCCGCTGGTGGGCTATGTGCTGCAGGCAAGCGTCGCAAAGTCCCTCACCGCGCTTGCGCTCAGCCAGAGCGAACACCGCCAAGGCGCCTTCACTTGGACCGGTCCCTACGGCGGCGGCAAGTCGAGCGCCGCCCTGCTGGTGGCCAATCTCGTCGCCGGGCAGAATGAGAACCGCGCGATTGCGCGGCGCATCGCGGGCAAGGAGCTCACCAGCGCCTACGCCAAGGCCTTTCCCGAGGACAACGGACCTTGGAGAGTCGTAGCGGTCACCGGCAGCCGTGTGGCGCTGCGCGAAACCGTCGCCTACGCCGCGGCCACGACCTTCGCCTGGACCGATCAACAAACGATCGAGGCGGCGAAGACCGACGCGGCCCTGATCAGCGCCATCAAAAGGGCGGGGTCCTCGCGGTCGAGTGGGACGCTCATCGTCTTGGACGAGCTCGGCAAGCTGCTCGAGCACGAGGCGCTGGGCGGCGGCGATATCCACCTGCTGCAGGACCTGGCCGAGCATGCGACCCGCAGCAAGGGCCGGTTGGTCATCATTGGGATCCTGCACCAGGCGTTCGATCAGTACGCGGCCCGGGCCTCCCGCGACGCCCGCCAGGAATGGGCCAAGGTTCAGGGCCGCTTTCACGACATCGGGTTCCTGACCGGCGCAGACGAGACCGTCGCTCTGCTCGGGCGCGCCATCACCGGCCCTCCCCCGCCCGCCGCCTTCGAACACGTCGCCGAAGCGACCGCACAGGCGGTCGCCAAGCGCCGACCGACCGAGGTGGAGGGCCTGTCCCGCGCCCTTGCCGCGACATGGCCGCTGAATCCGGTGACGGCGCTCCTGCTTGGGCCGGTGTCGCGCGCACGGTTCGCCCAAAACGAACGTAGCGTGTTCGGATTTCTCAGCTCTGCCGAGCCGGCTGGGTTTCAGGAATTCCTCGCAGCCACGGACGACGGGACGGTGACCTACGGCCCCGATCGTTTGTGGGACTATCTGGCGTCGAACTTCGGCATGGCGCTTGCTGGCGGCCATGAGAGCGGTCGGTTCAGCCTGGCCTTCGAAGCGATCGAGCGCTCGGCCGCCAAGGGGAGTCCGACGCACGTCGCCCTGACCAAGTCGGCCGCAGCGCTGGAATTCTTCCGCAACGGGTCCGGACTCGCCTTGGCGGACGACTTCCTCGCCCTCTCGCTTCCCGGGCTGGACGACGCCGAGCGGAGTCGCGCCATCGCCGACCTGCTCGAATGGGCGGTCCTGATCAAGCAACCGCGGCTTGGGGGCTACGCCCTATTCGCCGGCAGCGACTTCGACCTGGAGGAGGCCATCACTCGGGCGACGAGTCCGGTCGACGCCGCCTTGCTGGAGGGCTTGCCGCAGCGCGTGGGTTTCGGGTTCGCCACGGCCAAGCGCCACTACTTCGTCACCGGCGCCCTGCGCACCTTCGAGATCTCGCTGCACCTGGTCGGCGCCGAGGACACCGCCGATCATCTGGCCGCCGTCGTTAAGGCCAAGGTCGCTCGGGGCAGTGGCCACCTCGCGCTCGTGCTGGGCGACGGAAGCGTCGAGCAATCGGCCGTGGAGGCGGTCTGCAAGGCATCCGCCAAAGGGCTGAAGAAGTCGGGTCTGGTCGTGGCGCTGGGCGCGGCCGCGAACGGCTATGCCTTACGCGACAGTGCGGCCGAACTGGCGGCCGTCGAACGTGTGCTCCGCGATCATCCGCAGCTGGAGGGGGATCGCATCGCGAGGCGCGAACTGGCGGCCCGGCATTCCACGTGCGTCGACCGCCTGCATCGCGCCCTCGAAACCTCATTGGATGAAGCTAAATGGTGGCTCGCGCCTGCGCCGTCCAAGGCGATGCGGGAGACCTTGCCGATCGTGGCCAGCGCCTTGGCGGACGCCGGCTATCCCGACGCGCCAGTGCTCAAGAGCGAGCTGCTGCAACGGGATCGGCCCTCGTCCAACTCGATGGCGGCGCTTCGCGAACTCTGCCATGCGATGGTCTCTCGCGGCGACCAAGCCAACCTCGGCATCATTGGTTTCCCGGCTGAACTCGGCCTCTATCTGACGGTCATCAAACCATTCGGGCTGCATCGGAAGGACGCGGAGGGACGGCTCGGCTTCTGCGACCCCTCTCCCGAGGGCCCGGGCAAGTCCCTGTGGCCGGCCTGGCGGGTCTTGGAGGAGTCCGGCGACGCCGGTCTGGGCGAGGTCTTCAAGGTTTGGGCGGCCCCGCCCTTCGGGATCAAGGCCGGCGTCATGCCCGCGCTCGCCTTGGCCTATATGCTGGCGAACCGGGAGACCGTCGCGGTCTATGCCGACGGAGTCTTCCAGACAGGGATTGACGACGTGACCGTCGATCGGCTCCTGCAGCGCCCAGCCGACTTCAAGTTCAGGACGATCGACCGCACGGTCCGCGAGGCCGCGTTCCTAGGCGGCTTGGCGGCGCTGTTGGGCGTGGAGGACGCGTCAACGTCGCTGCCGGTCGCGCAAGCCCTGTTCCAACGGTTTGAGGCGCTGCCGGCGCACGCGGCCCGAACAACCCGCGTGAGCGCCCTCGCCCAAGCGGTGCGCCGGACGGTCCTGAAGTCGCGGGACCCGGAAGCGCTGCTGTTTGACGCGCTGCCCGCCACGCTCGGGGAAGACCTCACCGCCGAGACCGTCCACAACGGGCTTGTCGAGTGTGAAGCGACCTATCCGGCGCTGCTGGTCGAGATGCGCCATGCCATCGCCAGGGCGCTGGGCGTGGTGCCGACCACCTTCGCGGGCCTGACCGAGCGCGCGGCGGCGATCAAGGGGCTCACCAACGACTATGCGTTCGAGGCGTTCGCCGACCGCGTCGCGTCCCTCGAGGGCGAGGGTGACCTGGAGGGCGCGCTCAGCGTTCTGCTCCACCGTCCCGCCCACGGATGGTCGGACCGTGATCGCGAACAGGCGCTCACCGAGGTGGCGCGGTACGGTCGCCGGTTCCGGGAGCTCGAGGCGCTTGCCGTGGTGCGCGACCGCCGGTCCCACACCGAAACCCTCGCCCTCGTCGTGGGGCTTGACCCCCTGACCCCGCCCCTGCTCCGCAGTTTCGAGCTGACGGACAGCGAAAAAAAGGCCGCTGCTGGGTTGGCCGACCGCGTCCTGAAGGTGTTGCAGACCGACCCTGATGGCGGGCGCCTGCAGCTCGCGGCCTTGGCGCGCGCGATCGCCGCCTTGGCGGCCGACAGCGAGGTGGAGGCGGCGTGAGCGAACGGCACATCCTGGGGCTCTCGGGCGGCCGCGACAGCGCCGCGCTCGCCGTCTACATGCGCCAGCACTTCCCGGACCTGCCGATCGAATACTTCTTCACCGACACCGGGAAGGAGCTGCCGGAGGTCTATTCCTTCCTCGACCGGCTGGAGGGATTCCTCGGTCGGCCGATCGCGCGCCTGAACCCGGACCGGGATTTCGATTTCTGGCTAGCCGAATACAACAACTTCCTGCCCTCGCCGCGGACGCGCTGGTGCACACGCCAGCTCAAGCTGCGACCACTAGAGCATTGGCTTCGCGCCGACCTCGACGATGGCGTCACAGTGCACTCCTATGTGGCGATCCGGTCCGACGAGCCCACCCGCGAGGGCTATCAGGCGACCCATCCCAATATGAAGGTGCACCTGCCGCTGCGGGACGCCGGGATCGATCGCGCCGGGGTGATCGAGATCCTCAACCAAGCCGACGTCGGCGAGCCGGCCTACTATCGCTGGCGCTCCAGATCCGGGTGCACCTTCTGCTTCTTCCAGCAGAAGATCGAATGGGTGCGCCTGGCGGAGAACCATCCGCAGCGCTTCGCCGAGGCGATCGCCTATGAGAAGACGGCCATGGACGACGGCTCGCCCTTCACCTGGAGCCACGGCGAACGCCTGGTTGATCTGGTTGCACCCGAAAGGGTCGCCCAGATCAAAGCCGACTACGAGCGCCGACGCGAACGCCTAAGGCGCAACCGACCCGTCAATCCCCTGTCCGCCCGCACCAACGAGACGGTCGACGACGTCTACGGCGTCGACGAAGCCGACGGCGGCTGCGTCATCTGCCACAAATAGGCCGAGCGGCTAGGCGTGGGCGTCGCCGGCGATGATCGCGTCCACGGCCAGGTCGATGTCGTCGTCCGAGAGGAACGGCGCCTGAGCGTAGATGATCGCGGGCTCGCCACTGAGGCGGGCCGCCAAGTGGCCGAGCCCGAGCAGCTGCTCGGCGCCCTTGACCCCCAGGGCGATCTCCGAGGTGCCAACGCTGGCCACCTTGAGGATCAAGCGGTTGCCGAGGTTGTCGCGCAGCTGCATCGGCATGACGTTGGCGTCGGGCCGCTGTGCGGCGAAGATCAGGTGGATGCCGGCCGCGCGGGCCTTGACCCCGAGGCGCGAGACATGGGCGGTGACGGCTTCCTTGTAGTCGTCGCTGAGCATCCATTCGGCGAACTCGTCGTGCACCAGGAAGGTCCAGGGCAGCTGTTCGGCCTTGTCGGCCTTTTCGTTGTAGCTGCGGATGTCGCGCGCACCACGCTGGCGAAAGAGGTCGTAGCGGCGCTCCATCTCAGCGACCAGGCCCTCCATCACCTCGGTCGCACGGGTCTGATCGACCACCACCCCGCCCTCAAGGTGGGGCAGCCGTTCGACGGCCGCGTAGTCGACGCCCATCTTGGGGTCGATCAGATGAATCCGGGTCAAACGGCTGGCATTGGTGGCGGCGATGTCCAGCAAGAGCGCCTGGATCAGCACCGATTTGCCGCTGCCGGTCGCGCCGGCGATCAGGGTATGGGGCTCGTGCTGCGTTCCGCCGGCGAACGGGCCGCCGAGGTTCAGATAGAGGATGTCCCCGTCCAGCTCCTTCAAGCCGAGCACGAAGGAGGTGTTCACACCGACGGCGTTGCGATTGAGCGCACGGCGCGCCCAGACATCCCACATGGAAACGGTCTGGCGTTGCGGCCGTGCGACACCCACGACGATTTCGCCGGGCAGCGGCGAGATCGAGATCAGCCGGAGCCCGTGGGTCGTCAGCAAGGCCGACTGCTTGGCCTCGATGTCCTCCACGCGCAGCCGATCGCTGCCCTGGAACCTCACGAGCGCGGCGTTCGGCGTCAGCCGCGTGCCGACGATCTTGGCCTGCAGCGAATAGCCCAGGAGCGCGCTGCGCAGCTTCTGGGCTGTCGTGTTGAGCCAGGCCTGGTCATCGGCCGTGTCCTCGCGGGCCTGCTCCGCCTTGTCCCGAATGAGCTCGGCGAGCCGTCCGGTCGGCTTCGACGCGGGCGGAGGCGCGACCGGCGCGGCCGGAGCCGCGGGCGCGACCTCGGGGCTGGCGTATTCGAGGACTGGCGCTGCAGGTGAAGATGGAGCCGCCGTCGCCGGGCCTGCGGCCGCACCGCCGGCGGGGCCAGGCGGCGGCGCGGGGGCCGGGGGCGCGCTGGGCGGCTCGCCATCGTCATCGTCCCCATCGTCCTCGTCATCGTCGAAGGTCTGGACGTCGACCGGCTTGGGCAGCGGCGCCTTGGGGTCGAGGTCGATGGCCTTGGTCCAGTCGACGCGCGGCGCAGGGCTCTTGAACGTATCGGCCTGCCACGGACGCTCGCCGCCGAGCGCCTCACGTTGCGGCGCCAGGGGCTCGTTGGCCTCGTAAGCCTTGAGCAGGGCTCTGAGGCCTTCCCGCGTGAACGTCTCCTGCAGGCCGCCGCTGATGTCGGAGATCGACTCCTGGTCCCCGAGGCTGCTCGCATCGCTCGGCGGGCCCGAGATGAAGATGTGGGAATAGCCGCGCAAGTCGATGGGCACCCTGCCCTGTCGGATGCCGTCGCGCACCCGTTCTAGGAGGGTCGAGTGGCCGAGGGCCGCCGTCCCGTCGAGCAACAGATCCGCGATCCGCGACAGCCAAAGGTCACGGTCGAGCCGGCCGGGATCGCCGAACAAAGCGTCGTCCATACGGCTGACTGTCTGGCGCAGCTGTTGGCGGGACTTGCGGCTCGCCTCCGCCTGGCCGGACGCATCGACGTACTTGGCTTCGGTGACCACGGCGCGCAAGTGCTCGGCTCCGGAGGCGTCGACACCGACGCTCAGCGCCAAGATGTCCGCCAGCCCCTCCTCGCGCTGCCCAAGCCACTCCGCATAGTCGTCGAGCAAGAACCAGGCGACCGCGGCGCCGGCGCCGAGCTCCTCGGCGACGAGCGCTCGACTCAAGACCAAGCCGATCAGCTCACCCGCCGAGACACCGCGCTTCGCCGCCCGCAACACGATGTCGCCGGAGATGGCGTTGGCGTCGTTGATCATCCGCCGCGCCAGCTCGGACAGCCGATCGTCGGATAGACCAAGGTTCAATTCCCCCAGACGCCGACGGACCAGGACGTGCAGCAGACGCAGTTCGGAAGTCGAGGAGACGACCATGTTGCGGCCGTGAGTGCGCTGGCGGCGATAGCGGATGACGCTGATCCCCTGCGCGGCCAACTGGCGCTTGTCGAGCAGGTCGTCGTAGGTCGCGACCCACTCCGCCAGCTGGTGGACCTCGTCGAACATCGACTTTAGGCCATGGTCCTGGAAGGAGATCTGCCGCGCGGGCAGGACGTGCTCCTGCGCACCATGCGACTGCCGGCGGATCACCCCGGCGACCGCGTCGACATAGGCCCAGCCAGCATCGGGCTGGCGCGGACAGGTCAGGTAGCTCGTGGCCTTGAGCTCGTCTTCGGCCGTCACCCGGCGGTAGGACCAGCGCGACGGCACATGCTCGAGGAGCGAAGGATTTCGCTCCGCCGCCGGGACCGGGAACCAGTGCTCCTTGGCCTGGCGGGACACCACGTCGTGAAGGAAGGCGACATCAATCTGCCGGCCGGTAGCGTCCTTAGGGCCGCCGCCCCCGTCCAGCATCACGCCGATGCGCAGCTTGGACATGAAGTTGCGGGAGGTCTCGCTGACCACGATGGCGTCGGGATCGCCCTCCGACTTCTCCAGCAGCTCCGAATAGACCTGGGCCAGCCGATTGCGGTCCCGGTGGCGGACGAGGACGTTGCAGTGCACCTCGTCTTCATCCTGCACGGTACTCAGGGCGTTGACCGCCGCGAGGGGCAGGCCCGCCGCGTCGCAGTTGTAGAGCATGATGCTGAGGTTCGACCCCTCGTGGGGCTGCAGGTCGAGGTAACGTTCCAGTAGCCCGCGAATCTGGCGGGCCGCCTCCTGCGGGTCAACGTCCGTGCCGGCTTCCGCCGGATCGCGCACGGGCCGCTCGAACAGGGAGTAGTCGTTGACGGTCCCGGTCTCGGCCAGCAGCACCGGCTCGGCCCCGTCGTAGCCCACGGCGATCTCCGGGTAGAGCGGATGGCCCAGCTCCTCGCGCAGGTCGGAGAAGAAGAGCCGCGAGTCCCCGAAATTCACGTCCTTGTCCGAGAGAAGATAGTCGGCCAGGCCGGCGACCGATCGCATCTTGATGGCCGTGGCGGCCAGGCGCATGGGGTGCCACGGCGCGATGATCGCCGAGGGTGCCGCCCCAGTGATCTGCACAGCGCCCAAACCTAGCGCCGGCTCCCACAGCCCTTGGCGGTTAATGTCGCCGACCGCGTGAACCGAGAGGCAGCGCAGCAGCGCGCCATAGGCCTCGGCCTGCTCCAAGAGCACCGCGTCGGCGTAGCCGGTCCCTGACCACGCCAGGAGCGCCCGGCCATAGGTGTTCGAGAACGTCGCCCAGGCGGCCGCCACCGCGTCCGCGGCTTCCGCGCCGAGCCGCCCGGATTGGCGGGCCTCCTTGAGCCGCCGTGGGATGAGTTTCGCGACATCTTCGCCGACATTGGTCCTGGGCACCAAGGAGCCGGCGTCCTGGCCGAATGCCGGCTGCAGGGTCCCGACATCGGACAGCGAGACGGACTGCAAAGCGCCCTTTCGGCTCACCGGAAGGCGGGCGACGTTGGTTCGGCGCAGCGGCCGCTCCAATAGACGCCGCACGTCTTTGGACAGTTCAGCGCCGATCGCATTGGGCTGTCCCGCCCACACGAGATGAACGACGGCGCGTTCCGCGCCGGCGCCGGAGCCCACAACCAGCTCGACGTCGAACTTGATCTGCAGGCTCGCTCGGGAAACCGACTCGTTGCGCCGGTACTTCTTGCGGCGTTTCGCGCGCTCGAGCAGCTCCTCGTATTGGAAGATGTAGGGCGCGTCCCAGGTCACCGCCTTTCCCATCAGCGCCGGGAGGCCACGGTAGCGCACGCCAAACGCCAGGGCGATGTCGGCGTTCATGTCGAGCCACTGGCTGCGCGACCTGCGGGCGGACCGGATTGTCAGGGCGCGCGGCCCGCCCGCCGCGTTGACCTGACCGAACAGGCGCTCAAGCACGAGGAGCAGGCCGGCGAGGAAGTCCGTGCACTCGATCGGGCGGCCGAAGATGAACCGCTCCCATTTGGCGCGCAGGGGCTTGTCCTGCCCGAGGTCGTCGCGGTGCGCTTCGAAGAACTCCCGATCGTCGTCACGCGTCTCTTTGAGCGAACGTCCCTTCAGCGCCTTGAGGTACTCCTCGTCAGCGTCGCTGAGCCGGCCGGGTAGATCGAATTCGAAGAAGTTGATCGTGTCTTCGGCCAGCGTCGTTTTTTTGAGCTTGAGGCCCGAGAACAGCAGCAGGACGTTGTCGGCCTCCCACTCGAACTCGGCGAGCGTCTCGGCGGCGTCCCCCCAACCGGGCGGCGACGCGATGAAGGCGTCGATCGCCGCATGCACGCCAGCGGCGATGTCGTCCTTCGATTGCTCGAATTGCGCCTGCAGCTCGTCCGTGTCGATGGTCTGGCGGTTGGGCCGCATCTTCGCCATGAGCGGCTTGCGGTCCGAGATCAGCTTGTCGAACAGCTTCTTCCACCGGCGCGGCTGGTCGAGATCCTTATCCTTGATTCCGACGAAATAGCCGCTGTCGCGAGGGAGCCTCAGGGCGGGCAGCGCCCAGCCGAGCGCTTCCTGGACGGGCTTGGACTCCTCGGCGACCCGTTGGCGCGTAAGGGCGACGAAATGGGAGACCTGGTGGAGGGTCCAGTCGTCGGCGGCGTTCAGCCCAGCCAAGGCGGCGCGCCACGCGGCGAGTTGGCCCTCCGGCAGACCGAGGCCAGCGCTGGCGGCCTCGACCCAAGGGACGACATCCTCGGTGAGTTGCTTGGCGCCGATCAAGGTCACGTCCTGCAAGGACTCACCCTGGTCGTCGTCAGTATTGGCCATCAGGAGCGCAGGCTTTTCGCACTCCGCATTGCGCACCGCGACGGTCCGATCATCGGTGACGACCGTGTCTGGCAGGCCGTGACCGTCAACCAAGGCGCGTGGGATCGCGATTTTCAGCTGGGCCTCGACGCCCGACGTCGCCAGCAAGGCCGCGGTGATCGCCGCCACCTGCTCGCCGGTGAGGCGGTCGAGCAGATAGCGCGCGACGCCGTCCTCCGATGTGAGCGCCGACAAGCGCTGCTGGATCGAGGTTGCGCCGGCAGCGCCGATGAGATGGGCCGGCTTCATGCGGCCTCTCCGCGCTGGAAGGGATTTTCGACATAGGCGCAGGAGTCGGACAGCCGCTTCAGAAGGCCGAGACTGGCGAGGCGCTCCTCGAGCCGACGCGCGTTGTCGGAGAAATCCTCCTGGTCGGCATTGCCGCTGTCGATGAACGACCGGGCCTGGTGGTCGCCGATGATAAGGCCGTATCGGTCCGCCAGGGTGGCCAGGAAGTCCTTGAACTCCATCCGCTTGGCGACGCAGGTCACTACGAGCGTCTTGAGGAGCCTGTCGGTCGGGGCGTAGCGCACCCGCCGGCTCGAACGGCGCGAAGACAGGCCGATGGCGCGGGCCCAGGTCATGTGGACCTTCCCGACGTGCTGTTTGTGTCGGACCGCCGCCTTGTCGACCAGCCGGTCGATCAGCTCTTCGGGCGGGATGCTTCGCTCGTCCTCGTCGTCCGGATCGGGCCAGTCGAACGCCCGCTTGAGCAGCTCGGTGACTTCAATGGCCGCGTCGTCGGAGGCGATCGCAGCTTGCCATTGCGGCGTTTCGGTTGTCGCCCGGATGAAGCGCTCCATTGCCTGCTGCGGCAAGGCGTTGTTGGTTTGGTAGGAGTCAGCGGACAGATCGCGCACCACGGACTTCTTGGGCGAGACGATCTCGCACACCAGGGTGGCGCGCTCGCTGCCCAGGACCTCGCCGGCGCGGTCGAGCTGATAGAGGATGAGGTTGAGGCCGGTGACCGCGACAAGGTGGGGGATAGCGTCGTAGGCCGGAATCGGCAGCGAAAGGATGGCGAGCCAATCCTCGGCCAGGCGGTCGAACGCGGAATGGGATGAACAGGGCAGGAAGGCGCCGCCCCGGTCGGCCTTGGCGAGCTGCGCCTCGCCTTGCAGCGCGCGCACCATGCCGTCATAGGGCGCCGGATTCTCCAGGAACTGCCCGACGAGGCGCTCGCGCAGCTCGTCGACACGCTGGCTGCGGCAAAGCATGAGGTAGAGGATCTCGCCCGTGCGCGCGAAGAACCGGCGGTCGGTCGTCACCCCGCCATTGGCCTTCACGTTGACATCCTCGTAGAGGCCGTTCGGCCCGAAGGGGAAGACGAACTTGGAGCTCCAGCGCTTGTTGCTGTCGCCTTCGATCGCCGAGCCCTGCAGGAAACGGATGACGGCGGCGAAATCGCGGAAGGTTTCGAACCGGTCGCGCAGGTAGGCGAAGTCGGGCGACTCGAGGCCGCCGGCGGTGTTCGCCATCTTCTCCAGCCACGACGTCCAGGCCAGCTCGTCCGCGCCGTCTTCCGCCAGCACCGTCATGATGTGCGGGTTGTTAAAGACGAGGTTGCGCAGCCGAAGCTGCGTCTGCGGCCGGTAGCTCAAGCTGTTGAGCGTGGTTTCCTGCAGCGGCCGGCCGGCGACCTTTTCCGCGAGCAGCACATTGAGGAACTCCAGGAACGTCAGCCAGGGCGATTGCTCGTCGTGAAGCCGGTGGCCCCAGATCGCCTCATCGACCCAGATCTCCGGGCCGGACCGTTCCTCGAAATGGGTCGGCCGCGGCAGCACCTCCATGGTCATGCCCGCACCATCACCCGGCGCGGCGTGGCCCGGCCGTCACTGTTCAGTTCGATAAAGCGCAGCACCAGCTGGCCGTCCTCGCCAACGTCATCGCCATCCAGCTTGCGCCGGGTCTCGGTCTCGCGCAGGAGGCGTGCTTTGAAGGCCAGGATGTCCTCGTGGCACTCGAGCGAGAAGCTGCTCGGCAGCGCGCCGTCGGCGACGCGGCCGAGGAATTCGAACCGGGTCGGCGAGAGCTCCAGGCGCGCGGTCGGGTGGGCCTCACCCCGCATGAGCCGCACGGCGACATCGAAACCGCCTTGAGGATTGAGGACCAGGCTGACCTCCTCGCCCCCTTGGCGGGGAACGGAGATCAGCTCGTCGAGCAGCGGGCTTCGTTTGGACTGTGAGTAGCTGCCCGACGTCGCCAAGACCAACTCGTCCTGGTTTTGCACCAGCATACCGGTGAACACGCGATTGAGCCCCCGCACGATCATCGAGAGCGCAGCCCGCGGCAGGGGCTGCTTTGCGCTCAGCTTTTCGGCTACCTCAAGATAGACGCCTGCATAGCGAAAGACCGTGAGGTCCCACAGGTCGTAGTCCGCGACAAGGTCGTCCGGTAGGGTGAAGAAGAGGCGCTGGCGCTGGGTCTTGAGCAGGTGGAGGAAGGCGGAGCGATCGACTCCCTCCCCGCCTTCGAGATACGCCCGTTGGCCTTGGGTGTAGTTCGCCGTGGCGCCGTAGGTCGGGTCCTTGCGTACAAGGGCGTCATAAGGCTCAGCATAGGCAGGATCGTCCGCGCCATAGACCAGCAGGTTGTCCACCCGATTGCTGGTCTCCGCGCCGATGCCGAACAGGTTGAGCTTCTTGAAGGGCTCGGTTTTCTCGGCACGGCTCGGCCTCAGGTTCTCGCCGAAGACGTTGCGATAGACACTGGCGAGATCGGCCTTGCCGCCCGCGACGATGTCCGGGACGTCCGCGCAAGACATCAGACCGTCCCGGCCCTCGGGGTGACCGAGGAGTATATTCGCCACCAGCGACAGAAGTTGGCGGACCGGAAAATGGCCGCCATTGCGCTCACTGAGTTCGACTAGAGAGAATAAACGCTGGCGGAACCGACCGTGGCCATCCGCGCCGATCAGACGCCGGCGGTTCTCCAGGATCGGACAGGATTGGTCGCCCGCCGCAGGGCAGCCTTCGCAGCCCGCCCAACCTTCGTGGCCGCCTATTTCGTCGATGATGTGCGACGTCATCTTCGCCGCTGGCGCTCGGCTGAGATCGCTGAGGTTCATGCGAACGTCCTGATCGTCAGTGGCGCCGGTCACCAGCAGGTCCTCGACCACCTCTGAGAGGCGGCGCACCTCTGCCGTGTCGGGAGCGGTCTTCAGCTTCTCCAACAGCTGGCCGTGGTTGGCGGCTAGGAGATACACCGTGTCGGACGACCGCTGGGCGACGTCTCGGGCCACGCCGGCGATCAGCTCTGCGCTCTCTTCGTCGCGGAGTTCGCTGAGATCCTTGACGATAACAAGGGTGCGTTCGCCGACCGCGAGCGTTTGGATCTTTGCGCCCTTGTTCCAGGTTGCCTCATCGCCGCCGAGGGCGCTCCAGACCTCGCGACAATGGTAGGTCTTTCCGTCACCCGCCGTGCCGGTGATGATCTGGGACACAGGGTCTGCGCCGGTGAAGTTTTCGAGCAGCGCCTTCAGAAACTGGGCGGGCAGGACGATGGGCCTGATCTTATGCCGCTTCAGCGCGCGCTGAATGGACTCGTCATACATGTTGTCGTTGGTCGGAATCGGCCCGTAGTTGCGTAGAAATCGCACCCATGCGGCTGTGGTCGATGCTTCTGGCAATCCGATTCCCCCGACACCCCGTGGTTGCAAGCTACTGATCTGCGGCCGCAACGCAATCGGGAGCGCAGTCTCGCAACGTCCATCATAGGACGACGGCTCAGGTCAACAACGGCTGCGAGTTGGATGTCAAACCGGGCGAAGATTGCGCCAGCGCCCCGGCTCGGCCAAGGCGTCATGTTCATCACCATTGAGGACGAAACCGGCGTCGCCAATCTGGTCGTCTGGGAGAAGATGTTCGAGAAATACCGCAGCGCAGGCCTCACGGGCCCGACCCGCGTGGTCCCAGGCCGGCGCGCGAGACCTACGTGTCCGACTTGCACATCGATACCCTCAAGCAGCGGCCGCGAGATTTTCGGTGAGTCGCCCGCTAGACGATCCTGCTTGTCGAACCGCGGCCTTCCGCCGCGTCCGCCGGCGACGCACCCAATAGGCCGTTGATTTCGCATGGCTATCCTGAGAGCGCCCCCTTGTGGGCAAGGAGACGGGGGTAGCGTTTGGGAGGAAAACCGGCACCGGTCTTCAGCAGCTTGACCGGCGTCGTTCGGGTCGGAACTCTTCGGCTATGATCAAGCCTTCTACCCTCAAGACCGCCGGCTACCTAATCTCGACCGCCAGCGTCGGTCTGCTTGGAGTCGCAGCTTGGCCGGGCGCGTCCAAAAGGCGGGCCTCCAGCCGGTCCTCCTCCTGGGCATGGCGACCTCCATCGCCGGCATGGCGCTGCGCTGGTGGTCGTACCAGGTCGAGGCCAAGCGGGCGGCGGCTGGCGAACCGCCGAAGCGGTGAAGACATGGACCCCCAGCGTTTTTCGCTGACCTTTATTGCGCCTTCCCCACTGTATCGGCCATCACCGCGCCCCGGGCGCCGAGCGGTAGGGGCGCGCCTGTCGTGGTGTCGCGGGCGGTCTGGTGTTCAATCTCGGAATTGAGCTCGGCGCCGAGCAGCAACACCATGCTGGAGAGCCAAGCCCAGGTCATGAAGCCGATGACCGCGCCGAGCGCGCCATAGTCGCGGTCGTAGTGACCGAACCGGCCGACGTAGAAGCTGAAGGCCGCCGACATCGCCAGCCAGGCGACCGCGGAAATCAAGCTGCCCCAGGTGATCCAGCGCCAGCGTACAGGGGCGCGGCTCGGCCCAAAGCGATAGAGCAAGGTCATCCCCGTCGTGAGCGCGGCGAACATCACGGGCCAGTAGACCAGGGCGTAGAGCGTTCCCACCCCCGGCCCAAGGCGATCGCCGACGCCGGCGCCGACGGCCGCCAGGGCGACGGCGATCAGTGCGAAGGCCACCAATCCGACGGTGAAGCCGAGCGGGATGACGATCTTACCGACGATCCCGCGCTTTTCCTTTTCCTCGTAGGCGATGTTGAGCCCGGTGATGATGGCCTTCATCGCGCCATTGGCGCTCCATAGCGCGACGGCCAGGCCGATGATGAAGGTGAGGGACAGGCCGCCGTGGCGCGCAGCTGCGGCCCGGATCATCTGGTCGCCGATCAGGCTGATGACCCCGCCGGGCAGGATCGCCGACATGGCCTGGACGTGCCGCCGGGCTTCGCCGACGTCAGCAAAGAGCCCGTAAAGGGCGACGAAAGCGCCGATGCCAGGGAAGAGCGCCAGCAGTGTGTAGAATGTGCAGCCGGCTGCAATCAGCGGGATTTGGTCTTCGCTGAACTCCTTGAAGGTGCGCAGGACGATATCCTTCCACCCGCGCGCCGGAATCTCGCCCGGGCGCTCGGCGTGCCGCCCATGGCCCGGCTCGTTCGCTTCGGCGGCGTTTGTCGGCGACGGCGCTCCGGGCCGGTCGCTGGCGGTCCCGGCGTCGGCGGCCCGCCCGCGCGACTGGCGCCAGGGCGGCGCCTCGCGCACCAGTTCGGCGGTGGCGAGCCCCGCCGCAAAACCGATCGCCATGTCCAGATATCGACGCATCCCAGCTCCCTCGCCAGTATAGGCGCGGAAGTTCAACTCCGTTCCCAGGGCGGGTCACGCGGCTCACCTTCGTTTGCTCAATGTCCGCAAGTCGACGAAGCGAAGCGACGGTCCCCGGCGATAGCCTTTGGCAACGAAGCGAGCGCGTAACAGGGCGTCGATCGCTTCACACGGACTAAACCCGGCAGGCGGTGGCAGCCGTACCAAGGTCCCGCGCCCTGACCGGCGGCCGGACGGATATTTTCGCATGAGCCCGCGTTAGCGCTTCGAAGTAGAAGCGGAGAGCTGGCTCATGACGGGTCTGCGGCGTCGGCTCAGATCCGTCGCATTGTTTGAACAGCTCGGCCCCGGCCTCGTCACCGGCGCGGCCGACGATGATCCGAGCGGCATCGCCACCTACTCTCAGACCGGGGCGCAGTTTGGTTACGGACTGCTTTGGACTCTGGTTCTCACCTATCCGTTGATGACCGCGATCCAGCTGGTCAGCGCTCAGATCGGGCGCGTGACCGGCTGCGGGCTCGCGAAGAATATGGGCGAGGTCATCCCGCGCCCGGTCGTGACCGGCTTGGTCGCGCTGCTGTTTATCGCCAATACCATCAACATCGGCGCGGACCTGGCGGCGATGGGAGCCTCAGCGGAGCTGCTGGCCGGCGGCGGAGCGCACCTCTTCACGATCGGTTTCGCGGTCTTTTCTCTCGTCCTGCAGCTCTTCATCCCCTACCGCCGCTACGTCCGCATCCTCAAATGGCTGACGCTGGTGCTGTTCGCCTATGTCGCCGTGGTGTTCATCATGAAGCTCGACTGGAAGCAGTTGGGACTAGGCCTTGTTTGGCCGTCGCCGGACGTCCTCGCCTCCAAGGGCGCGATCACCAGCATTGTCGCGATCTTCGGCACCACCATCAGTCCCTATCTCTTCTTCTGGCAGACGGCGCAGGAGGTTGAGGAAGTCGACCAGGACGCGGCGGCCAAGCCGCTGCGCGAGGCGCCCAGCCAGGCCAAGAAAGAACTCGGCCGCATCCGGCTCGACACTTTCTTCGGCATGGCGGTCTCCAACCTGATCGCTCTGGCCATCATGATCTCGACGGCCGCAACCCTGCACGCCTCGGGCAAGCTCGACATCGGCACCGCCGCCGACGCGGCCAAGGCGCTCGAGCCGGCCGCCGGGCCCTTCGCCTTCCTGCTGTTCGCACTGGGGATCATCGGCACCGGGCTTCTGGCGATCCCCGTCCTGGCTGGGTCGGCGGCCTATGCGGTCGGCGAGACGCGCGGCTGGACCTGCGGACTCGACAACAAGCCTTGGGAGGCAGTCGGATTCTACTGCGTCCTGGGCGCGGCGACTCTTTTGGGTGTCGGCATCGATTGGTCGGGTCTCGATCCGATCAAGGCCCTGTTCTGGAGCGCCGTGATCAACGGCGTGATCGCCGTGCCGATGATGGTGGTGATGATGCTGGTCGTCTCCAAGAGATCCGAGATGGGCCGCTTCCGGGCAAGGCCCTTGCTGAAGATCTTCGGCTGGGCGGCGACGGCGGTGATGGCTGCAGCCACCCTCGCCCTCTTGATCACCTCGATCACCGGCCGAAGCTGAAGCGGAACGGTCCTCGCCGAAACCCGCTTTGACTGACATCTTCCTTCATCGAGATCGCCATGAGCATCGCCGACCACGCCCAGGACAAGCTGACTGAGAGCCTGAACGCCGAGGGGCGAAGCCCGGGCCATGTCGCGGTCGGCGTCGCGATCTGTGCGGCATTGATCGGGGTGACTGCCGCCGTCTCGGTCGCCCGGCCGCAGCCGGCTGCGCCGGGTGCCAAACCCTCGCGTCACCCCCTGGTGCGCGCCATCTGGCCGTCGTTGTTCTCGGTGACGACGCTGGCCGCCCTTCGCGTGTGGAACGCGCCCTCCAGCCCGGAGCGCCGGCGCGCACTCGGCCTCTGGTCGGTCTTGCAGGCTTCGAACCTGGTGATGACCTTGTGGCGGCCGACCCGGCGCAGTGAGCAGGTCGTTGCGGCCGCCACCACGGCTGCCCTGACCGCCGCCTACGCTCATGCGGCCGCGTATGTTGACGAGAAGGCGGCCAATATGACGGCGCCCACGGGCTTCGCCGGGCTCGCCTCCCTGGCCGCGACGCCCTCCCGCTAAGACGGCCGTTCTCGACCGAGAACCGCTGCGCGACCGGGTTTGCCTGGCCGAACACCGTCATGAAGGCGATAACCGCGGCGTCGAGGGCCCTGAGCGCATGGGCAGGGCAGCGCCTCCGCAGAGCCGACCAGCTGCAGTGCGCGCGGGTTCCGCTCCACAGCTGAACCGGATCGCCAAGCAAGTCGCCGAGGGCGCAGAGCTGGCGTGGCTCCCTGGGGAGCATTTGTGCAGCTTGCGCGTTCGGCACCCAGGGCCGGCGTCAGCAAGTCCGCACATCAAGAAGGAACAATAAGATGAAAGCTGCGCCTCACGCCGCCGCCGCCCTGATCGCCCTCACCTGCCTCTCGGCCTGCGGTAAGCCGGCGACGAAATCGGAAAGCGCCGCCGAGCCTGCGCCCGTGACCGCGACCCAGGACGCCGTCGGCGCGGCGGTCGGACAGACCTCCGCCGCCACGCTCGGCGCCAACGACACCGACGCCTTCGTCTCCAATGCCAGCCAGAGCGACATGTACGAGATCGAGGCGGCCAAGTTGGCCCAGACCCGATCGAAGAACCCTGACGTCGTCGCGTTCGCCAAGATGATGGTCGTGCAGCACACCGCCATGACCAATCAGATGAAGCCGCTGATCCTGGCCGCGAACAAGACGCCGGCCGCAGCACTCGATCAGCGCCGTCAGGGCTTCCTGGACAATCTGAAGTCGGCGAGCGACGCGGCCTTCGACAAGACCTACGTCGACCAGCAGGTCGCCGCGCACCAAGAAGCGCTTACTCTGATGAAGGGCTATGCCGAGCATGGCGACGACGCGGGCCTGAAGGGCGGCGCCGCCAAGGCCGTGCCCAAGATCGAAAGCCATCTTGCCGAAGCCCAGAAGCTTCAGTCGGGCCTGTCCTAACGCCCCCGTCGAGGCGCGCTCAGCTTATCAATCGATCCAAGGAAAACGTCATGGGCATCTTCAGCTCGATCATGAGCAAAATCTTCCACCATGGTCAGGCCAAGGCCGCGCCTGCGCCCCGTTCACCGACCGCGCCGCCGCAAGCGGCTCCGCAAGCCGCCCCCCAGACCGCCGCTCCGACGCCGGCGGCCCCAGCCGCGCAGCCCGAGCCCGTGGATGTCGAAGCCGTGCTTTCGGTGATGGCGCAGGACAAGTCGGGCGGCGGCAATTGGCGGACGTCGATCGTCGATCTGCTCAAGCTACTCGACCTCGACTCCAGCCTCAGCGCCCGTAAGGAGCTCGGTGAAGAGCTGGGCGTCCATGCCGGCGCGGATGGCAGCGCTGAGCAGAACATCGCGCTCCACAAGGCCGTGATGGCCAAGCTGGCGGAGAACGGCGGGATCGTGCCGGACAGTCTGCGGAATTGACCGGCCATGACGTGTCGGCGAAACCGCATCGCCGAAGCCGCAGAAATCCTCGCCGAGCGAAGGTTCGATGATGCCGTGCAGGAGTGTCGAATCGCCGGCCGCTTAGATTTGACCCGGCTAGTATCGGCGGTACGCCGACGCCTCCCCGCTTTATCCGACGAGGAATTCTTAAAGGCTTGCGCGGTCGCCACCGAGCTGCTTCGCAGCGACACGACGTTTCATCTGTTGCACAGATCAAGTCGGCGGACATAGGCCGCCGCACTTCAAGAGGCGCCGCCAAGGGCCGAGGGGCCGCCTTAGCGGTCCCTCGGCGGCTCAGTCGCCGCGGTCTTCGCCGCGCGGCCATTGCCGCGCGGGCCCGAACAGGCGCAAGCTGCAGGAAAGCGTGCATTGGGGCGAGGCCGCCAAAGGCCGCAGGGGCCGTTCAGTTTTCCTTAGAGGCCGACATGCAACCCGCCTTGGTCGATCACATGATCGGCGCACACATCCAGAAGCGCCGAAAGAAGCTCGGATTGAAGGCCTGCGATTTGGCTGCGCGAGTAGATCTCGGCGAACTTGATGTCATCGCCTACGAACATGGCCGCCGACGGTTCAGCGCCTCGGCGGTCTTGAAATTCGCCGCCGCTCTCGACTGTTCGGTGATCGCCCTTCTCAACGACCCGTCCGCTCGCCCACCTCGGCCTGCAGCCTAGTGGAGCAAAGCGTCACCCGGCGGTTTCTCCATCAACTTGGTGCGGGTCTGTCGTACTTCGTCACCCAGCATTTCCACGAGTTCGTCCAGCTCCAAACGGCCCCTAACGGCGGCCAGCGCGGCGACCTGCAGCGCCGCAAGCGTGAGGGCTTCGCCGAGACCGGCTGACGACAGGTACGCGGAGGCCCTCTTTGCGAGTGGGCCCGAGACCTCGAGCATCGCCTTGTAGGATTCGCGCACCAACTCGTCGAATGCCTCGCCCGCGAACCCCTCCTCGATGTCGCTGGGGCGCTTGGCCGGCGGCAGCGCCGAGGCGACCGCGGCCTCTACTTCTGCCGCCGCCTCCTCGACCAACTGACAGAGCTCGCCAGCACGCGCGTCGAGATCCTCGAATGGGATGTGGCGGACCCCCTTCCCAAGCTGCGCCTCGCTCTCGGGGACCGTCTTGGGCGAAATCGCAGCGTGGATTGTCAGCCCGTCTTGGAAATCGCCGAAGCGGGTCAGAAACCGGACCCGCACCCGGCGATCGGACGTCTGCCTCAGCTCCTCGGCGCGCGCCATGGCCCGGGAAATCGCTCGGCCGACCGATTGAGCGGAATTCTGCATAACAAGCCTTCCGTGTTCCCGATATTCTCAGCCGAGTCCCCTCCCCCGTCGACTCACGGCCTGGCGTGGACACCGACGCCAAGGGCCGCGGCGCGGTCCTGCGCCGAGCGGTAACGACCGCGGGAAAATTCCGGCCAGTCGAGGGCCCAGCCGGCGCCCACCATGATTTCCCCGATGTCGCGCCCCCACGGGTCCTCGCATCGCGCCACAAGTCGATCATGCGAGGGCGCACCCGCCTGGCGGCAAGTGAGAGGATGGTCAGCCACGACCTGGGCCAGATACCGGGTGGACGCCGGACCATTGGCCGTCGTGGCCTCGGGCGCGTCGATCCCCCAGAGCCGAATTTTCACGCGCCCGATCCAGAAGGTGTCGCCGTCGACGACGCGACTGACGGGTCCGGCGACCGGGCGGACGGTGGGAAGCGCCGGAGCCTGCTCTCGGAGCCCGCCGACGACGCGCGGACCGGCCAAGGCAATGGCCACGGCCGCGAAAACCAGGAATAGGCCGGTGTTCAGGCTAAAGGGCGATCTCGAAAATCGTAGGAACCGGGACTTCATCGAACTTCGGCCCCCGGCGACGTCGAGGCAGCCCACCGCCGGTTCCTAGGATTCTCTGCCGAAAACGCGAGGCTTTCCCCGGAAAGCCCCTTGCGGCGCTTGCGGCGGACTCGACGGTTTTCCAGGGCCAAGATCATAGGAACCCTCGATTCTAAGAATAACTTGTCGGGCGAAGCCCG
>JBFMGV010000092.1:0-124604 GCA_040752615.1 Pseudomonadota bacterium | reverse complement strand
GACGCCCGGCCGCCGCCATCATCCGATCAGAACGCCGCCGAGAGAGAGAGGACGACGGTTCCATCGGCGATCGAGCCGCCCTTGGCATTGGAGAAGTTGGGCAGGAGGTAGGCCGACTCCGACTTGCTGATGTCGGTGTCCACGTAGGCGATGCCGACCACGACCGGGCCCAGCGCGAAGTCGGCGCCGACCATCCAGTCGAGGTACTCGCCCGTCGGCGCGACGCTGGTGCCGTTGGGGCCCAGGCCAGGGTTGCCTTCCGAGTAGCCGATGTGCGCCTTCAGCGTCACCGGCGTGTTCGGGATCGCGCCCGAGACGTCACCCCAGAGGTAGAGGTTGTCGTCCTTCTGGCCGCGGCTCTGCGGCGTGTTGGAGTAATTGCCCAGGGCCGTCTGCTTCGGCGCATAGGCGACGCCCGCGAGCCAAGACGCCGGACCGGCCGCGCCGCTCAGCTTCGCGTAGGGCTCGAAAAAGGTCGTGTCGTCCGCGCCGCCCGGATAGGTGTAGACGGTCACGCCCACGTCCACGGCCATCGTCTCGCTCAGCGAGTGCTTGTAGCCGGCGAACAGGTCGAGCTCGATGTTCGGGCCGCCGAAGGTGCCCCAGCCGGCCAGGTTCGAACCCCAGGTGCCGACGTAGGCGCCGCTCTCGTGGTTCAGCGTCAGACCGCCCTGGACCGCCATGTCCTCGTCGGTCTGCGACACCCCACGGAACCGGTAGTCCGACACCAGGGCGAAGGAGCCGGTGACGGTCAGCGGACCCTCGTCTTGAGCAAAGGCCGGCACGCCGCAGGCCAGTACGGAAATCGACGAGATCAATGAGAGAGCAAGAGTGCGCATATGTTCCCCAATGTTCCTTGATTTATTTCGCGCGCCCGATCTTTCGCCCTCCGAATACATGAGAACACAGGAAGGCGCTGTCGTTCGAACACCCCCAGGATATTTGCTTGGGAAAATCGTTGATCTTTCGCGGGGCGTTCTGGGCAGCCGGAACCTTCACCGCCCGCTTTCCGGGCGCCATTTGTTCAAATCTGTCGAACAACTGTCCGTCGTGAAAATTTAGTGTTGCTGGTCTGTTGCTGGCATTGCTGCTCGATGACGGAAATCGCGCCAGCGGGACTTCCACCCGGGGGCGGCGCTGCGCCATCGGGGCAAAGAAAAGCCGCCGGCGCGGGTGGCGCCGGCGGCTTCAAGTCGGTCGGTGGATGCGCCTTGCGGCGGCTAGATCGAGAAGATCCAGCTTCCGGTCAGGCTCGACTGCTGAACCCCCACCAGCAGCATCTGGTCACCGCTCCCCAGATCGATGAGAACGTCCGCGCCCACCTGGCTCACCGTGTACTGGTTGCCCAGCACCACCACGCGGTCGCCCTCGCCCACGTTGAAGTCGGTCACGCGATCCAGGCCCGCCCCTCGGAAAGTGTGGAAGAGGTCGGCGCCCGCGCCGCCGGTGACGGTATCGTTGCCCCGGTCTCCGGACACGAAGTCGACGCCGTTGCCGCCGTTGATGATGTCGTCGCCCTGGCCGCCGCGGACCACATCGTCGCCGTCGCCGCCCGAGAGGGTGTCGGCGCCCGTGTTGCCGTTCATGAAGTCACGGCCCGCGCCGCCGTCCATCGTGTCCGCGCCGGCGAACCCTTCGAGCAGTTCGGCCGCCGCGCTGCCGGTCAATACGTCGTTCCCCCCCAGGAAGACCGACAGGTTGGTGAAATCAGGCACCGGCGCGTTGGCCGAGAGCGGCAGGTTGAAGTCCGTGATCGAGATCAGGGTCTGGTTGTTCAGGTCCACCCGCAGGCTGGTGAACGCGCCGCCGGTCGGAAAGCCGGCCAGGGTCGTGAAGTTGCCGCCGAACACCACGTCCAGCGTGCCGTTGATGATGCCCGACACCGTGGTCCGCGCCGCCAGCGTGGTGGCGTTGGCGGTGACGATCTGGGTCGTGCCGATGGTCAGCGACGCGATGTCGTTGAACGTCACCGTGCTGGAACCGGGATTGTAGGAAATCTTCGCCACTGGTTTGCCCCCCTTTGGCCGCGTTGATCAACGCACCGGCCCTCGGAGAACTGCCAACGGCCGGCGCAGCCTCGGCTCCTGAGTGCCCCGGAGGCGCCGCGCGGGCACCCCCCGATCGGGGGTCTCGGATGGTCAGGGTTCGCGGCCCAACGCGGCGAGCTGGGCGTCCGGATCGCCGCCCATCGCGATCACGCGGTCCCGCCAGCGGTCCATGGCGTCATAGTAGTAGTCGAAGATGCAGGGGCAGCAGCCGCGTTTGCAGCATTCCCACTCGTCGGGCTTGTCGGGCGGCTTGGGGAACGGGCGGCTCACCCTGGTCCCCTACCTCCGCCCACCCCGCTTCCGCAACCGAGGCCGCCCAGTGTCGACTGGCCCCCAATCGGGGGAGGCCGAACATCCCGACACCCGCCATTGCATAGCTTCAAGGAATTCCAATCGAGGTCAGGTCATGCGTTGCTTCACCCTTTTCGCCGCCGCCTGCGCGCTCGCTGCGGCGCCGATGTCCGCCGCCAGCGCGGGGACGCTGGTCGCCTCGGGAGACGAATGGCAGCTCTCGTCGTACGCCTTCCAGGACGACTATGCGGCAGGAACGGAAAGCTTCGTGAAGAGCCTCGCCGCCACGTTTGGCGGATCGAAGTACCTGTTCCTGAGCGGCAACGCCGGCGTCCCCGCCAGCCAGCTCGGAGCCGCCGCCAGCCAGTTCCAGGCGCTGGGCAAGACGGTCAGCTACTCGAACACCTTCAGCCTCGCGATCGCGCAGGACTACGATGCTGTCTTCCACTTCGGTCAGCTGATCAACCACGCTGACCTGACCACCTACATCAATGGCGGCGGCAACGCCTATGTCTCGCTGGGCTCGGGCCAATACGGCAACCCCAACAGCGAGGCGGCGGCTTGGAACCCCATGCTGGCGCAGTTCGGCCTCGTGGCCGGCTCCAGCTGGTTCTCCATCGCCGGCTTCGAGAAGGCGACCATCACCTCCGGCCCGGCCGGCGCGACATCGCTGCTCTGGGGCTTCGGGCAATCGATCGAGAAGCTGACGCCGCAGTCCACCAGCCAGTCGTACATTCGCGGCAGCTTCGTCCGCGGGCCGCAGGACATTGGCCTGATCGGGGCCAGCACCACCCTGCGCACCGGCGTCGGCGGCGTCCCGGAACCGGCGACGTGGGGGCTGATGATCCTCGGCTTTGGACTGTCGGGCGGCGTGCTGCGCCGGCGCGGCGCCCTCGCCGGGGCCTGACGCTACTTCTGGACCGGCCGCAGGCGGGCCCGGGCCGGCGCCGCCGACTCGGCGGGCGTCTCGGGCGGGCCGATGTCGCCATAGACGTCCTCGGCCAGCAGCTCGTCGACGAAGCCCGGGAGCCAGGGATTGCGCCCCGGCTTCATCCGCTCGGCGCGATAGATGTGCCCCAGGTCCGCGTACGCGCGGTCGAAGTTCTTGTTCACGATGACGTAGTCGTACGCCCCCCAGTGCATGATCTCGTCATGCCCCAAGCTGAGGCGGGCCCGCATGGTCTCGATGCTGTCCTGGGCGCGGGCCTTAAGCCGGCGCTGCAGGTCCGACCAGGACGGCGGCAGGATGAACACGCGCACGCTGTCGTCGGGCATTTTGTCGGCGATCTGCCCCGCGCCCTGCCAGTCGATGTCGAACAGCACGTCGCGGCCGGCGCCCAGCGCCTGTTCCACCGGTGCGATCGGGGTGCCGTAGTAGTTGCCGTTGACGGTCGCCCACTCCAGCAGCTCGCCGGCGGCGATCATCGCCTCGAACTCGGCGCGGCTCTTGAAGAAGTACTCGCGGCCTTCCTCCTCGCCCGGACGCGGATCACGCGTCGTGGCCGAGATCGACAGCGTCAGGCTCTCGTGGTCGGCCACCAGCCGCCGCGACAGCGACGTCTTGCCCGCGCCCGCGGGGCTGGAGCACAGCAGCAGCAGGCCCCGGCGCACGGTCTCCCAGGGTTTGCCATGATCGTCGGCGCTCAAACCCAACCTCCAGGAGCAACAGCGGCACGGGCGGCTCCCATAGCCGCCTTCGCCCGTCTACTCCACATTCTGAACCTGCTCTCGGAACTGCTCGATCGTCGCTTTGAGGTCCAGGCCGATCGTGGTCAAGGCGCCGGTCTGCGACTTCGAGCAGAGGGTGTTGGCCTCGCGCATGAACTCCTGCGTCAGGAAATCCAGTCGGCGGCCGACCGCGCCGTCGGTCGCCAGCAATCCGCGCGCGGAGTCCACATGGCCGCCCAGGCGGTCCAGCTCCTCCTGCACGTCGGCCTTCACCGCCATGGCGGCGGCTTCCTGCACGATGCGTTCCTCGGTTGCCGCCTCGCCGGCCAGCTCCTTCAGTCGCGCCTCGAAGCGCGCCTTGATCGCCGCCGGCTGGCCCGCCGCCGTCTCGCGCGCCTGCGCCGCCAGCACGCCGATCCGGTCCACCTGCCCGCCCAGGACCGGCGCCAGCGCCCGCCCCTCTTCGCGTCGCGCGCCGAGCAGGCCGTCCAGCGCCGCGGCCACGGACGCCGCCATGGCGGCCTCGACCTCGGCCTGCGCCTCGGCGTCCAGGCCCGCGTCCTCGGCCTCGATCACCCCGCGCAGCGCCAGAAGGCCATCCAGCCGCGGCGGCTTCACCCGGCCGTCGTCGATATAGGACGCGCCGGCCTCCAGATACTTCTCCAGTTGGCCGAGGTTGATGCGCACCGCGCCCGCGCCTTCCGAGCGCTTGGCCTGCACGCCGACCGTCACCTGACCGCGCTGGAACCGGCTCTGCGCGCCCTCCCGCGCCGCCCGCTCCAGGCCCTCGAAGCCCGGCGGGCCACGGAAGCGCACCTCCAGGTTCCGGCCGTTGACGCTGCGCGCCTCCACGGCCCAGCTCCATCCCGCCAGCGCGCCTTCGGCCCGCCCGAACCCCGTCATCCCCGAGATCGGCATCTAGAGCGCTCCCTGTAGGTCGGTCACTATCGCCCCGTTCCGCCCGCGCGGTCGCGTTCGATCTGGCGCCAGCGCACCACATTGGCCTGGTGCTGCTCGTAGGTGGACGCGAAGGCGTGGCCGCCCGACCCGTCGGCCACGAAGTACAGCTCGTCGCTCTTGGGCGGGTTGAGCACCGCCGCCAGCGCGTCGCGCCCAGGATTGGCGATCGGCGTGGGGGGCAGCCCGGTGATCCGGTAGGTGTTGTACGGCGTCGCGGCGGCCAGTTCCGATGCGCGGATGCCACGCCCCAGCGCCCGCCCCTTGGTGATGCCGTAGATGATGGTCGGATCACTCTGCAGCATCATGCCGGTGCGCAGGCGGTTCACGAACACCGCCGCCACGCGCGGCCGCTCCGAGGCGACGCCCGTCTCCTTCTCGACGATCGAGGCCAGGGTCACCGCCTGGTCGGGAGACGAGAGCGGCAGTCCCGCCTGGCGACCGGCCCACAGCTCGGCCAGCAGTTCGTCGCGGGCGTCCCGCATCCGCTGGATCACCGCCCCGCGGTCCTCGCCACGACGAACCTGGTAGGTATCGGGCAGGATCGAGCCTTCGGGAGGCTCGACGGCCACACCGGTCAGCCCGGGATAGGCATTGACGGCGTCGGCGGCCATGCCGCTGGTCCAGCCCTCGGGGATGGTGATCTGCCGACGCACGACCTTGCCGGCCCGCACGTCGGCCAGCACGCTGGCCATCGAGGCGCCCGAGGCGAACTCGTACTCGCCGGCCTTGAGCTGGCTGGCCGCGCCGGTCAGCCGCGCGGCGAAGGCGAAGAGGCCGCTGGAGCCGATCGCGCCGGATTCCTTCAGCGTCGCCGCGATCTGGCCGACGCCCGCGCCGCGCTCCAGCTCGACGGTCGTCACGTCTCCGGACTTCGCCTTGGGGCCGGGGCCGAGGTAGCTCCAGACGCCCGCCAGGGCGAGCAGGATCGCGACGCCGAGCGCGATCAGGCCGCCACCGGCCGCACGGCGGCTGAAGCGGCCCTTCCGGCTCACGCGTACTTCTTGAAGATCACCGAGGCGTTGGTGCCGCCGAAGCCGAAGCTGTTCGACATGGCGACATTGATCTCCATCGGCTTGGCCTTGTGCGGAACCAGGTCCAGCACCGTCTCGACGTCGGGATTGTCGAGATTGATGGTCGGCGGGGCGATCTGGTCACGGATCGCCAGGATCGAGAACGCGGCTTCCAGCGCGCCGGCGGCGCCCAGCAGGTGGCCGGTCATCGACTTGGTCGACGACATGGCCTTGCCCGGGGCGGAGTTGCCGAGCATCCGCTCCACCGCGCCCAGCTCGATGCCGTCGGCCATCGTCGAGGTGCCGTGGGCGTTGATGTAGTCGATGTCGCCGGCGTCCAGCCCCGAATCCTTCAGGGCCGCCTTCATGGCGCGGAAACCGCCGTCGCCGTCCTCGACCGGCGCGGTGATGTGATAGGCGTCGCCCGAGAGGCCATAGCCGGCCACCTCGGCGTAGATCTTCGCGCCGCGCGCCTTGGCGTGCTCCAGCTCCTCCAGGACCAGGACGCAGGCGCCCTCGCCCATCACGAAGCCGTCACGGTCCTTGTCGTAGGGCCGGCTGCCCTTGTCGGGCGTGTCGTTGAACGCGGTGGCCATGGCCCGGCAGGCGATGAAGCCCGCGATGCCGACCGGGACCACGCTGGCCTCCGCGCCGCCGCAGACCATCACGTCCGCGTCGCCGTACTTGATCAGGCGGGCCGCGTCACCGATGGCGTGGGCGCCGGTGGCGCAGGCGGTGACGACCGCGTGGTTCGGGCCCTTGAAGCCATAGCGGATCGAGACCTGGCCGCTGGCCAGGTTGATCAGCGCCGAGGGGATGAAGAAGGGCGACACGCGCCGCGGGCCCTTCTCGTGCAGCTCGATGGCGGTCTCGGCGATGGTGCCGAGGCCCCCGATGCCGGCGCCGATCATGACGCCGGTGCGCTCGCGCTCGTCCTCGTCCTCGGGCGTCCAGTTCGCGTCCTTCACCGCCTCGTCGGCGGCGGCCACGGCATAGAGGATGAAGTCGTCGACCCGCCGGCGGTCCTTCGCCGACATGGTCAGGTCGGGATCGAAGCTGCCCTCGACGTCAGGCCCGCCGCCGCCACGGCCGTCGATACGCGGCACCTCGCAGGCGATCTGGCAGGCATAATCGGTGGTGTCGAAGGCGGTGATCTTCCCGGCGCCGGACGTGCCGGCCAGGATCTTCTTCCACGTCAGTTCCGTGCCCTGGCCCAGCGGGCTCAGGATCCCGATACCGGTGACGACGACTCTACGCATTTCGGCAGCCTCAAACGAAAACCGCCGCGCCTCACGGGGATCTCCCGGCGACGCGGCGGCCCTTGATTCCTAGCGAAGGGCGATCAGCCGCCCAGCCGCTCCTGGATGAACTTCACGGCGTCGCCGACCGTCTGGATGTGCTCGGCGGCGTCGTCCGGAATCTCGATGTCGAATTCTTCTTCGAAAGCCATGACCAGCTCGACGTTGTCGAGGCTGTCGGCGCCCAGATCGTCGATGAAGCTGGCCTTTTCGGTCACCTTCTCCGGATCGGCGTCGAGGTGTTCGATCACAATCTTGCGGACGCGTTCAAGAACGTCGGACATGTAGCTGGTCCCTCAGGGGTTAGTCGGTGTCTGCATCGACGACGGCGACGGTGAAGTCAACTGTCGCTTAGGTGATCAACAAGTCGGGGGGGCGCGTATCACGTTCCCTCCGGGGTGGCGAGCGTCAGATCATGGCCATGCCGCCGTTCACGTGCAGGGTCTGGCCCGTCACATAACCGGCCTCGTCGGAGGCCAGATAGGCGCACGCCGCGGCCACGTCACCCCCTGCGCCCAGGCGGGCCGCGGGGATGGTCGACAGGATCTGCGCCTTCTGCTGCTCGTTCAGCGCATCGGTCATCGGGCTCTCGATGAAGCCGGGCGCCACGCAGTTCACGGTGATGCCGCGGGTCGCGACTTCCTGCGCCAAAGCCTTGGAAAACCCGATCATTCCGGCCTTCGACGCGGCGTAGTTGGCCTGCCCCGGATTCCCCATCACCCCGACGACGGAGGTGATTCCGATGATCCGGCCGAACCGGCGCTTCATCATCCCGCGCATGGCCGCGCGGCTGAGGCGGAAGTAGCTCTCGAGATTGACCTTGAGGACGGTCTCCCAGTCCTCGTCCTTCATCCGCATCAGCAGGCCGTCCTTGGTGATGCCGGCGTTGGCCACCAGGATGTCCAGGGGCGAGCCGGCCGCCGTCTCGGCCGCCTCGATCAGGCCGTCCACCGCCACCGAATCGGCGAGGTTCGCGGCGGCGACGAAGGCGCGCTCGCCGAGGCTGGCGGCCAGCTCCTGCAGCACCGCCTCGCGGGTGCCGGACAGCACCACCTTGGCCCCCTGCGCGTGCAGGGTCTTGGCGATCTCGGCGCCGATGCCGCCGGTCGCGCCGGTGACGAGGGCGGTCTTGCCGGTCAGGTCGAACATGGCGATCCCTCTCAGAGGCTCTTGGCGAAGGCTTCGAGGTCGGCCGGCGCGTTCAGCGGCGTGGCCTCGGCGTCGGGGGCGATGCGCTTGGCCATGCCGGACAGCACCTTGCCGGCGCCCGCCTCGGCGAAGCGGGTCACCCCGCCGGCTCCCGCCATCCACTGCACGCTCTCGCGCCAGCGCACGCGCCCCGTGACCTGCTCGACCAGCAGGCGGCGGATCAGCTCGGGATCGTTGGTCGGCTGGGCCGTGACGTTGGCCACCACGGGCGCGCGTGGCGTCAGGATCGTCGCCGAGGCCAGGGCCTGGGCCATCTCGTCGGCGGCGGGCTGCATCAACGGGCAATGGAAGGGGGCCGACACGTTCAGCGGGATCGCGCGGGCGCCGAGGGCCTTGGCCGCCTCGATCGCCTTGTCCACCGCGGCCTTGGCGCCCGAGATGACGACGTTGCCCTGGTTGTTGTCGTTCGCCACCACGCAGACGCCGACATCCGAGCCCGCCTTGGCGGCCTCCTCGGCCAGCGCCAGGTCGGTCTTGGGCCCGATCAGCGAGGCCATGGCTCCCTGCCCCACCGGCACGGCGCGCTGCATGGCCTGGCCGCGCAGCTTCAGCAGGCGCGCGGTGTCCGAGAGGCTGATCGCCCCCGCCGCCGCCAGGGCCGAGTACTCACCCAGGCTGTGCCCCGCGACGAAGGCGGCTTTGTCGATCGCGACGCCGAACTCCTTCTCCAGCGTCCGCATCACCGCCACGCTCACGGCCATCAGCGCCGGCTGGGCGTTCTCGGTCAGGGTGAGCTGGTCTTCCGGACCGTCGCGCATCAGCGCCGACAGCTTCTGCTCCAGCGCGTCGTCGACCTCCTGGAACACTTCACGCGCCGCGGCGAACGCGACGGCCAGCTCCTGGCCCATGCCGACGGCCTGGCTGCCCTGTCCGGGAAAAAGAAACGCGAGGCTCATGACGATCCCGCTCCTGGTGATTCCGAGGCGCGAGGGTTAGGGGATAGAACCGGCAAGAACAAGAACGCCGAGTTTGGGGAGTGAACGCATGAAGGCCGTGATCCGCCGCAACAGGCAGTTGGTCTGCGACGAGATCGGGGCGCTCACCCCCGGCGAGGGGCAGGTCCTGGTGAAGACTCTGGCCTGCGGGATCTGCGGGTCCGACCTGCACGCGCTGCACCACATGGAACACATGATCGACCTGTCGCGGCGCGCCGGCGCGCCGGACAACGGCTTCGATCCCGCCGCCGACACGGTGTTCGGCCATGAGTTCTGCGCCGAGATCCTCGACCACGGTCCCGGCGCGACCAAGGCGCTGAAGGCCGGCACGCGGATCGTCAGCATGCCGATCACCCTGCACAACGGCGGGATGGAAGCCCTGGGCTTCTCAAATCGCCTGCCCGGCGGCTTCGCCGAGCAGATGATCCTCACCGAGGCCATGCTGTTGGAAGTGCCGAACGGCCTGCCCACCGACCACGCCGCCCTCACCGAGCCCTTCGCCGTCGGCGCCCACGCGGTCGCCAAGGCCCGGATGGAGCCGAAGTCGGTCTCGCTGGTGGTCGGCTGCGGCCCCGTGGGCCTGGCCGTGATCGCCGCCCTGAAGGCGCAGGGCTTCGGACCGGTGATCGCCGCCGACTTCTCGCCCCGCCGCAGGGCCGCCGCCGAGCGTCTCGGAGCCGATATCGTCATCGACCCGGCGGTCGAGAACCCGCACGAGCGCTGGGAGGGCCTGGGCGTGCCCCGCGCCCGCGCCGCGCAGAGCATGATGGCGATGATGGGCAATCCGGTGGCTCGTCCGGTGGTCTTCGAATGCGTCGGCGCGCCGGGCGTGCTCCAGGCCCTGATCGAGGCCGCGCCGGCCGGCGCGCAGATCGTCGTCGCCGGCGTCTGCATGGAGAGCGACCGCATCGAGCCGTCGATCGCCATCACCAAGGAGATCGAGCTCACCTTCGTCTTCGGCTACACGCCCGAGGAGTTCGCCCTCACCCTGCGCCAGCTCTCCGAGGGCGTGATCGACGTGTCGCACCTGGTGACAGGCAAGGTCACCCTCGACGGTGTGGCCAGCGCCTTCACCGCCCTCGGCGATCCCGAGGCGCACGTGAAGATCCTGGTGCAGCCGAACGGCTGACGCCTACTGCGCGGCGGCGTCCTGGTCGCGCAGGAAGGCCGCCGCCGCCGACCGGAAGGCCGGCGACGGAACGCCGTCGATCGGACCCACGTAGTAGCCCTTGCGCGCCAGCAGCGCCTGGGTGTCGGCGACGGTCGCCGCCGGGCCGATGACGTCGGCGTGCGGCGCGGCCTGCGGCGCGCCGGGCTGGAAACTGGCCGCCGCCTTGTCCAGCGCCGACCGCTCGCTGGCCTTCAACAGGCGCTCAACCTCGAGCTGTTTCTCGCGGGCGGCGGTGTCGCCCGCGTTCGCCGCGATCGAGAACCAGCGGTAAGCCTCGGAGAGGTTCTTCTCCACGCCGCGGCCGGCCTCGTACAGCAGCCCGAGATTGTACTGGGAATCCACGATCCCCTGCTCAGCCGCCTTGCGGAACCAGACCGCGGCCTGGCTGATGTCGCGCTCACCGCCTTCGCCCTGCATCAGGAACAGGGCCATGTTGTGCATGGCGATCCGGTCGCCCCCCTGCGCCGCGCGTTCGGTCCACAGCCGCGCGACGCCCAGGTCCTGCGGCAGGCCGCCCTCCCCGGTCTCGTACAGGCTGGCGAGATGCAGCTGCGCCTCCGCGTTCCCGGCCTCGGCCAGGCCGGTCAGCCGGGCCAGTGCGTTGGCGTCGCCCCGCGCCAGCGCGCCCGAGACCGCCGCATAGGTGTCCTGAGGCGTCGGCGCGACCGGGACCGGCGCGCTGACGGCCGCCTTGGTTCCCACCGTCACGCCCACGGGCTTGAGCGCGGGCCGCAGTCCCAGGCGCTCCAGGACCGCCGGAACGGCCGTGGGCAACAGTTCCGGCCTGGCGATCAGCACCGCGCCCGCGCCCACCACGCTGATGGCCGCCGCCGCGCTGGCGCCCACCAGCACCATGCGGATCGGCGCCGGGTCGCGGCGCGTCTTCCGCGCCTCGGCCTCCGCGCGCGCCTTGCCCAGCTGATCCAGCATCAGGTCCAGGCGCGCCGACATCGCCGCTTCCCGCGCGGCCTGGGCTTCGGCCTGGACTTCGAGACGTTCAGCGATCCGTTCCAGCGCCGCGGCGCGGTCGTTGGCGCGGGCTTCCGCCGCCGCTTCATACGCCGCGACGCGCCGCGCCAGGGCTTCCAGGGTCTGGATCAGGCCGGTGAGGGTCTGCACCGAGAGTGGTTCGGCGGCGGGGTCGGCGAGCCGGCGCTCCGCGGCCCCGAGCGCGACTCGCAACTGGTCGATCGCCACACGCGTGCGTGCGTCGCCAGGCTCCCAACTCTCCGGGCCGGCCCCGCTGGGCCAGCTCCCGTCGTCGGCCATCCGCCCCCCTCGGGGAACCACCACCACGGCGGCTCCGGCGCAGATGCTAGGGAAGCGGGACTCCGTGTGAAAGCCCAGAGTGGCGAAGCTTGCGCATTTCCGCGCGATCGCCCGCTGTTTTCAGGCCCTTCCCGGCGATCTGGGCGCCGCAGGTTGCGATCCCTCGCCCATCCGGGGCGCTAGCTTGACAGTCGCCGGGGCCGGTCCTAGAGCCGAACATGGCTAATGGTCTGTAAAAATCGGCTCCACAACCGCAGGCGCCCGCTGGAAACTACTTGTCGCACCCGTTGGATTCTTCGTGCGCCAAGTCGCGGATAAGTCTCGGATAAGTGTCGATCATCGACCGAATGGTCTTCAAGGGGTGCAGGAAATGAAGCTTCGATTCGCTCTCGGCCTCCTCGGCGTCGCCTGCGCGAGCGCCACGGGCGCCGCGGCCGCGACCGCCACGGCGAACGCCAACGCCACCATCGTCGCCCCCGCCCAGCTCAGCGTCACCCGCGACCTGGAGTTCGGCTCGATCGCCCGGCCCACCGTCGGAACGACCACCGTCACCGTGCTGTCCGCCTCCACGGGCTCGGCCACTCCGCAGGTCTCGGGCGGCAACGGCTTCGTGCCCACGCCCGGTCAGGCGCGCGCGGCGACCTTCCGGCTGATCGGCACCAACGGCCAGACCTACTCGGTGGCGGGCAACGCCCTCAGCTTCACCGGCGCGACGGGCAACCTGGCGAACGTCGCCTCGCAATCGCCGGTCGCGGCCGGCGGCACGGTCGGAACACTGCCCGCCAACGGCCAGGATGACCTCTACGTGGGCGGCCATTTCGACATCACGCCGACCACCGCCCTCCAGGCCTACACCGGCTCGCTGACCCTCACCGTCAACTTCAACTGACCCGGAGCGCGCCGTGAGCCGGATCCGCCGGACGGTGTGCGGGGCCCTGGCCCTGACGACGATCCTCGCGGTCGCCGGCCCCGCGCTGTCGGCCGAGGCCCGCGCGGCCGCGCGTGTGGTGATCGTGGAGCCGATGTCGGTGCGCGTGTCCTGGCCGATGGCGATGCCCAGCGTCCAGGGCGGCATCGACGGCGCCAGCTTCATGGGCGTGATGCCATCCATGAGCATGGGCATGACCATGCCGGCCAACGCCCGGCTCGTCATTCGCCGCGAGGACGACACCGGCGAGACGGTGACCGCGCCGGGCGCTTTCGAGGTCACCCGCGTCGCGCCCGACACCGTGGTGGTCCGGACGGCGGCGACGGCATCTCCCAACCCACGCCGACTGCCGCTCGCGGGCGGATCGCTGCTGGGGCGCGCCGCGGCCAGCATCGAGGTGGCGCAGGGGCCGACCCTGGACGCCGGACGGCGCGGCCTGCAGGTCGTCGTGCAGTACAACTGATGCGCCGCCGCCTGCTTTCGCTCCTCCTGCTGGCCTCGGCCGCCGCCGTGAGCGCCCACGCCCAGACGGCGCCGCCCGCGCAGCCGTCCTCCGCCAGCGCCTTCCTGAACGTCACGCCGAAACGCCTGACCTTCGATCGCAGCCGGCGGGCCGGGACCATCTTCCTGCTGAACCAGGGCGCGGCCCCGGTCACCGTCGACATCGCGCTGGTCGACCGCGTGATGCTGGCCGACGGCCAGATCCTGGCCGTGGAGGACGCCGCCCAGCGCCCCGACGGCAAGTCCGCCGTGGACGCACTGAAATCGGCCAAGGACCTGCTCCAGGTCTCGCCCCGTCGCGTCACCCTTCAGCCAGGGCGTCCGCAGACGGTGCGGGTGCGCCTGTCGGCCCTGCCCGAGGGCGAGACGGGCGAGCGCCGTACGCACCTGACCTTCACCACCCTGCCCCCGCGCGAGGCCGGCGCCACGGCCGAAGCCGCCGCTTCGGGCCCGGGCGACGGTCAGCTCTCATTCCAGATCCACGCGGTCTACGGGATCTCGATCCCGATGATCGTCCGCCCGGCCGACACGCAGGTGTCCGCCACGCTGGAAGGCGCGCGCGTCCAGTCGGTCGAGACGAGCCCCGGCGCGCCAGCGGCCTCGGTCGTGGCGCTGGACCTCGTCCGGGGCGGCGCCAGTTCCGTCTACGGCAACTTCGAGGTCCGGGTGGCGGGCGGGCGCAAGGATGCCGCACCCCTGGGCGTCGCTCGTGGCGTCGGCGTCTATCCCGAGGCGGCGCGCCGCGCGGTCAGGATTCCCCTGACCCGGTCGCCCGTGGCGGGCGAGAAACTGGAGGTGACCTTCACGGACGACGACACGTCACCGGGGAAGGTCCTTGCGAAAGCCGAGTTCTAGCTGGCCGGCGCTCGTCGCCGCGCTCTTGCTGGCCGGCCCGGCCCTCGCCGCCGCGCCCGATCCGCCAGCGGCGTCTGCGCGCGCCACCGCCCTCGATCCGGCCGAACTGATGCTGCTGTCCGTGACCCTCGACGGCGGCCTCACCCTGTCCGACGGCCTCGGCGCCTACGGAACCGGCGAGGACCCACTGCTCCCGGTCAGCGAACTCTCGCGCCTGCTCGAGGCCGACATCGACGTGATGCCCGCCGAACGGCGGATCGTCGGGCGCATCGGCCAGGCGCGCAGCGCGCTTCTGCTCGACGCCGGCGCCCGCACGGCCCGCCTGGCCGGCGAGAGCGTGCCCTTCGCGGAGGGAGATATCGCGGTCACCGCGACCGAGATCTATGTGCGTGCTTCCGTCCTGGCGAAGTTGATCGGCGCGGGGCTCGACGTCTCCCCTGACGAACTCACCCTGAGGATCCGCCCGCGCGAGCCCTTCCCCGTGCAGTCGCGCCTCGACCGCCTGGGCCGCCGCCCGACCGGCGCGCCGGGCGCCGGCGGCGACCAGGACACCCTGACCATCGCCCAGCCCTATGCGTTGTTCAGCCCTCCCGGCGTGGACGTGGTGCTGCAGGGCGGCCTGGAATCCGGCCAGCGCGATCGCGCGTTCCGCTACGACCTGCGCTTCGCCGGCGACTTCCTGTGGTCGAACCTGCAGGGCTACCTCGGCTCGGACGAGGACGGCCGGGCGACGAACGCGCGCCTGATGCTGCAGCGGCGCTCGGTCGAGGGCGGGATGCTCGGCCCCCTGCGGGCCCGCGAGATCACCGCCGGCGACACCTATGCCCCGGGGCTGGCCATGGGCGTGCGCAGCATCTCGGGCCGGGGCTTCGCGGTCTCCACCGCTCCGCTGGAACAATCCAGCGTCTTCAACCAGATCGACCTGCGCGGCGAACTCCCCCCCGGCTTCGACGTCGAGCTCTACATCAACGACGTGCTGAAGGGCGGGACCAACCAGTCGATCAACGGCCGCTACGAGTTCCTCGACATCCCGCTCTCCCCGGGGATCAACGTGATCCGCGTGGTCGTCTACGGCCCGCGCGGCGAACGGAACGAAGAGGTCCAGGTCATCAACGTCGGCGCCGCCCTCCTGCGCGCCGGCGAGGCCCAGCTCACCTTCGGCGCGGTCGAGCAGGACCAGCCCCTCATCCAGCCCCGCAGGATCGGCCGCCCCTCCCTCGGCGACCCCGGCGTCTTCGCCGACCACGGCCTGCGTGCGGTGGCGGCCCTGAACTACGGGATCACCAACCTGCTGACCGCCTCGGCCGGGATCGCCCGGGTGCCCAGGCCGGATGGCGGCGGGCTGGGCATCTACACCCTGGGCGCCCGGACCTCGGTGCTCGGCGTCGCCACCCAGATCGACGGCGCCTGGGACGGCCGGGGCGGCCAGGGCACGTCCATCGGCCTCGCGGGCCAGGCCTACGGCGCCTCCGGCGTCCTGCGACACGCCGAGTACCGCGACCGGTTCGTCGACGAGAACAACCTGTCGTTCAACTCGCGGCTGGAACTGCGCCGCCGCACCGAGCTGACTGTCGACTCCAGCCTCGACATCCGCGGCCGCATCATCCCCGTCTCGTTGCGCGCGGTGCGCAACGGCTACGCCGACGGCTCGCACGACTTCGCCACCGGCGGGCGCGCCTCGTCCAGTCTAGGCTCGATGCTGGTGTCCGCCGGCATGGAGTACGAGCGCCAGACCTATCGTCCCGCCGGGGCGGTCGAAACACTGCGCGGGTACATCGCCGCCTCCACCTTCCGTGGTTACAAGTGGCAGATCCGCGCCAGCCTCGACTACGACATCCTGCCCGACGTGAAGGCCCGCTTCCTGGCCGTCACGCTGGATCGCCGGCTCTCCGATATCTGGGCCCTGCGCTTCGGGATCGGCCAACCGCTGGACAAGCTGGACGGCTGGAACTTCGTGGCGTCGTCCACCCTCTCCACCCGGTATGGCGACCTGGCGCTGACCGGCGAGTACGACCACGCCACCGACGACTGGCGCGTCTTCGCCCAGTGGACCTTCGGGCTGGGCTGGGATCCGGTCGGCGGTCGCTACAACCTGATGCGCTCCGGGCCCGGAACCGGCGGCTCGGTGCTCTTCAACGCCTTCATCGACGAGAACGGCGACGGCATCCGTCAGGCCGGAGAGGCGCCCGCCCCCGATGTGGCGCTGGACGGCGCGGGCGCCCGCCGGGACCTCGCCACTGGCCCCGACGGCCGCCTGCTGGTCACCGGCCTGGGGTCCGGCCCCACGGCCCAGATGGGTGTCAATCTCGAGAAGCTCGAGAACCCGTCGGTCACCGCGCCGCCCGCCCAGCTGCGCCTGCGGCCGCGCCCCGGCAGCGTGACGCAAGTGGACTACCCGCTCCGCCCCACGGGCGGCGTCACGGTCAAGGTCGAGCTCCAGCGCGAGGACGGCCAGCGGGTCGGCCTCTCGTCGGTGCGCGTCCAGCTGGTCAGCCGGGACGGCGCCCCTATCGAAGCTGTCACCGAGTTCGACGGCGCGGCGATCTTCGACGCCGTGCCGATCGGCGCCTACACGGTGCGGATCGACCCCGCCCAGGCCGAGAAGCTGCGGATGCGCCCTCTCGCCACCCCCGGGGTCGCCATTCAGGCCGGCGGCGAGATCGCGCCCGACGTCACCCTGCCCGTGCGCTTCGAAGCCGCCGGCGCCCAGGCGGCCGCACCGGCGCAGAAAGGCGGCGAATGATCTCGACATCGCCCCCGCCCCGGCTGCTAAGCAGAGCCATGCGCTTCGCCGTCTGCGCGCTGCTGGTCGCCCTGATTCCGGCGAGCGCGGCCGCCGCCACCTACACCGTGAAGGTCCAGGGGCCCCTGAACCTCGGCACGGTCGCCGCCGCGCCGACGGGCGACACGGTGTTCCGCATCGACTCGGGCGGCGGCGGCGTCAGTGTCGTCAGCGGCGCGGGGCGGCGGGTCTCGAACGGAGCCGCGAACGCCCAGGTCACCGTCAGCTGCCAGGCCGACCGGCAGGGCGAGACGACCTGCGCCGACACCCGCGTCGTCATCAAGATCGGCACGATCGGCTCCCTCACCGGCCGCGCGCGGGCATTGACCAACTTCACCGTCGCGATGGGCACGGCCGTCCTGGCCGTGGCTCCCACCGGAACCAACCCGCTGACGTTCGAACTGGCGCCGCCGGGAGAGAACAGCCCGAAGACCTTCACGGTCGGCGCGGACTTCCCCATCGCCGGCGACGATTCCAACCTGGCCTCGGGCGCCGCGCAGAACAGCTTCTACGTCTATGTCCTGGCCAGCGACGGCCAGATGCAGGCGGGCGACTCCGAGCGCGGCCGCGCCACCGTCCTGCGCTCGGTGGCGGTCGCCAAGACCGCCGACCTCTCCTTCGGCCGCATCCAGCGCCCGACCACGGGCTCCAACACCGTCACTCTGAACGCCACCAGCGGCGCCCGCACGCTCAGCGGCGCGGGCAACGCCTTCCTCTACCCGACGCCGGCGCCGGTCCGCGCGGGCTTCACCATCACCGGCGAAGGCGGCCAGCAGGTGTCGATCTCGGTTCCCGCGGCCATGGCGCTTACCGGTCCCGGCACGATCCCGGTGACCCTGACCGACACCGCGCCCGACACGCGTAGCCTGGGCGGGTCGGCGGGCAGCCAGGCCTCATACAGCTTCACGGTCGGCGGCAGCTTCGCCTTGAGCCCCACCACGCCCGTGGGCGACTACTCCGGCGTGCTGTCGGTCAGCGTCGATTACAACTAGCGGGAAATACGCCCGGCTTGCGCGCAGCGTATCCTGGGTATTCAACTGTCGCGCTTTCCAGAGACCCCGAAGGACCACGCCATGTCGCGCCTCGCCCTTGCCGCCGTCGCCGCCCTGATCGCCGCGCCGCTGGCCGCCACGCCGGCCGCCGCCGCGCTGAAGCCCGGCGACAAGGCGCCCTTGTTCACCGCGCCGGGCTATCTCTCCGGCGACGCCGTCAACCTGTCGCTGGCCGATGCGCTGAAGAAGGGGCCGGTGGTCCTGTACTTCTTCCCGGCCGCCTACACGAAGGGCTGCAACCTCGAAGCCAGCCTGTTCTCCCAGTCGGTGGACCAGTTCAAGGCCAACAAGGCGACCGTGATCGGCATCACCGCCGGCAACACCGACCGCCTCGCCACCTTCTCCAAGGACACCGAGCATTGCGCGGGCAAGTTCGCGGTGGCCGCCGACCCGGGCGCCAAGATCGCCAAGCAGTACGACGCCGTTCTCACCATGAAGCCCGACTGGTCCGACCGTACCTCGTACGTCATCGCGCCGAACGGCCAGGTCCTGCACACCTATTCCAAGCTGGATCCCAGCGAGCACGTCAGCGAAACCCTGGCGGCCGTTAAGGCCTACAATCAGAAGAGGCGCTAGGCGCCAGCCTCCTCCGCGCCCCGAAAACCCTTGCTCCGGCTCGGGTTTTCGCCTATTTGCGCGCCTCTTCACGGAAGGCGGTCTCACGCGGAGCCTTCAAGGGTCGGGAAACTCCCGGCCGCCGCGTCCTGAGATCCATCGCAGCCGTCGGTCTTCCGCCGCCGGACGCGCCGCCTCCCACTAACGGAAGAAGGACCTAATGGCGCTCTACGAGCACGTCGTTATCTCGCGGCAGGATATCTCGCCGCAACAGGCCGAAGCCCTCAACGATCAACTGAAGACCCTCATCGAGGAAGGCGGCGGCAACGTCGCGAAGATCGAGTACTGGGGCCTTCGCAACCTGACCTACCGGATCAAGAAGAACCGCAAGGGTCACTACTCCCTGCTCGCGATCGACGCCCCGGCGGACATCGTGAAGGAGATGGAGCGTCAGCTGTCGATCAACGAAGACGTGCTGCGCTACATGACCGTGCGCGTGGAAGAGCTCGACCTCGAGCTCAGCCCGATCCTCGCCCGCCGCGATCGCGACCGCGAACGCCGCGACGACGCCCCGCAATTCTAAGAAAGGGAGGCTCTCGCTATGACTGACGAAACCTCCACGGCCCCGGCCGCTCCGGCCGCCGGCGCCTCCTCGGGCGGCCAGCGCCGTCCGTTCTTCCGCCGCCGCAAGGTGTGCCCGTTCTCCGGCGCCAACGCGCCGAAGATCGACTACAAGGACGTCAAGCTCCTGCAGCGCTACGTTTCCGAGCGTGGCAAGATCGTGCCGTCGCGCATCACCGCGGTGTCGGCCAAGAAGCAGCGTGAACTGGCCAAGGCCATCAAGCGCGCCCGCTTCCTGGCCCTCCTCCCCTACGTCGTGAAGTAAGGGAGTCAGGCACATGAAAGTCATTCTGCTCGAACGCCTGGAAGGCTGGGGCGCCCTCGGTGACGTCGTCACCGTGAAGGACGGCTACGCCCGGAACTTCCTCCTTCCCCGCCAGAAGGCGCTCCGCGCCAACGCCGCGAACCTCAAGGTCTTCGACGCCCAGCGCGCCGAGATCGAGGCCCGCAACGCGAAGGCCAAGGAAACCGCCGGCAAGGCTGGTGAGAAGCTGGACGGCACGTCCTACGTCATGATCCGCCAGGCGGGCGAGAGCGGTCAGCTCTACGGCTCGGTCGCGGGTCGCGACGTGGCCGACGCGGTCAACGCCGAAGGCGGCAAGATCGAACGTTCGATGGTCGTGCTGGACAAGCCGATCAAGACGCTCGGCATGCACGAAGTGAAGGTTCGCCTGCACTCGGAAGTCACCGTCACGGTCACGCTCAACATCGCCCGCAGCGCGGACGAGGCTGAGCGTCAGGCCCGCGGCGAGAATGTGATCAACGCCCAGTTCGAGGAAGAGCGTCTCGCGGCCGACCAGGCCGCCGCCGACCTCCTCGAAGGCGGCGCCGGCCAGGCGGCTCAGGACTACGTCGAAGCCTGATGCTGACCGGATAATGAGATCAGCGGCGCGGAGGCCTCCTCCGCGCCGTTTTTCTTTGGGCGATCGCAAATCCTGCGACCGCTTCTGACGTCTGGCCGCCCGACGATTCCCCCGCGCAAGCTGCGCCATGGCTCAGCTTTATCCACAGGCGGGAATCTGTGTGTGGACGGCTTCTCAAATGTGTCATCCGCCGCAGTGATCGCCGCGGCCAGGTTCGGTATCGATAGCTATGGCCCTCGTTCCGGCGCTCGACCTTCGCCCCGTCAACACCGACGTCCCGATCGCCCACACGCCCTCGAACGTGGAGGCGGAACAGGCGCTGCTGGGGGCGATCCTCTACGACAACGCGGCCTTCGAACGGCTGGGCGACAATCTGCAGTCGCGCCACTTCTACGAGCCGTTCCACCAGCGCCTGTTCGGCGCGATCGAGACCAACATCCGCAAGGGCCAGCTCGCCGAGCCGATCCTGATGGCCGAGCAGTTCCAGCGCGACCCCGCGTTCGAGGAACTGGGCGGCGTCCGCTATCTCGCCGACCTGGTCGACCGGGCTCCCCCGGCGGCCAACGCGCCCGACTACGCCCGCCTGGTCTACGATCTGGCGCTGCGCCGCGACCTCATCCGCATCGGCGGCGAAATCGTCAGCTCGGCCAGCCAGGGCGACGCCGATCGCGACGCCCGCGACCAGATCGAAGCGGCGGAACAGCAACTCTATCAGCTCGCCGAGACCGGCGGCGTCTCCTCGGGCTTCGTGAACTTCGCCGACGCGCTGCGGGGCGCCGTGGCCATGGCGGCCGAGGCCCACAGCCGCGACGGCGGCCTCGCCGGCCTCTCCACCGGCCTGATCGACCTCGATCAGAAGATCGGCGGCATGCACCCGTCCGACTTGATGATCCTGGCCGCCCGTCCCTCGATGGGTAAGACCTCGCTGGCCTGTAACATCGCCTTCGACGTGGCCCGGCACTACGCCTGGGAACCCCAGCCCGACGGCTCGAAGAAGACCGTGCGCGGCGGCGTCGTCGCCTTCTTCTCACTCGAAATGTCGGCCGAACAGCTCGCCATGCGTCTGCTCGCCGAGGCCTCGGGCGTCTCGGGCGACCGCCTCCGCAAGGGCGAGATCGACGCGATGGAGTTCGGCCGCATCCGCGACGCCGCGCTCGAAATCCAGGAAGCCCCGCTCTACATCGACGCCACCGGCGGCATCACCCTGGCCAAGCTGGTCGCCCGCTCGCGGCGGCTGAAGCGGATGGTCGGCCTCGACCTCATCATCGTCGACTATCTGCAGCTCGTGACCACCGGCGCCGGCGGCCCGGACAACCGGGTGCAGGAGGTCTCGATGATCACCCAGGGGCTGAAAGCCCTGGCGAAGGAACTCGGCGTGCCGGTGATGGCGCTGTCCCAGCTCAGCCGCCAGGTCGAGAACCGCGAGGACAAGAAGCCCCAGCTTTCGGACCTGCGGGAATCCGGCTCGATCGAGCAGGACGCCGACATGGTGATGTTCGTGTACCGCGAGGAATACTACCTCAGCCGCCTCGAGCCGCGTGAAGGCACGCCCGAGCACTTCACCTGGCAGGAACAGGTCGATCAGGTGCGCGGCCTGGCCGAAGTGATCATCGGCAAGCAGCGTCACGGCCCCATCGGCACCGTGCGCCTGTCGTTCAATTCCGACACGACCAAGTTCGGCAACCTGGCGCGCGACCACCAGTACCGCTTCTCGAACAGCGAGGAGTAGCCGCCTAGCGCGGGGCGTAGGTGGCCGAGAGCGGGCCGCCCGCCTCGGCCGCCAGGCCGACCAGCGCACCCCGCGCCGCGCCCAGCAACAGGGTGGCGATCAGCGCCGCGGCGAAGGCGGTCAGGGCCCGTTCCGGCGGGATCCGCATCAGCTTCGGAAGCCCCAGGTACAGCGCGTAGAGACTGTAGAGCCCCGCCAGGATGCCCACGGGGATCCCGACGCTGGGATAGAGCTCGGCCACGCCGCCGATCCAGCTCGCCGTCGCCCCGTATCCCACGAGGTTCAGGGCCGCGCGGCGGTCGCGCAGCCCGCCGAATGCCGGGGCCGTGATGTCGAGCCAGATCGCCAGCAGCCAGACCGCCAGCAGCGTCGCGGCGAAGCCCACGACCGAGCCCAGCAGCAGGCCGGCCTGGCTCATCCGCACGCCGACGCTGGCGATGTTGAAGCCGAAGACCGCGGCGCCGATCACCCCGCAGACGGCCGGAACGGCCGCCAGCGGGAGCACGTAGCCGCGGAACAGGGCCCGGGGTTCAGCCGGCTGCGCCTGGATCTCGTCCCAGGCGCGGGCGGGCCGGACAAGCATAGCCAGGGCGCGCGAAACCGCCCTCGCCTCGCCAGGCGCCCCCATGCCAGCCCTCCAACGCCACTCCAGCCGCCATGCGTAGCACAGCGGGCGGGGCGCGCTAGTTGGCCTTGGCCAGGCTTTCCAGTCGCTCGATCCCGACCGCGTTCACCGCCGCCTTCAGATCGTCGATCGACACGCCCTCGCCCTCGGCGCTCACGGCGAACCGCTGGCCGACCAGCACGCTGTACTCGCCCGACTTGGACGTCCGGTTGTACTTCTCCTGCACCAGGCGGCCGTTGATCGTGTCGATCTTCTCGTAGCCGTCGGCGTTCTCCTCGTGGGACTTCACCTTGAACGCGCTGGCCATGCCGGCCAGGGCGCCGGCGCCGCCGATATCGGCCACCTTCAGGCGGAAGCTGACCCCGGCTTTCTCATAGGTGCCCTCGGCCTCGGCGCCCTGGATGCCGGCGGCCTCGCCGCTCGACACCTCGACGCCGCTGCGCGCGTAGCCGGCCACGGCGGTCGGCAGATAGCCCTTCAGCACATCCGGATCGGTCGCCGCGACGCCCTCGCCGGACTCCATCTTGCGGGCCACGTCCTCGAGCCGCTTGCTCTGTTCCTCCAGCTTGCCCAGATCCACCTCGCCCTGTCCGGGAATGGTGACCTTGCCCCCCGCGGCGCCCATCGCGCCCATGCCGGCCATCCGGCCGGCGCCCATCACCGCGCCGCTGATCGCACCGATCACCAGTCCGACGATGATCACCACCACCAGCACGGCCGCGAAGTAAGGGACCTTCCGCTCCTCGGGCGCATTCATCACCTTCGGCAGCCCCACGAACAGCAGATACAGGCTGTAGAGCCCGCCCAGCAGCGCCACGATCGCCAGTTGCGGGAAGATCATCACCGCGCCGGCGACCCAACTCGCCGTCGGCGCATAGGCGGCCACCTTGGTCGCCTGCACCCGGTCCTGGGTCGCGCCGAAGGTCTTGGCCAGGCCGTCGATCACCAGGCTCATCACGAAGATCATCGCCAGGCCCAACACGAACTGCAGCAACGCCTGACCGATGATCCACACCGGCGAGGGCCGATAGCTGAAGCCGAAGCCCAGGAAGCCGCCGCTGACTCCGAAGATCAGCAGGCCGATCGCCCCCGCCACCGCGGGGATCGCCGACAACGGCAGCACATAGCCGCGGAACAGTCCGCCCACGGTCGCCGGCTCGGCGGCGATCTCGTCCCAGGTGGCCGCGGGCCGCGTCAGCAGCGCCTTCACGCGCGCAACAAGTCCCGCTCCGGCCGAGCCGGGTTCAACAACACTCATGATCGTGCACTCCCTCGATCCCAAGGCTTACCCTGACCCTTACGGAATGGCCCGGCAAGCGGACGCCGGAAGGCGCGCAGGCGCACCCACAAAACAGGCGCCGTGAACCGCGTTCTGCACCGTGCGTTGACACCGGGACCGTGCGCCGTATGTTCCGCGCGCGCGGCGATGTCCGTCCGCGCCGCCGCGTGGCGCCATGTCCGCTGTCCTTCGGGTCAAACGGGTAAGCCACGCACCCTCAAGTAGCGAATGACCGAATTTTCTGATCTGGGCCTGTCGCCCGCGACCCTCGCCGCTGTCGCCGAGACCGGCTACACGACCGCCACGCCGATCCAGGCGGCCGCCATTCCCGTGGCGCTGCATGGCCGCGATGTGCTCGGCATCGCCCAGACGGGCACCGGCAAGACCGCCGCGTTCACGCTGCCGATGATCGACCGGCTGGCGGCCGGGCGCGCACGGGCCCGGATGCCCCGCGCCCTGGTGATCGCGCCGACCCGCGAGTTGGCCGACCAGGTCGCCGCCTCGTTCGAGAAGTACGCCAAGGGCCAGAAGCTGTCGTGGGCCCTGCTCATCGGCGGCGTCTCCTTCACCGACCAGGAACTGAAGCTGGACCGCGGCGTCGACGTCCTGATCGCCACGCCGGGCCGCCTGCTGGATCACTTCGAGCGCGGCAAGCTGCTGCTCACCGGCGTCCAGATCATGGTGGTCGACGAGGCCGACCGCATGCTCGACATGGGCTTCATCCCCGACATCGAGCGCATCTTCAAACTGACGCCGCCCAAGCGGCAGACGCTGTTCTTCTCGGCCACCATGCCGCCCGAGATCACGCGCCTCACCAAGCAGTTCCTCAAGGATCCCGAGCGGATCGAGGTGGCCAAGCCGGCCACGACCGCCGACACGATCTCGCAGTTCCTCGCCCGTCTTCCGACGGCGGACCCCAAGGCCAAGCGCACCGCGCTGCGTGACCTGATCAATCGGAGCGAGGTCGGCAACGGCATCGTCTTCTGCAACCGCAAGAGCGAAGTCGACATCGTCGCCAAGTCGCTGAAGAAACACGGCCTGGACGCCGCCGCCATTCACGGCGACCTGGACCAGGCCACGCGGATGCGCACGCTGGAGTCCTTCCGCAAGGGCGAGCTGAAGCTGCTGGTGGCCTCCGACGTCGCCGCGCGCGGCCTGGATATCCCGGCCGTCAGCCACGTCTTCAACTACGACGTCCCGCACCACGCCGACGACTACGTCCACCGAATCGGCCGTACGGGTCGCGCCGGCCGCACCGGCGAGGCGTTCATGATCACGACGCCGGCCGACAGCAAGAACCTGGACAAGGTGATGAAGCTGATTGGCAAGACGCCGGCCGAAGTCACCTTCGACATCGACTTCTCGCAGATCAAGGACGAGCCGCGGGCCGCCCGCGGCGGTCGCGACCGGGATCGCGGCGGCAAGGGCCGCGAACGCGGTGGCCGTGACCGCGACCGCGACCGCGCGCCGCGCGAGGACCGTCCCCGTCGCCGCGAAGCCGAGGTCGAGGCCGAAGCGCCCGCCGCCGAGGCCAAGCCGGCCCCCGCCCCGCGTCCGCGCCGCGACGAGTCCGCGCCGGCCGAACGCCGTGACGAGGGCCGTCGGGACGAAGGTCGCCGCGACGAGGGCCGCCGGGCTCAACCGCGTGGCGAGCGCGCCCCGCGCCCTGACCGCGAGCCCCGCCAGGAACGCGAATCGCGGCCCGAGCGCGAGCCTCGGCGGCGCGATCGCGACGACGGCGACCGCGTGGTCGGCTTCGGCGGCGACACGCCCGCATTCCTTATGCGGTCGGCGCTTCCGCGACCCGACGACGAATAGTCCGGGCTTTAACGGCCTGTTTGGGGTCCGCGCCCTAAGCTCGGGCTCATGCCGTCGGAAATCGATCCCCTCCTCCGCAGCCCGAAGGCCTACGCGCTGGCCCGGAAAGCCCTGGACGCCATGGAAACCCATCGCGTCTGGCCGACCGCGCTCAACTTCGAGCTGTGGATGCACTACGTCGCCGCCAAGGACAGCGACGTGGCGGTCAAGATCGACTCCCTGATCCGCGCCGGCAGCGCCTTCACCGACCAGGTCGGCGAACAGATCGCCGCCGAGTATCTGCCGGCCGCCAAGCTTTCGGGTGAGATCCTCGACGCCGGCAAGAGCCTGTCCGAGGAACTGGACAGCGTCCATCGCGCCATCGAATCCGCCCGCGAAACCAGCGAGGCCTATGGCCAGCAACTGGCCACCGCCAGCGAGACCCTGGTCGAGCAGGACGCCGACGCCGTGCGCGCCATGGTCGAGACCCTGACCGTGGCGACCCGCAAGGTGCGCGAAGAGAACATGGCCCTGGAAAGCCAGCTGGCCGACACGACCGACGAGCTGAGCCGCCTGCGCGAGAACCTGGCCCAGGTTCGCCGGGACGCCATGACGGACAGCCTCACGGATCTCGCTAACCGCAAGGCCTTCGACGAGACGCTCAGCGCCGCCTGTGCCGACGCGGCCGAGAAGGGCCGCCCCCTGACGCTGGCGATCGTCGACATCGACCACTTCAAGATCTTCAACGACACCTGGGGCCACCAGACCGGCGACCAGGTGATCCGCTACGTCGCCAGCGTCATCGGCCGCATCGCCGATGCGCCGCGCTTCGCCGCCCGCTACGGCGGCGAGGAATTCGCCGTGCTCTTCCCCGGTGAGACGCCCGAGCAGGCCGTCACCGCCATGGAGGCGGCCCGCGCCGAGATCTCCTCGCGCATCCTGAAGCGTCGCTCGACCAACGAGGACCTGGGCGCCATCACCATCTCCACCGGCATCGCCTCGCTGCGTTCCGGCGAGGATGGCCAGGTGCTGCTGGAAGACGCCGACCGCGCGCTCTACGCCTCCAAGCACGCCGGCCGCAATCGCACCTCGGTCGCCGAGACCCACGCCGCGAAGGGCGCCTCGCGGGCCGCCTAGGCGCCACCACGCGACATTCGTCCTTGGCTGACGCCGGGGTATTCTGCCTTCGATCGGAGCAAAGAAGCTTCAACGGAGGATCCGTCATGGACGGCGCTCAGGCTCCCGCCAAGGTCAAGACCCACATCGACGGCGGCGTCGGCATCATCACCCTGTCGGACCCGTCGACGCTGAACGCGGCCGGCCTTGAGCTGATGGGCGAACTCCAGACGGCCTTCGACGACTTCGCCTACGGCGACAAGGTCCGCGCCATCGTCTTCACCGGCGAGGGTCGCGGCTTCTGCTCGGGCGCCAACCTCACGGCCGGCGGCGGCCGCGCCGACCCGGCGGGCGGCCCGAACCAGTCGCTGCTGCGGGTCTTCAACCCCTTCGTCGCCGCGGTGCGCAAGTCGCCCAAGCCGATCGTCTCGGCTGTGAACGGCGTCGCCGCCGGCGTCGGGGTCTCCTTGGCCGTCGCCGCCGACCTCGTGGTGGCCGCCGAGAGCGCCTACTTCCTGCTGGCCTTCCGCCGCATCGGCCTGGTGCCCGACGGCGGCGCCACCTGGATGCTGCCCAAGCTGGTCGGCAAGGCGCGCGCCATGGAACTGATGCTGCTCGGCGAGAAGCTGCCGGCCAAGACCGCCGCCGAGTGGGGCCTGATCAACAAGGTCGTGCCCGACGCCGAGGTGCTGGATTCGGCCCTGCAGTACGCCCGCGCCCTGGCCGACGGGCCCTACTCCCTGGGCCTCACCCGCAACCTCGTGTGGGAGTCGCTCAACAACTCGTGGCATGAACAGCTCGAGGCGGAAGCCTACGCCCAGGGCCTCGCCGCCCGCAGCGAGGACGCCAAGGAAGGCATCATGGCCTTCGTCCAAAAGCGCCAGGCCGCCTTCAAGGGCCGCTAGACCCGGCGCGCTTGCGCCGATCACCAAACGCAAGGACCCTCGGCCCCGCCGGCTCCGAGGGTCTTTTCATGCTCACCGTCCACCACCTGGAAAACTCGCGCTCCCAGCGGGTGTTGTGGCTGCTCGAGGAGTTGGAGATCCCCTACGAGATCGTCCACTACGCGCGCGATCCCAAGACCATGCTGGCGCCGCCCGAGCTGAAGGCCGTCCATCCGCTGGGCAAGTCGCCGGTGGTCACCGACGACGGCGAGACCCTCGCCGAGACCGGCGCGATCGTCGAAGCCATCCTGGAGCGCCACGGCGCCGGCCGCCTCGCGCCGGTTCCCGGCACGCCCGAGTACCGCCAGCTCCGCTACTGGATCCACTACGCCGAGGGCTCGGCCATGCCGCCGCTGCTGCTGAAGCTGGTGTTCGGCATCCTGCCCCAGCGCGCGCCCGCGCTGCTTCGCCCCCTGGTGGGCGGGATCGCCAAGACCGCCCAGGCCGGCTTCGTCGACCCCCAGCTCAAGCTGCACTTCGACTACTGGGAGCAGCAGCTCTCGAAGACCGAATGGTTCGCCGGCCCCACGTTCAGCGCGGCCGATGTGATGATGAGCTTTCCGGTCGAGGCCGCCGCCGAACGCGCGGCCCTGCGTGAAGGGCGTCCGCGCCTCTCCGCGTTCCTCGACCGCATTCACGCCCGGCCGGCCTATCGTCGCGCGCTTGAACGCGGTGGCCCGTACGCCTACGCGAGCTGACGGCGCCTAGTCGGCCTTCGCCGGGACGATCGTGACGCTCTCGCCGCAGCCGCAGGCGTCGGTCTCGTTCGGATTGCGGAACACGAACTTGGCCGAGAGCTTGCTGACCTCGTAGTCGATCTCGGTGCCCAGCAGGAACAGCACCGCCTTGGGCTCCACCAGGATGGTGACGCCCTTGTCCTCGACCACCTCGTCCATCGGGTCTGGCGCCTCGGCGTAGCCCAGGACGTACTCCTGCCCGGCGCAGCCGCCGTTCTTCACGCCGACGCGCAGGCCCATGTAGGGCCGGTCGGCCTTGCCCATGATCTCCTGCACCCGCGCCGCGGCGGCGTCGGTCAGGGTGACCACCTTCGGGCGGGGACGGCGCGGACGCGGCGCGGAGGGGGTGAGGTCGATGCTGGTCATCAGAACATGTTCAGCTGCAGCTTGGCCTCGTCGCTCATGCGCGAGGGGTCCCATGGCGGATCGAACACCAGCTCGACCCGGCACGAGCGGATCTCGGGGATCTCCTTGACCGCGTCCTCGACCCAGCCCGGCATCTCGCCGGCCACCGGGCAGCCCGGCGCGGTCAGGGTCATGTCGATGGCGACGTCCAGGTCGTCCGACACGTCGACCTTGTAGATGAGGCCCAGCTCATAGATGTCGACCGGAATCTCCGGATCGTAGACCGTCTTCAGCTTGTCCACGAGCTTGTCGGTCAGCACGTCCAGCTCGGCCTGGCTGAGCGGCGTCGTTTCCTGGGGCTCTACGGCGGTGGCGTCGTCCATCGTCTCTTACTCAGGCGAAGAAGGCTTGGGTCCGGGTCAGGGCGTCCACGAAGGCGTCGGCCTCTTCCTCGGTGTTATATAGGGCGAAGGATGCGCGCGCGCTCGACGTCACGCCGAAACGCCGCATCAGGGGCTCGGCGCAGTGCGTCCCGGCCCGCACCGCCACTCCGTAGCGGTCCAGGATCTGGGCCACGTCATGCGCGTGGGCGCCGTCGATGGTGAAGCTCAGGATGGCCCCCTTGCCGGGCGCCTCGCCGATCACCTTCAGCCAGTTGAAGCCCTGAAGCTGCTCGCGCACCCGGGCGTACAGGCGGTGCTCGTGCTCGGCCACCGCCTCGCGGTCCAGGCCGGACAGCCAGTCGATCGCCGCGCCCAGGCCTATGGCCTCCAGGATCGGCGGCGTCCCGGCCTCGAACCGGTGCGGCGGGTCGGCGTAGGTGATCTCGTCCAGCGACACCGCCCCGATCATCTCACCGCCGCCCTGGTACGGCGGCAGCGCAGCCAGACGTTCGGGCTTGCCGTAGAGGATGCCGATCCCGGTCGGGCCATACAGCTTGTGACCGGAGAAGACGTAGAAGTCGGCGTCGATGTCCTTCACGTCCACCGGCTTGTGGACGATGGCCTGGCAGCCGTCGAACAGCACCTGCGCGCCGACCTCATGGGCCATCCGCGCCAGGGCCTTGGCGTCGTTGATGGTGCCAAGGACGTTGGACATGTGCGTCAGGGCCACGACCTTGGTCTTCGGTCCCAGCAGGTTCTGGAACGCTTCCAGGTCCAGCCGGCCATCGTCGGTCACCGGCACGAACTTCAGGACCACGCCCTTGCGCTCGCGCAGGAAGTGCCACGGCACGATGTTGGCGTGGTGCTCCATCTCGGAGAGCACGATCTCGTCGCCGGGGTGCAGTCCCGCGCCGATCCCGGCCGCGACCAGGTTCACCGCCTCGGTGCCGCCCTTGGTGAAGACGATCTCGGTCGGCGCCGCGCCGATGAAGGCCGCCACCTTCTGGCGCGCGGCCTCGTAGGCGTCGGTGGTCTCGTTGGCCAGGGTATGCAGCCCGCGATGCACGTTCGCGTAGGAATGCTCCATCGCGTGCGTCATGGCGTCGATCACCGCCTTCGGCTTCTGGGCCGACGCGGCGCTGTCCAGATAGACCAGCGGCTTGCCGTGCACGTGGCGCAGCAGGATCGGGAAGTCGGCGCGGGCGGCCTGGACGTCGAAGGTCATGCCGCGATCCTCAGCCGCGCGGCGGCCCAGGCCCGGACGATCTCCCGCGCGCCCTCGTGTTCGATCCGGTCGACCACCTCGCCCACGAAGGCCTCGGTCAGCAGCGCCTTGGCCTCGAGCTCGGGAATGCCGCGCTGCTGGGCGTAGAACAGCGCGTCCTCGTCCAGCGCGCCCACCGTGTTGCCGTGCGCGCACGCCACGTCGTCGGCGTAGATTTCCAGCTCGGGCTTGGCGTCCACCTCGGCGCGATCCGACAGGATCAGGGCGTGGTGTCCCATCCGCGCGTCGGTGTGGTCGGCCCCCTCGGCCACCACGATCCGCCCCTGGAACACGGCGCGGGCCTGGTCGCGGACCACGCCTTTGGTCAGTTGCTGGGTCGTGCCGTCGACGGCGGCGTGCGTCACCGCGCTGGTCAGGTCCGCGTGCCGCTTGTCGGCCAGCAGGTAGATCCCGTCCAGCCGCAGGTCGGCATGGCCGCCCGGATGCGTCACCACGGTCTCGATCCGCTGGCGGCGGGCGCCGGACGTCACCACGGTCTGGGCGAACCGCGCGCCGGGCGACAGGCGCACGTCCGCCTGGCTCACCGAAACGCCCTCGGCGTCGTCCTGCGCCAGCACCACCCGCTCCAGGCTGCCGCCCTCGGCGATCGAGATGCTGAGCTCGGTGTGGGCGAGGTAGCTCCCCTGCCCCTGATAGCTCTCCAGCAGCGTCAGCCGGCCGCCGGGCGCGACGCTGACGTCCACCCGCGCGGCGTGCCCGCCGTCGCCCTTCGACACCACCTGCAGGGCGATCACCCGCGACTCCCCCGGCTCGACCGAGATCGGCCGGGCGCCGAACCCGTTGCCCAGGATCACCGCGCGCTCGGGATAGGTCTCGAACGGCCCCGCGCCGGGATCGCCCTCCAGCTCGGCCGACGGCGCCGGCGCCTCGCGGATCAGCCCGCGCAGGTCCGTCCAGCGCCAGTCCTCGTCGCGCTTGCCGGGAAGCTGCGAGACGTCCCGGTCGCGAATGGCGGCGGCGAGGTTCAAGCGGCCCTCGCGTACTTGTCGTAACCGTCGCGCTCCAGCTCCAGCGCCAGCTCCGGGCCGCCCGAGGCGACGATGCGGCCGGCGGAGAGCACGTGCACCCGGTCCGGTTTGATGTAGTCCAGCAGGCGCTGGTAGTGCGTGATCACCAGCATGCCGCGATCCGGGCTGCGCAGGGCGTTCACGCCCTCGGAGACGATCCGCAGCGCGTCGATGTCCAGGCCGGAATCCGTCTCGTCCAGGATCAGGAATCGCGGCGAAAGCATCGCCATCTGAAGGATTTCCATCCGCTTCTTCTCACCGCCGGAGAAGCCGACATTGAGCGCGCGCTTCAGCATGTCGAAGTCGATCTTCAGCTCGCCCGCCTTGGCGCGCGCCAGTTTCAGGAACTCCGGCGCGGTGATCTCGGGCTCGCCCCGCGCCTTGCGCTGGGCGTTCAGCGCGGTGCGGATGAAGGTCAGGGCGGGCACGCCCGGGATCTCCAGCGGATACTGGAACGAGAGGAACACGCCCTTGGCCGCCCGCTCGTTGGGCTCCAGCGACAGCAGGTCCTCGCCGTTCAGCGTGGCCGAGCCCTCGGTGACCTCATAGCCCTGCCGACCCGTCAGCACGTACGACATCGTCGACTTGCCGGCGCCGTTCGGCCCCATGATCGCGTGCACCTCGCCGGCCGGAACCTCCAGCGACAGGCCCTTCAGGATCTCCTTGCCGTCGACCGAGGCGTGGAGGTTGGAAACAGACAGCATTCTAACGGGTCTCGTCGGCGAGGAATTGAGCCATGACCTGGAGCGCGTCCTCGACGTTCTCCACGATCTGTTGCTTGCGGGGCGCAGCGGCCCCCGGGATGGCGGTGCGCTTGTCGGACAGCGTGACGTTGGCCTGGCCGGCCTCGAAATAGGCCGCGATCCGATAGTCGGCGTTGTCCAGCGACACCGTGTAGCGGCGCACGTCGGCGGTCAGCTTGCGCGACGCCAGGAAGTCGCCGTCCGCCGTCACGGCGGCGTGCAGCGCCTGGGCGCTCGCCAGATCGGCTTCCTGCTGCTTGCGTTCGGCCTCGGCCTTGGCGCGGCGCTCCATCTCGCGGCGCGCGAACTCGGTCTCGAAGGCGTCCTTGAGTGAGAGCGCCTTTGGCATCTTGGCCCGGACGCTCATATCTCGACCGCCTTCTTGTCCTCGACCTTCTCCACCACGCGGACATCGGCCCCCACGCCATGGGCGTAGGCATAGGACTCGCCGGCGGCGTCGAGGTAGCACTCGAGATCGAAGAGGCCCTTGTCGGGATCGAGCAGCGTCATGGCCATCGCCCGGGTCCCCGCCGGGATTTCCACGGGCATGGGCTCGCAGTTGCCCGCCGCCGTGCACTGCAGCGCCCGTACCAGGACCACGCCGTCCCACTCGCGCAGCATCTCGCCCTGGGCGTCCACCGCCGTCCGCTCGCCTTCATAGGTGGGCCGGCTCATCCGACGCTCCCTTCGAGGCTGATCGCCACCAGCTTCTGGGCCTCTACGGCGAACTCCATCGGAAGCTCCTGCAACACGTCCTTCACGAAGCCGTTCACCAGCAGCTGCACCGCCTCCTCCTGGCTGAGGCCGCGCTGCATCGCGTAGAACAACTGGTCCTCTGACAGCCGCGTCGTCGTCGCCTCGTGCTCGAACACCGTCTGGCCGTTGCGGGCCTCGATGTAGGGCACGGTGTGCGCCGCGCACGACTTGCCGATCAGCAGGCTGTCGCACTGTGTGAAGTTGCGCGCGCCCTTCGCCTTCGGGTGCGCCGAGACCAGCCCCCGGTAGGTGTTGGTGCTCTTGCCCGCGCTGATCCCCTTGGAAATGATCCGTGAGCGGGTGTTGGCCCCCAGGTGGATCATCTTCGTGCCGGTGTCCGCCTGCTGGCGGCCGTTGGTGATGGCGATGGAATAGAACTCGCCCGAGCTCTCGTTCCCGCGCAGCACGCACGAGGGGTACTTCCAGGTGATCGACGAGCCGGTCTCCACCTGGGTCCAGCTCACCTTCGAACGGTCGCCACGGCAGTCGGCCCGCTTGGTGACGAAGTTGTAGATGCCGCCCTTCCCCGTCTCTGGATCGCCCGGATACCAGTTCTGGACCGTGGAGTACTTGATCTCGGCGTCGTTCAGCGCGACCAGCTCGACCACGGCGGCATGCAGCTGGTTCTCGTCGCGTTGCGGCGCCGTGCAGCCCTCCAGGTACGAGACGTAGGCGCCCTTGTCGGCGATGATCAGGGTCCGCTCGAACTGGCCCGAATTCTCGGCGTTGATCCGGAAATAGGTGCTGAGCTCCATCGGGCAGCGCACGCCCGGCGGCACATAGACGAAGCTGCCATCCGAGAAGACCGCGCTGTTCAGGCAGGCGAAGTAGTTGTCGCTCACCGGCACCACGGTGCCGAGGTACTTCCGGACCAGCTCCGGGTGCTCGCGGATCGCCTCGCTCATGGAGCAGAAGATCACGCCGACCGCCGCCAGCTCCTTCTTGAAGGTCGTGACCACGCTGACGCTGTCGAACACCGCGTCCACGGCATAGCGCGGCGCGCCCTGCACGCCCGCCAGGACTTCCTGCTCCTTCAGCGGGATGCCCAGCTTCTTGTAGGTCTCCAGCAGCTCGGGATCGACCTCGTCCAGGCTCTTCGGCCCTTCCTTGGTCTTCGGCGCTGCATAGTAGTGCAGGTCCTGGTAGTCGATGCGCGGGAAGCTGACCTTGGCCCAGTCAGGTTCCTCCAGCGCCAGCCAGCGCTCGAAGGCCTCGAGACGCCACTGCAGCATCCACTCCGGCTCGTCCTTCTTGGCCGAGATGAAGCGCACGATGTCGGCCGAGAGGCCCTTCGGCGCGTACTCCTGGTCGATGTCCGTGACGAAGCCGTGCTTGTAGCGCTCCAGCGACTGGACGTGATCGACGGTCTGTTTGACGGCGGCCATCAGGCGACTTCCTTACGGCGCGCGGCGTGGCGCGCATGGGCTTCGAGCCAGGCGTCGGCGAAGCGGTTCCAGTCTTCTTGTGTCGTGTCCCAGCCGCCGCTGACGCGGATGGCCGAGGCGGCGAGATCGGCATGGCCCATGGCGGTCAGCACATGGCTGGCCTTCACCTTGCCCGATGAGCAGGCCGATCCGGCGCTGACCATCACCCCGGCCAGGTCCAGGGCCATCACCTGGCGTTCCGCGTCCCAGCCGGACACGGCGACGCACAGGGTATTCGGCAGGCGAGGTTCGCCCTCGCCCAGCACCACGGCTCCGGCGGCCTTGAGCCGCCCCGCGGCGGCGTCGCGCCACGCGCCGTCACCGACCGCTCCGGCGACCTTAGCCGCCGCGCCGAAGCCACTGATTCCAGGAATGTTCTCGGTTCCGGCACGCCGGCCGCGCTCCTGCCCGCCGCCGTGCTGGACGCGGACCATGGTGGCGCGCGGGCCGAAGGTCAGGGCGCCCACGCCCATCGGTCCGCCGATCTTGTGCGCCGAGACCGATAGCGTGTCGGCGCCGATCGCCCGGCTGTCGAGCGGCATCTTCCCGGCGGCCTGGATGGCGTCGACGTGCAGCCAGCCGTTCACCGCCCGCACCAGCTCGGCCGCCTCGGCCACCGGCTGGACGACGCCCGTCTCGTTGTTGGCCAGCATCAGCGCCACGAAGGGCCGGCCATCGTCCGCGTCCCAAGCCGCCAGGCGATCGCGCAGCCAGCCGGGGTCGGCGACGCCGTTGGCGTCCACGGGCAGGTATTCCACGGCCGCGTCCGAGGCCTTCGCCGCCTCCAGCACGCTGTCGTGCTCGATGGCCGAAACGATCAGCCGGCGCGAGCCTGTGGCCACCGCGCTCTGGATCGCCAGGGCGTTGGCCTCGGTGCCGCCGCCGGTGAAGATCACGGTCTGCGGCGGCGCCGCGATCAGGGCGGCCACGTCGGCCCGCGCCTGTTCCATCAGCGCCCGCGCCGCGCGCCCGGCGGCATGCACCGACGAGGGATTGCCCACCGTCTCCAGCGCGCGCGTCACCGCCGCGATCGCCTCGGGGCGAACACGGCTGGTGGCGTTGTGATCCAGGTAGACGCCGCTCATGCCGCCACGCGCCGCTCCCGCAGCCGCCCGCCGATCACATCGGCCAGGCTGACGGAGTTCAGATAGCCCTCGATCTGCGCGCCCAGGTCGGCCCACAGGTCGTGCGTCAGGCACTTCTCGCCCTTCATCATGCAGCCCTTGGAGGCTTGGCAACGCGTCGCGCGCAGCGGCTCGTCCACGGCATGGACGATCTCGGCGATCGTGGTGGCCTCGGCGGTCCGGGCCAGCCGATAGCCGCCCCCCGGCCCCCGCGCGCTCTTCACCAGCCCCTTGCGGCGCAGGCGCGCGAAGAGCTGCTCCAGATAGGACAGCGAAATCTCCTGCCGCGCGGCGATGTCCGCCAGCGCCACGGCGCGGCTGGCCTCGCCTTCGCGGCGCGCGAGATCGGCCATCGCCATCACGGCATATCGGCCTTTCGTGGAGAGACGCATGGATTCGGCCCGATGCAGTTTTCGCGCGCATCCGGGGCGGCCTATGTTATTAGCCCCGCCTCGCTCGAAGCGGGGTCGCGCCGGATGGCTGCGACTTAGGAAGACCGACTAAAACAGTCAAGTATTCTAGGCCAAGGAAGAGGGTCGAATGCCAGAGATTGTTCTGACCGGCGCCGCCGGGCGGATCGAGGGGCGCTACTCCCAGGGCAAGAGCGAGACCGCGCCGGTCGCTCTGATCCTGCACCCGCACCCGAAGGCCGGGGGTCAGATGAACAACCCCGTGGCGGTTCAGCTCTTCCACCTGTTCATGAAGCGGGGCTTCTCGGTCCTGCGCTTCAACTTCCGCGGCGTCGGCCGCAGCCAGGGCGAATTCGACGGCGGCATCGGCGAGCTCGCCGACGCGGCCACCGCGCTGGACTGGCTGCAGAGCACCAATCCCGCCGCCAGCCAATGCTGGGTCGCCGGCTATTCCTTCGGCGCCTGGGTCGGCATGCAGCTCCTGATGCGCCGTCCGGAAACCGACGGCTTCATCTCGGTCTCGCCGCCGACCAACGCCTATGACTTCTCGTTCCTGGCGCCCTGCCCGGCGTCCGGCCTGATCCTGCACGGCGGCTCCGACACCGTGGTCCCGCCGATCGACGTGGAACGGGTCGTCTCCAAGCTGCGCACCCAGAAGGGCATCGTCATCGACTACGACGTGGTCGACGGCGCCAGCCACTTCTGGATGGAGAACCTTCCCGAGGTCGAGAACCGGGTCGGGACCTATCTCGACAAGCGTCTGGCGGCCAATCCCGCCTAGAGGGAGACGCCCCCGGCTTCGACCGGGACCTTCGACATCAGCGGCGTCGCCCCACCCGGGCGGCGCCGTTTCGATTCCCGGACGCTCCAGGCCAGCACGGCCGGGCTGGCGCCTCGCGAAACCGGGACGACGGCGCTAGGGATGGCGACATGCCCACACACGACGACGCCATCCGCGCCCGCCGCAAGCTGACCAACAAGCTGATCGCGGCGCACGAGGCCGCCCGCCTGCGCCCTTTCTTTGCCGCGGACGTGAAGCTGATCGTCGGGGACGGCAGCCTGATCCTCGGCGTCGAAGACGTGCTGTCCGCATTCGCGGCCCAGTTCGCCGAGCCGGGGTTCCGGACCTACCTGCGCGAAACCGAGGACGTGGCGGTCGATACGGACGGCCTGCGCGCGGCGGAGCGCGGCCGCTGGACGGGTTCGTGGGCCGACCGCACCATGACCGGCGCCTACCTCGCCACCTGGCGCAAGGTCACCGGCCAATGGGTGATCGAGAACGAGCTCTATGTGAGCTTGGCCGCCTGAACGTCCGGTTTCGTCGACAACTCCGTCGACCTGTCGACGCCCCCATGACAGCCGCGGGCGGGACTCCCCAAGGCGCGTGTCGCGACCACGCGTACATAAGGAGTTCCCCATGTTCCCCAGATTCACCACCCTGGCGCTCGGCGCCCTGGCCGCCGCGACCATCGCGTCGGCGCCGGCGCACGCCACCATCATCTTCCAGCAGGACTTCTCCGGCGGCCTGAAGGCCAATGAGAAGCTCACCGGCAACTTCGGGGTCGGCAACGGCAAGATGGGCCACACGGCCGGCTTCTACGCCAACAACGAGCGCTCGTTCTACGACCTGACCGTCGATCTCACCGGCGTCACCGACGCCCTCTTCAGCTTCGACTGGACCCAGTCCTCCGAGAGCGGCTGGGACGGCTGGAACCTGCTGGTCGCCGAGGCCGGCGCAACCTTCAACGGCACGCCCTATCCGGGCTCGCCGGCGATCTACAACAAGAACGTCGGCGCGCTGTACGGCGCGGGCGTCTCCGGCAACAACGCCGGCCGCGCCGTCTTCAACCTGCAGCCGTTCGTCGGCAAGGTCGCGACCCTGCGCATCCAGTTCGCGAGTGACGGCGGCCTGGCAGGCGCGGGCGCGCTGTTCGACAATGTGGTGGTCAGCGGCACGCCCATCGCCACCTCGGCCGCGCCCGAGCCGGCGACCTGGGGCCTCATGATCCTGGGCTTCATGGGCGCCGGCGGCATGTTGCGCCGCCGCGGGCCGGTCCTCGCCTAGAGGTCCCGGCTCCGGACCCGCGTCAGCGCATCGGCCAGCACCGCCACGATGGCGGCTGACCGCCGGGCGCTGACGCGGTTAGGGGCGTGTCCCGCCAGCGCAGTCCCTTCAGGGGTGGTCAGCCGCCAGGACCAGGCCTCCCCGGCGTCGATGAGGGAGAGATCGTAGCCGCCGGGCGTGGGGAGTTGAGGCTCGTCCATGCGCGCCACCCTGGCCCGTCGCCGTGCATCCCATGCGCGGCTCGGCGTGGAGAAGCTGTGCAGACCCTAGACCTCGCTCGTCGGCAGGCTGAGCACGAAGGCCGCGCCGCGCGCGGCCTCCACCAGCGCGATGTCGGCGTGGCTGGCCGCCAGCAGCGAGCGGGCGATCGGCAGGCCGAGGCCGGTCCCGCCCTCGACGCGGCGACTGGTGAAGAAGGGCTCGAACAACCGCTCCCGGTCGGCGGCCGGCACGCCCGGGCCGTCGTCCTCGACCAGGATCCGGATCCCGCCCACCGCCGGTTCGGCGCGGACCCACGCCCGCGTGGCGCCCGCCTGCCGCGCGTTCTGGAGCAGGATGTCGAGCACGCTCTCCAGCGTGTGCGCGGGAACCGCCACGCGCGGCAGGTCGCGCGAGGTGTCGACGCTCACCTCGAACCCGGCCCGCGCCTGGGCGTCGGCCGCGCGCCGCAGCGGCTCGGCGAGATCGGTCGCCGCCCCGGCCTCGGGCGTCGCCATGTCGGCCCGCGCCAGGTCCAGAAGCCGGCCCACCAGCTGTGACAGCCGCTCGGTGTCGCCGCCGATGTTGTCCAGGAACCGCCGCCGCTCGTCGGGCGACATGGTCTCGAAATGGTCCTGCAGCAGTTCGACCGCGCCGCGGATGCCGGTCAGGGGCGTCTTGAACTCATGGCTCACGGCGGCGGCGAAGTCGCGCAGATAGGCCGACCGCCGCTCGATCCGCTCGGCCATGGCGCCGAAGTCCTCGTAGAGGTTGCGGATCTCGAGCGCCGCCGTGCGTGGGGTTCGCGGGATCGTGCCGCCCCCCGCCGCCACCTGCCGCGCCGCCGCCGACAGCTTCTCGATCGGCCCGGTCACGCCGCGACCGACCAGCCCGGCCATCAGCACCAGCACGCCGAAGATCACCCCCACGGCCAGCAGGAACTTGCCACGGTCCTCGTACAGCCCGCGGAACAGGGCGCGGGGCGAGCGCGAGAACAGCATCACCCCCCTCACCTTGCCCTCCACCACGATCGGGCGCGCGTAGTGCAGCCGGATGGTCGAGGCCTTGGACAGCCACTCGAACCGATAGCGGGGCGAGATGTCGCCGTTCACCCGCAGCACCATCTTCGAACGGCCCGCCAGCGCCGACCGCACCTCCGGCAGGTTGGCCTGCGATCCGCCGAGGTAGGCGCCCAGCACGATGACCCCGCGCTCGTCCATCATCGCCACAGACGCCAGGGTGGTGCGCAGCGTGCCCTCGACGATCGGCGCCATGATCCGCGCGACGGTCACCGCCTGCGGGTCGGCCTTCACCGCCGTCCGACGCGCCGGCGGCCGCTCGGGCAGCACCGGGTCCCGGCTGAGGTCGATGTTCGTGAACTGCGGCGTGAAGTAGCCCGGCGGCGGGTCCTTGGGCCGGGGCGGCAGCGCCCGCGCCCCGGGCCAGGCCGCCGCGGCCACCGAGGTCAGCGCGGCCCCCTGGGCCACCAGCTCGGCCTCGGTCTGCCGCACCAGCGTGTTCTCATAGACCCTGAGCGAGATCATCCCGATCAGCGGCATGGCGGCGGCGAACAGCAGCACCCCGAACAGGATCACCCGCAGTCGCAGCGGCGGCCACCAGCGGCCGACCCAGTCCTTGAACGCCTCGATCAAGCCGCCCCGCCCTGGCAGGGGCCCATGCGATAGCCGACCCCGGCGCGGGTCTCGACCACGTCATGCCCGCCCACGTTCGCGAACTTGGCGCGCAGGTTCCGCACATGGCTGTCGATGGTGCGGTCCGTGATGGCGAAGCCTGGGCCGTGCAGCCGGTCGATGATCGCGTCGCGGGTGAACACCCGGGCCGGCGCGCCGATCAGGATCTTCAGGATCTCGAACTCGGTCACGGTCAGCGCCACCTCGGCGCCGTCCCACGACGCGGCCCAGCTCTCGCCGTCCAGGCTGAGGCGGCCACGGGCCAGCGGCGCGGCCACCGCCGCCGGCTGGGCGTGCCGGGCCCGCCGCAGGATCGCCTGCACCCGCGCCACCACCTCGCGCGGACTGAACGGCTTCACCACATAGTCGTCGCCGCCCAGTTCGATGCCCAGCACCCGGTCGATCTCGTCGTCGCGCGACGACAGGAACAGGATCGGCAGCTCCCCCTGCGCCCGGATGCGGCGGCAGACCTCCAGACCGTCCAGCTTGGGCATGTTGATGTCGAGGATCACCAGGTCCGGCGCGGCGGTCGCGACCTGGGCCAGGGCGGCCTCGCCGTCCTCGGCCTCGCGGGCGGACAGGCCGGCCTTCTCGAGCGCGAAGACCAGGAGCTGGCGGATATGGGGATCGTCGTCGACGACCAGGACGTTCGGCATGCGGCTCATGTTCAGGGCTTCGGGTTGGGGGTCAACGGCTGGGGCGCGATCAGCGGCGTCCGGAGTGACGGCGGGGTTGTCCGACCGTCGCATCCGCGCCGTTCGTGCAGGAGCGGCGGGGTGGGCCCGGTGATCCGCGCGGCCTCCCGCAGCCGCCGGGCGTCGCGCCAGCGCCACTCGCGCCAGTCGGACTGCCAGCCGGTCACCCGCGCCTCCACGCCCTGGCGCACGAAGCTGACCCGATCCCGGAACCCGGATGAAGGCAGCGAGGCCTCCAGTCGCGCCAGCGGCACGAGCGATGCGCCACCCAGTTCATAGCGCATGTAGCAGAGGTCGAGCTCGACACCCTTGCCGCCCACCTCGCGCGCGTGGCGGACGTTCCAGTCCGCGGCGATCGCGCCGAGATCGGCGACGCTGCAGAACGCCAGGACGAGACCCGCCGCCAGGGCGTTAGCGTTGATGAGCCACGCCGCGCTCCGCCCTCTCAGCAGCCGCCAGAGGATCAGCGCCAGGCCCATCGCCACCAGCCCCATCCAGAGCAGCGCCGCGATCCGCATCCGGGTCAGCGAATAGGCCTCGACATAGTCCAGCGTGCGCAGCGCCGTGGAGGCCACGAGGAAGAGGTTCTGCGCCACCCAGGCCGTCACCAGCCAGCGCACCCGCCGGTCGCTCGCCGTGGCCGACCCGGGCCGCAGGAACACCAGCACGAACAGTCCGGCCAGCAGCGCGGTGGCGATCAGGGGATAGGCCCCGCGATGCGCGTACTCGGCGAAGGTCGTGCCCTCCGGCAGGCCCAGGCCGCCCCAGAGGTACGCGACGTCCAGTCCGTTCTGCACGGCGAAGATCGCGTTGAAGACCGCCAGCGACAGGGTGATCGAGGCGGTCGTCACCCCGGGCAGGGTCAGCTCGCGGTCCAGTCCCGGCAACGCCAGCGGCCGACGCAGGCCGCCCGGTCGCAGCGCCGTCCAGCCGACCACCGCGACACCCGCCCAGAACGCGATGCGCCCGATGTCGGCCTCGGGCAGCCGCAGCGTATCCAGCGTCCGCTCGATCACCGGATTGGCCTGGGCGAACAGACCCAGGAACAGGCCGCCCCCCAGCACGGGCAGCGCCAGCACCAGTACCAGGTCGATCAGCTTTCGCGTGCGGGTGCGGCCTCGCGCCCGCAACACCCGCCGCGCATCGCGTACCGGCCCGATCAGGCCTTTCACGCCCCCCACCACGAAGCGCTGAAACCAGCGCCAGGCGTCGTCGGCCGCCGGCGCGCGCGGCGCCAGGGCCGCGACGCCGATCGCGATCAGGAACAGCACCCAGCCGACGAGCGTCGCCCGCTCGATCTGCAGCAGGGCGAAGAGGATGGCGAAACCGAGGGCGATCCTTCCCAGCCGGTCATGGCGGACCGCCGGGACCGCCAGCGCCAGCGCCGCTGCCCAGGCCAGCCCCACCAGGCCGAGGTTCGCCCCCAGCCCGGTCGCCATGAAGATCAGGCCGTCCGCGGCGGCGACCACCGCCGCCAGCAGCAGGACCTTCGTCCAGAAACTCCAACGACGCGACGCCATCCGCCACCCCCATGAACCGGGGACGGACTAGACGCCGGACCGGCGCCCGAACGTCTGGGATCGCCGCGCTGAAGCCGGCCGGATCGTGTGCAGATCCGGTGCAGGCCGCCTTACGGCGTCAGTTCCAGGCCCTTGAGCTCGCCGGCCTCACGCCAGTCCTCGAGCACCTTGGCGAAGGCCACCGGCCCGGCGCCGTACGAGCTGTTCTTCTTGTTCATCAGCTCCACCTGGCCCTCGTTGTTGTAGTAGCCGGGGGTGCACTCCTTGAGGAACTGCTCGCGCATCACCGAGAGGTTCACGATCGTGTCGACCCACGCCGACTCGGCGTCCGCGCTGGGCTCGACCACCCGGGCCTGACGCTCGCCCGCGTTCTTGATCACATAGGCGATGTGCTTGGACTGCTCGTTGATCATGTGCGGGAAGTTGGCCGAGAAGCCCGACTGCACGTTCGAGACGATGAAGCAGTTCGGGAACCCGCGGCTCAGCAGGCCGTGCAGCGTCTCGGCCCCGTTCCTCCACTTCTCCGTCAGGGTCAGGCCGTCGCGGCCATGGAGCTCGTAACCCGAGCGGCGCGTGTAGTCGGTGCCGACCTCGAACCCTGTCGCATAGATCAGGCAGTCCAGCTCGTACTCCTGGCCGTTGGCCACCACGCCGGTCTCGGTGATCCGCTCCACGCCCTGCCCGTTCGTGTCGATCAGGTGGACATTCGGGCGGTTGAAGGTCGCCAGATACTCGTCGTGGAAGCACGGCCGCTTGCAGAACTGGTTGTACCAGGGCTTCAGCGCCTCGGCCTTCGCGGGGTCGGTGACCTCCTGGTCCACCCGGCCGCGCACCTGCTCCATCTTCTTGAAGTCGGCCAGCTGCATCAGGGCCGCCGGATCCTCGACCTTCTCGCCCGCCTCGGCCTTGCGGCGCGCCAGCAGCAGGATGTTGCCGATGATGTCGGTCCAGCCGTCGTTGACCAGGTCCTTGTCCGCGAAGCCGCCGGAGACCAGGACATTGAAGTTGTCCATCCGCTCCTGCTGCCAGCCCGGCTCCAGGCTCTCGACCCACTTGGGGTCGGTCGGCTTGTTGTTGCGCACGTCGATCGACGAGGGCGTGCGCTGGAAGACGTAGAGCTCCTTCGCCCACTGGCCCAGGTGCGGGATGCACTGAACGGCGGTCGCGCCGGTGCCGATGATCCCGATCCGCTTGTCCTTCAGCTTCTCCAGCCCGCCGTTGGAGTCGCCGCCGGTGTAGTCATAGTCCCAGCGGCTGGTGTGGAAGCTGTGACGCTTGAAGCCCTCGACGCCCGGAATGCCCGGCAGCTTGGGCCGGTGCAGCGGCCCGTTGGCCATCACCACGAACCGCGCCTTCATGGCGTCGCCGCGATTGGTCTCGACGATCCAGCGCTTGGCGTCCTCATCCCAGCGCATCGCCTTCACTTCGGTCTGGAAGCAGACGTTGTCGTAGAGGCCGAACTTCTCGCCGATCGCCCGGCTGTGCCGAAGGATCTCCGGCGCACGGGAGTACTTCTCGACCGGCATGTAGCCGACCTCTTCGAGGAGCGGCAGATAGATGTAGCTCTCGATGTCGCAGGCCGCGCCCGGGTAGCGGTTCCAGTACCAGGTGCCGCCGAAGTCGCCGCCCTTCTCGATGATGCGGACGTCGGTGATCCCGGCTTCCTTCAGCCGCGCTGCGGCGAGCTGGCCGCCGAACCCGCCGCCGACGACCACCACCTCGACCTCGTCGGTCAGCGGCTCGCGCTCGAACCCGGGCTTCACATAGGGGTCTTCGAGGTAGTGGGCGAACTGGCCCGCCATCTCGACGTACTGCTCACTGGCGTCGCCCCGCAGCCGGCGATCCCGCTCGGCACGGTACTTCTCGGCGAGCGCGTTCGGATCGAAGCCCAGATCATCCGCCATGGCCGTTCCCTCGCTTTTCTAGGTTATCGACGTTCAGCCTGCCGAACGTTCGTTTGAACCGCAAGGGGGACGTGGCGTCACGGTCCTTCCCTCCCCTTCATGGGGAGGGTGGCGAGCCTTCATGGGGAGGGTGGCGAGCGTAGCGAGACGGGTGGGGATATGTGGGCTGGGTTCTGCTCCAGCGGATCATCGCCCCACCCCGACCGCTCCGCGGTCTGTCCCTCCCCAAGAAGGGGAGGGAAAGCGCGCTACTTCTTCGCCGTCGCCAGGTAGTCCAGCGCCGTCAGCGCCTGGGCCCGCACGCCGACCTCCATCGCGCCCTCGTCCACCACGTGGAACAGCGGCGAGTGGTTCACGCCCTTCGGATAGCCGATGCCCAGGTGGTAGAAGACGCCCGGGATCTGGCGCTGGAAGTACGAGAAGTCCTCGGCGCCGGTGATGTAGTCGATGTCGTCGCGCACCTTGCCGCCGGCGGCGCGGCCCAGGGTGGCCTTCATCTTCGCGGTCAGCGCCGGATCGTTGGAGGTCACCGGGTTCGGCGTACCCCACTCGATGGCGCCCGAGCCGCCGTAGCGGTCGGCGATGGACTTCACCGCCTTCTCCGCCCGCGCCATCACGTCCTTGCGCAGGTCGGGGTCGAAGGTGCGCAGGGTGCCGGCCAGGGTGAAGTCGTCCGGGATGATGTTGTAACGCACGCCGCCGTGCACGGTGGCGACGGTCAGGATGGTCGGCGTGCGCGTCACGTTGAGCTGCCGCGCGGCGATCTGGTTGAAGGCCAGCACGATCTCGGCTTGCATCGAGGCGATGTCGATCCCGGCCCAGGGGTTGGCGCCGTGGGTCTGCTTTCCCTTCAGCTTGATCTCGTAGCGGTCCGAGGCGGCCATCATCGGGCCCGAGCGCCAGACCAGCTGGCCCGGCTCGCCCGGGAAGACGTGCAGGCCGAAGATCGCCGTGGGCGCCGGGTTCTTCAGCGCGCCCTCCTTGATCATCAGCGGCGCGCCGCCCTCCTCGCCCACCGGCGGGCCTTCCTCGGCCGGCTGGAAGATGAAGACCACCGTGCCCGGGATCTTGTCGCGCATTCCGGCCAGCACCTCGGCCGTGCCCATCAGGATCGCCACGTGGGCGTCGTGCCCACAGGCGTGGGCCACGTGCACCGTCTGGCCGTTGTAGGTGGTCGTCACCTTCGAGGCGAACGGCAGGCCCGTCTGCTCCTGCACCGGCAGGCCGTCCATGTCGGCGCGCAGGGCCACGACGCCGCCGGGCTTGCCGCCCTTCAGCACGCCCACGACCCCGGTCTTGCCGACCCCGGTGCGGACCTCCATGCCCAGCTTCTTCAGGTGCTCGGCCACCAGGGCGGCGGTCCGCACCTCGTTGTTGCCCAGCTCGGGGTGCTCGTGGATGTCACGCCGCCACTCCACCACCTTGGGCTGGATCTTCTTGGCGCCCGCGAACACCTGGGCGTCGAACGACTGCGCCGCGGCGGGCGAGCCCAGCGCCAGGGCCGACACGGCCGCGATCCAGAACCCCTTACGCATGAACTGTCCCCTCTAAGGTCGAATGATGCGGCCGCCGGCCATCGGCGCAGCGATCCCCGTGGTCTTCGGAAAGGTGATCGGCAGGCCGCGCTGCGTGCGCGCCGCCAGGAAGGCGATGGCCTCGGCCTCGATCGCGTCGCCGCGCCAGCCGTGGTCCTCGGCGGGCCGCACGGCCACGGGCAGCCGCTCGGCGAGGGCCTTCATGATCTCGGGGTTCTTGCGGCCACCGCCGGTGACGATCACCTCGGCCGGCGGGACGGCCGCATGGGCGAGGCCCAGCTTCACCGCCTCCGCCGTGAACGCCACCAACGTCGCCGCCGCGTCCTCCAGCGACAGGCCGTCCAGGGGCGTCAGCCTGAAGTCGAAACGGTCCAGCGACTTGGGCGGCGGCGCATCGAAATAGGGATGCGCCAGCAGCGTCCGCAGCACGCTCTCGTCCACCCGCCCCACCGAGGCGTACTTTCCCCCGGCGTCATACCGCCCGGCTCCGCGGTCCTGCATCAGCAGGTCCAGCATCCCGTTGGCCGGCCCCGTGTCGAAGGCGGCGAAGTCCTCGCCCCCGTTCCAGAAGGTGACGTTGGCCACCCCGCCCAGGTTCAGCACCGCCAGCGGCGCGGCGAGACCCGAGGCCTGCGCCCGCGCCACGTGATAGGCCGGCGCGATCGGCGCGCCCTCCCCGCCCGCCGCCACGTCGGCCGAGCGGAAATCGAAGGCGACCGGCCGCCCGATCAGCCGCACCAGCGCCTCGGCGTCGCCCAGTTGGACCGTCCGCCCCGGGACGCCCTCTTTCGGCCGCTCGTGCAGCACCGTCTGGCCGTGCATCCCCACGAGATCCAGGTCGGGCCAGGATAGGTCGTTCTCCTGCAGGAAGGCCTCGGCCGCCGCGAAGTGCTCCTCGGCGATCATCTCGGCCGCATGGCGGAAGATCGCCGGCTCGGGCGCTCCACGCTCCCAGGCCAGGGCCTGCTTCGTGGTCTCCAGTAAGACGTCCCGCAGGGCGTCGGTCAGCCGGCGTTCCCCGGCCGGGCCGAACGCCAGGATCTTCACGCCGTCGGTGTCGAGGATCGCCATGTCCACGGCGTCCAGCGAGGTCCCGGTCATGAATCCCAGCACGAGCATGTCAGCTTGACTGCCATGTCCGAGGACCGCTAGCTAGCCCGCGATGATCGGACCTGCCGCCCTCACTGGCCGCTATTACCGCCTGCCCTGACGCAGGCGACCGATCCTTCGCGCCTGCCCCCCGACGGCCGGCGCGATCCCAGCAAGACAGACGACGCACCGGCCTCCTTCCATCCCAAGGAGCCTGCCATGTCCCTCGAAATCCTGACCGAGCCCGTGCTAGAGCGCGGCCCACCTTCCATTGAGATGCCCCAGATGTCCGACCCCGCCTTCAAGTCCGAGTTGCTGAAGACCCTTCAGGCGCGCGGGTACATCAACCAGATCACCCATCCGGCCGAGCTGGACGAGCTGGCGACCAAGGGGCCCGTCACCGCCTACATCGGCTTCGACGCCACGGCGGCCAGCCTGCATGTCGGCCACCTGTTCTCGATCATGACCCTGCGCCGCTTCCAGCAGGCCGGGCACAAGCCGATCGTGCTGATGGGCGGCGGCACCACCAAGGTGGGCGATCCCACCGACAAGGAAGGCCAGCGCCCCCTGCTCACCGACGAGCAGATCCAGGGCAACATCGCCTCGATCAAGACCGTCTTCTCGCGCTTCCTGACGTTCGGCGACGGCCCCACCGACGCGGTGATGGTCAACAATGCCGACTGGCTGGAGAAGTTCGGCTACGTCCAGTTCCTGCGCGACTACGGCGTGCACTTCACCATCAACCGGATGCTGGCCTTCGACAGCGTCAAGCTGCGGCTCGAGCGCGAGCAGCCGATGACGTTCCTCGAGTTCAACTACATGCTGATGCAGTCGGTGGACTTCCTGGAGCTCGAGCGCCGCTACGGCTGCGTCCTGCAGATGGGCGGATCGGACCAGTGGGGCAACATCGTGAACGGGGTGGAGCTGATCCGCCGCGTCGACCAGAAGCCCGCCTTCGGTCTCACCACCCCCCTGCTCTCCACGGCCTCGGGCCAGAAGATGGGCAAGTCGCTGGGCGGGGCCGTCTGGCTGAACGCCGACCTGCGCAGCCCCTACGACTACTGGCAGTTCTGGCGGAACACCGAGGACGCCGACGTCGGCCGCTTCCTGCGCCTCTTCACCGACATGTCGGCCGACGAGATCGCGCGTCTGGAAACGCTGCAGGGCGCCGAGATCAACGAGGCCAAGAAGGTCCTCGCCAACGCGGCGACCACCCTGCTGCACGGCGCCGAGGAGGCCGAGAAGGCCGCCGCGGCCGCCCAGGCGGCGTTCGAACAGGGCGGTCTCTCGGCCGACCTGCCGACCGTCGACGTGGCCAAGGCCGACCTCGACGCCGGCATCCAGCTGGCCGACCTCGCCGTCACCGCCGGCCTCGCCGGCTCCAAGGGCGAGGCCCGCCGCCTGGCCCAGGGCGGCGGCCTGCGCGTCAACGACAAGGCCGAGGCCGACGCCAACCGCACGATCACCTCCGCCGACCTGGCCGAAGGCGTCGTGAAGCTGGGCGCCGGCAAGAAGAAGATCGTGCTGGTGAAGCCGGTCTAGCGCCGGTGTTTTCCCTCCCCTTCATGGGGAGGGTGGCGAGCGAAGCGAGACGGGTGGGGATATGTGGGCTGGGTTCTGACCTGGCGGATCATCGCCCCACCCTGACCGCGTCGCGGTCTGTCCCTCCCCATGAAGGGGAGGGAAAAGAGCAAGAGGACGGAGCAAAGCGATGACCGACATCACCGAGGGCGCCGCCGCGCCGGACTTCGACCTCGAGACCGCCGACGGCCGGGTGAAGCTCGCCGACTTCGCCGGCAAGACCCTCGTCCTCTACTTCTACCCCAAGGACGACACGACCGGATGCACCAAGGAGGCGCAGGAGTTCACGGCGCTCGCCCCTGAGTTCGCCAAGGCCGGCGTCACCGTCATCGGCGTATCCAAGGACACGGTCGCCAAGCACCGGAAGTTCGCCGCCAAGTACGACCTGACCATCCCCCTCGGCTCGGATCCCGAGGGCGAGGTCATCGAGCGCTACGGCTCGTGGGTCGAGAAGACGCTCTACGGCCGCCAGTACATGGGCATCGACCGCTCCACCTTCCTGATCCGGGACGGCAGGCTCGTGAAGATCTGGCGCAAGGTGAAGGTCGCCGGCCACGCCGCCGCCGTGCTGGCCGCCGCCCGCGACGCCTGAGCGCACCTTTTCCGATTAACGATAATGACGGTGCGTATTCCCCCGTTTTGGGGGCAAATGTCGCGCCTGTTGGGGTTGCCTGCCGAAAAAAAGTCGTCGCATATCGCCGGGTCCTTTTCTGGGGTTAGGGACTACAGCCTCCGCATGAACCGCCTTGCGCAGCTCCGCCGCTCGCTCGTCGAGCTGTTTCCGGAACGGCATCTCTACGTACGCTCAGGCGGGGCCATGAAGGCCTTCGTCCTGTCCACGAAGAAGCAGCTGTTGATCGCCGGCGGCGTCGCCGGCGCCGCGATGTGGATGGGCGTCTCCACCGCCGCCATGCTGGTGAACGTGCTTTCGGTCTCCACGACCGACCGCGAGATCGCCCGCCTCAAGGCCCAGTCCGAGCGCTACGTGGCCGACCGCCAGGCCCGACTCGACAGCGCCATGGCCCGTCTCAACGCCGCTTCCGGCTCCAGCAACGACATGGCCGCCTCGATCGAGAAGCGCCATGCCGCCCTGGCCCTGCTGTTGACCGACATGAAGGGCGCGCCCGGCGCCGCCGACGCCCTCACCCCGGCCATAAACCGCGCCCTCGCCAGCAATGCCGACGCCAGCGCGCCGCGCCGGGTCGAGATGGTCCGCATCGGCCAGGAGCAGCTTCTCGAAGCCGCCGACAGCTACGCCAAGAGCCGCGCCGACCGTCTGCGGATGGCCTTCCGCATGGCCGGCCTCTCGCCCTCCAGCTTCGCCGACCGCGGCGGCTCGCTGGGCGGGCCGCTGATCGAATCCAAGGATCCCCGCGCCCTGGCCGCCGTCCTCGACGTGGACGACGACTTCGCCGTGCGCATCCAGCGCGCCGCGCGCGACCTGCACGACGCCCAGGCGCTGAACGACGCCGCCCAGGACCTGCCGATCCAGCGGCCCACGGCCGGCGCCAACCAGACCAGCGGCTTCGGCGTCAGGTTCGACCCCTTCACGCGCCGTCCCGCCTACCACTCGGGTCTCGACTTCGCCGGCGCCCATCGCACGCCGATCTACGCGACAGGTCCCGGGGTCGTCGCCTTCGTCGGCCAGCGCTCGGGCTACGGCAATGTGGTCGAGATCGATCACGGCCGCGGCCTGAAGACCCGCTACGCCCACCTCGCCGGATTTGCCGTTCAGCGCGGCCAACGCGTAGCGGTTGGGCAAAGGATCGCCGCGATGGGGTCCACCGGTCGTTCGACTGGGACCCACCTTCACTATGAGGTATGGGTCAACGGTCGGGCCCAGAACCCGGGCCGCTTCCTGAAGGCCGGGCAGTATGTTCTCCAAGCCACCCAAGGCGACTGAAGCCGCCGAGACGGCGCGTAAGATTTCGGTCGCCTCGCTGGTCGCCGAAGGCGTCCGCGTCCACGGCAACCTCGAAACCGGCGGCGATCTGCACCTCGACGGATCCGTGGAGGGCGACCTGCGCGTCGGCTTCCTGGTCATCGGCGAGACCGGCGCGGTCACCGGCGCCATTCATGCCGACGCCGTCGAGATCCGCGGCCGGGTGACCGGCGTGATCTGCGCGCGTCGCGTCAAGCTGTGGTCCACCGCCCGCGTGGACGGCGACATCAGCCACACCGAGATCGCCATCGAGGCCGGCGCCCATTTCGAAGGCCGCAGCCTGGCGCTGATCTCGCCCGAGACCCCCGCGCTGGAAGCCCCCGCCCTCAGCGTGGTGGCCGCGGAGTAGATTCAGCGTTTCCCTCCCCTTCATGGGGAGGGTGGCCGAGGCGAAGCCTCGGACGGGTGGGGAAACGCGGACCGGACGCCGCGTCAACGGATCATCGCCCCACCCTGCCCGCCTCCTGCGGGCTGTCCCTCCCCATAAAGGGGAGGGAAATCGCCGGATCAGCCCTCCCGCGTCGCCCCGACGCGCTGGGCCAGCGCCGCGCCCATGAACTCGTCCAGGTCGCCGTCCAGCACGCCCTGGGTGTCCGAGGTCTCGACGTTGGTCCGGAGGTCCTTGACCATCTGATACGGCTGCAGGACGTAGCTGCGGATCTGGTGGCCCCAGCCGATGTCGGTCTTCTGGTCTTCCAGGGCCTGGGCCGCGGCCTCCCGCTTGGCCAGTTCGGCCTCGTAGAGCCGCGCCTTCAGCTGCTTCCAGGCCTGATCGCGGTTCTGGTGCTGCGAGCGCTGGTTCTGACAGGCCACCACGATCCCGGTCGGGATGTGGGTCAGGCGCACGGCCGAGTCCGTCTTGTTGACGTGCTGGCCGCCCGCGCCCGAGGCCCGATAGGTGTCGGTGCGCACGTCCGAAGGGTTGATCTCGATCTCGATGGTGTCGTCAACCACCGGATAGACCCAGACCGAGGCGAAGCTGGTGTGCCGCTTGGCCGCCGCGTCGAAGGGCGAGATGCGGACCAGGCGGTGAACCCCGCCCTCGGTCTTCAGCCACCCGTAGGCGTTCGTGCCCTTGACCTGCAGCGTCACCGACTTGATGCCAGCCTGCTCGCCCGAGGTCTCTTCCAGGAACTCCACGTCCATCCCGTGGGCCTTGGCCCAGCGCGAGTACATCCGCAGCAGCATCCCGGCCCAGTCGTTGGACTCGGTGCCGCCCGCGCCGGAGTTGATTTCCACGAAGGCGTCGTTGCCGTCGGCCTCGCCGGAGAGCAACGCCTCCAGCTCGGCGCGGCCGACGCGTTCCTTGATCGCCTTCAGCTGCGCGCGGGCTTCCTCGAGGCTGGCTTCGTCGCCCTCCTCGTCGGCCATCTCGGCATAGCCCAGCGCGTCCTCGAGATCGCGTTGCAGGGAGAGCACCGCATCGACCGACGCGGCCAGCCGCGAGCGGTCACGGCTGACGGCCTGGGCCTCGGCCGGATTGTCCCACAGCGTCGGGTCTTCGACCCGCGCGTTCAGCTCGTCTAGTTTTCGGAGGGCAGGTTCCCAGTCAAAGACGCCTCCTGAGCAGTTCGATCGACTGCTCGATGTCGGCCTTGGCGGCCTCGACATCCGCTCTCATGGAGAGACTCCTAAATCCAAGGGCGCGGGGTCTAGCCCGAGCCGGCGCTCACGACAACCCGGCGTCAGAACAGATCCGACAGGTCGTCCTTCTTCTTCGGAGGCGGCGGAGGCGGCGGGGCCACGGCTGCCCCGGCGCTCGGCGCGCCGGTGATCCCGTCCTGCCAGACCTTGTTGTACGGCTGCGGACCCGAGGGCGAGGCCGCCGCGCCCATGCCGACCGTCGAGCCCTGCGGCTCGGTGCCGGGCCGGAACGCCTCGCGGATGCCGCGGATCATGGCGTACTTGGCGTTGGCCGGGGCCTTGAACGGCGTCGCCGGCTTGTCCTTCAGCGCCTTGCCCATGAACTCGGTGAAGATCGGCACCGCCGCGACGCTGCCCGTCTCGTTGTTGCCCAGGCTGCGGTTGTCGTCGAAGCCGATGTAGACGCCGACGACGAGGTTCGGGGAAAAGCCCATGAACCAGGCCGAGCGATAGTCGTTCGTGGTGCCCGTCTTGCCGCCCAGCGGCTTGCCGATCGACGAGGCCTGGGTCGCGGTGCCGCGCTGGACCACGCCCTCGAGGAACGAGGTCACCTGATAGGCCGTCACCGGGTCCAGCACCTGGTCGCCGGAGCGCGGGATGCGCGGGCTCTCGCCGCCCGTGAACGGCGCGTCGCAACGGTCGCAATCGCGGCGGTCGGCCTTCCAGATCACCTTGCCGTTGCGATCCTCGACCGTCTCGATCAGGTGCGGGGTCACCAGCTTGCCGCCGTTGACGAAGGTCGAATAGGCGCCCGACATCCGGAAGACGGTCGTCTCGCCCGACCCCAGGGCCATGGCCAGGACCTTGTCCATCTTCTTGGTGACGCCCATCCGGACCGCCAGGTCCGAGATCTTGGTCATGCCCACGCTCTGGGCCAGGCGCACCGTCATAGTGTTGCGCGACAGCTCCAGGCCGCGCCGCAGGGTCAGCGCGCCGTAGTAGTCGCGGCTGTAGTTCTCGGGGCTCCAGTCCTGGCCGCCATAGCCCTTCAGGGTGATCGGCGCGTCCAGCACGGTCGAGGCCGGCGTGTAGCCGCTCTCCAGCGCCGCCGCGTACACGATCGGCTTGAACGACGAGCCCGGCTGGCGCAGCGCCTGCGTGGCCCGGTTGAAGCTCGACAGCGAGAACGAGTAGCCGCCCACCATCGCCACGACCCGGCCCGAGTAGGGCTCCATGGCCACCAGCGCGCCGTTCACGGCCGGAACCTGCCGCAGCCGGAAGCCGCCGCCGTCCTTGTTGGCCTCCACGAAGACCAGGTCGCCGGTGCCGATCCCCTTCCCGGCCCGCGCCCACGACACGTCCTGGCCGGCCAGGGCGCCGCTCACGCCCTCGATGGTGCGCACCTCGACCGCGCCGCCGCCGACGCTGGTCACCACGGCGCGCTTCCAGTCCTGGCGTTCGCGCGGCTTGGTGGTCTTGCGGGCGACGTCTTCCCAGCCGTTCAAGGTGTCCACGTGGCCGAACGCCCCGCGCCAGCCGTGGCGGCGGTCATAGCTCTCCAGCCCGGTCATCAGCGCTTCCTTGGCCGCGCTCTGCAGCGCCGGATCCAGGGTGGTGCGCATGTAGTAGCCGCCGGCGTTCAGCCGCTCGTCGCCCAGCTCGTCCATGTTGAGGGCGATGCGGCGCACCTCCTCCACGAAATAGTCGGCGTCGCGATACTGCGAGCGGGTCGGGGCGGCCTGGACGACCAGGTCCTCCTTCATCGCCGCCTCGGCCTCGGCGCGGGTGACCCAGCCCAGGTCGGCCATCTGGTCGATGACCCAGTTGCGCCGGCCGATCGCCGCGCCCTTGCGGCGCTGCGGGTGATAGTTGTCCGGGCCCTTCGGCAACGCGGCCAGATAGGCGCTCTCGGCCAGCGTCAGCTCGCTGACCGACTTGCCGAAGTAGTTGTAGGCCGCCGCGCCGACGCCATACGAGCGATAGCCCAGCCAGATCTCGTTCATGTACAGCTCGAGGATGCGCTCCTTCGAGAGCGTCGCTTCGAGCTGCGAGGCCAGGATCGCCTCCTTCAGCTTGCGGCCGATGGTCTGGTCGCTGTTCAGCAGGATGTTCTTGGCCACCTGCTGGGTGATGGTCGAGCCGCCTTCCAGCCGCCGTCCCTGCGCCAGGTTCAGCACGTTCTTGATCATCGCCCGGCCGAAGCCGCCCACGTCGACGCCGCCGTGCTTGAAGAAGCCGTGGTCCTCGGCCGCCAGGAACGCCTGCGCGGTCTGCGCCGGGATGGCGTCGTAGGGCACGAAGATCCGCCGCTCGCGCGAGAACTCGCCGATCAGCGTGCCGTCCCAGGCATAGGCCCGCGTGGCGGTGGGCGGATGGTAGTCGATGAGGTCCGACGCATCCGGCATGTCGTGGAACAGCCAGGCGGCGTAGGCCCCGACGCTGATCGCCGCCACCGCGACGAAGCTCAGCGCCCCGATCCCGACCACGCCCAGGCGGCGGATCAACGGGGTCCGTTCAGGCGCGGACGGCTCTGGGCTGTCGGGGGACGTCAACTTGGCTCGGGCTCGTGGCTCCAGAACCGTCCGTCTAGCGTGTGTCGTTGCGGGCGCCAACGCCCACGAGACGGCTGCGTCAGCGCGACGCCAGCCGGACTTCGCCGCCGAAGTGGGAATCGATCGACTGGGTGACCGCGCGCATGAGGCGGGCCCGCTGGCCGGGATCGCGCAGCCGCGCCTCGTCGGCCGGGTTGTTGACGAAGCCCATCTCCAGCAGCACGGCCGGCACGTCGGGGGCCAGCAGCACCATGAAGCCGGCGTCGCGATGGCTGCGGCGCAGCATCGGCGCCTTGCCCTCGATGTTGGTCACCAGCGTCTGGGCGAACACCGCCGAGCGGTTGCGCGTGGCCCGCTGGGTCAGGTCGAACAGGATGTCGCGCACGCCCTGGTCGCCCGACAGGCTGGCCTTCATGAACCAGTCGTTCTGGCTGACGAACTGCGTCGCCCGGCGCGAGGCCTGGTCCGACAGCGTGTAGACGCTGACGCCCTCCAGGTGCGTCTCGGGCGCCGAGTCGGAGTGGAGCGAGATGAACAGGTCCGCCCCGGCGCGCTGGGCGACGCGGACACGGTCCTGAAGCGGGATGTAGACGTCGGTCGACCGCGTCATCACCACCTTGTAGCGCCCGGTCCGGCCGAGCTGGTCGGCCAGCGTCAGCGCCGCGGCGAGGTTCAGGTCCTTCTCATAGCCCTGCACGCCCTTGGCGCCCACGTCGCGTCCGCCATGTCCGGCGTCGATCACCACCACCTTCTTGAGCGGCAGCGCGGGCTTCTTCTCGGGAACGAACTGCGGGCGGATCTGCGGCGTGGGCTGGACCCGCGCGGCCGGCGCCGAGGCCATCACCGCGCCGGGCGCGGACGAGGCGGCGACGTCGATCACGTAGCGATAGCTGGGGATGCCGTCGGCGGGCGGCAGCAGGAAGCGGCGCTTGACCTTGGCGTCGCCCGCCAGGTCCATCTGCAGCCGCGCCCCGCCCTGCGCCTGGTCGATCATCCAGGCCTTCACGACGCCGCGGCCGGCGCCCTGCTGCACCTGGATCGCCGTGACGTTGGGCATCAGCAGCACGACCCGACGGTCCAGCGCGCCGTCGGCGACCAGCTTGGCGCTGGTGGCGCCGTCCAGCTCGACCACCAGCCGGGTTTCGGCGGCGTCGCCGCCCATCCGCACCTTCAGCAGGGAAACGGTCTCGGTGGCGGCATGGCCGACGGCGAAGGCGGCGAGGCCCACGCAGGCGGCCGCGGTGGCGGCGATCGCCCGCCTCCGGTTGCCTGCCAGCGCCTTTGTCAGCCGCCCGATCATCCAACGCCTCGAAAGAGAACGGAGATTCGCATGGCGCGAACCCGGCGCCTATATAGTTGGTGCGCCTGTGGACAAAGGGTTAACGAGGTGTTGCGCGCCATTTGCGGTTAGCGTGAGCGCGCGCTTTCTTTTTGTGGCCCCTTGTTGCAATGTCCCGCCGCGCGACGTCGCAGCGCCCGTTCCGGGCCCGACCGCCGCGCGAAAAGCCACCCAGCGTCGGGATCGACCGAGTTCTCGGAGACCGCGCTTACATCCCTTCCGCGCCCCAACCGGCGCGCAGGAACACACTCGATGAGCTGCGCAGCTCGAGCCACCTTTGGCCCTGAGGCCTCCCGAGGCGCCCTTTGCGGCGTCGCCGGAGCCCCCGCGCGCGCTCGTCCCCATATCCGGCAGCGCTCCTCCTTCTGGGACGCAGCGCGCCGCGGAGAGACTAATGACCAAGACGATGTTGATCGACGCAGCCCACGCGGAAGAGACGCGTGTGGTGGTCGTCGATGGGAACCGCGTTGAAGAGTTCGATTTCGAGAGCCAGAACCGCAAGCAGCTCCGAGGGAATATCTATCTCGCCAAGGTGACGCGCGTTGAGCCGTCGCTGCAGGCGGCCTTCGTGGAATACGGCGGCAATCGCCACGGCTTCCTGGCCTTCAACGAAATCCACCCCGACTACTACCAGATCCCGGTCGCCGACCGCGAAGCCCTGCTGCGCGAAGAGGCCGAGGATCATGACGACGACCGTCCCGAGCCCAAGGCCCGTCATCCCGAGGACGAGGACGAGCTCGACCTGAACGCCTCCGACGACGAAGACGACGTCATGGAGGAAGAGCTGGCGCGCCGTCGCCGCCGGCTGATGCGCCGCTACAAGATCCAGGAAGTGATCCGCCGCCGGCAGATCATGCTGGTCCAGGTCGTCAAGGAAGAGCGTGGCAACAAGGGCGCGGCCCTGACCACCTACCTGTCGCTGGCCGGCCGCTACGGCGTCCTGATGCCGAACACCGCCCGTGGCGGCGGCATCTCGCGCAAGATCACCACGGTCACCGACCGCAAGCGCCTCAAGAGCGTCGTCACCAGCCTGGAAGTGCCGCAAGGCATGGGCCTGATCGTCCGCACGGCCGGCGCCAAGCGCACCAAGGCCGAGATCAAGCGCGACTACGACTATCTGCTGCGCCTCTGGGAGAACATCCGGGAGAAGACGCTGCACTCGATCGCGCCGGCGCTCATCTACGAGGAAGAAGACCTCGTGAAGCGCACGATCCGCGATCTCTACGACAAGGACATCGACGACGTGTTCGTCGAGGGCGAGGCCGGCTTCCGCGAAGCGCGCGACTTCATGCGCATGCTGATGCCGTCGCAGGCCAAGAAGGTGCAGCTCTACCGCGACGCCGCGCCCCTGTTCGTGAAGCACCGGGTCGAGGAACACCTGGCGCAGATCTACTCGCCGGTCGTGCCGCTGCGTTCCGGCGGCTATCTCGTCATCAATCAGACCGAGGCGCTGGTCGCCGTCGACGTGAACTCGGGCCGCGCCACGCGTGAGCGCAACATCGAGGCCACGGCGCTGAAGACCAACATGGAGGCGGCCGAGGAAGCCGCCCGCCAGTTGCGCCTGCGCGACCTCGCCGGCCTGATCGTCATCGACTTCATCGACATGGATGAGGCGAAGAACAACCGCGCCGTCGAGAAGAAGCTGAAGGACTGCCTCAAGGACGACCGCGCGCGGGTCCAGATGGGCAAGATCAGCCCGTTCGGCCTCATGGAGATCAGCCGCCAGCGCCGCCGCACCGGCGTGCTGGAAGGCACCACCCACGTCTGCGAGCACTGCCAGGGCACCGGTCGGGTGCGCTCGGTCGAATCCTCGGCGCTGGCCTCGCTGCGGGCGCTGGAGATCGAGGCGCTGAAGGGCGGTGGTGAAGTCACCCTGCGCGCCCCGCGCGCCGTGGGCCTCTACATCCTGAACGAGAAGCGCGGCCACCTGGCGCGCCTGCACCAGGCGTTCGGCCTGTTCGTCACCATCGTCATCGACGACGAGATGGCCCACGCCGATCACGTGATCGAGCGGACCGCGATGGAGACCCGCGCCGACCACGCGCCGCCGGCCGCCGTCACCGCCCCGCCCTACGCGCCCTCCGCCGAGGACGAGTTCGACGACGAGGTCTTCGAGGACGAGGAAGACGAAGAGGTCGACGAGGACGAGGACGAGGAAGCACTCGAGCGCGAGGACACCGACGACGACCAGCCGCACGCCCGCAACCGGCGTGAGGACGACGGCGGCGAGCGCCGTGGCCGTCGGCGCCGTCGCCGTGGCCGTCGTGGCGACGAGCCGCGTGAGGCTGGTGATCGTCCCGAGGGCGGCGAGCGCGAAGACCGCGCGCCGCGCGCCGAGAGCGACGAGGACCGCGAGGGCCGTCGCCGCCGTCGTGGCCGCCGCGGCGGCCGCCGGATGCGTGACGACCAGCGCCCGCAGGACGCCTTCTCGTGGGTCCGTCCGTGGGTGCCCTACGGCGATGATCCCTTCGTGTGGTACGACCCGGCGGAAGACCTGAAGCCCGTCGCCGCGCCCCCGTCGCCCGAGCCGGCGCCCGCCGCTCCGAAGGCCGAGGCCGCCCCCGTGGCGCGCCGCGCCGCCGCCGAGAGCGACGAGGACATCTGGGTCGAACTGCCCGAGGCCGAGGAAAAGCCGAAGCGCGCCCGCCGCAGCCGCAGCCGCGGTCGTGGCCGTGACGCCGCCGAGGCGGTCGAGGCCGCGCCGGCCGAGGCCCTGGCCCCGCCGCCCGAGCCCGAACCCGAGGTCGCCCCCGAGGTCGCCCCGGCGCCCGAGCCGGTCGCCGAACCGGCCGTGGTCGCCGAGGAAGCTCCGGCCAAGCCGAAGCGCGCCCGCAGCCGCAAGAAGGCCGTCGAGGCTCCCGCGGAAGCGCCCGCCGCCGAGGCCGCGCCCCAGGCCGAACCCGAGCCCGTGGCGGCTGTCGCCGAGCCGGAACCGGCTCCGGCAGCCGAGCCCGAGCCCGCGCCCCGCGCCCCGGATCCGAACGAGATCTCGGGGCCGGCCCCCGCGCCGCGCCGCGGCTGGTGGCGTCGAGGCTAGGATTGTGCCGCCGCCGGGCCTGGCAAGGTCCCGGCGGCGCGCCCATCTCTCACGCGGGTGTCGCGCGCACGCAAAAGGGGTTTCCACTTTCCGGAGGCCCGCTCTAGCATCGCTGCGGCTTCGGGGGATCGAACGTCGAGAGTGTTGAAGAGAATGGTCTCCCCTGCCCGGTCGGTCGCTCGCTTCGCCCTCGCCGCCTCGGCGGCCATGGCATTGGCGCTCTCGGCCTCCCAGGCCTCGGCCCAGATGCTCATCCGCGACACCGAGATCGAGGAGATCCTCAAGAAGGACTCCGAACCGATCCTCAACGCGGCCGGCATCGATCCCAAGAACGTCGAGATCCTGATCGTCGGCTCCAAGGAGCTGAACGCCTTCGCCGGCCCGCGCGTGATGGGCTTCAACACCGGCCTGATTCTCGAGGCCGATAACCCCAACGAGCTTCAGGGCGTCATCGCCCACGAAGTCGGCCACCTCGCCGCCGGCCACAGCTTCCGGCGTGACGAGATGAACTCGGCCGGCATGAAGCCCTTCCTGCTGACCATGGGCCTCGGCGTCCTGGCCGCCATCGCCGGCGCGCCCGAGGCCGCCGCTGGCCTGGCCGGCAGCGCCAGCTACTTCGGCACCCTGGGCGCCCTCGGCTACAGCCGCGAGCAGGAAGGCCGGGCCGACCAGGCCGGCGCCATGCTGCTCGACAAGGCCGGTCTCTCGGGCGAGGGCCTCGCCGAGTTCTTCGACAATTTCCGCTATCAGGAGGTCTTCGACGAGGCCCGGCGCTTCGCCTACTTCCGAAGCCACCCGATCTCGTCCGACCGGATCGAATCCCTGCGCCGCAAGGTCGAGGTGCAGCCGAACTACAACAAGAAGGACAGCCCCGAGGCCATGGCCCAGCACGCGGTCATGAAGGCCAAGCTGGACGGCTTCCTCAACCCGGGCGTGGCCATCACCAAGTACGACGAGAAGGCCACCGACTATCCGTCGCGCTACGCCCGCGCCATCGCCTACTACCAGCTCAAGGAGCCCGATCGGGCGCTGAAGCTGATCGACGCCCTGCTCCAGGACTATCCCGACAATCCCTATCTCTGGGAGTTGAAGGGCCAGATCCTGTTCGAGTTCGGCCGTACGCCCGAGGCCGAGGCCCCGCAGCGTCGCTCGGTCGAGCTCAAGCCCGGCGCGCCCCTGCTGAGGGTCAACCTCGGCCAGACCCTCGTCGCCCTCGACGACAAGACCAAGGTCGGCGAAGGCATCACCGAGCTGAAGAAGGCGCTCACCCAAGAAGAGGACAACGCCGTCGCCTGGCGCATCCTCGCCGAGGCCTATGACAAGCTGGGCCAGGACGGCCAAGCCCGCCTCGCCACCGCCGAGTACAACTTCTACATCGGCGACAAGCGCCAGGCCCGGGTGTTCGCCATGCGCGCCCGCGAGATGCTGGACCGCGGCACGCCCGAGTGGCGCAGGGCCACCGACATCGTCCTCGTCGCCGAGCCCACCCGCGAGGATCTGCGCGAGTTGGCCCGCGAGGGCTCGACCACCTCCAAGCGGCAATAGCCCGCCCGCACCAAGACCTACGGACCAGATGACCCGAACCGCCCTCCTCGCCGTCTCCGCGGCCGTCCTCGCCCTTTCCGGCTGTGAGAAGAAGCCCGACGACGCCTTCGGCCAGAAGGTCCGCGCCTACCTGCTGCAGCACCCCGAGATCCTGCAGGAAATGGCGGTGAAGCTGCGCGAGAAGGAACAGGCCGAGCAGGCCAACGCCTCCAAGGCGGCCATCGGCAAGTTCCGCGCCCAGCTCGAGCGCGACCCGCGCGACGTGGTGGTCAATCCGGCGGGCACGATCACCGTGGTCGAGTTCTTCGACTTCAACTGCGGCTACTGCAAGCTGGTGGCCCCAGAGGTCGTGAAGCTGATGCAGGAAAACCCGGACGTGCGCCTGGTCTTCAAGCAGTTCGCCTTCCAGACCGAGGATTCGGTGGCCGCGGCGAAGATCGCCCTGACGCCCGCCGCCCGCGCCAATCCGCTGCCGCTCTACGCCAACCTGATGGCGCAGAAGCCGCTGGACCAGGCGGCCATCGACCGCAGCCTGCGCACCGCCGGCATCGATCCCGCCGCCGCCCGCGCCGCCGCCAGCGCGCCCGAGATCGAGAAGCAGATCACCGACGCCCACGACCTGGCCCGCGAGCTCAAGATCGACGGCACCCCGGCCTTCATCGTCGGCGACCAGGTGATCCACGGCGCCGACATCAACGCCCTGAAGGCCGCCGTCGCCAGCGCCCGCGCCGCCAACCTCAAGCGTCCCGGCGCCCCCGCCTGATCCGCGCCGCCCGGCCGGTTCCGCCGGCTCCGCAGCGTAAAGTCGAACATCTGATACAGTCGCCGCCGTCCTCAAGAGGAGAACGGCATGGTCGAACGTGTGCTGGTGATCGGCGCTGGAATGGCGGGCCTGTGGACCGCGATGGCCCTGGCCGGTCCGGAGCGCGAGGTCATCGTGCTCGACCGCGACCCGCCGCCGCCCGAAGGCGGGCCCGACGCCGCCTTCCAGGACTGGCAGCGGCGCGGCGTCGGCCACCTGCGCCACAGTCACGCGTTCCTCGCCCGCCTGCGCACCCTCGTCCGCGACCACCACCCGGCGCTGCTGGACCAGCTTCACGCGGCCGGCGTCCGCGAACTCGGCTTCGAGGGCTCGCTCACCGCCCGCCACAAGCCGAAGTACGTCCCCGCGCCCATCGACGCGGACCTGGCGATCCTCACCAGCCGGCGCACGACGCTGGAACTGGTGATGCGCCGCTACGCCGAGGGTCTGGCCGGCGTCACGATGCGCCCCCGGACATTCGTGAAGGGGCTGACCCTCCAGCCCGGCTCGCCGCCCACCGTCACCGGCGTCGTGCTCGAGGACGGAACCGAGCTCTCCGCCGACGTCGTGGTCGACGCGGCGGGCCGCACCTCCCAGGCCTACGAGTGGCTGGCCGAGGCCGGCGCGGTCATCCCCGAGAGCTCGGAGCCCTGCGGCGTCGTCTACTTCACGCGCCACTACCGGCTGCTACCGGGCGAGGCCGAACCGCCGCGGGGCTCGGGCTCCACCACCGGCGACCTCGGCTTCCTGAAGTTCGGGATCTTCCCGGGCGACAACGGCTGCTTCTCGGTCACCCTCTGCGTCCCCGAGGTCGAGGAGGAGCTGCGCAAGTCCATCGTCGACCCCGAGGTGTTCGACGCCATCTGCCGCCAGCTCAAGGGCGTCGCCCCGTGGATCGACCCGGCCAAGGCCGAGTCCACCAGCCGCGTCTTCGGGATGGGTCAGCTGGAAAGCCGCTGGCGCGAGACCACGCCCGCCGGCGTCGCCGCCGTGCAGGGCTTCTTCCCCGTCGGCGACTGCGTGGTGCGGACCAATCCGCTCTACGGCCGGGGCTGCTCGTTCGCCGCCGTCAGCGCCTACCTGCTCGCCGACAGCCTCGCGGCGAGCCCGCATCCGGCCGCGCGCCTGATGATCTATCGCGACGGCCTCGAGCGCGAGCTGCGTCCCTACTACGACGTCATGCGCCAGGCCGACCGCTCGGCCATCCGCCGCGCCGAGGCGGCCCTGCGCCCGCCGACCAAGGGCTCGCTCAAGGGCCGGGTGGTGAAGGCGTTCCTCGAGGATGGCGTGGCGGTGGCGATCCGTGACGACGTCGACCTGCTGCGCGAGTTCATGCGCGGCTTCCACATGCTGGAGCACCCCCAGGCCTGGCTGAAGCGGCCCCGCAACGTCGCCAAGATCATGAAGGTCTGGGCGCGGGGCAAGAAGGCCAACGCCGACCTCTATCCCGCCCTGGGCGCCCCGGGCCGGCGTGAGCTGCTGGAGGCCGTGGGCGTATCCGCCACCGCCGACCTCCGCGCCGCCTGACGCCGACGACGCCCCCGACTTAGGTCTTGCCTTCGCTCCCGACGGGTCCCACAGCCTACCGCGCAAGAGAGATGATCCGGACCCGCATCGGCGGCCCGGCCTGGAGACCTGAGCGAATGAAGACCCTGACCGACTGGCTGTCCGAACAGGCGACGGCCTCCGACGGGGTGCGGCGCGGCGTCGAGCGGATCGCCGCGGCCTGCGTCGAGATCGCCGCCCTGATCGAGCGCGCGCCCTTCGAGGGTCAGACCGGCGCTCTCGACAGCTCCAACGTCCAGGGCGAGGTCCAGAAGGCGCTGGACGTGCTCTCCAACGACGTCTTCCTCGCCCGCTGCGCCGAGGAGCCGGCATTCGCGGCCTTCGCCTCCGAGGAGCTCGACGACGTCACGCCCGGCGCGACGGGCGGCGACCTGCTGGTGGCCTTCGACCCGCTGGACGGCTCCAGTAACCTCGACGTCTCCATGTGCGTGGGCTCGATCTTCTCGATCCTTCCCGCCCCGGCGGGCAAGGCCGTGATCGAGGCCGCCGACTTCTTCCAGCCCGGCCGCGCCCAGCTCGCCGCCGGCTATGCCCTCTACGGTCCGCAGGTGATGCTGGTGCTCAGCGTCGGCGGCGAGGTGTCGGGGTTCACCCTCGACCGCGCCCAGGGGGCCTGGCTGCTGACCCACCCGGCCATGCAGGTGCCCGCCGACAGCGGCGAGTACGCCATCAACGCCTCCAACGAGCGCCATTGGCGCCCGGGCCTCAAGGGCTTCGTCGCCGACATGAAGGCCGGCAAGGAGGGTCCGCTCCAGCGCGATTTCAACATGCGCTGGCTGGCCGCCATGGTCGCCGACGTCCATCGCGTGCTCGTGCGCGGCGGCATCTTCGTCTACCCCGCCGACGCCCGCCCGAAGCTGGCCGACGGCAAGCTGCGCGTGCTCTACGAATGCGCCCCGATGGCCTATCTGGTCGAGAAGGCCGGCGGCCTTGCCTACGCGGCGTCGGGCCCCATGCTCGACCTCAGCCCCGGCAAGCTCCACCAGCGCGCGCCGATCCTCCTTGGCTCCCGCAACCTGGTCGCCAAGGCATGGGAGGCGTCGGCGGCGGACGCCGGATAGCGCCGGCCCCTCGTCGCCCATCCCCGCCGAGCGCGGCCTGGGCTGAGGGTCGCCCTCAGCTGAACATGTCCCGCCGCTGCAGCCCCTCGACCAGGTGGTCGATCCAGGCGCGCACCTGCGGCGGCAGTCCGGTCCGCGTCGTGAAGACCAGGTGCACGATCCCCGTCTGCCCGTGCCAGCCGGGGAACAGCCGGACCAGGGCGCCGGTCCGCAGCGCCTCGACGCAGGCGTGGTCGGGCAGCAGCGCCACGCCCAGGCCGGCGATCGCCGCCTCGCGCACCGCATGGAAATCCCCGCACGCCAGCCGGGGCTCGTGCGTCAGGCTGTAGCTCGCCCCCTCCGGCCCCTCCAGGTCCCAGGTGACCGGCGTCACGTCGTTGGTGCTCAGGGTCGGCATCCCGGCCAACGACGAGATCGCCTGGCTCTGGATCTGGTTCGCCAGCGCGGGGCTGGCCAGCAACAGCCGACGGCTGTGCGCCACCGTCCGCATGGTCATGGTCGCGTCGGTGTCCAGCTTCACCCGCACGCGCAGGGCCACGTCGATCCGCTCGGCGATCAGGTCCACCGCGCGGTCGGCCGCGACCAGTTGGACACTGACTTTCGGAAACCGCTGCAGGAACGGCGGCAGAAGCGGCGAGACCAGTTCCATCAGTCCCAGCGGACAGCTGAACCGGACCACCCCCGTCGGCTCGGCCTGGGCCGCGGCGATCACCGCGTCCGCCTGCTCCACCTCGGACAGCGCCTTGCGGCAGTGCTCGTAGTAGGCCCGCCCCAGGTCGGTCACCCGGAAGCGTCGCGACGACCGCTCGATCAGGCGCACGCCCAGCCGCTCCTCCAGCGCCGCGACCCGCCGGCTGAGCTTCGACTTGGGCGTCCGCAGCGCCCGCCCCGCCGGCGCGAAGCCGCCGTGCTCCACCACCTCGCTGAAGTAGAAGACGTCGTTCAGATCCTGCACGGCCGCGCCTATCGTTCCATCAATGGAACGCAGAGTGCCAGATTTGCAGGCTACAGGCATCAGCGTCCCGGAAATACCTCTGTCGCCAGCAAGCGAGATCGCCTCGCAGCCCCAGCACAGAGGACCAGGACCATGACCAACAAGCTTCAGGACAAGGTGGCGGTGGTGACCGGCGGCACGTCGGGCATCGGCCTCGGGATCGCCCGTCGGTTCGCCGCGGAAGGCGCCAAGGTGTTCATCACCGGCCGCCGCCAGGCCGAGCTCGACGCCGCCGTGCGACTCATCGGCGCCGGCGCGGTGGGCGTGCGGTCCGACGTCGCCGACCTGGCCGACCTCGACCGCCTCTACGACGCCGTCCAGCAGCAGGCGGCCCACATCGACATCCTGGTGGCCAACGCCGGCGGCGGCAGCTTCGCCCCCATCGGCCAGATCACCGAGGAGGACTTCGACCGCACCTTCGGGACGAATGTGAAGGGCACGCTCTTCACGGTGCAGAAGGCCCTGCCCCTGCTGCGCGACGGCGCTTCGGTCATCCTGACCGGCTCGACCAGCAGCACCCGCGCGCTGCCGAACTTCAGCGTCTATGCCGCGACCAAGGCCGCGATCCGCAACTTCGCCCGTCACTGGATCCTCGATCTGAAGGACCGCCGCATCCGGGTGAACGTCATCGCCCCCGGGGCCACCGTCACCCCGGGGCTGCAGGGCCTGACGCCGGACGAGGACGCCTGGAAGGCCTTCGAGGCCCAGCTCGCCGCCGGCGTCCCCCTCGCCCGCCTCGCCGACCCGGACGAGATCGGCAAGGCCGCCGTCTTCCTCGCCTCGGACGACAGCAGCTACGTCAACGGCGTCGAGCTGTTCGTCGATGGCGGCTTCGCCCAGATCTGACCCGTCACGGCCAGGACCGCGCCCGCCGCGCGGTTCTGGTCGATTCAGCTGTTGATGCCGGCCGTCCGCCGCGCCACGCGCGCTGACGCCACCGGCCGTTTGGCCTATGACGCCGCATGACCGACGCTCTCGCCTACCCCATCGGAACTCCCGGCCAGCCCTGGGGCGACGCGGAACGAAGCCAGTGGCGCGCGCGCCAGTCCCGCCACCGCCGCTACGACCAGGACGTCCTGCCTCGCATCGACGCGCTCGCCGACCGCTTCGCGCGCATCTCCTACGGCCGGCTCGACTATGCGGGCGAGACCTATGAACTCTGCGCCCTGGCCAGCCGCACCTGGGACGCCGCGCTGCCGGTCGCCCTCGTCACCGGCGGGGTCCATGGCTACGAGACCAGCGGCGTCATGGGCGCCCTGGCGTTCCTGGAGACCCGCGCCGCCGACTACGCCGGACGGATCAACCTCCTGGTCGCGCCCTGCGTCAGTCCCTGGGGCTACGAGCGGATCAACCGGTGGAACTACGACGCGGTCGATCCCAACCGGAACTTCCGCCCCGACGGTCCCTCACGCGAGGCGACCGGCCTCATCAAGCTGATCCAGCCGCATCTCGGCCGCTTCCTCCTGCACATCGACCTGCACGAGACCACCGACAGCGACGAGAGCGAGTTCCGGCCCGCCCTGGCGGCCCGCGACGGCAAGCCCTTCGAGCCCGGCACGATCCCGGACGGCTTCTACCTGGTCGCCGACGCCGAGGACCCGCGCCTCGCCTTCCAGGACGCCATCATCAAGGCCGTCGAGACCGTGACCCACATCGCGCCCCCCGACGAAGGCGGCGAGATCATCGGCTGTCCGCCGGTCGGTCATGGCGTCATCACCTACCCGCAGCGGAACTACGGCATGTGCCCGTCCATCACCGGCGCGCCCTACACGACCACGACCGAGGTCTATCCGGACAGCCCGCGCGCCACGCCCCAGCAGTGCAACGACGCCCAGGTCGCCGCCACCTGCGCCGCCCTCGACTTCGTTCTGGCGCATCGGGACGCCTGACACTCTCGCCTCAAACCAGCATCGAGTTCGGGGGCAGCCCCACCAGGCTGCGCCCGTGCAGTTCCAGCACGGCGTCGATGTCGAAGACCACGTGGGTCGAGATGGTGTTGATGTCGCGGACGGCGCGCTGGAACGGCTGGTCCAGCATCTGGGCGCCTGAGCCCGCCGCCTCGCCCAGAAGCGTCACGGCCTCGCGGCACAGCTGCACGGCATAGGCGACCCGTCCGCGGATCGCGATGCGCTCGGCCACCTGCTCGGGTCCTTTGAGCGCCCCCGCCGCGACGTTGTCGCGCCCCGCCTGGCGGATGGTCCGCTCGGCCACGTCGACCATGACCGCCGCCTTGCCCAGCCGGATCTGCGCGGCCGGCCGGTCGGCCTGCCGGGCCTGGGCGCCCATCCGCACATGCTGCTCCAGGCGCGCGCGGAAGGCCGCCAGCGCCGAACGCGCCGCGCCCACCGCCGAGATCGCCGCCGTCACCGACAGGAACGGCAGCATGGGCATCGAATAGATCGGGTTGTCATAGCCGCGCGAGCCCGGCCCCTGCCCCTTGGCCACCAGGTCCATCGGCACAGTCCGCGCCGCCGGGACGAACACGTCCCGCACCACGATGTCGTTGCTGCCGGTGCCCACCATCCCGGCCACGTGCCAGGTGTCCAGCACCTCCACCTCGGTCGCCGGCAACAGCACCGTCAGCACCTGCGGCGGGCCCTCCGGCTTCACCACGATGGCGCTGCCGCCGACCCAGTCGGCATGCATGATCCCCGTGCCCCACTTCCAGCGGGCGGTGACGCGGTACCCCCCGTCCACCGGCGTAGCCATCCCCGGCGGCGCGCTGACCACCGGCGCGATGATGTAGGGGAAATCCCCGCCGAACAGCGCCTGCTGCGTCTCCACCGGGAAGTGCGACAGGATCCAGTTGTGCTCGGCGCAGAACGAGGCGACCCAGCCGGTCGAGGCGCAGGCCTCGGCGATGGGCAGGCTGGCGTCGATGAACTGGTCGGTGGTCACCTCCAGCCCGCCGAACGCCTTGGGTACATACATGTAGAAGTAGCCCGAGGCCCGGATCGCGGCCCAGATCTCGTCCACCGGCCGGCGCAGCCGCTCGGCCTCCTGGGCCGCGGCGGCGATGCGCGGCGCCAGCGCCTTCATGCGCTCCACGATCAGCCCAGGCGTCAGCGCGGCGACCGCTTCCGGCGAGAGGAAGTCGTCACCGGTCGGGATCCGCCGCTCGGCCAGCGGCGGATCGTCAGTCTCGAAGGCCATGGCGCGTCTCAGGCCGTCGGTTGCGGCACGGGCGGGGCCGTGTAGGACGCCACCTTGGTCAGCACCTCGTCGGGCATCTTCAGGAGGTTCTCGTAGACCTCCTTCGGATAGACCATGTGCGGCTTGGCGGGGTCGTAGGCCGGCTGCGGCGCCGGGCTGGGGCCCGTGTAGGCGGCCGGCGCCTTGAAGCGCTCGGCTTCCTCGGCCGAGATCCCGGCCTTGGCCAGGACCGTCGGGTCGATCCAGACCGCCGGATCCAGCGCCTTCTCCGAGGTCGCCACCTCGAGGGTGATCTGGTCGGGCCCCGCGAAGTAGATCGACTTGCACATCCCGTGGTCGATCGGGCCGATGACATTGATCCCGTGGCTGCGGATCCGGTCGCGCATCCCGATCAGCGCCGCCTCGGTGTCCACGCCGAAGGCCAGGTGCTGCAGGGTCCCCGCCGCGCTGGGCAGGCCGCCCGATCCGGCGTGGGTCTTGCCCACCTCGATCGCGATATCCTTCACCGCCGGCATCTGCACGATCGAGAAGTAGCTGTGATCGTTCATGCGCAGGAACGCGTGCAGCGCCCCCGGCACCCCGTGCATGTCGAAGATCGCCACCAGCGGGCAGCCCATCACCTGAGTGAAGAACTCGATGTGCTTCTTGATGTCCGCCGCCATGAAGGCGAGGTGGTGGATGCCAGTCGGATGCTGGCCGACGTTGGGCTGGGTCATCGGGCGGTCTCCCTCGCTCGGCCTTTTTCTGTCAGGAAGCCGCCGAGCACGGCCTCCAGGATCATGTCTTCGTGCGCCGCGCGGGCGGTCGGTTCGTCGGGCTCGTAGCCGAAGGCGTCGCGCAGCAGCGGAGCCAGGTTGATCACCCCCACCCCGCCGGTCTGCAGGGTGATGATCAGCAGTTCCGGCGGGAACGGGCGCAGGTCGCCGTCGGCGATCGCCTGGGCGGCCAGCTTCACCAGCCGCCGGTTGCGCGGGCCGATCAGGTGGCGGTTCAGCCACTCCAGCCGCTCGCCGCCGGCCATTCCCTCCAGTGCCACGATCCGTCCCAGCGCCGGGTGGTTCCAGCTGATCTGCAGGAACATCCGCATGGCCATGCGCAGCTGGGTCAGCGCCGGCAGGTCGCGGGCGGCGTTCATCAGCCGCTCCTCCTCCGCGATCACCGCCGCAAGGGCCAGCATCGAGGCCCGCCAGAGCTGGGCCTTGTCCTGGAAGTGATAGTGCAGCGCCGGCTGCGAGACCTTCGCCGCCTTGGCGATCCCGCCCATCGTCACCCGCTCGAAGCCCAGCCGCGAGAACTGGTCCAGCGCCACGTCGCGAATGCGGGCGGCGGTCGCCTCGCCCTTCGGTGTGATCGGCCAGTCCGCGGAATCCGCCATGACGATTGACTCAGAAATCAGCTTTCCTGATTTTGTAGTCAGAAACCGGCGCAACGACAAGCCGGCGGCATCAGGCAGGGAGAGATCGATGGCGGTCGTGCGGGAGGCCTACGGCTTCGTCTATGCGGACAACAGCCGGCTGAAGGAGGTCTACGGCGGCCCGACCGGCCAGGTGTTCGTCGAGTGCATGCGGGTGCGGCCCGACACCGGCGATTCGAAGACCGTGATCGTCTTCAGCCATCCGGTGGGCGGCGGCTCGTTCCTGCCGCTGGTCGGCGCGCTGGCCCGGGCCGGGCGCCACGTCGTCTACTGCAACCCGCGCTACCGCGGGAACGACACCGCCCTGATAATGGAGAAGTGCGTCCTCGACCTGGGCGCCTGCATCGCCGACCTCAAGACCCGCTTCGGCTATGAGAAGGTGATCCTGGGCGGCTGGTCCGGCGGCGGATCGCTGTCGATGTTCTACCAGGACCAGGCCGAGCGCCCCACCATCACCGCGACCCCGGCCGGCGACGCCGTCGACATCGTCGGCGCCGGGCTCCAGCCGGCCGACGGCGTTCTCCTGCTGGCCGCCCACATCAGCCGCTCGGTGACCATGACCGAGTGGATGGACCCCTCCATCCTCGACGAAAGCCGCCCGTTCGAGCGCGACCCGTCGCTGAACATCTACGACCCAGCCTGCCCGGAGAAGGCGCCCTACTCTCCCGAGTTCGTCGCCCGCTTCCGCGAGGCCCAGATCGCCCGCAACCGCCGCATCACCGCCTGGGCCAAGGCGCAGCTCGCCGAGCTGAAGGCCGCCGGCGACCCCGACGCCGAACGCTGCTTCGTGGTCCAGGGCACCATGTGCGACGTCCGCTGGACCGACCCGACCCAGGACCCCTCCGACCGCCGCCCCCATACCTGCTACCTGGGGGACCCGAAGATCGTGAACGACGGTCCCGTGGGGCTCGGCCGCTTCACCACCCTGCGCTCCTGGCTCTCCCAGTGGAGCTACGACGAGAGCCGCGCCAACGGCGAGGTCAACGCCCGCCGCATCTCGTGCCCGACGCTGGTGATCAACAACACCGCCGACCTCGCCTGCACCCCCAGCCACGCCCAGCGCCTGTTCGACGCCGTGGCCTCCACGGACAAGCAGCTCGTCCACATCAAGGACGCCGACCACTACTACGCCGAGCGCCCGGATCTCCTGCCCCAGGCCACCGCCGCCGTCGGCGCCTGGCTGGACGAGCGCGGGTTCGCTTGACGGCCCCAGCGTAAGGCGCGTCTCGTCCGCCCGACTGGTTCTCGGAGGACGCACCCATGTCGGACTACAAGCTGCTGATCAACGGCCAACTCGTGGCCGGCGACGCCAGGCTGGAGGTCGTCAATCCGGCGACCGAGCAGGTCTTCGCCACTGCCTCGCGGGCGTCGAAGGGCCAGCTCGACCAGGCGGTCGCCGCCGCCAAGGCCGCCTTCCCGGCCTGGAGCGCCACGCCGATCGACGAGCGCCGCAAGGTGCTGATCGCCATCGCCGACGTCATCCAGGCCAACCTGCAGGATCTCGCGCGCCTGCTGGTGCAGGAACAGGGCAAGCCGCTGCAGGACGCCATGGGCGAGATCTTCGGCGCCCAGGCCTTCTTCCGCTACTTCGCCAGCCTCGACCTGGCGCCCAAGGTGGTGACCAACGACGAAAAATCCCGCATCGAGGTGCGCCGCAAACCGCTGGGCGTCGTCGGCTGCATCGTGCCCTGGAACTTCCCGGTGATGCTGATGGCCTTCAAGGTCCCGGCGGCCCTGCTGGCCGGCAACACGGTGATCGTGAAACCCGCCCCGACCACGCCGCTGACGGCGCTGAAGCTGGGCGAGCTGATCAAGGACATCGCCCCCGCCGGCGTCATCAACATCATCGCCGACGCCAACGACCTGGGCGGCGAGATGACCCGCCACCCCGACATCCGCAAGATCAGCTTCACCGGCTCCACCGAGACCGGCAAGAAGGTCATGGCCAGCGCCGCCGACGCCCTCAAGCGCGTCTCGCTGGAGCTGGGCGGCAACGACGCCCTGATCGTCCTCGACGACGTCGACCCCAAGGAGACCGCGCCCAAGGTGTTCGGCGCGGCCATGCAGAACGCCGGCCAGGTTTGCATCGCGGCCAAGCGGATCTACGTCCACGAGAGCATCTACGACGCCATGTGCGACGAGCTCGCCGCCCTGGCCAAGGACTGGATCGTCGGCGACGGCCTGGAACAGGGCGTCCAGATGGGCCCGCTGCAGAACAAGCAGCAGTTCGAGAAGGTGCTTGGCTTCATCGAGAGCGCCAAGAAGGACGGCAAGGTCATCGCCGGCGGCGGCCGCAAGGGCGACAAGGGCTACTTCATCCAGCCGACCGTCGTGCGTGACATCGAGGACGGCGCCCGGCTGGTCGACGAGGAGCAGTTCGGCCCGGTGATGCCGGTGATCAAGTACTCCGATCCGGCCGACGCCGTGGCCCGGGCCAACGCCTCGATCTACGGCCTCGGCGGCTCGATCTGGACCAAGGACGCCGACAAGGCCTGGGAACTGGCCGAGAAGATGGAGAGCGGCAGCGTCTGGGTGAACAAGCACGCCGACCTGCAGCCGCACCTGCCCTTCGGCGGCTCGAAGTTCTCGGGCGTCGGCGTCGAACTGGGCGAGGAAGGCCTGAAGGAGTTCACCCAGGTCCAGGTGCTGAACATGGCCCGCTAGGGGCCGCGCGAAGATCCGGGAAAAATCGCGGGCGGCGGCGTTGGAGGCGCGGCCGCCCGCAGAACCCGAACACCCCGGCGCGCCTCGCGCCAGGGTCCGGAAGGCTCGGCCGCGGGGCCTTGGGGGACCGGCCACGGCGGACGTCAAGCTGGCCGCCTGCGTCCCGCCCGGCGAGTAGAGAACGGTTCCAGCACCCGTTACAGCCTGGTTCTAGAACCGGTACGTGGCCCCCACCCGCACCGTCCGGGGCTCGACCACCCGGCTCAGCCGCCCCTCGACGGGCGCGGCGTCCACCCCCGGGATGTAGCTCTCGTAGAAATAGGCGATGTCCTTGTCGCGGCTGTTCAGCAGGTTCAGCACGTCGCCATAGACCTCCACGTGCTCGAACTTCCGCGCGGCGCGCAGGTTGACCACGGTCGATCCCTTGTCGCGCACCGAGTTGTCCTCGATCAGGGGCGACGGCCCCAGGTGGCGCACCCGGATCGAGCCCTCCCAGCCGTCCTTCACCACCGAGATCCCGGCCGCCGCCGCGTTCTCGAACGCATTGGGGATGTGGTCGCCATTGTCGTAGCGGGCATGGCTGGCGGTGTAGTTGGCGTCCAGCGCCATCCAGTCGAAGGGCTTCCAGAACGCCACCAGCTCGTAGCCGCGACGCTTGCTGGCGCCCGTCGGCTCCACGGCGTTGGAGTCGCCCACGAACCGCAGTTCGCTGCCGACCTTCAGCGTCCAGTAGGTCCCGGTCAGCGACAGGGTTCCGAACTGCAGCCGCGCGCCGGCCTCTTTGCCCGCCCCCTTCACCAGCAGCGGCACGGGCGTGGCGGAAACCGCGCCCCGGACATCGTTGGAATGGAAGCCCCGGCCCCAGTTCGCGTACAGCTCCACGTGATCGGTCAGGGCATAGGCCGCCGAGACCTTGGGCGAAATGATCGCATCGTCCGCGTCGCCTACCCCCACCGCCGCGGCCGCCGCGTCCCGCGCGGTGATGTCGGCGAAGTAGGCGTCGCCGCGCAGCCCGCCGATCAGCCGCAGCTTCTCCACCGGCCGCCACGTCGCCTCGGCGAACACCGAAAGCGAGGCCTCCTTCACCCGATAGAGCCCGAACGAGTCCACGAACGCGCGCGCCGAGGTCTGCGTCACCCCCACCTTGTCGATGTCGTCGTAGCGGTTCTCGGTCCCGACGCGCAGTTCCAGGGCGTCGGAGGCCCGCCAGGTCCTCTCGGCCTTCAGGCCCAGGACCCAGCGCCGGTCGAACTGGTGGATCTGCGCGCTCGTGCCGTCCGCGTTGGCGTACGTCGGGTTCGAGAACATGTTCCAGTCGTAGAACTGGACGTAGGGGTTGGCCTTCCAGTCCTCGCCCAGGATGCGTGCGTTCGAGACCACCCGGGTCGTCTCGCCGGTGGCGGAGGGGTCGGGCGAGCAGAACACATCCTCGCAGGCCGCCGAGCCGACGATCCGCTCCGGAATCTGCTCGGTGGGCCGCCAGGTCCCACGATAGGCATGGGTGGTCAGCTCCAGCGCCCCGATGGCGATGTCGCGCTGGTATTTCGCGAAGGCCGCGTAGTGGCGCAGACGCTCTGGCTGCTCCCAGGGCCCGTCATAGACCTTGAACTCGCCGACCAGGGTCAGCCGCCCGCCGGCCACGTCGCCCAGGGTGCCGCCCGCCGCCACCCGGCCGTGGCCTCTCACCCCCGCTTCCGCCGCGACCCAAGGACGGTCATAGGCGTCCTTGGTGGTCATGTAGGCCGCCCCCGCCAGGGCGAAGTCGCCGCCGTCGGCGCGGTACGGGCCCTTGCGGAAGTCCTCGCGCTCGATGATCTCGGGGATCAGGCCGTTGAGGTCCAGGTAGCCGTGGCCATGCCCGTGCGTGCGGAAGTTCATCTGCACGTCGTCGATGTAGGTCGTGAAGTCCGACCCGTGGTCCAGGTTGAAGCCACGCAGGAAGTACTGGTTCGCCTTCCCCGTGCCCGAGTGCTGGGCCGCGATCAGTCCCGGCACGGCCTCCAGCAGCTCGGCCGTCCGCAGCAGCGGCCGCACCAGCATGTCCGACCCCGCGATCGTGCCCTCGCTGGCGGCGTGCGCGATCCCGATCTTGGCCTCGCCACGGCCGAAGATCACCACCTCCTGGACGCTGTCGCCCGCGGTCGCCACCGCCTCGTCCTCGGCCGCCGCCGCCTGCCCGCAGACCAAACCCACGCCCGCGACACACAGCGCGGCGAATCCCAACTGACGCATGACCTGGCGGCCCTCTCCCCGAAACAGGGGCCGCTCATGCGCGCTCGCGCCGCGCGCGGAGAGTACGGAACGGTTTCCGCGTACGTTACGAAACCGTCCGCGCCCGCTTTCGGCGGCGGGCGCCTATTCCCACTCGATCATCAACGGATCCGCTAAGCAATTGTAATATTGGCTCAATTCAGATCACGGGAATTTGAGTTACCGTCCCGCATACCGTCCGAATCTTTCGCTGGCGGGTTGATGATGTAGAACAACATCATCAATCGGGACCTATCGACAACCGATCGATCTTCACGATCGGACCGCCGATCTCCAACCCTTACACTACGATTCAGTCGGCTGGCCATGGTCAGCGCGTCACATGGCGAGGCCCCTCCGAACAACCCACAGGTCTTTGCGGACCCGGCATTGGCTCGGCGCCCACGGCGGAGCATCATCCGCCGATGATCGAGCGCTACGTGATCCGCCCCGATAGCCGAGGCTTCAGTGTGATCGAGCTCGCCACCGGCGCGCCGGCCGTGATCGCCATGGCGCCTCAACGTGGCCTCACCCAGGAGGACGCCAATCACCTGGCAGGGCTGTTGAACGCCCCCACCCCGGAAAGCGCGACGGCGGCCGACTAGGCCAAGCTGGCGACACCCTGCCGCTTCGATCCTAACCGCACATCATTCGCGCAACCGAAGCGCGGACCGGTCGTTGGAGGGTCGGCCGTACCGGCCACGCTTCGAGGAGTGCGATGCAAGCCTTCGCGGCCGTCGATTGGATGGGCGTCGTCGACCACCTGGTCAGCTTGGCGATCGCCTTCTTGCTGGCGCTGCCCATTGGCCTGGACAGCGAACGGCACGAGCGAAGCGCCGGCATCCGGACCTTCCCACTCGTGGCTATGGGAGCCTGCGGCTTTGTTCTCGTGGCCATCGAGATCCTCGGCCGCACCTCGATGGGCCAGGCGCGGATCATGGAGGGCCTCATCACCGGGGTGGGGTTCGTCGGCGGCGGCGCAATCCTGAAGGGCTACGGCAAAGCGTCGGGCACGGCGACAGCGGCAAGCCTGTGGGTCACCGGGGCGCTGGGCGCCGCCGTGGGGTACGGCCTCTACGACGTCGCCCTGATCCTTGCGATCGTGACGTTCGCGACGCTTCGCGGATTGCGCCCCCTCAAGCGGAAAGTCGCGAGCGGCGGTGAAGCGCCCGCCGAAGGTCCTGTCGCCGACGACGGCGCGGTCAAACCTGGCTCAACGGCCTGATCCCGAGCCAGAGCGTCGGCTGCCCGACAGCAGCGCTTTCCCTCACATCGGGATCGTGTATGTCTTGTGACAGCAAGTTTAGGTTGTTGCGTTTGCGTGCATGGATCTCTTGCTCGACCAGGATGCTTCGACGCGACGCGCCACCCTGCGCCGCATCCTGAAACTGCTTCGCCGACGGGCCGGGCTGCGGTCGATCGAGGTGGCCAAGCGTATGGGCAAGGCGCCTCGCACCTACCAGCGATGGGAGTCTGGATTCTACGGCCTGGAGCGTGACGAGATTCATCGGTTCGCCGAGATCGTCGAGGCCGACCCCTGGGGCATCATCCTCGGTGTCGAGATGGGTTCGGTCGAATACGCCTTGCGCACAGCCGGCAACAGCGGCGCGTCCTTGATGGTCGTGGCGCTGCGCCGTTTCGACAAAGCCTCCGGCGACGACATCCGCCGCCTCGACTCCCGCTCCCTGTCGCTGGTCTACACGCGGGGCTTCGCGCTCCTTCGGCATCGGGCCGAGAAGTACGCCGCCGACCTCGAGCAGTGGATGTTCGACGAGAGCCTCGGCGGCGATCTCGAGGACGACTAGGCCGCCGCGACCCGGCGTGGCGGCGGGTCGTCGATCAGGCCCAAGCTGCGGGCGCGAATGACCGCCTGCAGCCGGGTGCGGACGCCGAGCTTCTGACACGCCTTGAAGACGTGACGTTCCACGATCCGATGAGACACGCCGAGAATGACCGCGATGTCTCGCGAACTCTTTCCCTGCTGCACCCAGAACAGACACTCGGTCTGCCGCGGCGAGAGCGCGATGACATCATCGCTGGTCTTCGAACGCACTGCAGGCCCAACACTCTGCAACTCACGCATATCCTGTTCCTTGACGAAAGCGCCGCGACTTGCGGCGCGTAGAACAGGTCCTGGAATTACTTCGCTGCGAGCCCGGTTCCCGGCCTGAACCCAAGGTGCCAATCATCGCCGCCGCACGCGCCAGCAGGGGCGCATGACACGCCAAATTCTGGCGCATGCAATCAGGCGAACCGGCGCCGGGAGGGGGCCAAGTTACGCCCTCGCCACCCAACGGCTGTGCGGACAGGCTCGTCCCGAAAGGACAAGCGATGCCCCTCAGCCCGGCTCTCGTCATGGCCCTGGCCGCCCAGTGCGCACCCGGTGTGGCGCCCGAAACCATGCTGGCGGTCGCGCGGGCCGAGAGCGGACTGAACCCCTGGGCGATCGGCGTGAACGGAGCGGCAGCTCAGCGCCCTAAGCCGAATAGCGCTGGCGAAGCGGCAGCCCTGGCGCGCGACCTGATCGCGCGTGGCCGTGACATCGATCTTGGTCTTGCCCAGATCAACGTGCGCAACCTCCGCCGCCTCGGTCTGTCCGTCGAAGCCGCCTTCGATCCTTGCGCCAACCTCGCGGCCTCTGCGCGGGTGCTGCGTGACGGCTACGCGCGAGGCCGCGGCGCCCACGGACCGGGCCAGGCGGCCCTGCGCGTCGCCTTCAGCGTCTACAACACCGGCGATCTCCAGCGCGGATTCCGCAACGGGTACGTCGCCCGCGTCGTCGCCCACGCCGGCCCACGCGCGGACCGCGCGACGCCCGCATCGGCGCAGCTCGCCATCGCGCCTCCAGACCCCCCCGCCTGGGACGTCTTCGGCCGCGCCGCCGCCGTCCGCAGCCGCGCCGTCTTTTCAGCCTCAGGAGCTACGCCATGAGTGTTTCCCGCCGGGCCCGGACCCTCGTCCTGCTCGCCACCACCGCGACGTTCGCCGCCAGTCCCGCCTTCGCCCAGAACGTGGGCGGTGACCTGACCGGGTTCCTGCAAAACCTGATCGACCTGCTCAACAGCGGGGTCGTGCGCCTGCTCGCGGTGCTGGCCGTAATCCTGACGGGCGTGGTCTGGATGTTCGGCCAGATCGACCTACGCCGCGCGGGCACCGTGGTCATCGGCATCATCGTGATCTTCGGCGCCTCGACGATCGTCGACATGATCACCGGCGGCGGCGGAGCCTGACGATGACGTCTGAGCGCCTACAGGAGGACGTCCTGTTCCTGGCCTGTACGAGGCCGGCGATGATCTTCGGCGTCCCGATGGAGGCCATGGGGGTCAACGTCATGGTCTCTACCGTCGCCTTCCTGGGGGGCGGCTCCTTCCTGTACCTGCTGATCGCGCCCGTGCTGCACGTTGTGTTCCGGGCGATCTGCAAGGCCGACCCCAACGCCTTCCGCGTGATCTACCTCTTCGTGGAGACGAAGGGCCGGGCGCGAAACGGCGGCCTCTGGGGCGGAAGTTCAGCAAGCCCGTTGCCCCTGGTCCGGCGTCGCCTTTGGCGGACGGCCCATGTCTGAGCTCGCCCTTCATGCTGCGCCGGGCCGCGCGCGGCAGCGTGAGCTGCAGGCGTCGCGCACGCTGCCCTACGCCCGACATGTGAACGCCCGCGTCATCGCGCTCGACACCGGCGCGATGATGCTGAGCTACCGCCTGGCCGGCGCGAGCTTTGAGACGGCGGACATCCGTGACCTCAACGACCGCCACGCCAAGCTCAATGGCGCATGGCGTAACCTCGCCTCCGACCGGCTCGCCGTCTGGCACCACCTCGTGCGGCGCGAGGCCGATCCACCGGTCGAAGGCCAGTTCCGCTCGGCGTTCGCCCAGGAGCTCGACGCGGACTACCGGGCGCGGCTCGGCCGCAATCGCTACCTTCAGAACGAGCTCTACGTCTCGCTGGTTCTTCATCCGGGGCGTGAGGTCGCGGAGCGCACGCAGGCCTGGGTCTCGCGACTGATCCATGCCAGCCGCGTTGAGCTCGAGACCGACGACACCATCCGGGTGCTGGAGGATGCCGGCGAGGCTCTGGCCCAGCATCTCGGTCGCTATCGTCCCGAACCCCTCGCACTCTACGACCGCGAGGGTCTCACCTTCTCCGCGCCCATGGAGATGCTGCGGACCATCCTGACGGGCGAACCGTCGCGCGTACCCCTGGTCCGCGGCCATCTTGGCGAAGCGATCTACACCGCCCGTGTCATCTTCGGCCGCGAGGCCCTGGAGATCCGCGACGTCGCCACCGCGCGCTTCGGGGCCGTGCTCGGGATCAAGGAGTATCCCGCCGCCACCCGGCCCGGCCTTTGGGACGAGCTGCTGTCGGCGCCCTTCCCGCTCGTCGCCTCGCAGTCATTTGCCTTCCTCTCCAAGGCCTCGGCGCAGACGGTGCTGACCCGCAAGCAGAACCAGATGCTGTCGGCCCGCGACCGGGCGGCCTCCCAGATCGACGGGCTCGACGCGGCGCTGGACGACCTGATGTCGAACCGCTTCGTCATGGGCGAACACCAGGCTTCCGTCGTGGTCTACGGCGACACTCCGCGCCGCCTGGCCGACCACCTCGCCCGCGCCCGCGCCATCCTGGCCGACGCCGGCCTGGTCGTCGCCCGGGAGGACCTGGGCCTGGAAGCAGCGTTCTGGGCGCAGTTCCCGGGCAACTTCGGCCTGCGCCTGAGGCCGGCGGCGATCACTAGCCGCAACTTCGCGAGCTTTGCCCCCTTCCACACTCATCCCAGCGGGCAGCCGAGCGGCAACCACTGGGGCCAGGCGGTGACGACGCTGCGCACGTCCGCAGGCTCGCCCTATGCCTTCAGCTTCCACGTGGGCGACCTCGGCCACACCTTCATCTGCGGCCCCTCCGGGTCGGGAAAGACCGTGGTCCAGAACTTCATGCTGGCCCAACTGGAGAAGCTCGGCGCCCAGCAGGTGTTCATCGACAAGGATCGCGGCGCCGAGATCTTCGTCCGCGCCTGTGGCGGGACCTATCTCACCCTGACGCCCGGCCAGGTCACGGGCTTCGCGCCGCTCAAGGCCCTGGCCGACACCCCCGCGGACCGGGCCTTCCTGGGCGCCTTGGTCCGGCAGATGGTCCATCATACGGACCGTCCGCTCTCGCCGCAGGAGGACGTCGCCATCGACGCCGCGGTCGCGGCCCTGCTCCCGCTGCCGGCGCCCCAACGCTCCTTTGCCGCCCTGCGCTCGCTGTTGGGGCAGCGCGACGCCGGCGGCATCGGCGCGCGGCTCGACCGCTGGCGCTCCGGTCAGGCCCTGGGTTGGGCGCTGGACGCCTCGGATGACGTGCTTCCGCTGGACGCCCAATTCCTGGGCTTCGACATGACCCATGTTCTCGATGCGCCGGAGGTTCGCACGCCGTTGCTGATGTACCTCTTCCATCGCCTGCAGCGGCTGGTGGACGGACGACGCCTCGTCATCGACGTCGACGAGTTCTGGAAGGCGCTGGGCGACGAGGCATTTCGCGGTCTCGCCCACGACGGCCTCAAGACCTTCCGCAAGCAGAACGCCTTCCTGGTGCTGGGGACCCAGTCCCCCGCCGACGTCCTGCGCTCGCCGATCGCACACACGATCGTCGAGCAGTGCGCGACCAAGATCTTTCTGCCGAACCCGAACGCCACCGCGCGGGACTATGTCGAGGGCTTCGGCCTGTCGGAGCGCGAGTTCGCGCTCGTGCGTGATGAACTCTCGCCGGCCCAGCACCGGTTCCTCGTGAAGCAGGGGCTCGACTCGGTCGTGGCCGAGCTCGACCTCGGCGGTCTCGACGACGCGCTCGCGGTCCTCTCCGGCCGAACCGAGACGGTGGACCTGCTCGACCAAATTCGCAGCCGGCACGGCGACGATCCGGTCTGCTGGATGGTTCCTTTCCAAACTGCCCGGAGGCAGCTGCCATGAAACCCCTCGCCCCCCTCGCGATCCTTGGTGCGCTCGCGTTCGCCACCCCGGCGGCCGCTCAGCTCGTGGTCCACGATCCGACCAGCTATGCGAGCCTCATCCGGCAGGCGACGACGGCGCTCGATCAGCTCCGTGAGCTTCAGTCCCAGGTGACCGAAGCCAAGCGCCTCTACGACGGCTTCAACACCGGCTCAGGGGCCGGCGCGCTCGCCGGGCTCCTCAAGTCGCCGGAGCTGCGCGCCTATGTCCCCGACGTCGACAAGTATGTCGCCGCGGCCAAGGGCGACCTGTCGGCCCTGGGCGACCTCGGCCGCAAGGCCACCGAGATCCGCGCGGACACTCGTCTCTACACCGCCCCGGCCGACGACCTGATCGGGCAGGACCTGGAACGACAGGGCGACCGCGCCGCCCGCGACCTCGCGCTCGGCCGCGCCGTCGCCACGGCGGGCGCGCGTCGGCTCGATGGCCTGAACGAACTGCTCGCCGCGCTCGATGGCGCGCCGAGTGTACGCGCGGTCATGGACCTGCAGGCCCGGATCTCCGCCGAGCAGGCGCTCAGCCTGAACGACCAGATGCGGCTCCAGGGCCTCGCCATGGCCCAGAACGCCGAAGGTCGGCTTCAGGAGCAGCGTGATCGCGAACGTGCGGCTGCGGCGCGTGCAGCCCGGATGAACGGCTACAGGAGCGGTTTCCAATGAAGTACGCGACCTTCCTGGTGCTGATCGGCCTTGCGGCGTGCTCTCCTGAACCTCGCGATCCGAGCTGGTTCGAGGCCAATCCGGCGGAGGCCAAGAAGGTCGTTGAAGCCTGCGCCGCAGGCGCGCGTAGCAACGAGTGCGAGAATGCACGAACCGGCCTGGCCCGGGTGAAGGCCAACGCCCGCATGGAGCGCTATCGCAAAGGCTTTGAGTGATGGCCGACGCGCTGCAGATCTTCACGCCAGCCTACGCCTACGTGGACGGTCGTCTCGACCTGTTATTGAACGAGGGCGCGGCCAACGCAATGGCCGAGGTCGCCGGCCCACTCCGAGTGGCGCTGATCCTCTATGTCCTCTTGTATGGCTTCGCGATTCTCCGAGGCGCGATCTCCGAGCCGCTAATGGATTTCGCGATCAGATCCGTGAAGCTCGCCCTGGTGGTGATGTTGGCCACAACCCCAGCCTACGGCTCTTGGATCGCCCAGCCCCTCTTCCACGGACTCCCGGATGCACTCGCGCGCGCCGTGGGTGGCGGCGCCGTTGGCGACGCCGGCGCAGCGTTTGATCAGTTCTTCAACCGCGCGGCCTTCCTTGGGGAGAAGATCGCCGAGCAGGTGACGCTTACGGACTGGCTGCCCCTATTGATGAGCGGGGGTGTCTGGACTTGCGGTGCGCTTGCCGCGGCCCTGGGCTTTGGCATCGTGACCCTCGCCAAGGTCGCCCTGGCGCTCCTGGTGGCCCTCGGTCCGATCTTCATCGCCTGCGCACTGTTCGAAGCGAGCCGCCGTTACTTCTTCGGATGGCTCAGCCAGGCGGTGAACTACCTCGTCCTCTTCGCTCTCATCCTCGCGGTGTTCCAGATGGTCTTGGCGATCGTCGCGGAGCAGTGGGGGACCATCGAGTCCAGCGACCCAATGTCGGCAGGCTTGATCTTCATCGCCCTTTGCCTGCTGGGCGCGATCTTCTTCCTGCAGACGCCCGCCATCGCGGCCGGGATCACCGGCGGCGCCAGTGCAGGGCTCGCGGACTTCGGCAACGCGGTCAGCATGGGCCTGGGCGGCGGCCGTCCGTTCCACGCCGCGACCAGCGCCGGCGGCCGCCCGCAGGTCGCGCGCACCGGAGGGGTGATCCGGCCGGTGAACGCGCGCGCCTAGGCGTCTAAAGCCACGCTAGTTCGGGTTCTGCGCGACTTGTGGTTCCCTCACGTCGTCGCGGGCGGCGCCCGCCTGTTGCGTGATGGCGTTCATGTTCCGCTTCAGCACCGAGTGGGGCTTCGGCTCCGACGCGGGATCACCCCCACCCCAGTGGCGATCGCGACGGGATCGCGCGCCAGATGTGCTTCGTGACGCTCGTGTGCTGGTGGTCGAGGACGAAATGCTGGTGGCCTTGCTTCTCGAGGATCGCCTGGCTGCGCTCGGCTGCGATGTCGTTGGACCGGCCGCGACGGTCGTCGCGGGGCTGGACTTGCTGCGCAGCGAGCCGATCGACGCCGCCGTGTTGGACGTGAACATCAACGGCGAGAAGGTCTTTCCCGTCGCCGACGCCCTGGCCGACCGGGGCATCCCGTTCCTGTTCGCCACGGCCTACGGCGCAGCCGGCGTCGCAGAGCGCCACAACGGTCGCGCCGTCCTGGACAAGCCCTACCAGGAGCGCGCACTAGAACATGCGCTTCGCGCGGTGCTGTTGTCCGGCCGGAAGCACTGACCCCAAGGGGGTGAGGTTACGTCCTACCGCTGAACCCGGGGTGGCGTGAGCCTGGGGCCAGGAGGCCCTATGCTCCAAACGACCCCGTCGCCACGCCTCGGATGGCGGCTGCTGACCTCGATCCTGATCGTGCTCGCGACGACGGGCTGTGCATCGCTCGGCTCGGCTGATGCGCCGGGCTGCTCGGGGCCACGCCGCGCCGCGAACCCACATGGATCCGTCCTCGCCGCGGAGGCCGCGCCGGCTGCGCCCAGCGGTGGCGCGGGCATGTGCGCGGGAGGCCGCTCATGAGCGGCGTCCCCGCCCCCGACCTGAAGGCCTATTTCGAAGAGGCCCGCAGCTGGGACCGCGACCGCCTGGCCGCGGCCCTTCGGTCTCGCCGACTGGCTTGGACGGTCGCCGGTCTCGCCGGCTTGCTGGCGACCTCGGCGGTGGCCGCCGTCGTGGTGATGACGCCCCTGAAGACGGTCGAGCCCTATGTGGTCCGGGTCGACCGCACCACCGGCGCGGTCGAGGTGCTGCAGGGCCTCTCGAAGGCGGGACCGACCGCCTACGAAGAGGCGATCACCAAATCCTTCCTCGCCACTTACGTCCGCGCACGTGAGGGCTGGCTGCCGCAAACCGCTGAGGCGAACTTCCGCCAGGTCTCGATCATGTCGACGCCGGACGAGCAGCAGCGCTGGGGCGCAGCCTTCCGGCCGACCAATCCGTCCAGCCCGCAGGTCGCGTTCGGTCCGGCCGCCGACGTCCAGGTGGGCGTCCGGGCGATCAGCTTCTTGGCCCCCGGCGTGGCCAACATCCGCTTCCACCGCACGATCCGCCGAGGCGCGCAGTTGGATGAGTCCGATTGGATCGCCACGGCGGCGTTCGCCTACACCAAGGCGCCCATGGGCGAGAGCGACCGGCTGCGCAATCCGCTCGGCTTCCAGGTCTCCTCGTACCGGGCCGACCCGGAGGTGGTTCGATGATCCGCCTCTGCTTCGCGGCCGCCGCCCTCACCGCCCTTCTCGCGACCGGCCCGGCGCTCGCCGTCGAGACCCCGCGGGCCGGCGCGGCGGACCCGCGGATCCGCACCGTCGACTACGACCCGCAGCAGGTGATCCGGGTCGTGGGTGTGTTCCGGACCGCAACCCAGATCCGGTTCTCAGCCGCCGAGACCATCCTTCACGTGGCGCTGGGCGATACGTCCAGCTGGGAGGTGGCGCCGGAGACCAACATCCTCTTCGCGAAGCCGACGGCCCCGCGCGCGCCCACGAACCTCATCGTCACCACGCGGACGGAGGCCGGGGAGACCCGCCACTACACCTTCGAGCTCTCGACCCGCGCCGGGGCGTCGTCGCGCCAGGCGCCGGACACCTTCTTCGTCGTCCAGTTCCGCTACCCCGAGGCCGAGAAGCGCCAGCTGCAAGCGGCGTTGTCCGCGGAGGCCCAGGCGCTCGAGCAGAAGGTCCTGCAGCTACGGCTCGAGCGGGGCGTGCTCGAGGGGCCTCGCAACCTGGCCTATGAGCTGCAGGGCTCGACCGCGATTGCGCCCTCCGAAGTCACCGACAACGGTCGCTTCACGGTGCTGCGGTTCCCGGGCGCCCAGGCCGTTCCCGCCGTCTACATCGTGTCGCCGGACGGCGCCGAGGCTCTGGTGCCCTTCGACGTGCGGGGCGAGTTCCTGGTGGTCCACCAGACGGCTGCCCAGCTGCGGCTGCGGAGGGGCCGCGAGGTCGTCTGCATCTTCAACCTCGCCTACCAGCCGGCCGGCCGGCCGACCGGGACGGCCACCGCCGCGCCCGATGTCGATCGGGCCGTGCGCGAGGAGGCTCGCAAGTGACCGACATGCCCCGCGCCGCACCGGCGGAGGCCGAACCGCCCCTCGATCGGACCATTTCGCCGATCGCGGGCCCGATGGCGGCCGGCAGCCGCGGCAAAATCCTCACGTTCGCGGGCTTGCTGACCGGGTGCGCGGTCGTGGCGCTGGCGACCTGGAGCGCGGAACGCCCGCCAGCCGAAACACCGCGCGAGACCCCGGCGCGTCAGGTCGTGGCGTTCGAAGCCGCCAAGCCGGCGCCCACGCTGGCGCGCCCAGGCGTCGGCGCGCCGCGCCTGGACGGCGGCGACGGCGAGCTCGTGCCGGCGATCGAGCCCGGCCCAGGCGAGGCCGCCACGCCCCAAGCCGCGCGCGCCGGCCCCTCGCCGGGCGAGATCGCACGGCGCTCCCCGCTCATAGCCTACACGCGGGGCGGAACTGCGCGGGCAGCAGCTGAGGTTGCGCCATTCGCCGCCAGCATAGCGGCGGAGCGTGACGCGCCCACCGAGCTCGACGCGTTGCGGAGAGGCTCAACGATCGGTCGCGCGTCCGCGGCGCCGGTCGGCGACCGCAACTTCCTCATCCTGGCCGGCGCGACGATCCCCTGTGTTCTGCAGACCGCGATCGACACCACCACGGCCGGCTACGTAACCTGCCTGATCGACCGTGACGTCTACTCCGACAACGGCTCCGTGGTGCTGCTGGAGAAGGGCGCGCGGGTGCTGGGCGAGTATCGCACCGGCATGCGTCAGGGCCAGAACCGGGTCTTCGTCCTCTGGAACCGCGCGGTGACCCCGAATGGCGTAGCCATCACCCTGGCTGCGCCCGCTAGCGACGCGCTGGGCCGCGCCGGTTTTGGCGGCGAGATCGACACCCAATTCTGGGCCCGGTTCGGCGCGGCCATCCTGCTTTCCACCATCGACGCCGGCGCGGCCGCCATTACCGACGGCTCGGGCGGGATCGGCACGGTGCGGCTGCCCTCGGACGCGGCCGGCCAGGCCGTCCGCCAGGGCGCAGACATCCGGCCGACCCTGCGCAAGGCGCAGGGCGCCGAGGTCGCGATCCAGGTGGCGCAGGACCTGGACTTCTCGTCCGTCTACGCCCTGCGGGCGCGGCCATGAGCTACGACCCCGCCGTTCTCACCCACTACCTGGCGCCACTGCGCGAGGCCCTCGACACGCCCGGGGTCAGTGAGGTCGTCGTGAACCGGCCCGGCGAGTTCGGGGTCGAAGCGCACGGTCGCTGGGCATGGCGGGACGCCCCGGCCCTGACCGAGCAGGCGCTGACCCGGATCGCGATCGCCGCGGCCGCCGCCACCTGTCAGGACGTGGGCGCCGATCAGCCGGTCTGCTCGACGGCGCTGCCGACCGGCGAGCGATGCCAGATCGTCCTGCCACCGGCCGCGACGGCGCCGTCGCTCACCCTGCGCCGCCCTTCGGACAAGGCCTTCGCGATCGAAGACCTCGCCGCGAGCGGGTTCTTTGCCGAGGCCCCGGCCACTGTGGCCCCACTTCGCCGGCCCGACACGTCGCTCGCCGGGCTGCGGGAGGCCGTGGACTGGCCGGCTTTCTTCCGCGCCGCCGTCGAGAGCCGACGCAACATCCTGGTCTCGGGCGCCACGGGGTCGGGGAAGACCACCTTCGCCAAGGCGCTCGTCCAATTGATCCCGCTGACGGAACGCCTCATCACCATCGAGGACGCCCGCGAGCTGGTGGCGCCCCATCGCAATATCGTCCATCTGCTCTACGCCAAGGACGGCCAGGGCCTGGCGCGGGTCGGCGCGCGCGAATTGCTCGAGAGCGCCTTGCGGATGCGCCCGGACCGCATCCTGCTGCAGGAGCTCCGGGACGCCTCGGCCTTCTTCTACCTGCGCAACGTCAACTCGGGGCACCCCGGGTCGATCACCACCGTGCACGCCAATTCCGCAGCCCTGGCGTTCGAACAGCTGACCCTGCTCGTCAAGGAGAGCGAGGCCGGGCGAGACCTGCACCGCGACGATATCCGCCACCTGCTGACGACCCTGGTGGACATCGTCGTCCACGTGGAACGGCGCGACGGCCGCTTCCGGCTGGCCGAGGTCTGGCATGAACCGCTTCGCCCTCGCGCCGTGGCCGCTTAAGGCGGCGGCCCTCACCGGCGTCCTCGCGCTGGCGCTCGCCGTGATCGCGGGCCTGGCGGCGCTCGTCGCGCTGGCCGGCCTGCGCCGGCTCACCGGCGATATCGATCCTGCCGCCGTGCCGGCCTGGTTCTGGTATTACCGCGGCGATCCCGACGTGCAGCGGTGGCTGAAGCTCGGCGTCCTGAGCGCGGTGATGGCCAGCCTCGTGACGGGGATCGGGATCGCCGGCCAGCTCCGCAGGCCGTTGCATGGCGCGGCGCGTTGGGCGCGGGAGGCCGAGATCCGGGCCGGAGGCCTACGGGCCGGCACCGGGATCCTCCTCGGCTACAAGGCCGGCCGGCCCCTGGTCTTCGGCGGCCAGGGGCACGTGATGCTCTATGCCCCTACCCGCACCGGCAAGGGCGTGGGCGTCGTGATCCCCAACCTCCTGACCTGGCCAGGGTCGGCCGTGGTGCTCGACGTCAAGCGCGAGAACTGGGAGGCGACGGCCGGCTTCCGCGCGGCGCACGGCCAGGCGGTGTTCCTCTTCGATCCGCTCGATCCCGAGGGCCGGACGGCACGCTACAACCCGTTCGGCCATATCGACCGCACCGATTCCATCGCCGTGCTCGACGAGCTGCAGCGCATCGCGACGATGCTCTTCCCGCTGCCGCCGCACACCGACCCCTTCTGGACGGAGAGCGCCCGCACCGGGTTCGTGGGTGTCGCCGCCTACCTGGCCGAGACGCCTGAGCGCCCCTTCACCCTGGGCGCGCTCTATGCGGAACTGACCAAGGGCGACCCGCGGACGCGGTTTCCCGCCCTCCTCCGCCAACGCGCCGATGCCGGCCACGCCTTGTCGCCGGGCTGCAAGCGCGCACTCAGCGATTTCTGCGCCTCGTCGGACAACACTTTCGCCGGGGTCCGTCAAACCCTGACGTCGAGGTTGAACCTCTGGCTGAACCCGCGGGTCTGCGCCGCGACCGAGGCCAGCGACTTCGACCTGGCGGCGTTGCGCAGCCGACGGGTAACGCTCTACCTCGCGACCTCTCCCGACAACCTGGCGCGGGTCGCACCTCTCTACAGCCTCCTGTTTCAGCAGCTGCTGGACAGGTCCTGCCGCGAGCGGCCCGACCCCGTACGCCATCCGCATCAGGTGCTGGTGCTGCTGGACGAGTTCGCGCGGCTCGGCCACGCCGAGGTGGTCGCCAAGGGCTTCGCCTATGTGGCCGGCTACGGCCTGCGGCTCCTCCCGGTCCTGCAGAGCCCGGCCCAGCTGCGCGCCGAGTACGGCCCCGATGTGACAGAGGAGATTCTGGCGAACTGTGCGGTCGAGATCGCGTTCGCGCCGAAGGAGCTCCGCCTCGCCAACGACCTCGCCGAGCGCCTGGGCTACACCACGGTCCGCAGTCCCTCCCGCAGCCGCCCGACAGGTCTCTCGCGCGGCCATCGCAGCGTCAGCGAGTCCGACCAGCGCCGCGCGCTGCTGCTGCCCCAGGAGCTGATGCAACTACCGCCCGAGGATCTCATGGTTCTGCGCGCCGGCCTCCCGCCGATCCGCGGCCGCAAGATCCGCCATTATCGCGACGCCGCCTTCCGCCGCCGCCTGCTGCCCGCGCCCAACGTGCCGCGCCTGGCCCCCATCGCGTCGGCGGCGGACGAGCCCGTCGAGTCCCCGCCACAGCTCGCCGCCGCGCCCCCGCTAACGCTCGACGCTCTGGCGCCGATGCTGGACGCGGAGGGCTACGAACCCGCGCCGCCGGACGGCGCCTCGCCCGCGGAAATCGAAGCCTGGGCGCTGCGCTTCATCGACGCCGCCGCTCAGCACGGCCTGGAAGGACGAGAAGATGTCGGAGAGCCCGCTCAACACCGTTGAGTCCAACCGCCCCGGCCGCGCCGCCGCCGGCGACGTCCCGGACCCGATCCGGCGACGCTACCTGACCGAGCGCCATGGCCCCGACGGCCTGGCGTACTTCGTCGATGCGCAAGTGAACCGTCCCGCCTTCCGCGACGACGGCCGCCGCCTCTCGAGCGACCGCAACGACCCGAACGTCATCCGCGACCTCGTGGCGATCGCCCGGCACCGCGGATGGGACGAGATCGCGGTGCGCGGGCAGACCGCCTTCCGCCGCGAGGTCTGGCTGGCGGCCCGGCGCGAAGGGCTGGAGGTTCGAGGCTACCGCCCCACCGAACGCGACCAGCAGGACCTAGACCGTCATACGCGTCAGCGCGCGAACACACCCGCGCGTCAGCCCAGCGTCGACCCGATGAAGGCGGTCGAGACTGTGGTCCGGAGCCGGGTGGTCGAACCCGCCGAGCAGTCCCGCATCCTCGCGCTGGCCCGGGAACGGCTGGCGCGGTGGCTGGAGCGCGGCGCCACAGTCAGCGTCGAGCCGCGCCAACATCAGCGAAGCCGCTAGTCGGCGGCCTGCCGTCGGAAGGGCTCCGCCAGTTGGGCCAAGTAGCCCACCGGATAGTCCGGGTCGCCGGCGATGCCGACCTGTCCGTCGCGAGGCGTGGGGCGGCCGGCCACGAACGTGCCCAGCATGCGGTCCCAGAGCGTGGTGAACAGCCCGAAGTTCACGTCGCCGTCGGTCGCCGAGGCCAGGTGATGATGCCGGTGCGCCGGCGCCACGGCCCAGAGTTGGACCAGCGGCCCCACCCGCATGTCGACGTTGGCATGCTGCAGCATCACCTGGATCGCCGCGGCGAACCCCAGCAGGGCCGCCACATCCAAGGGCAGGCCGACCAGAAGCAACGGCGCCGTGCCCGCCACGGTCTCCACCGCCTGGTGAAAAGGGTGCTTCATCAAGCCGTTGAAGCCGTACATTCGCGTGACGCTGTGGTGGACGGCGTGCAGCCGCCAGAGCGGCGCCCAGCGGTGGCTGGCATAGTGCGCAAGCGTGATTCCGGCGTCCGCGACGAGGATGGCCAGCGCCAGCTGGATCCAGACCGGCCAGTCGTCGGGCCACAGGCCGGACGCCGGCATGAAGCCCGCCAGCAGCGGCACGGTCGCCACCGACAGCGCCGCGCTCGTCTCATTGACGAGGGCGTGCAGCGCGTCACGACCCGTGTCGCCGCGATCCGCGTTCCAGACCGCCTCGTAGGGCGCGATCCGCTCGGCCAGGAACGCCACGACGATGGCGGCGACCAGCAACACGCCCAGCCAGAGCTTCGACTCCCCGGCGGTGACCAGCACGACCCCGGCGCCGAGGAAGCCGAGGAAGAAGAGCGGCGCGAAGCCGTAGCGGACAATCGAGCGAACAAGGGACATGGGCGCCTCCAAGTCCGTCCGTAATGCCCTCCCCGTCCGCCGGTCTTGAACGGACCGGCGGTTCCACTCAGGTCAGGGCGACCCGCGCCATGGCCGGCGTCACCCCGAACATCCGCCGCATGGTGCGGGCGTAGTGAGCCTGGTCGGCGAAGCCGCCGGCGGCGGCGGCCCCCGCCAGCGACGCTCCTGCCGCCATCTCTCGCGCTGCGCGCTCCAGCTTGCGCCAAAGCAGCCAGGTCGAGAGCGGGAAGCCGAGATGTCGGCGCGCCAGCGCCCGTAGATGGGTCTCCGAGAGGCCCGCGGCCTCACCCGCCGCGGCGATTGGCAGGCCGGGCCGCGCCGCCAGTTCGTCGAGGACGCCAAGCAGTCGCGGATTGGGTGTCGGCGACGGCGCCGTGGACGCCGCCGCTCCAAGCTCCGCGATCCAAGCATCGGGACCGGCGCCGGTGTCGACGCCCCTCATCAACGTGGGAGGCGTCGCGATGGCGTCCCGGCCGTCGAGCAGCGACAGCCATCCCGCACCGAGCGGGGTCTGGGGTTCGACGTAGACGAGCCCGACGGTCCCGTCGCCGAGCAGCCGATGGCGGACGCCGGGCCCGATCAACAGGGCTTCGGCCACGAGCGTCTGACCGCCCCCGAGATCGACCGACACGCCGCCAGCCAGGCCGAACGCCAGCTGCAAGGCGGCATGGGCGTGCGGAGCGTTGTTGGGCCGGCCCGCGATAGGCGGCGGAGGCTTCACTAAACACAAAGGCTCCGTCCCACATCGCGAAGCCCTAGAAGGTCGCCGGGCTGAACCTCGGCCCTTCGATTGCGAGGATCCACATGCCCAGGAGACGCTCAACGACCTCGGACCGCTGCCCCCTCGGCGTTGCGAGGATCGTCGAATGGATCTGACCCTGGACGCCGTGCACGAATAGCTGGGCGGATAGACGCGGCGCCGATTGCCCGACCCCGAGCCGTTCGAACTCGGCCGCCAAGGCATCGATCAATACGCCCTCCACGCGCCAAAGGCGCGCCGATGTTTCCGGGGACCGCGGCGCGTCCTGGAACATCGCGGCGTGAAGCCGGGGGTGTTGATCGTGGAGCGCGACGGCCGCCGACAGCACCGCGCGGAGGGTATCTCGCAAGTCAAAGCCACCCGCACGCGCTTCGGCGATCCGTCGCGACAGCACGCAACCCGCCTCGTCGATATGACGCTCGGCGAAAGCCGTCAGGATCGCCGCCTTGTTCGGAAAGTATTGATACAGCGAACCGATCGAGACGCCGGCCCGCGCCGCAATGTGGTTGGTGCTGGTTTCTGTCAGGCCGACGCGGTCGAAAAGGTGAGCCGCGCTGTCGACGATCGCGGTCCAAGTCGCCAAGGCGCGCGACTGAACAGGGGATTTTCGAGGCCGGAGCAACACGCCCGATGCGAGTAGCACGTGGGGGGCGCCCGAACCAGACTTTGGCCCAACGTCTGAACAGTTCGGCGGAGACCATGCCCAATCCCAATACCCCGAAGTCCGTGGAGATGCGGAGCCCCGCTGCGGCGCTGTTCTGGCTCCCGAGCGTCACCTTCTTCCTGCACTTCCTCGAGGAGCTCCCCGGCTTCGCGGCGTGGGCCACGCTTCGGTTCGCGCCCAACACGACCCTGGAGTTCGCGGTCGTCCACATTCCGCTGCTGTGGCTGGTGACCTTCGCCTCGTACCGCGCCTGGTCATCGGCCGGGCGAAGCGCCTGGGCCTTCTGGGCGCTGGCGTTCCAGTGGCAGTTCGCCTTCAATGCCCTCTTCCACCTGGGTTCGGCCATCGCCTTCCGAGAGTACGTCCCCGGCATGGTGATGGCGGCCACCGTCGGCCTGCCGGCGACCGTCTGGTTGACCGCCGTCACGCTGAAGGCGGGCCGCTTCGGCCGCGCCGGCGTCGCGACAGCAGCCTCATCCGGCGCCGCCATCTCGGCCGTCGCCATCGGCGCGTTGTTCGTCTGAGCGCTCCCTCCGGCGACGCGAGGGAGCGCGGCGCTAACGCGCTGCGGCGGCCAGATCCGCCCAGCTGAACACCCGCTTCTTCGGGCCGTCACCAGGCTTGGAATATTCGATCGTCACGCCGCTGACGTCGTCGCGAACCGGGATCGGGTACGAGACCGCGACCACCTGGCCTTGGGTGATGTACTGGCCGTGCATCCCGAACGGCTGCCCGTCCCGTTTCACGGCCTTGACCTCGGCGCCCACCGAGCGGCCCTGCCACCACACCGACTGGATCGTGGCGGCGAAGGTGGTCTCCGGCGCGAGGTTCTTCAGCGTCATGTCGAGGAAGCGGACGTTGGCGCCCTTGTGGACACCGTCGCGCAGGCCGTCGATCCGATACAGCGCATGCGCGCCGATGGTCGTGAACCCGGCGTCCTGCGCGTAGGCCGGGCTGGCGGCGGTGGCCGTCACCACGGCGGCGGCTGGGGCGATGGCAGAGAGGATCGCGCAGGCGATCCCGGTCGTGATCTTGGTCATGGTCTCGTTCCATTGATCGGCGGCCGGCGCATCGGCCGGCCGCCTGTTGAAGCTCTTGAAGCCGACGTCGGTGCTAGGCCCGCACGACCGCCAGGCGCCGGCGACGCAGCATCGCGCCGGCCGAGCCGAAGCCCAGGATCATCAGCGCCCACGATGCGGGTTCCGGCACGGCCGCGGGCGGCGTGTCGAAGCCAGACACCGTCATGGAGATCGGCTTCAGGGTGGCGACGCCACGGCCGTAGGCAGTGCGCGCACCCGAGGAATCCAGCGTGTAGCTCTCCAGGAAGAGCTCGCCGAAGAAGTCCACGCCATCCGCGCCGGTGAGGCTTCCCAGCGTGTGGTAGTCGGTGCTCGGCAGGAAGTCCGTGTAGACGCCGTTCCCGCCCAGCAGCAGCCCATTGTTCAGGAAGTTCGTCACCCCGCTGACCGGGTCCGTGGTGTCTTGGCGGGCCTGCGCGTTGAAGATGAATTGCTCGGTGCCGCAGCCCGGCCCGCACCCGTTGGCGTCCTCGTACTGGCCCTGCTGGCCGAGATACGACCCGAGTTCGAAGCTCTGGCCGTTGACGGTGATCGTCGCCTGCAGCGGCGACTTGTTCCCGAAGCCGCCGACCGCGCTATAGCCCGGACCGCTGTCGTAGAACGCGCCCGCCACGTCCTCACGGACGATGGTCGCGGTGAAGGTGAGGCCGAGCCCCTCAAGCTCTTGGCCGGCCAGGCGGAACACGCCGGTCTCGTCGTAGCCGCCGGTGATGGCGCCCTTGAAGACGTAGGTGACGGCGGCGGAGGCCGGCGCGGCCGAAGCCGCCAAGAGTGCGGTGGCGCCCAGCGCGATGGCGCGCCGGCGAAGCGTTCCCAGATGGATCATGATCGTCATTCCTTGATGTGTCGTCGTGGGGCGGGGAAATGACGGAGGCGCGCCTCACGGTATTGGACGTTTCGCTTGCTGACCCGGCCACGGCGATAGCCACGCTCCGAGCAACCGGCGAAGATGCGCGGTCACTCAGGAGCTCTACGGCGAAATCCCGTGTCAAAGCCCAAGAAGCTCATCCCAAGGAACGAACTCCATCACTGGTGGCCACGGTCGCTGTCATCCCGCTGGGCGGATAGCGACCAAAGAGATGGAAAGCGAGTCAGCCGCTCGCTTCTTCTCGATCACCCAGCCTCGATAGACGTCGGCGAGGCGTCGGATGACGGACCCGGCACCAATGCTCCTGTCCGTCTTGCCAGCGCAAACCCTCGCGATGGTCCAAGGCCGCTTTGAATCCGCGCCGGAATATTTGAGCTGCTGAGCGTCGAGCCGCTCGGCGCCCTCGTCGTCGTAGTAAAGTCCGCAATCGACGCCCAGCCATCGCGACTTTTCCACGCCGCCCTCATCCGAGGCACACAGGCCCTCGAGTGTGATGCCAACCAGCTTCGATTCCGCGTCGAGCATCCGCAGGGCCTGCCGAACGGCCCAAAGCTCGTGGAAGGCGTCGCCTGTATTGGAGCCTTTGGCGCCCCCAAACTCCAGCATAGCGTCTCAGTCGTTGTCGGCCGTGGGCAGAGTCACCTCGCGTCGGGGGAGTAATTCACCATCGTTGTGGGGTTGGCGACAGCAATCTGTGGTCGCATCCGCGGATGGAGGTTTCCATCGCTGCGTCCGCCCCACTCATCTCCCGCGTTCGCGTTTCGCCGCGGTTGGGCGCGGGGCGGCAGGAGCCCTGTCATTCACAGCGCGCAACTCTCGCGCCAAGGCCAACCGTTCTGAATCGGCCTGCGGCATTCCCCGCACGAAACCCTCAATGTCGTGGGCAAGCCGGCGGTCGTCGGGATCGGCTGATGTTTGCAACAACTTCGCTTGCGCCAGGTAGATTCGTCGAACCGCTTGCTGTCGGCGCACTGTGCGCTCCTCCCAAGCGGTAAGTTGCGGCACCCGGCCGAAAGCGACCTGAGCGGCTGACTTCAGCTTCTCCGCCGCCACCCGGCCCATCCCGCACTGCCCGGCCACATGACGATCACGAATTCGGCGGACAGCTGCCCGCTCGGGCTTCCGCGTGACGCCCCGCGCACGGCGCGGCGTGGCCTCGGCATCGACGCCGCGCTCGCGGAGCGCTTCCGCGAACGTCTGCCGCCACCGCTCAAGGTCGGCCTTTTTCGGGTTCAGGCGTTCGCCGCGCTCACCTAGCGCGCGAACGGTCAGATGGACGTGGGGATGCGCCTGGTCGGTGTGGAGCACGAGGAGGTAGTCGAACCGCTCTTCGAACTCCGCCACCGCAAACGCACGCGCCGCATCGCGCAACCGGATGGCGTCGGTCTCGGCCGGCATGGACAGTATGATAGCCACGCTGGAGGGGGAGTTTGCGCGCCGGCGGCTGTCCATCATCGCCGCGGCGGACCAGTCCTGCGCAAGTTCGATCACCTCCCGCCGACCTTCCACCGTAACCCCGTCGCGGACCTCCGCCGGCAGGTCGCCGTTCCTTGTGATGTAGGTCAGATGCGCCGCCAGGTGGGCCGGATCGCGGGTCCGCCCCGTCACCTTGACCATGACTTCCGGCGCCCTTCTCACGATCCGCTGCAGCCTTGCGCGCACATCGCCGGCGGACCCGGGGCGCAGCACGGTCTCCGGCCGGCGCGGTCTCGTCCGGACCGGCGGACGCCAGACGTCTTCGAACCCGGGGAGGATCCGGAAGTCACTCACAGGTCGACCGCCCAGTAGGCCAGATTGCCGACGAAGGCCTCCCGGAGCGCGCCGATGTGGGCGCGGGCTTCGCGTCGCAGGTCCTCGACGGCGCCCAGTTCGGTGTCGAGAACGCGGCCTTCCATCACTGCCGTGTTCAGGGCGCGGGCGATCTGATTCACGTTGACCCCGATCCGACGGAGCTCCCCCTGGATACCGATCAGGGTGAGCTCGTCCGGACGCGCGAAACGCGGGACATCGCGGCCATGAGCGGCGACAAGGGCAGCCACCCAGGTGGCGCGGGGAAGTCCCATCGCGGCGGCCTCCCGCGTCGCATGAGCCGCGTCCGGCGCGGCCAACCTCACCATCAGGCGGGCGGCGTCGCGCCGAGCCGCAGGCGCCGCCGGTACGCCCTCAGCCTCGCCGGCGGCCTGTCGAATGAGCCGATGCAACAGCGCCGAACGGCCGCCGGCCACTGCAGCGGCTGTGTCGAAGGACGCCGCCAGGTCGCCGGACACGCGCGCGCTGAGGACGACGGACAACAGGGACTCCTGTCTACAATGCTGCCGGCAAGGCTATCCTGCCCTAGACCGCTGCACCGCAGATTGGCCCCTCCCCTCGGTCGCCGGGAGGGCGTAGCTCCGCCCCCTCCGACGACCACCCGCCGCGCCTCCGGCGCGCCCCAGCCGGGCCAGACTTGGTGACCGAGACCTATGGTGGTCAGCGCCTTGGCGAGGCTGCTAGGGTCCCTGGATGTGCAACCTCTACGCCATGATGCGAGCGCGCGCGGAAGTCGCCGCGGTCGCGCGCGCCATGGCCGACCGCAACAACAACCAGCCGCCGATGTCGGGCGTCTATCCCGACTACGCGGCGCCTGTCGTGATGCGGGAAGCGTCCGGCGCGCGAGAGATGCGCGACATGCGGTGGGGGATGCCGACGCCGAAGAACGTGCTGCTGGAGTCGACGAAGAAGCGCGCCGACAAGCTGCGGGCGAAGGGCGCTCCGTTCGACTTCGACGAGCTTCTGCGGATGGAGCCCGACAAGGGCGTCACCAACATCCGGAACACCGCCAGCCGCCACTGGCAATCCTGGCTTGAGCCCGGGCACCGTTGCCTCGTGCCAGTGACGTCGTTCAGCGAGCCGGACCAGGTCGGCGGCACGTTCAAGCAGGTTTGGTACGCGTTCGGGCCGGAGCGCCCCCTCGCCTTCTTCGCCGGCGTCTGGACGGCCTGGAGCTGCGTTCGGAAGATCAAGACCGGGTGGGAGGATTGCGAGGTGTTCGGCTTCCTGACCACCGAGGCCAACGCCGAGGTCGCGCAGCACCACAGCAAGGCCATGCCGGTGCTGCTCACTACGCCCGACGAGTGGGACCTGTGGCTCAGCGATGCACCCTGGTCCGAGGTGCGGCGACTGCAGAACCCGCTCCCGGACGGCGCGCTGCAGATTGTCGGACACGGCACCAAGGAGGATGAGGTCGTCCCCGCATAGCCATGGACTTGGTCCGCGACATCCGAAGCTCGACACGCTGGACCGTCCGGCTTCTGGCCGGCGCCTGCGTCGTGCTGGCCGTGATGTGCTTCGGCCTGGCGGTCGCCTGGAACCGCAAGTCCAACGAAGCCGCGTGCTATCGGCAGGCGTTGGCGGAGGGTGAGACGCCCGCGGTGGCCGATAGCGATTGCCACTGAGCATGCGCGCATGAACGACACCGCCGACCTGGCCGATCGCCGCTGCATCTATTGCTGGGGCGCGACGGAAGACGCTCAATTCTCGGAGGAGCATATCTGGCCGCAGTCGTTGGGTGGCGTCGCAGGGCCTGCGCATTTCATCACGCGCGATGTCTGCGAGACCTGTAACAACCGTTGCGGGCTTTGGGTCGACGCGGGCTTCACCAAGACGTTCCTGGCCTTCGGCGACGCGCTGCGGGGCGCGGAGCTGTTCCTGGATCCCGACAAGCCCGGTCCCCTCCCCTTGGTCTACATGGGGATCGATGTGGAGTTCGCGTGCGCGTCCGACGAGGTCTGCGAGCGCTGGGCCGGCCCGAGCGGAGAGCACGTCTATCACGTGCATCTCCGCGACCAGCCCAAGTGGGACGCCCATGCTGGCGGCGACATTCTGCGCCGGAGGCGTGATCCGGGGCGTGTCTACGTCTACCTCACCAGCCCCGAGCTCTATTGGACCCTGACGGCCTTGATCTCGGTCGCCGCGCGCTTTCCCCGTGCGAAGCGACGCTGTCTCACCGTGCTCGACGGTGACTCCCTTTCGCCCCTCATTCTGCGCGTGGATGAAGGCGAGCTTGCCGACTGCGAGGTGCGCGAGATCGCATTCATTCGTGGTCGACCGACCGGCCCGATCCAGGGCCAGTTCTCGATCCAGGTGGACGCGACCGACCGCTTTCTCGCCAAGCTCGCGCTGGGCTTCGGGCATACGCTGCTGGGGCCGAAGGTTTCCGGAAGTCCCTATGCCGATGACCTGCGCCGCATGCTGTGGCCGCGCCTCGGCGAAGAGGACGCGGCCGATCGCATACGCGGCAGCGCCGGTCTCCGCGGCCTGGACGATCCGGTCCTGGCGAGGTTCCTCGGCGTGGAAGGCGCCTGGACGCTGAGCTTTCGGGCCATGCCGGACGGCTTCGTAATGTCGCTGGCCACGCCAGGCCTGAAGCTCATGCACATCGCCCTGTCCGACGATCCAAGCCTCTGGCCCCAGGAAGCGATTGCGCGCTTTGGGGATGGCGAGACCTATGTGGTCGTGCCTCAGCGTGGCCTGGTCGTCGGGCCCATCGCCTTCGCCGATTTCCTGGCCCACCAACTGGACGGCCCGCGCGAGCCCCGTCTCGCCGAGCTCGATGCGTTGAAGGCGAACGCGGCCCGCCGGCCGCCGAAGCGGCCGCAGGCCGGCGAAGCGACCTAAGGCCAGGTTCCGTCGTAGGCGTGCGGGAAGACCGCGATCTCCTTCGAGCCGCATCCGGTTTCCCCAGCGCAGCTCAAGCGCTCCACTAGGGCGGCGATCGGCGTCCCGGGCCGATCTCCAAAGCGTCGCGCGAGCTCGGGCGGGGTCCACTCGACCAGGCGCTCGCACGCCTTGCAGCAGATCGCCAGCGACCAGCCCTTGGCCAGATAGTCGCCGACCGTGTCGCCGCCCACCTGGCCGACGTGAAAGGCCTGCAGGGCCTTCTTCGGCGGCGGCTTCAGCGTCGAGCGGACCTCAGATCCAGACACGGGCGCGTCCCTCCGTTCCGCAGATCTTGCACTTGGCGCGGCGGCGGATCTCCATCGGCGTGGCGTCCGAGCCGCAGGCCGCCTTCGCCTCTGCGGCCGTCAGCGCCACCTGATGATCGCAGCCTTCGCACCGGATCTTCAGCGTCTGGTCGGCGCCGAGTGACCGGTGCAGGTTCTGGAACATCGTCATCGGCCGCGCCTCAATGGAAGTCGCGACTGCGGATCAGCCGGCCATCGACGCGGGTCCGCGCGACGATCTCGCGCTGGTCCTCGCGCAGTTCCGACAGCCGTCCGGTCAGGTCCTCGAAGTCGGCGCTCACGAGGTGGATCACGTCGCCGGCGCGCTGCACCTGGCCGTGCACGATCAGGAAGGCCGCCGACATCACGGTGCGCCGATACTTCTCGAACGTGTCCTTCCACACCACGATGTTGGCGATGCCGGTCTCGTCCTCGAGCGTCATGAACACCACGCCCTTGGCCGTCCCGGGCCGCTGGCGAACGGTGACCAGGCCGGCGACGCTCATCCGCCGGCGGTCGCGGGCCTTGAGCAACGCCGCGCACGGCGCGACCTGCCGCGACGCCAGCGCCTCCCGGAAGAACGCCACTGGATGGCCCTTCAGCGAGAGGCTGGTGGTGCGGTAGTCCTCCGCCACATGCTGGCTCTCGGTCATGAAGGGGAGCTGCACCTGCGCCTCCTGCGCCCGCTGTCGCAGCAGCAAGGGCGCCTTGGTGTCGGCGTCCCATTCCCCGGCCAGCCCCTTCACGGCCCAAAGCGCCTGCCGACGGTCGAGGCCCTGGCTGCGGAAGGCGTCGGCCTCCGCCAGCAGTTCCAGGCCGTGACGGGACACGCCGCCGCCCCGCGCCAGGTCGAGCGGCGCCATCGGCAGGCCCTCGGCGCGCGCCGCCATCAGGTGCTCCGCCTCGGCCTTCTTGAAGCCCGTGACCTGGCGCAGCCCCAGCCGTACCGGGCGGAAGGGCTGGCGCGGGTCGTCCGACGGCTCGAGCGTGTTGTCCCAGGCGCTGAAGGCGACGTCCGGCGGCCGCACCTCGACGCCATGCTGCTGCGCGTCCCGCACCAGTTGGGACGGCTGATAGAAGCCCATGGGCTGCGCGTTCAGCAGCGACATCAGGAAGACGTCGGGGCGCTTCCACTTCACCCAGGCCGAGGCATAGACCAGCAGCGCGAAGCTGATCGCGTGGCTCTCCGGGAAGCCATACGACCCGAAGCCCTCGATCTGGTGGAAGCAGCGGAGCGCGAACTCCTCCGGGTAGCCGCGCGAGGTCATGCCGTCCACGAACCGCTCGCCATAGACGCCGACCCCGCCGGTATGGCGGAAGGTCGCCATCGACCGGCGCAGGCCGTCGGCGTCGTTCTCGCTGAACTTCGCCGCCTCGATGGCGATGCGCATGGCCTGTTCCTGGAAGAGCGGCACCCCCATCGTCTTGCCGAGGATCGACACCAACTCGTCGGCCGGGCCGTGGTCCGGATGCGGCGACGGATACGCGACCGGGTCCACGCCCTCGCGCCGGCGCAGATAGGGATGGACCATGTCCCCCTGGATCGGTCCGGGCCGCACGATCGCCACCTCGATGACCAGATCGTAGAAGCGCCTCGGCTTGAGCCGGGGCAGCATCGACATCTGGGCGCGGCTCTCCACCTGAAACACGCCGACGGAGTCCGCCTTGCAGAGCATGTCGTAGACGCCGGGCTCCTCCTGCGGGATGTCGGCGATGTCCTCCATGCCCAGTGTGGTCAGGCATTCCTTGAGCGCGGTCAGCATGCCGAGCGCCAGCACGTCCACCTTCATCAGGCCGAGCGCGTCGATGTCGTCCTTGTCCCACTCGATGAAAGTCCGGTCCGGCATGGCCGCATTGCCGATCGGCACGGTCTCGTCGAGCCGGCGCTTGGTCAGGACGTAGCCGCCCACGTGCTGCGACAGGTGGCGCGGGGAGCCAAGGAGCTGCGAAGCCAGCGTCGTGGCCCGCACGATCTCGGGCGCGTTGGGATCGAGGCCGGTCTGGCGGACCTGGCCCTCGGGAATGTCGTCGCCCCAGCTGCCCCAGACGGTGCCCGCCAGGGCCGACGTGATGTCCTCCGTCAGGCCGAGCGCCTTCCCGACTTCCCGGATCGCCATCTTCGGCCGGTAGTGGATCACCGTCGCCACGATGGCGGCGCGCTCGCGGCCGTAGCGGCGGTAGATGTACTGCATCACCTCCTCGCGCCGCTCGTGCTCGAAATCCACGTCGATGTCCGGCGGCTCGCCCCGGCTCTCGGAGATGAACCGCGAGAACAGCAGGTCCTGGTCCTTCTTCGTCGGGTCGACCGCCGTCACGCCCAGGCAGAAGCAGACGCAGGAGTTGGCGGCGGAGCCGCGGCCCTGGCAGAGGATACCCTCGCTCCGCGCCCACCGGACGATGTCGTGGACGGTCAGGAAGTAGTTGGGGAAGTCGAGGCGCTCGATGAGGTCGAGCTCCTTCTCGATGGTCCTGCGCACTTTCTCCGACACGCCATCCGGAAAACGCCAGGCCGCGCCCTCCCAGGTCAGGTCGCGCAGGTGCTGGATGGCGGTCTTGCCCGGCGGCACCGGTTCATCCGGATACTCGTACTTGAGCTCGCCCAGGTCGAAGCCGATCCGCCCGGCGATCTCGGCGCTGCGCTCCACCCAGCCCGGAAAGCGCTGGAACAGCCGCGCCATCTCCTCGCCGGTCTTCAGGTGCCGCTCGGCATTGGCCTGCAGCGTCAGGCCCGCCGTGTGGACCGTCCGGCCCTCGCGAATGCAGGTCAGCACGTCCTGCAGCAGCCGTCGCTCCGGCCCGTGGTAAAGCACGTCGTTGACCGCCACCACCGGCGTGCGTGCGTCGCGGCCGAGATGTTCGAGCTGGGCCAGGCGATGCAGGTCGCGCGCGCCGTAACTGCGCGCGGCCGCCAGGCAGACGTCCGGCCCGACGTCGCGCACCCGGCGCAGACCATGCGCGAAAGCATGGTCCAGCCGGTCCGGCGGCACGACGATGGTCAGCTGGCCGGCCGCCGCGTCCCGAAAGTCCTCCCACAGCAGCCGGCACTCGCCCTTCTTCGACCGCAACTGGCCCAACGTCAGCAGGCGGGTCAGCCGGCCGTAGGCCTCGCGGTCGGTGGGATAGACCAGCAGTTCTGGCGTCTCGTCCGCGAACACCAGCCGACAGCCGGTCAGGGCGCGGATCGACTGGCCGTTCTCTTCCCGCAGGGTGCGCGCCTGCGACCAGGCCCGCACCACGCCGGCGAGCGTGTTGCGGTCGCAGACGCCGACCGCGTCCAGGCCGAGCGCCGCAGCGCCGATCACGAGCTCGCCCGGGTGTGACGCCCCGCGCAGGAACGAGAAGTTCGAAGCGGCCTGCAGCTCCGCATACGCCGTCATGGCGCCACCCCGTCGGGCGCCCGTACGGGCCCCGCGCTGTCGCAGCGGCTGCCGTAGAAGTGCGCCACCCCGGTGAAGTGGAAGGCCGTGGTCTCCAGGCCCTGCACCGCCACGTTCAAGGCCTGCCAGTCGCGGCCGAACGGCCGGCAGCGCGACTGCAGATGGCGGAGCGCCGACGCATAGGGGCGCAGCGCCTCGAAGGCGCCGGCGACCACCGCGCGGTCGCGCAGGTCGGCCGCGTCCTCCAGCGGCGCCTTCGGACCGTAGAAGTGCGGCCGGCGCGTGAAGTGGAAGGCCGCGGTCTGCAGACTGTCGAGGGCGATATCGAGCGCGCTGCCGTCGCGCGTGAAGTAGCCGACGACGGCCTGCAGGCCCCAGAGCGCGCGCACGTAGGGCCGCAGAGCGTCGAAGTCGCGCGCGGCGGCGTCGGGCGAGCCCAGGCCGGCGTAGGTCCGATGCACCATCAGCGCCGCGCCTCCGTGAGCAGGCATGCGCCGTCGGTCGGCCGCGAGGCCGCTGATCCCCTGTCCCAAATCTCCATGGGATCGAACAAAAGCAGAACATCAGCGCGTTGGCGAGTCCGTTCTCGCCGTCACCCGGTCGCTGAACCCGGGAGTCGGGGCGGTGGCCCCTACTTGGGAGCCACCGCCGGGCGCTCAGTTCACCGTGCGGTTGCGAGACCAGACCAGGCTGTAGCCTTCCTCCGCATCGACCAGGTTGGCGTAGATCGGCGCCGGGAAGCTGGGATCGTCGAGCTTGACCGAGAGGTAGTCGCGGTTCTCGCGCGAGGTCTTCTTCCAGGCCGCCCCGAACTCGGTGCCGTTGGCGAAGATCCGGTAGTCGGGGGCGTTGTCGCTCTCCTTGTCGACCGGCCGCAGTTGGGCCTGCTTGACGTAGAGGCTGAGCGTCTTGATCGAGCCGTTGTACGAGCCGTCGCCGCTCTTCGAGAAGGTGCCGATGGTCGCCATGGGAAGTCTCCTGTTTGCTCGGACCGCGCCTGCCGCGGCCTCGATGGCGATCCGGAGTCGAGGTCCATCAGGTCCCGTCGCAGCCGACAGGCCCGCAGCGCAGCGGAGGACGGCGATCGGCGTCGGCTTTCTTGCCTCGCGAGGAATGCGCGTCAGCGCAGGGGAGGAAAGCCGGCGCCGCCGTTGCGACGGGATCGGACCTTGAACCCCTCAGGCCACGAGAGGCCGCGCAGGACGGCCCCGCCGACAGGAGATGCTTGGCGCCCTCCCGACACTCAAGCGCGCGACTGGAATCACCGCGATCACGACCGCCCCGCCCACCGTCACGCCGATCCACGAGCGCACGACACGCGCAAGACCGCCCTCCCCGCCCCTTCGCTTGGTCACCGCTCCGCGCGGCCTGGATGTCCTACCTGCACGCACCGCAACCACCCGGCCCCATCGGCTCAACCTCGGCCGGAACCGGCCGCCCGGCAACGGCTGCGCCGTCCTCCGCTGACGCTGCGGGCCTTCGGCTGCCGGCCGGCCCCAGGTCCCGGCCCGGAGACCGCCATGGCGCCGCGAGTGGCGCGGCCCACGCAGAAAGGACATCGACATGACCACGATCGGAACCTTCACGAAGGCCCAGGACGGCGCCTTCCACGGCACGATGCGCACCCTCACCCTCAGCGTGAAGGCCATGGTGATCCGGCCCAGCGACCGCACCGCCGAGCGCGCGCCCGACCATCGCGTCTACGCCGGCCAGCTCGAGCTCGGGGCCGCCTGGACGGTCACGCGGCCGGGCAAGCCGGAATGCCTCGCCGTCACCATCGACGACGCCGCGCTCCCCGCCCCGCTGCACGCCCTGCTCTGCCAAACCGACGACGGCTACGAGCTCCGCTGGTCACGCCGCAAGGCCGGCTGATCGCCAACCTGGCCGCGGGCTTCGGCCCGCGGCCCTTCGATCGGGCCGGCGCTCAGAGATCCAGATCGGCGAAGTCCTCGAAGGCGGAGGATCGGTCGACGATGCGGCGCGCCACGAAGATCCCGAAGATCGACGCGCCCGGAAGCTGCGCCGCCAGGAGGTCGCGGCAGACCGTGTAGCTGCAGCCCGTCGTCAACACGTCGTCGAGCAGGACGATCGGCCGCGCGCCGAGGCCCGCCAGCAGCTCGGGCCGCACGCGAAGGGTCGCGCGCAGCGCCGCCGGATCGCGCTTGCTGCCGCTGGTGTGGCGCGGATCGCGCGCCGCGGCCGTCTGCAGGACTTCGCGCACGTCGCAGGCCGGAGCGATCCTCCTCGCCACCTGCAACATGCGGTCGTCGTAGTCGGGATGCTCCGGCGGCTTCGACGGCGGGATCGGCACGAACGTGATGCCGGGCAGCATCTCGGGCTTGAAGTTCGCGGCGATGGCGCGGCCGACATCGGCGATGGCCCGCGTCTTGTGCACCCACTGGTTCGTGGTCCGCAGCTCCGGCTTCTTCTTCAGGTTCAGGACCAGTTGGTTGGTCCGGCTGTGCGCCCAACCCTTGCCGGGCGAATACTCGCCGAAGAAGTAGCAATGGTCGTCGTCGCGCAGGTGCCAATGGTCCTGCCGCTCGAGCTCGCCGATCTGGCGGAGACTAGCGGACCAGCTCGCGTCGGATGTCGTCATAGTCCCGCACCCGGATGGCCCCGTCCCGCTCGAACTTGGCCGGCCAGGTCAGGTCGGGCCGCTCGAAGCAGCTGTTGAGGATGAAGAGCTTGCGGCGCTGCTTCAGGGCCTCGCGGGCCTGGATGAGCGTCCCGGAGGTCTCGCCGGCCTCGACGATGATCGTCGCCTCGCTGAGCGCCGACATGGTCTTGTTGCGCTCCGGGAAGAAGAAGCGGTTCACCTTCGGGTGCTGCGCGTCGTAGCGCTCCACCGGCACCTGGCTGACCAGCAGGAAGTCCTGGGCGATGCGGGCCTGCAGATCCGCATTGTCACGGGGATAGACCTTGCCGAGCGGCGTGCCGATGACCGCGATGGTGCGGCCGCCCGCCGCGATGGCGGCCTCATGCGCCGCGGTGTCGACCCCTTCGGCCAGACCGGACACGATGGTGAAGTCGTCGGCGACCAGCCGGCGCACCAGCTGCGCGGTGCGTTGGCGTCCCTCGTCGCTCGGCTTCCGCGTCCCAACCACCGCGACCGAGCGGGTGTAGGCCAAGTCCCAGTTGCCCTGGAAGTAGAGCAGCTCCACCGGATAGGTGGCGTCGCGCAGGCGCTGCGGATAGTCGAGCTCACCATTGAGACGGATATCGAAACGCTGGCCGGTGCGGCTGCGCAGTTTCGCCAGTACCCGCGCACCGACATCGCGCGCCTCCCGTTCCGGCACGAGATCCGATGGCCGGGTCCCGGGCGCGGCATTTGAGAAGCGCTCGGCGAGCGACTTGAAGCTCGTATTGTTCTCGGACCAGAGCGCCTCGTATGCGCCCACCTCCAGGGCCGCATCGATCGGCGACGCCAGGGGGCCGCCGTCGGCGCGCCGGCTCCAGAGCAAGGGCTGCGTCATGCGGTATTCCGTGTGTTCATTCGTTAACGCGCGCGGGGCCGATTCAGTCAAGGCCAGCCCCGGTTAAGCCCCCGTTTCTAACCGAGTCATGGACGAGAACAAATACGGAACTTCAACCGCCTATTCTCGCCTTCACCGCTACCGGACCATGCCTAGCCGCCCGCGAAGAGGCAGCCGGCGGAACCCTCGACGTTCGAGGGCCGCGGCGTCGCCACGCAAGGGAAGAATCTCCCTCGAACCAGTGGCATCGAGTGACGCGTTCGGCCGCGCTTCAAGTCCTCTGCATGGCCTCCAGCTGCTCACGCGAGACCGAATAGAGCTGCTCATGAGATGCCGAGTGGATGCGGCCGTTCAGGCGATGCACGTCGTCAACCGACAACTGCACGCGCTCTGACGCGTAGATGTAGGGCGGCTCGGTCAGAACCATCGCTCGCGCCGGCGACAGCGGATAGTACCAGGCGAGCTTCTCCGGCGGCGGCCAATCGCCCCCGCTCAACAGGTTGATCAACGGCTGGTCGCCGGTCATCAACGGCACACCGGTGGCATTGTCGAGCAGCACAAGGCGCAGCTTGTGCCGATCGTTATAAAGGCTCCAAGTCGTGCTGGTCGCCAAGATGTGGCAGAGCACATTCCAGCTCCGTTCAAAGGTGATCGGGATGCCGCTGTCGCGCTGCATTCCCAACACACGCTCGCGCACGCGTTTGGTTCGGAAGTTCTGAAGACTGAGAAAGTGCAGAAAGGCTGGTGCCGCCTTGGAATCCGCCAGGAAGGACGTGTCGCAGTCCAACATCCGCTTCACAAACGGCAGGCCGCTCGATTCCACCAAGCCATGCATCTCCTCCTCCATGGAGTTGGCGAGGAGGTCGAGCTCCTTCAGGGCTTCGGCACCAGCCGACCCTATAGCTTCGACGTGCTTGCGCAGCCTCGGGACCCTCGCGAACCTTTCGAGGAGGCCATGCGCGTCGGTCTGGACGTGCTCCGGAAGGCGCCTGATCATCATCTCGACAATGGCGATGTCCTCGTCGGTCAGATCGCGGAGGCGGTAGAAATCCCGCTGCTGCCCGACATCGCGGGTCGAGGCGGCAAAGACCTTTCCATCGCGCAGACAGAACAGGCTCCCGCTGACAGTCCATGCGCTGAGATAGGCCTGGGGCACATAATGCTGGCGACGGACATTCATGCCGCCATGCTAGCCGCGCCCCACCGTCGCGTCACAAGACACGTCGCGGGGACCTGCCCCGCAGAGGAGTAGCAGCGAACGAAGGACTGCTGTTTAGGGGACGGCTTCCCTGCCCCCAATGCACGGAGTGCGAACTTAGACTGCGCCGCTTGGCCGAGACAGGCGTACGCCCTCGCCCTTCACATCCTCAGGGATAAACTCGATCCCGCCTTTGACGAGCGCCGACTGAACCGCAGCCAATGTGCTGGTTCGACTGTCCACAAGGCCGCGCTCAAGCCTGTTGAGAGCGTTGGTGCTGACGATGGCACGATCAGCCAACTCCTGCTGAGACCAGCCCAGGAGTGCTCGCGCCGCACGAATCTGCCTCGCCGTGATCATCACGATGTCACGGAAGGCACTCAGCAATTCATCGCCACTAATAGGTATACAGATCACCTTGTAAGGTGAGAGAATCACCTTTTGAGCCGGTCGGCTGAGGAGGGCCGTGTGGCCAACGGTGGCACTTCGAACCAGAACCGTGTCGCCGCACCGCCGGAGATGCAATCCGACGTCGCCGCGCTCTTCCGCACCTACGCCCCCTGGGTGACTGCTTTCCTCGCCCGCCGCTTTGGCCGCGAGATCGCCGAGGACCTGGCGCAGGAGACCTTCCTGCGGCTGACCCAGTATCCGATGGACTGGCGGAGCCCGAAGTCGCTGCTCGCCCGCGTGGCGCTCAACGTGGCGCAAGACCACCTGCGTCGCGAGCACGCGCAGAAGCGTCCGCGGCTGGTCGGCGGTGACCCGCCGCCGGAGGGTGTTTCGCCGCCAGACCAGCACGAGACGCTCATCCATCGTGAAGTGGTGGCTAAGCTTCCTCGCAACCTGCGCGACGTATATGTCTTGAGCCGGTTCGGAGGGATGACCTATGCTGAGATCGCCGTGCATCAGGGCATCGGCGTCAAGGCCGTCGAGAAGCGGATGACCCAGGCGCTCAAGCTATTGATGGCGCGGTATCGGGCCTAGGCGACGACGGATGACCCATCCTCGACCCCAGCGGACGCGCGCACAGGAGGAAGCCGCCGAGTGGCTGGCCCGCCTGGGTGACTATCCAATCTCGACCCAAACAGTCCGCGAGTTCCGTGACTGGCGCGACGACCCGGCAAACGACGCGGCCTACGAGGAGGCCGAGGCATTCTGGGACGCGAACGGCCAGGTCGCCGCCGATCCCGAGATCATGCGGATGACCGAGGAGGCGCTGCGCCGCCGTCGCCGCAGCTGGCGCGACTGGCTGCGGCTACCGAGCGTCCGCGTGACCCTCGTCGCCGCCACCCTGCTGGTGGCCGGCCTTGGCGTCATCCTCGCCTCGCGCATGTTCCCCACATATTCGACCGCGCCGGGGGAATTGCGCGTGGTTCGGCTGGAGGACGGGTCGAGGATCCACCTCAACGTCGACAGCCAGGTGCGGGTGCGGTTCACGCGCGGCGAGCGGCGCCTCACCCTGGCGAAGGGCGAGGCCTATTTCGATGTCGCCCACGACGCCGCGCGGCCGTTCGTCGTGCACGCGGACGGCGCCAGCGTCCGGGCGCTCGGCACCAAGTTCGATGTCCGCCGTCAAGACGGCGCCATCCAGGTCACTCTGCTCGAAGGCCGCGTTCGCGTGCAGCAAAGCGGCGCACCCCAGGCGTGGACGCTGGCCCCAAACCAAAAGCTGCTCTTGTCGGCGAGCCGCCGCGCCGAGCCCGTTGCTGCCGACGCTGCGCAGAGCACAAGCTGGACCACTGGCCGCCTGACCTTCCACGAGACGCCTCTGGCCGAAGCCGTGGCGGAGGTGAACCGCTACGGGAAGGATCGGGTGGCGCTCGGTGAGGACGCGCTCAAGTCTCGTCGGGTCACAGGCTACTTCGACGTCGGCGACACCGAGGCCTTTGTGAAGGGCGTTGCGATGATCCTGGAACTCGACGCCGGCCCAGTGCGGGACGGTGTCATCACCCTGCGTTCGCGACCGGCGCCCGGCGCATGACATTTTTTTCTCAGGGTCAGTAGGGGTACGCGACCGATTTTCCGTCTTGGGCGGCTGACGGATCGCGAGACCGGAACGCCGCTCACCACGATCGGCTCGCCCGCGACCGTCCAGGGGGAAGTCGCGCGTGCGTTACGTCTACCGTCCGGGATTCCAGCTCCGCTCCGTTCTGTTCGCCTCGCTCTCGGCGGCCGCGCTCGCCCTGGCGACGCCGGCCCTCGCGGCCGGCGAGCGCGCCATCAACCTGCCCGCCGGGTCGCTTGAAGCCTCCCTCGCCGCGCTGGCCTCGCAGACCGGCGAGCAACTCGCCTTCCCGCACGAGCTGGTGGTCGGCAAGCGTGCGCCCGCCGTCTCCGGGCGGCTCACGGTGGATCAAGCGCTGGCCCGGCTGCTCGCCAACACGGACATCGACGCGACCCGCGCCGGGCCGAAATTGGTCGTCCTCAAGCGCCAGGCGGGGCCGGTCGCCCGCGCGAATCCGATCGCCGTCGCCCCAGCCGCGACCACGCGCCCTTTCGACGCCCAGACCTCCCAGGCCGCGCCGCCGGAGAGCCTGCCGACCGGCGATAGGCTGGAACGCACGACGAGCCCCGTCCTGGTCGACGAGGTGCGCGTGACCGGCAGCCACATTCGAGGCGGCAGCCCGGCAGCGCCGATCATTGTGCTCGACCGTGCGGACCTCGAGCGCAGCGGTCACGCGACGATCGCCGCGGCCTTGCAGACCCTTCCGCAGAACTTCGGCGGCGAGAGCACCGAGAGCACGGCCGGCGCTATCGGTGCGGACCGGCTTTCCTCGAACACGGGCTACGCCACGTCGATCAACCTGCGCGGCCTGGGCAGCGACTCCACCCTCGTCCTTGTGAACGGTCGTCGCCTCGCCGGCAGCGGCAATCGCGGCGATTTCGCCGACGTCTCCTCCATTCCGGCGATCGCCGTGGAACGGGTCGAGGTCCTGCTGGACGGCGCTTCGGCCCTGTACGGCTCGGACGCCGTCGGCGGCGTCGTGAACGTCATCCTCCGTCGTGATTTCAAGGGCGCGGAACTGCGGCTCCGCGCCGGCACCGGCGACAACGGTCCCGACGAGGGTCTGGCGGCAGCGGTCCTTGGGCACAGCTGGACCGGCGGTAGCCTGCTGGTCGCCTTGGAGGCCTACCGCCGGAAGTCATTGCTCGCAGAGGATCGGTCCTGGACGGCGTCGCCCGATCTGCGGTCGCGGGGCGGCGGCGACTACCGCGACACTTTCTCGTTCCCCGGCAACATCCTGCGCACCGACCCCGTCACCGGCGGCACCGAGCCGTTTTGGGCGATCCCGGCAGGCCAGCCCGGAACCGCGCTGCGGCCCTCCGACTTCGTGGCCGGCACGGTGAACCGCTACAACCAGAACGCGGGGCTGGCGGTCATCCCCGACCAGCGTCGTCAAAGCGCCTACGCGGTCCTTCGGCAGGATCTGTCGTCGCGCGTCGAGGTCTCGGCCGAGGCCCGCTACAGCTTCCGCAAGGCGCGCGCGGAGAGCTTCATCCCCATCGCCTCGCTCCGCGTCACTACGGCGAACCCGTTCTTCGTGTCGCCCAACGGATCCACCGCGCACACGATCCAGTACGCGTTCGACAGCCCGACGCTGGATCCGCTCAATCTCTCGGGCGTGGAGAGCCTCTCCCTGTCGGGCGGCTTCGACGCGGACCTGTTCGGGGACTGGCGGGCCAGCGCCTACGCCGCCTTCGCACGCGAAACCATCAGAAACCGTCAAACCGGCATCCACTCGCTGATCCTGGCCGAGGCCCTGGGCAATTCGCCCGACAATCCGGGCACGGCCTACAGCAGTGCGCGCGATGGCTTCTTCAATCCCTTCGCCGGCATCGGCGGCACGAACCCGGCGGCGCTGGCGGCAATCACGTCCGCGTACAGCAGCACGCGCTACCGCGGCGAAGTGCGGTCGGGCAACGTCCAGGCCGACGGCTCCGTCTTCCAGCTGCCCGGTGGCGCCGTGAAGCTCGCCGTCGGCGCCCAATACCGTGAAGAAGGTTTCCAGTCGCGGGGCGAAAACTACTCGTCGACCGTGGCGCCCGTTCCGATCGCCGGCTTCGACCGTGATCGCCGCGTGGCCGCCGTCTATGCGGAAGCGCGGATCCCGATCTTCGGCCCGGACAATCGTCGTCCGGGCTTCGAGCGGCTTGAGCTGTCAGCTGCAGTCCGAGGCGAGGACTACAGCGACTTCGGCCGGACCGTGAACCCGCGTTTCGGCGTGCAATGGGCTCCACGCGATGGCGTTCTGGTTCGGGCCACCTATGGCGAATCCTTCAGGGCGCCGGCGCTGACCGAGCTCTACGGTCGCCAGACCTACAGCCCGATCGAGGCCATCGTCGGGACACAGCGCATCCGGACCCTGGCCAAGCTCGGCGGCAATCCGGACCTTGGTCCGGAGACAGCCGAGTCCTGGACCTTCGGCGTCGAGTTGGAGCCGAAGGCCATGCCGGGTCTCCGCGTGTCGCTCACGGGATTCGAAACGGTCTTCGACAACCGCATCGACCGCCCGCTCGTATCGGCGCCGAGGTCGTCGATCCTGACCGATCCGACCCTGGCTCCCTTCGTCCAACGCATCTCGCCTGCGACGAACGCCGCCGACCTGGCCTTGATCACGTCGCTGATCAACAGTCCGCTCTACCAGACGAGCCAGGGCATTTTCCCGGCCACCGCTTTCGGCGCCATCACACAGTCGGGGTTCGTGAACACCGCCGGCCTGACGGTCCGAGGCTTTGACGCGACGGGGTCATATCGGCGAGGCCTGTTGGGCGGCGAGCTGACGCTCACGGGCAACGCGTCGTGGCTCCTGGACTATCGGCGGGCCACCACGCCGACCTCGCCCTACCAGGAGTTCGTCGGCCGCGTCGGTTTCCCGGCCAAGTTCCGCAGCCGCGCGGCCTTCGACTGGACCCGCGATGCGCTCGGAGGCGGTCTGGCCTGGAATCATGTGTCCGGGTCACGCGACAATCTCGGCGCCCGCATTGACGGGCAGAACACCTTCGACCTGCAGGCCCGCTGGCACGGCGCGGATCGCGGCTGGACCAAGGGTGTGACCGCCACGCTCTCCGTGCGGAACCTCTTCAATGCCGCCCCGCCCTTCTACGATAACCCCCTGGGGTTCGGGTTCGACGCCACTAATGCCGATGTCATCGGACGCTTCGTCGCGCTGCAGCTCACCCGGAGCTGGTGATGCCCGCAACCAGACGGACGCTGGCCGCGGTCGCGGCCGGCGTCCTGCTGGCCTCGGCGTCACCCGACAGCGCCGGGGCCAGCCCCACGTTCTCCCAGAAACCTGCCCCCATGACCTTCGAGGAGGCCATGCGGACGCCGGCCATCGGCCGCGCACAGTTTTCGCCCGACGGGCAGCGCGTGATCGTCAGCCTCGAACACCACGATCGCCCGAGCCGCGGCGCGCCCTGGAAGCTCGCGAGCACCGATGCGCTGGTCTTCGAGCATCTCGGCGCGCCCGGCCGTCCCGTCGGCGGCGCTGGGCAAGCCTTCCTCCCGGCTTTGTGCCAGCCGTGGTCGCCGAACGGCCGCTGGATCGCGGGCCTCGTACTCCAGAGCGACGAGCGACGGGTCGCGGCCTGGAACGTCGCGACCGGACGGATGGTGGTCTTCGCCCACGCCGCGGCGACTTACTGCCCCACTTGGATCGGCGAGCGCCTGGTCTTCCCGGCGCCGCCCAGGGGGCACCCCGACGTCGGGGCCTCCGCCGCCCTGAGCGCGACCCACCAGCTCGAACGCTGGCGTGCGGCCTGGATGGAGGCTTCAGCGCAGGTCACGGTTCACTCGAACAACCCGGACTTCCCAAGCCCGCCGGCGGCAGAAGGACGCTTGGTGATGGCGGACCCCGAGACCGGCGTCTCCACGGTGATCGCGCAGCGGGATGTCTCGTCGCTCACGCCCTCCCCTGACGGCCGGTGGCTGGCGGCGATCGGAAATGGCCCAGCCGATGCGAAGGCGCTCAGCCGGAAGTCCGGACGCAACGGCGAGCTGCTGCTGTTTCGCACCGACGGCGCTTCGTTGACGCCCGTGTCCGCACCCGCGGACCTGGACATCGACTACAGCGGCCTGTCCTGGTCGCGCGATGGATCGCGCCTACTGGTCGCGGGACGCGATCCGATCCGTGATCGGCGCGGACTCTACATGGTGACACCGGGCGAGCCGAACGCTTCACCTCTGCCGATCCCCGCCGATGTGCGCCTGGACCGGGGGGTCAACGGGTCTTCCGCCACCTTCCGACCGATCGGTTGGATCGACGACCGGCCGGCGTTCATTGGGGCGGAAGCGGTCGGCGATGCGAACGCCGCTCCAATTGCCGGTGACGGACGCGCGGAGTATGGCGAAGCCCAAGGCTTTCGGTTCGGCCTCTATCTCAGCGACGGCGCCGTGGTCCGCCGCCTCACCAGCTTCTCCGCACAGTCCGTGACCAGCTTCGCCGCGAATGGGCGTGGGCATGCGCTGGTCGTCGTGGACGGTGCGCTCTGGCGGATCTCGCTCGACGGACGACATCATCGGCTGTCCCAACGTCAGCTCGACGTCGTTGGCCTTGCCGAACTCAGGCCAAGCTTCGGGCTCGCGGCCGTGATGGCGGTGGGATCGGACCGGATCGCGGTGCGCGCCCGAGGTGGAGACGGCGGTCTCCGGCAAGTGATCCTCGACCTCCGGGACGGGCGCGCGCTTGCTGATGTGTCGGCGACGCGTGTCCTCGCGACGGCGCCGCAACTCGATCGAATCCTGCTGCAGGATGCGAGCGGCTGGGCGCGGGCCGCCGAAGTCGTCGGTCGCGATCCGGGTCAGGTCCTCAGCCTGGAACCCGATGCGGCGCGCCGACCTGTCGGAGAGGTCCGGCGCCTCGACTATGACGTCGGCGGCCGACGCCTTCCCGGCTGGATCGTGCTGCCGCCCGGATACGCGGGCGAGCGGCTCCCCACCCTGGTCTGGATCTACGGCGGCGCGGTCTACGCGCGCGCGCCGACCGAGACTCTGCCAGGTCAAGGTCCGACGCCCCTTTATTCTGCGCAACTCTGGGCCGCGCGCGGCTACGCCGTCCTTTACCCCAGCACGCCGCTGAAGGCGGGCGCCGACGCCGATGTGCCAAATGATCTTGCGGTCGCCGCCGTCGCGGCGGTGGACGCGGCCGCGGCGCAAGGCTGGACCGATCCCACCCGCGTCGGCTTGATCGGCCAGAGCTTCGGCGGCTTCTCCACCGCCGCCGTCCTGGCCAAGCGTCCCGACCGCTTTCGCGCCGGCGTCGCGGTGAGCGGCCCCTACGACTTCCTCTCGGGCTGGGGGTCTCGCGACCCCATCGAGAGCCTGGTGGACGTGGACGGCTACGCCTTCGTGGTGGAGACGAGGGCGTTCGTCGAGCACGGTCAGATCGCGCTTCGGGATCCGCCCTACGTGCGGCCAACCGAGTATATTCGCGCGAGCCCGTTCTTCCTGGCCCCGCAGATCAAGCGACCCCTGCTCTTGATGGCGGGAGACCTGGATCTGGGCTCCACCAGTCTTGCGCAGACCGAGCGCATGTACGCGGCGCTGCGGCGGAGCGGCAGCCCCGCGGCCATGGTGCGCTATTGGGGCCAGCAGCACGTCCAAACGGACCCTGGGGCCATCCGCGACCAATGGGCCCGCGCGACGGCGTGGTTCGACCGCTACGTCCGCGACCTCGAAGTCCCATCCGGCGATCCCGCTCCAAAGGCCGCGTCTAGGCCCGCCGATCCGGCGCTCGCGTCTGCCAATAGCGCACCCAGCCTTCCAACATCGCCGCCCAGCCCAGGCGCAACCCGTGGCCCTCCCACATGAGGTTGTCGACATCGAGGGCAACGTCGAGCGCCTGGCGGTCGAGCAGGCCGGCGTCCACCAGCACGCCATCCATGAGATATTCCCGCAGGAAGGGGAGCCCCGCGGCCGTCCGCTTGGCGTAGAGGACGCTGAGCGCGCCCTTGGCGCGCCGCGTCGCGTTGGCAGGTGGAAGCCAGGGCGCGAAGGCGTCGCGCGCGAAAGCGCGGTCGCGATGGCCGTCCAGCAACCGCCAGACGGGCAAGCCGAGACAGGCCTCGAGCACCGGCTGCGCCAGCAAAGGCTGCACCATCCGGGCCGCCTGGCCACGATGGCTGCGGCTCCAGTTCTCCAGGCAGCCGACAAGCGCCAGAATCTGCAAGCGCTTGCCTGGCCCGAGCGTGTCGAGATCCCGCAGCCACGGATGCGGCGGCGGCCGGTGATCGTCCCGCGCCCGCTCCCCCCAGAAGCGGCTCCAGGGTCCCGCCCCCTCGGCCTCGTCGGATGACCGAAGGGCTTCGTGCACCACCTGCCAGACCGACCGTCGCAGCCATCGGGCCACGTTTGCGGTCATCGGGTCCCGGAGCCCCGAGAGGCCCCGCGACCTCACGAGATCCCCCACGACAGCGGCGCTGGGCATCTGGAAGAAGACGGCGTCGCCGCCATGCCCGCCGAAGATCGCGGTCGCGCCGGTCTGACGGACGCGCGCCGCCATGTCCCGATCCTGTGGCGGGTCGAGACCCGCGAACGCGGGGCCGGCGAGGCGCGACAAGGAGGAGAGGTCCGCCTCGGCAAGGGGCTCGTGGCTCTGCCGAACACACGAGAGCCGGAGTCCGCGCGCCTCGCAGACCGCTCGGGCCCAAGGGCGCTCGTCTCCTTCCGGACGTTGGGAGTAGCGATGGACGCCCTCGACCACACGATGGGCCTGACCCGCCTCCCCGAGAGCGCTGGCGACGACCGAGGAATCGAAACCGCCGGAGACCTCCAGCAGCACGCCCGATTCCACCGAGGCGAGCGATCCGACGACGCTCCTGACCGTCTCGCGCAGCGCGGCATGGTCCAGGTCCGGAGTGGTGTCGGCGAAGTCGCGGGGCCGCCAGACCGCGATCGACGCGCGACCGGCCGCCAGGGGAAGAGCGTCGCCTGGCGTAATGGGCGTGTAGCCATAGAGCAGCGACATGTGGTGGGTCACATAGGGTCGTCGGAGGACTTCCGTGATCGCCGACCAGTCCAGGGAGAGCTCCGCCGGCGCGACCCCGGGCGGCAGGGCGACGATGTCGTCCGCGACGGCCGCGATCTCACCGAGCCGCCAGCTCAGCGCCGGCAGCCCGCCGGATGGATCGCGGAAGGCCCACCACTCGCCGTCGCCGCCGTCGGGCAAGAGCGCGACGTAACCGCCCCAGGCGTCCGTCGCGAGCCTTCGCGCAACGGCGACCGGTGAACCGCGAAGTTCGCCAGCGTCGAACGAGGCCTCCGCCGTCCGACAGTCGAACAGGTCGCCGATCAACACAGGTCCGACCGGATCCGGCGCCGACACGGGCATGCGCTGCGGCCCGGTCCAGACTTCGAGCCCAGGACGGCGGTAGGCGCAGGTGTAGTGATCGCAGGCCGTGAGGCGTTGCCGCCAATCCGCCACCCGGGCTTCGGCCTCGTCGCTCGCGCGCGGCCACATGAAGGCGAGATAGCGGCTCATCAGGCGGCGTGGATCGGCGTGTAGGCCGCCAACCGTTCGGGGCGATCATCGAGCGCGGTGTCGCCGACCTGCAGCCAGCAATGGGCGACGAAGGGCCAGACGCGGACACCGAAGACCCAGTCCGCATCCAGGCCGGATCGCTGCAGGAAACGCAGGAGCAGGAAGCTACGGACGAGGCATTTTCCCGAGACAGGCAGCCATATGATCAGCCGATCGAAGGCCGCGCAGAGACGCCTCAGTTCCGCGGACGGTGCGACGGGCGCGTCAGGCCTGAGATCCCGTCCTCGCACGGAGGCCAAGACGTCAATCAGCTTCCGGCCCCGATAGTCGACCAGGTAGTCGGTCCAGGCGCGGAAAACGCGATAGGCGTCGACGGCGCGAATGAGCGGCTGATCGGCGTGGTCATAGTGGGTCGTCGGTGGAGGGGGCGGCCCAGCCGACTCGGGACCCGGCCCCGGCCGCGCCAGGCCCGCTTCGACGAGCGCCGCGCCCAGGCTCTCGGCTTCAGGGACACATTCGTTGCGCCGCGCCCAGCCGCGACCGGCGTCCGGAATGCACACATAGCCGTCCTCGGCGATGTCGAGCAGCACGAGGTCGTCGTCGACCGACACGGCGCGGACGTGGGGCTTGAGATGAAAGGGTGACGCCATGACAGGCCGTGACGCCGGATCCTCTGACAGATCCGGCGTCCCATGGCTCACGCCGGCGGATCGTAGGTGCGGTTGGGCTCTTCCGGCTCCATCTTGTCCAGGAAGCCGTTCGTGGCGCGCTTGGCGCCGCCGAGCCGGATCACGCGATGCCGGGGTTTCGTCTTCACGACCTTCTTCATCTGACGCTCCTTGCGTTGGTGGTCCATCCGGTTGCCGCCGGACCCAGGCGAGCCCGGCGGCCGGCCGGCTCAGGCTGACGGCTCGTAGGTGCGCACGGGCTCCTCGGGCTCGGGCTTGTCGAACTCCCCGTTGGTCTTCGCCTTGGCGCCGCCGAACCGGACCACGCGGAAGCGTTGGTCGGACTTCACGAGCTTCTTCATCTGACCCTCCTGGTCGAGATCATCGCAAGATTGCGATGTCACACGTTCACAACCCCTATCTGTATATTCAATCTATATTCGCTCTATTTTTTCGACCGCGATCCGAGACCTTCCAACAGGCCGGCCAGGCGCTCCGATTCCCGGATCCGAGTTGCGTGGAACTGGCGCAGCAGGGCCAGGCGATCCGGGCGTGGGAGCGCGTCGGATGCAAGCAGTGTGGCCGCTTCCGCCGACAGGTCGCCGAGCACATCCGCCTCGGCGCGGCGGACCGGCCCGAGCCGGATCTGCACGATGCGGAAGTCGCGGATCAGCAGTCGGCTGCCCGTCGCGGCGATCCAGCCGCGGAAGGCGTCTTCCACATCGCTCACCGGGTCGCCCGTCACCGCGGGCGCGGGGTCACCCTCGGGCGGCGGCGACCGGCGGGGCCGCCTCGGATCGAGCGCGATCAGCAGGAGCGCCAGACTGGTGCGATAGAGGTCGGCGATGTCGGCCGCGTTGAGGCGGCGGACGAAGTAGCCCTGCCCCCGCCGGTCCTCGACCACGTCCTCCCCCGCCAGGCGCGACAAGGCCTCGCGCACCGGCGTGGTCGACAGTCCCAGCTCGTCGGCCAGGTCCACCGCGGTGATGCGCGCGCCGGGCGGGAGCCGCCCGAGCTCGAGGCGCTCGCGCAGCACACTGAGCGCAATGGAGAACGGTTCGGCCTGAGGGTCGGCCATGCCTAACTCCGCTTGGCCTGAACAGGCACGAAGCGGGCAAGAGGCGCGTGGCCGCCGCAGTGTGACAAGGGCGATATTTCCCCCCTCGCGAACGCCTCTCGCAGCCGGCCGACAATAATCACAATGCACGCCAGAATTTGGCGGGCCGCGTGTCGGCGCGGCCCGCCCAGGCGCCTAGGACGCCTCGCAGGTAGCCTCGGTTCTCGGGGTGATCCGGTGGCACGACACGCCCCGGCTCCGCGCCTGCTCCGCGAGGTTCAGGGCCGGCCCGAACTCGGGCGCGCCCGCTTCGCGGGCCCGGCCCAGGGTCTCCGTGAGCACGAGGACGCAGACAGGCTGCAGCGCCATCAACTGGTCGTTGGCGCGGAACGGGGCGGCCCGCCCGAACCGCGCGAAGTCGGGTTTGGCCAGGACGAGGCGGACGCCCTTCTGCTGTGCCCAGCGCTTGGCGAGGCGTTCGCCGCCCTTGGCGCCGGTCAGCGCCAGGCTCATGTCGGGCCACTCCCTGTGCGCCCAGTTCAAGGCGTCGAAGATCCGCGTCGCGTCCTCGGGCGCGTCGCTGCGCGGCGAGGCGCGGAACGCCACCACCGCGTCGCCGGGATCGGCGCCGGCGCGCTTGCGATCCTCAACCGCTCGCAGGGCCGCCTGCGCATCGATCTGGGCTGCGCTCACGGGCCCGCCGCGCACCGCTCCGCGCCAGGGGCTCCAGGTTTCGCCGGTGGCGTCGGCATAGGCGCCCGCCGCCGCGTCGCGCACGAACTCCAGGGCGCGGGCGGCCACATCGATGGCGTCAGCGCGCCGCTTGGCCTCCTGCAGGTCGACGTCGGCGACCTCGCTGCCGTCGAAGTCGCGCAGATGCTGCGCCAGGTCTTCGCGCGCCCGGTCGGCCTCGCGCTCCAGGCGCTGTACGCCGGCATGCAGACCGCCCACGAAGGTCTCGCAGATGGTGACGGCATGATCTTCGAGGGCGGCGCCCAGCACGACGTCGAGCACCTCGGTCATCAGGACGTGGCCGAGCTGCCGCAGGGCCGGCTCGGTCGGATGGGGCCGCGGGTCCTCGAGCGCGGCGGTCATGGCGTCGAAGCCGTCGAGGTCGGCGGTGTTGAAGAAGGTGGGATGCGGTCGCATGGCGATCTCCTGAGAGGGGCGAGCCGAAGCTCGCGACCTCCGGCCGCCGGGGCGGGCCGCGGGCCAGGGCGCCGTCAGGCGGCGTCAGCGCACCCTTGCCGGCGGTCCGCCGCGGTGGCGCTCCGTCGCGATCCTCCGCTTCGGCCTCCCCTCGGGAGCGCGCGCGACCGCTAGCCGCCGAACTGCCGCTCGATCTCCACGGCGCGAAGGTCGAACACCGCGAAGCCGTCGGCCCCCGCCACGCCGTGAAGGGACGACCACGTCGACAGGCCGGTGAAGCCTGGCGCCAGGGCGCGCCGATCGAGGCCGACGAACCAGGCCGGTTCGCCGGACGCACGCGCGGACGCCTGGGCCTTGAGGAGGTTGACGCGCGCATCGCGGCCCCGCATGGGCGAAAGCCCGAAGCGAGTGAGAAGAGCGGGCACGTAGAGACCGCGATGCCGCCGCGGCGATGGCTTGTCGACGACATCGACGACGTCGGCGACACCGGCGACATTGTCCGTCGCCGGCGACCGCTCCACCCGAATGCGCGGGGCCCGCAGGTCCGGGGAGGCCGGGACGTAGATCTGCACCAGCAGGGACGGCGGACCGTCGAGGTGGCGGAGCACGGGCTCACCGAGGCCCTCCGCGAGGCTTGTTGTCCATTGCGCGTGCAGCGCGCGCGCATGCCGGCCACGCTCGTCGGGGGTGAGGTCACGACCCTGCCCGTCGGGGTCATAGGCCAGGAAGACCGGATTGCGGGCTCGCCGGTCGGTCGCCCAGAGGCTCGCGCCGACCCAGCCGCGGACGGAGATCGTTTGGCCCGCCGAGTCCAGGACCTTCACGCGGTCGAACTGGTCCTTGCCGTTGGTCACGCAGGTCGGGGTCGCGGTGCGGAAGTTCGGCGTGGAGCCGGTGAGGTTGCCCTTCGCCTCGCACAGGACATAGGCGCCCGCGATCGGATCCCAGGCGATCCAATCGGGGATGTCGCCCTTCACCACACGCTCCACGGTGACCGCACCGGCCTGCGTCGACTGGGTGTGGAGCGGAATGAAGTCGCGCAGCGCCAACGTGCCCTGCAGCATGCCTCGGGCGAAGAAGCGGCCGTAGAGCGCCGAATAGGCGCGACGCATCTCCGCGCTCGCCGCCATGTCGTCGCGCCAGCGCAGCCACCGTCTGTCGGTCTGGCTGAGATGTCCGGAGAACAGGGTGAGGAAGGTCGAGGCCATGGCCTGCCCCTGGGCGGTCTCCTCAGCGGCCGCCCGGGCGATCCACCAGAGGTTCAGAGCGCGGCGTTGGAGGCGGTCGACCCCGCTCGACGGCTTCACCTGCCGCACATGGAGCCACCGCAACACGCCGGCCGGTGGGCCGGTCACCGCGGACGCGGGGGGACTGACGGACATCTTGGCGAGGGTCCTCTTGGTGTTGTGGCCGCGGAGTCGACGGGCGGTCGCCACGCGCCAAGGACCCGCGCGGCCGGCCAGAACGCATCACGGCAAAGCTTGTCGCGGGACCCTGGTCAGCACCATCATTTTCCCCGAGGACACGTGAAACCAGGCCGAGTCGGGCGTCCGAGGAGGCATTTCGCGAACTGGTCGTTCCCGCCGTAGACTGCTCGGCAGTCCGTCGGTGGCGCTGTTTTTACAAGTATTTTCTCGCATCGGAGCCGACTCCCTTGCCGCGGCCTATCTAGATACACTCCTTTAGAATAGGGTTCTTCGGTCTTCACGCCGCTCCTGGCGCGGAGAAATGACCTGCATGTCGCCTAAGGACCTCGAACCCTTCCTCAAAGTCGCGGCGCTTCCCGCCGTCTTCATCATTGCCGTGGGCGCCCTCTGGGTGGTTGCCATCGCGCTGTCCAAGGTCCCGACGCCCTGATGCCCACGGTCCGCGCTGAGACTCGATGGTTCCGCCTGCCGGCAGCCTGGATCCGCGACGAGGGGCTACGCGCCTTTTCGGCGGCGCCGACCCGGCGCGGGCGCTCCGGCGCCGCGCTGAAGGTGCTGATCGCCATCCTGGCCCGCGCCGAGAACCAGCGCGCCGACAGCGCCGGCCCCCTCCAGGGCTCGGCCGCGGTGAGCTACGACGAGTTGATGGAGCTCACCGATCTCTCACGGGAGATGGTCGCCAAAGGGGTGGCGATGCTGCGCGAGCAGAAGGTCGTCACCGTCCAGCCCGACCCCCGCACGCGCAAGAGCCGTTACTTCGTGCGGGACTATGGGCCCAAGGACGGCTTCGGACGTCTTCCTAAGGGTCGCCTGTTCGGGGCCGGCAGCCAGAGCCAGATGCGCACGCTCTATACGCTGTCGATCCGCAACGAGGCCGACGTCAACGCCCTGAAGCTCCTGCTGATGATCTCAGCGCTGCAGGACGGCAAGGCGCAGACGACCTACACGAGCTACCACCTGATCAACGCAACGACGGGCATCCCCGAAGCGAAGATCAGCGCGGCGATGTCGGTGCTGTTCGATCGGCTGCTGGTCCGGCGTCGGGAGTCGCCGCATCCGGAGACCAACCAGCCGAGAATCCACTACGACCTGCTCGGCTTGTTCTCGGGACAGGACCCGGGCGCCACGACGGCCGCCTGACGTCCCGGCCAGGGTCACCGGCGATGGGGATGCACACCGGCGCCCGACGCCGAGCACGCTCGACATCCGGTTTGCCGCTATAGAGACCGCCTGCAACTCACCTGGGGAGGGGTGATGATCAGCAACACCGACGCCTATGCGGTCTGGCGGTCCCACTCGCAGCAAATGCTGGACTTCGCGATCCTGGTCACAACGGCCGCGCCACAGCTGGCGCACGCGCTCGGCGAGCACGACAGCGGCAGACCCACCTTCCTCGCGACGAACCCCGGCTTCCAGCCCTCCGCCACGCCGTACGCCACGGAGCGCCGGGCGCTGCCGGCCCACGAGGACGTCATGGGCGCGACGCTCCTCCTGTCGACCTTCTCGTACTTCGAGACCTATTTCTTCTCGGCCATCGACGAGGTCCTGGCGTTCCACGGGGGCGAGGCCGCCATCGAGGCGAGCATGCGAAGCCAGCTCGCGCCGCGCACGTGGGACGCGGAGAGCGCCACGGCGCTGTCGCGTCTTCGCCACAAGTTCTCGAAGAACCGCGCCGACCGCTTCCGCAAGTTCACCCGCGAGATGCGCGGGAAGGGGCTGGCCTGGCCGTCACAGCGGTTCATGCTGTTCGGGCTGAAGCAGGCCGTGGCGCAGCAACAGAGATGGCGCGCGCACCAGATTCCCGACCTCTCCGCAGACCTTCTTGTCCTGCCGTTCACGGCCGACGAGCGGAAGCGGTTCCACAAGATCCGGGAAGATCGCAACCACATCGCGCACGGGAAGGCGCTGAAGTTCGACCTCAAGAAGGCCGTGCAGGCGAGCAAGTTCCTGCGCGACCTCGCCATGAAGGTCGACCAGCATGTGGTCGAACATTTCCTGCTGGTGGAGCGCTACGCCCACTAGCCCGTCGTCCCCAGCACAGAGAAGCGCCCCGGCCTGACGACCGGGGCGCACCCTGTTCGTGGACGATCGCCCCTACTCGGCCGCGATCGCCTCAGGCTTCGGCTTCAAGGCCGCCTCCGCCCGCCGCAGCATCGGCGCCACCGTCCGCGCCCGGCGGGCCGGATCGAACGGCCGGCGCGTGTAGGCCTGGGCGGGGAAGGTCATCCACTTCGGCGTCCAGGCTTCCGGCTTGGCCCGCCCGTTCGTCCCGTCCACGAAGTCGCGCAGGATGCCCTTCTGGGTCTTCACCTTCTCGGTGAGATTGCCGTCCGCGACCTTCTTGCCGCCCACCTCCTTCAGCATGGCGTTCACGGTCTCCCGGTCCCGCATCAGGTCGAAGAAGGCGTCGTCAGGCGCCCAGAACCGGCCGATATCGACCTTCAGCCAGGCCCCGGCCGCCTCGACCGCCTCGCCGCCGGCCTGCAGGCTCTCGGCCATCACCACGGCCGCCACCGCCAGCACCGCCTCGTCGGGCAGTCCCACCAGCAGCGCGAACACCGCCGCGACCCCACCGAGGCCCCGGCGTCCCAGCACGTGCTCGGCGTCCTTCCCCAGGCCAAGGATCGCGGCCACGGCCTGTCGCCGTTCGGCGAAGGCCTGCTCCGCCGGGCTGGCGGCGAGGCTGGCGGCGACCGCCGGGTCGAACGGCGCCCGGGGATCGGGCTTCACCTCCCAGTAGGCTGAGCCCGTCACGGCGTGGGCGACCAGCATCCGCAACGCCACGGCCGGATGCTCGGTCAGCGCCACGCGAACCGCGGCGTGGCGATGCAGGTCGATGTAGCGGCCCTGCGCCTGGGTCACCTCGGGCCGGGACAGCTTGGCGGCGTCGGCGGCCTGCGGGTCCTCGCCCTTCGCCGCCTTCTCGGCGGCGGCCTGGGCGCGCTTGGCCTCCTTGTCGGTGAGCCAGCCCGCCTCGACCTCGACCTCGCCCTTCAGCCCCACGGTGATGAACACCTTGCCGCCCTTGGCCTTGGGAGTCTTCACGTGCTTCCAGCTGTAGAAGGGCTCGCCGGTCTCCAGCACCTCCACCTCGGTCCAGCCCTCGGCCAGGAGCGCTTCGCGCCGCGCCGCCACCGCCTCGCTCTGGCAGCGCCAGAAGAGGTCGCTCTCCACGAAGTAGCTGTCCTCACCGAACAGGTCGGCGCGGATCTGGCCGGGATAGTCGTCCAGGCTGAACAGGGCGTTCTTCGTTGGGATCGACGTCCCCCCGAACAGCCAGGCCTTCAGCGACCCGCCCACCGGCGCCCGCTGCTCGGGGTCGTCGTAGAGGGCGAGCCAGGCCTTCTGCTGCGCCTTGCTGGCCAGCGTCAGGCAGCGGACGGTGGCCACGTCGATCTCCTCCTTGCGGTAGAGGTTGCGCACCCGCGGTAGCAGGTTGCCGAGCGCCAAGGTCCGCTTCACCACCACGTCCGACAGCCCGAAGGTGGCGGCGATCTGCTCGGGCGTGCGGCCCGACTTCACCAGCCGGGTGAAGGTTTCCCAGCAGGTCACCTCGTCGGGCGGCAACCGCCCGAGGTTCTCGATCAGCGAGGCCTCGATGGCCGCCGCGTCGTCGCCGGGCTCGAGGATGCCGATCGGCACCGGATCGATCTCGACGCCCTCGGCAATGGCGGCCAGGGCCGCCTTCCAGCGCCGCCGGCCGGCGACCACCTCGAAGTGGCCCTCGACGACGGCGCCGTCGGCCATGGTCTCCAGCACCAGCAGGGTGAGCAGCACGCCGCGCTGGCGCACGGAGGGCTGGATGTCCGACACGTCCGGGTCGGGCCGCCCGTAGTGCATGTTGAGCGGCGACAGGGTCAGGTTGCGGGGATCGGCGAAAGCCAGTCTCATGGTCGTACTCCTGGTCTCAGGGGTGTGAACCGGTCCCGCCCGCGCTGTTGTGGAGACGGCGGGCGGGCCCGGGTTGCGCCAGGGCGGCGCGAGGTCCCGGCCGAAGCCGGGGGGACCCGCGGCGGTCGCGGCCGCCGGGGAAGGCGGAAGGGCTCAGTCGGGCTCGCCGCCCGCAGGCGGGGCCGAGTTCGGCGCCGCCGAGGCCGGCATGTCGGAGGCTGGCGTGTCGAGGGCGGTCGCCTCAGGCGCCGGCGCGATGGTGCGCACGATCTGCTCGGCCTCGCGGATCGAACGGGTGCGGCGGGCGATCTCGGCCCAGCGCGAGATCGGCACGCGGCCCTCGAAGAAGACGTCCCGCTCGATCGTCAGGCCGAACGGCAGGGTGACGCCGGTCAGTTCGCGGAGGCTCACCGAGCCCAGCTCGACGCAGTCCATGTCGAGGTCGCAGAGCCCGAACATCGTGTCCCCGTCGGGATCGAGCTCGGTGATCAGCCAGGTCCCCGGCCCGCTCGGGTTGAACAGCTTCAACACCGGGATGTGGTCGCCGTCCGGATCGGCGGCGTTGGCGGCCAACTGCGACCGCAGCGCATCGGGGATCAGCACGAGGCCGTCGTCGACGGCGCCGGCGACAGGCCCGGCAGGGGCTTCAGGATCGGGGGTCATGGGTCGGATCTCCGGGCCGGCGGCCCGGACCTCCCGTCCGCCGCGCCCGTCCGATCCCGCCCTTCCTCCCTCTCCCTCTCCCCGGGTCCCGCCCCCACCGCCTCGTTCCAGTCCCCGAACGGCGCCGGCGGCCAGCGCACCGCCACGCCCAGGCCCGCGCCGCGCAAGGCCGCGGCCAGCGCCCGCGCCGAGGCTTCCCCGTCCGCGCCGCGGTCCGCGGCGATCAGCACGAAGCCGACACCCGGCGGCGGACGCCAGCGGCGCAGGTTGCGGGTCGACAGCAGCGCCCAGGCCGGCAGCCCGAACCGCGCCGCCGCCGAGAGGCAGGTGAACACGCCCTCGCCGACCAGCAGCCGCGGCCCAGCCGAGCCCCAGCTGCGATCCAAGCCAGGGGCCGTGGTGCATTTCCGCACCCAGGGGGATGGGTTCGC
>JBFMGV010000091.1:0-93899 GCA_040752615.1 Pseudomonadota bacterium | reverse complement strand
GGGCGCGGCCTTGGGCGCCTCGGTCTTCGGGGCCTCGGCCTTCGGCGCGGGCGCCGCGGTCTCGCCTTCGCCGGCGAGGCGCGCGATCGGCGTATTGACCTTCACCCCTTCCGAGCCCTCGGCGATCAGCAAGGCCTCGACGACGCCTTCGTCGACGGCCTCGACCTCCATGGTCGCCTTGTCGGTCTCGATCTCGGCGATCACGTCGCCCGACTTCACCGTGTCGCCGACCTTCACGTGCCATTTGGCGAGCGTGCCCTCCTCCATGGTCGGAGACAGGGCGGGCATGAGGACGTCCGTCATGCGTGTTCCTTGGAAAGATGAGCCAGGGAGGCGGCGCCCGCCTCCCAGTTCTGACCGTCGAAGGCTTCGATCACGAGGTCGAGGCCGTCAACGGTGTCCAGGCAGCGGGCGTTCACGCTCCACCCATCAGGGTTGGAGCGCGGCCGGTAGAAGCTCTTGATCCCGCACTCGGCGCAGAACAGGTGCTTCGCCACCCGGGTGTTGAAGGTGTACTCGGCCAGCCGGTCCGCGCCCTTGGTGAGGCGGAACCGGCTCTCCGGCACGATGACATGCACGAAGCCGGTCTTGGCGCACATGGAGCAGTTGCAGGTCTGCGCCTCGACCACGGCCGGGAGGGCCGCCTCGAAACGCACGCCGCCGCAATGGCAGCCGCCCGCGCGCCAGGTGAACCCGGCCTCGCTCATTTGTAGCTGACCGCCTTGGCCGCCTTCACGATCCGCTCGACCGAAGGCATCGACATCGCCTCCAGGTTCGCGGCGTAGGGCAGCGGCACGTCCTCCTGGTGGACCCGGGCCGGCGGGGCGTCGAGGTAGTCGAAGGCCAGTTCGGTCACCTTGGCCGCCACCTCGGCGCCGACGCCCATCGGGCCCCAGCCTTCCTCGACGGTGACCAGCCGGTTGGTCTTCTTGACGCTCTCGACGACCGTCTCGATGTCCATCGGGCGGATCGTGCGCAGGTCGACGACCTCGGCCTCGATGCCTTCCTTGGCCAGTTCCTCGGCCGCCTGCAGGCAGAAGCCCACCATGCGCGAGTAGGCGACCAGCGTGACGCCCGTGCCCTCGCGGCGGACCTTGGCCTTGCCGATCGGCACCACCCAGTCGATGCCCTCGGGCACGTCGAACTCCTGGCCGTAGAGCATCTCGTGCTCCAGGAAGACCACGGGGTTCGGGTCGCGGATGGCGGCCTTCAGCAGGCCCTTTGCGTCGGCCGCATCATAAGGCGCGATGACCTTCAGGCCTGGCACGTGGCCGTACCAGGCTGCGTAGTCTTGGCTGTGCTGGGCCGCCACACGGGCCGCGGCGCCGTTGGGGCCGCGGAACACGATAGACGTCCTGATCTGGCCGCCCGACATGTAGAGCGTCTTGGCGGCCGAGTTGATGATGTGGTCGATCGCCTGCATGGCGAAGTTGAACGTCATGAACTCGACGATCGGCCTCAGGCCCGCCATCGCCGCGCCCGTGCCGAGACCGGCGAAGCCGTACTCGGTGATCGGCGTGTCGATGACCCGCTTGGGGCCGAACTCGTCCAGCAGCCCGCGCGAGACCTTGTAGGCGCCCTGGTACTGGGCGACTTCCTCGCCCATCAGGAACACCTTGGCGTCGGTGCGCATCTCCTCGGCCATGGCGTCGCGCAGCGCGTCGCGGACCGTGACCTTCACCAACTTCACGCCCTCGGGGAGCTCGGGGTCCCGCAGCGTCTGTTTCGGGATCGCCGGCGCCGGCGCGGCGACCTCGGCCTTCTCCACAGGCGCCTCGGCGGGAGCGGAGGCCTCCGCCTTCGGCTCGGCCTTCGACGGCGCGGCCGCTCCGCCCTCGCCGCCCAGGCGGGCGATCGGGGTGTTGACCTTCACCTCTTCGGAGCCTTCGGCCACGAGGATCTCGGAAACGACGCCTTCGTCGACGGCCTCGACCTCCATGGTCGCCTTGTCGGTCTCGATCTCGGCGATGACGTCGCCGGACTTGACCGTATCGCCCACCTTCACGTGCCACTTGGCGAGCGTGCCCTCCTCCATCGTGGGCGATAGCGCCGGCATCAGGATGTCGGTCACGCGCTGAGCTCCGTGTAGACGTCGGTATAGAGTTCGGACGGGTCGGGTTCGGGCGAGGTGCGGGCGAACTCGGCCGCGTCGGCGACGATCTTCTTCACCTCGGCGTCGATCGCCTTCAGCGTGGCCTCGTCGGCCCAGCCGTTCTTCTCCAGCAGTTCCTCGACGTGGTCGATCGGGTCGCGGGTCTTGCGGACCTCGTCCACCTCCTCGCGGGTCCGGTACTTGGCCGGGTCGCTCATGGAGTGGCCGCGATAGCGGTAGGTCTTCATCTCGAGGATGTACGGCCCCTTTCCCGAGCGCGCGTGTTCCGCGGCCTTCTCGGTGGCGGCCTTCACGGCCAGCACGTCCATGCCGTCGACTTCCTCGCCCGGGATGCCGAACGAGGCGCCGCGCTTGTGCAGACGGGTCTCGGAGGACGAGCGCTGGATCGCGGTGCCCATGGCGTACTGGTTGTTCTCAATCACGTACACGACCGGCAGCTTCCACAGCTCGGCCATGTTGAACGCCTCGTAGACCTGGCCCTGATTGGCCGCGCCATCGCCGAAGAAGGCGAAGCTGACCTGACCGTCCTCGCGGTACCAGTTGGCCAGCGCCAGGCCGGTGCCCAGCGGCACCTGCGCGCCCACGATGCCGTGGCCGCCGTAGAAGGCCGCCTCGGTCGAGAACATGTGCATCGAGCCGCCCTTGCCCTTGGACGAGCCGCCGATCCGCCCGGTGAGCTCGGCCATGACCTCCTTCGGATCCATGCCGCAGGTCAGCATGTGGCCGTGGTCGCGGTACCCGGTGATGATCTGGTCGCCCGGCTTCTTGGCCGCCTCGACGCCGACCGCGATCGCTTCCTGGCCGATGTAGAGGTGGCAGAAGCCACCGATCAGGCCCATGCCGTAAAGCTGGCCGGCGCGTTCCTCGAAACGCCGGATCAGCAGCATGTCCCGGTAGTACTTGAGCAGTTCGTCTTTGCCGGCTGCGGCTTTGTCCGCGCCATTGGCCTTCCGCCGACCGGTCGCCCCGGCCTGTGCGCGCGCCATGCGTCGCTCCCGTGATCGTTCTGCAATCCCTGTAGGACTGACGAAGCAGCCTCAGGGTTTCGTTCGGATCACATAGTCCCTCGGGTCGGCGAAGCCTAGCAGGGAGCGCGCCCTTTCCTCCAGCAAGTCGGCGGAAAGGCTCGTGTCGCGCAGGAGTTGGGCGCGCGCCTCCAGGTCCCGCCGCTGAGCGGTCAGGGTCTGGAGCTCCTTGGTCTTGGTCACCAGGGCCGCGTCGCGCTTGTCCGACTGCAGCAGCCCGCCCTCGCCGGTGAAGGCGTGCACGCCGAAGTAGAAGATCAACAGCGCGAGAAACGCGGTCGACAGGTAGGGGCGAAGGCTAGCGAGCACGGCGAATCCCAGAACAGCCCCCTCAGATCGCGCCCAGATGCTTAATTTTGAGTTCACCATTTCGGCGAAGGACGCGGGGATCGGCCTCCACGCGCCCCTCCCGAGTTCATGCTCGGAGTCAGGGATAGACGCTCAGGCTGCACCACACCCGGTATCGGCCGCCGTCGCCGTTGAAGTTCATCGCGAACTGGTTCGGCGGATCCGCCGTCAGTCCGGCCCAGTCGTAGTAGGACTTCGTCCCGGCCCCCAGCACCACCAGCAGCGTGCGCGTGGCGACGAGGTCATCTTCGAAGAATCCCAGGATCCAGTCGACCAGCACGCCCAGCAGCCAGCCGACGGCCGCGCCGACCGCCGTGCCCAGCGGCCCGAAGAACGAGCCCAGGGCCGCGCCGACGGCCCCGCCGACCGCACCGGCCACGGCCTTCTTCACCTCGTCGTCCACCTGGCGCCACAGGTCGGTCAGGAAATCCGCGAACCCGCCGCCATCCTCCTCGGCCATCGCCAGGATCGCGGCGTAGGTGTGCGGCCAGTCGCTGGTGCGCACCACCTGCCACTCGTGGAAGAGCCGTCCACGACCGCCGTAGCGCTTGATCTCCCCCTCGTCGAAGTCGTCGTGGACCATGAACTGGTCGACCTTCTGGGTGACGCCGTGGGGATCGGTGACCGTCCCGCCCATCAGGATCTCGTCGGCGCCGACTTCGTTGGTCTCTTCCAGGCACTGCACCGCGTTGATGAACAGCCCCAGCTTCTTCAGCTTGGCGCCCTCGACGAGGTCGGGGTTCATCGCCACCGTCCCGCGGTGGCCCAGATCGACGTTCAGCTTGCGACTGCCGACGCGGAAGAAGTGCGGCGAGACCTCATTGCGGATGGCCTCGTTTTCACCGAAGGCCTGCATCGCCTGACGCACCTCGAGTTCGTCGACCACGATGCGCTGCAGTCCGGCTTGGGCGCGGTCGGCCCCCGCGTACTGCGCAGGCTCGATCGCCCCGTAGCGCCCGAAGAACAGCTTCCGGGTCGCCGCCGGCGCCGACAGCATGCTCTGCGCACGGAGCCGGGCCTTGTCCTGCTGGACCGCGCTCCGACTGGCGACCAAAGCGTCGAAGAGCCGATCGATGTTGTCTCCCCCGTCGCCCGTCCGGCCCATTACCGCCATGGCGAAGGAGAGCTTCAGTTTATCGGCCACATCGTTGAGCAACATCCGCACTTCTGGCGAGGACGGCGCCTGCGGGTCGATGATCGCCACGGGCGGCTTGCTTGAAACGGTGGCAATCTGACCGCGTTCGATAGTTTCTTCGGGCATTTTCGATGGCTCTCCGTTGTTGACGGGCGCACGGAATGACTCCGCGCGGGAATGGCGTTTCCTAGAATTCCATCTACAGTTGCGCGTACCCCAATCGGGGGATGTGGAGGGCTGGTGTTGGGTGCAGCGAGCCTGGTCTTCGAACTGGCCGACCGCTTCTATGAGGCGGCGGAAGATCCAACGGCCCTCCCCGAGGCCCTGACCCTGCTGGCGGAGCGCGCCGGCGCGCATCACGCGATCGCCGCCGAGCGGCGGGATTTCGACGGCGCCTGGGGCGCGGCGGTGGGGAACATCGACCCCGAACTGCAGCAGCGGATGCTGGGCACGCTGGGCAGCGAGGCGGTGAAGATCTGGCTGGGGCGGTTTCCGAGCGAGAACTGGGATCGGATGTGCCGGATGGTGCCCACCGACACGCCGCTCAGCCGGGCGCTCTACGAAAGCCAGTTCTATTCGGACTTCGTGGAGCCCCTCGGCGGGCACCACGCCGCCCTGACGTCCCTGGACCTGGGCGAGGGGCGCAGCTTCCTGTCCGTCTTCCGACCGGAGAAGCTCGGCGACTACGAGACCGACGCCATGCGCCTGCTGGAGGCCGTTCGGCCTCACGTAGCGCGGGCCTTCCGGCTGCGTCGGCAGTTCCAGGCCGCGGAGGCCGGCGCCCGGGCGGGCTTCGCCATGCTGGAGCGGTTGTCGACCGGCGTGGTGCTGCTGGATCGCCGTCTGCGGCTGCTGTTCGCCAACACCGCAGCGACGAACCTGAGCGCCGCTTCGGACGCCTTCGCCCTCGATGACGCCGGCCTGCGGATCCGATCCGCGCCCCATGCCCGTCAGTTACAGGCCCTGCTGGTGGCCGCCGCGACCGACCGGGGGCCCACGGACCGGCCCATGCGACTGGCGTTGCCGCGCGAGGGCTCCCCCTTCCCGATCCTGCTACAGGTCGAACGGCTCGAGACGCCGGGGCTGCGCGGCGCCGGCGCGAACGTCGGGGTGTTCGTCTCCGATCCCGGCGTGACCCTCGCGGTGGAGGCGGGCGTGCTGGTGGAGGCCTTCGGTCTGACCCCACGGGAAGCCGCCTTGGCCGCCGCCCTGGCGCGCGGGACCGCGCCGAAGCAGGCGGCCTTCGCGCTGGGGATGTCCGAATCCACGGCCAAGACCCACGTGAAGCGGATCCTGGACAAGGCGGGAGCCCACCGGACGGCCGAACTGGTCAGCCTGGTCGGCAGGCTCTCGCTCTGAGCCCTACAGGTTCCGGAGCGCGCCCTTGCCCGCGTAGATCGCCTGATCGCCAAGCTCTTCCTCGATGCGGAGGAGCTGGTTGTACTTCGCGGTCCGGTCCGAACGGGCCAGCGAGCCGGTCTTGATCTGACCGCAGTTGGTGGCGACCGCCAGGTCGGCGATCGTCGAATCCTCGGTCTCGCCCGAGCGGTGGCTCATGACGGCCGTGTAGCTGTTGCGGTGCGCCAGATCGACGGCGTCCAGGGTTTCGGAGAGCGTGCCGATCTGGTTGACCTTAACCAGGATCGAGTTGGCCAGCCCCTTCCCGATGCCCATTCCGAGCCGCTCGGGGTTGGTCACGAACAGGTCGTCGCCGACCAGTTGCACCTTGCCGCCCAGTTTGTCGGTCAGCAGCTTCCAGCCTTCGAAGTCGTCTTCGCCGCAGCCGTCCTCGATCGTGACGATCGGGAACTTGGCGACCAGCCCGGCCAGGTAGTCGACCATGCCCGCCGGATCGACCGTCTTGCCCTCGCCTTCCATGACGTACTTGCCGCCCTTGAAGAACTCGGTGGAGGCCACGTCCAGGCCCAGGTGGAAGTCCTTGGCGGCCTTGTAGCCCGCGCTCTCGCCGGCCTTGACGATGAAGGCCAGCGCTTCCTCGGCCGAGCCGATGTTCGGAGCGAAGCCGCCCTCGTCGCCCACGTTGGTGTTGTGGCCGGCGGCCTTCAGCTGGGCCTTCAGGGCGTGGAAGATCTCGGCGCCCATGCGCAGGCCTTCGGCGAAGGTGTCCGCGCCGGTCGGCAGGATCATGAATTCCTGGATGTCGATCGGGTTGTCCGCGTGGGCGCCGCCGTTGATGATGTTCATCATCGGCACGGGCAGCACACGGGCCGAGACGCCGCCGACGTACTTGTAGAGCGGCAGGGCCGCCGAGCTGGCCGCGGCCTTGGCGGTCGCGAGGCTGACGCCCAGGATCGCATTGGCCCCCAGGCGGCTCTTGTTCTTCGTGCCATCGAGTTCGATCAGCAGCTTGTCGATGCGACGCTGGTCCTCGGCGTCCGAGCCCGAGAGGGCGTCGTAGATCTCGCCGTTCACCGCCTCGACGGCCTGGCGAACACCCTTGCCCAGATAGCGGCCCTTCTCGCCGTCGCGCTTCTCCACCGCCTCATGGGCGCCGGTCGAGGCGCCCGACGGAACAGCTGCGCGGCCCATGGATCCGTCTTCGAGGATCACGTCCACCTCGACCGTCGGGTTGCCCCGGCTGTCCAGGATCTCGCGGGCGATGATGTCGACGATCTCGGTCATGGGGTCCTCTGGCGGCGTACGGAGCGGCGGGAGCCTTAGCCAGCTTCTCCTGTTCGGGCAACGCCGGCTTGACCTCCCTAGCGTCGCCGGCCCATGCGGGCGGACCAGGAGGAGTCCCCCAATGTTGCTCGTCGAGAAGCCGCTGGACGGCGTGGCCGTCGTCACCCTGAACCGTCCCGAGGCGATGAACGCCCTCTCCAAGGCCCTCCGCGCGGCGCTGGCCAAGGCCATGACCGAGCTGGACGCCGATCCGTCGGTGAAGGTGATCGTCCTCACCGGCGCGGGCGAGCGGGCCTTCACGGCCGGCCTGGACCTGAAGGAGCTCTCCACCGATCCGCTGGGCATGGGCGCGGCCAATGCCGAGGACCCGGCCCAGAACCCCGCCAATGCCGTGCTGAACTGCTCCAAGCCGATCATCGGGGCCATCAACGGCGTGGCGATCACCGGCGGCTTCGAGGTGGCGCTGGCCTGCGACGTCCTCCTCTGCTCGACGAACGCCCGCTTCGCCGACACCCACGCCCGGGTCGGCATCACGCCCGGCTGGGGCTTGTCGCAGAAGCTCTCGCGCTGCATCGGCCCCTATCGCGCCAAGGAGCTGTCGCTGAGCGGCAACTTCCTTTCGGCCCAACAGGCTTACGACTGGGGCTTGGTGAACCGCGTGGTGGCGCCCGACCAACTGATGCCGGCGGCCCTGGAGCTCGCCGCCCAGATGGCCGACATCGAGGCCGACATGCTGGTGACCTACAAGGCGATGATCGACGACGGCTACGCCACCACCCTGGATGACGGGCTCAAGATCGAGAACACCCGGTCGGTGGCGCACAACCGCGCCGTCACGCCCGAGATGGTCGCCGCCCGCCGCGAGAAGGTGCAGGCCCGCGGACGCAGCCAGTAGGGCTCAGGCGCGAAGGCTCTCCCACGGCCCGGTGATGGCCAGTGTCGTCCCGGGCCAGTAGGCGTTCACGAACAGAGTCGAGCCGTTGGGCGACCAGCAGACGCCGGCCAGCTCCGTGGTCGGCATCGGGCCGTCGGACGCTGCGCGCGGGACCCCGCCCAAGGTGTAGACCTTGCCCTCGGGCGTGATGCCCTTGAGGTAGTTCACACCCTTGGGCTCGATCTTGTCCTCGCAGACCATGAGGTGGCCGTTCGGGCCGATGGCGAGGTTGTCGCACATGTTCAGGACCTTCGGGTCCGTGGGTTCGACGAACAGTTGCAGGCGGCCCGGCTCGCTCTTCTCGCGCGGATCACCCTCGAAACGGCTCGGCTTGTAGCGCAGCACCTGGCCCAGCCGCTTCGGCCCGCCGCTGGTGCAGGTGAAATAGAGCTCGCCCTCGCCGAAGAAGATGCCTTCCCCCCGCGCGAACCAGGCCGCGCCCTTGGCGTTGCCGCGGTGGCGCAGGTCGTTGTTGGGGTTGTCGACGCCGTCGAGGTCGACCCAGGTGGTCTCGCGCCACTGGCCGGGCGCCCACTCCACGCCGTTCCAGTTCCGGCTGTCGCCACCGTCCTTGAACGCCAGCGCCTGGAGGCGCCCGCCCTTGGCCGGCGCGCGGCGATCCCTGGGCAGGAAACGGTAGAACAGGCAGCGCCCGTCGGTCTCGTCTTCCGTAAGATAGATCACGCCCGTGCGGGGATCGACGCAGGCGGCCTCGTGCTTGAAACGGCCCATCCCGGTCAGCGGCACGGGTTCGACCAGTCCGGGCGCACGGCTCGGCACCTCGAAGACCCAGCCATGAGACTTGCCCAAGGTCAGCTTGCTGACCGCGTCAGGCCCGGCGTTGATCACCACCTCCTCGCACGTCAGCCACGAACCCCAGGGCGTGACGCCGCCGGCGCAGTTGATGGCCGTGCCGGCCAGGCTCAGATGGCTGCTGACGAGCCGCCTGGCGCGAACGTCGTAGATCAGGGTCGTCGTGCCGCCCGTCAGCGGTTGGCCGTCCGCGGTGCGGTCGTAGACGCGCGATGCATCGACCTTGCCGGCCAGCGCCTGGTCCTTGCCGTAGGCCCCGAACGACAGATCGCTGGGCTTCAGTTCGTGGTTGCGGACCAGGATCACCCGGTCGCGGTCCAGCGGGAAGCAGCCCATGCCGTCCGCCTTGTGCGGGGCCAGCAGGCCGTCGCTCATGGTGTCGCCGGCCTTGGAGACCACCTGGTACGAGAACCCCTCCGGCAGGTCGAAGACGCCGGCCGGGTCGGTCTTCAACGGGCCATAGCCCGCCACCTCGTTGGCGTAGCCCGCGACCGGCGCGTCCTGGGCGCTGGCGAATCGGGAAAGGCCCGCGAAAGCGGCCCCCGTGGCGGCGGCGGAAAGCAGGTGGCGGCGAGAGAGCGTCATGGAATCCCCTTGGCGGGGCGCACCTTATTTCGAGTGGCCATGACCGCGTCGTGACAAATCGTAGCCGCCGAAACGCAAAACGCCGGCCTCGCGGCCGGCGTCTCGACAGGCAGCAGTCTGCGCCTGAAGCTTAGTCTTCCTTCGGCGTCAGGACCTGGCGGCCCTTGTACATGCCGGTCTTCAGGTCGACATGGTGCGGACGCTTCAGTTCGCCCGTTTCCTTGTCTTCGTGGAAGCTGTTGGGCGCCAGAGCGTGGTGCGACCGGCGCATGTTACGCCGCGAGGGCGAAGTTTTTCGTTTCGGAACGGCCATCGGAGTATCTCGCGGCGTGAAAAATCAGCGGCGGCCTTTGAGGGTCGCCCGAGTGAGCGGCGGCTTATGCATGAAACGCCGCGCGCGATCAAGGCTCCTCGGCTAGACTTTACATCGTCAGCCTTAGGGAGAGGCCACGATGCCGCAGGAACTCATCTTCGGCCCCATGGGCGCGATGGCGCTGCTTACCTTCATCGTCCTGGGTTTCATACCCGCCCGGCGCTTCCGCGCGGCCTTCGCCGGCCGGGTCAGGCCCGAGGACTTCAAGTTCGGCGAATCGCCCGCCGTCCCTGGCGACGTCACGATCCCCAATCGCAACTACATGAACCTGCTCGAGCTCCCGATGCTCTTCTACGTGGCGGGACTCATGTACTACGTGGCCGGCCGGGTCGATCCGACAGCGCTCGCGGTCGCATGGACCTATGTCGGCCTGCGGGCGGTCCACTCCGCCATCCACCTCACCTACAACAACGTCATCCACCGCCTCGTGGCGTTCGCGCTGTCCAACGCCGTGCTGGCCGCCTTCTGGGTGCTGTTCTTCGTCTAGGGCTTCAGGAGACGTTTCGGCGCGACATTGGCCCAGGCCATCCGCATCAGCCCGGCGAGGCGGTCGGGCCCGAGCTTTTCGTACCAGATGAACGTCGCGCCGTTTCGCCCCCAGTAGCCCGGGACCGGCTCGATCGCCTCGCCGTCCGCCAGGTTGTGCTGGTCCTCGGGGGCCAGCTTCAGCATCGCCCGGGGATGGTCGCGATGGATCGTGCAGAAGATCTTCTTCGCCACCCTGAAGGACGGGATGTCGAAGTGCGGCTCCTCATACGCCTCGGGCAGCGCCAGCGCCGCCGCGCGGATATCGTCGGGGGTCAGCATCGCCGCACCATAGCCAAGCCGCCGCGCCCACGCGATAACGCGGATATGGCGATCATCGACCCTGAGTCCCGCAAGCGCCTCGACCAGTTCGTCGACGCCGCATTCGGATTCGCCGTCACGCTGCTGGTGATCGCGGGGGCTCAGCCCGAAACGCTGGACGATCTGCGGGCGGCGCTTCTCAACATTCCGTCGTCGGCCGCGGCCTTCGTGCTGATCGTGCTGTTCTGGCAGGCCCACAAGATCTACGGCCGTCTCGCCCCGGCGCGCGGCACGGCGGACACCCTGCTGGTCCTCGCCGTCGTGTTCATGGTCCTGGTCTACGTTTTCCCGCTCAAGCTGCTGACCCAGGCGCTCTTCTACTGGATCAGCGGCGGCGCGCTCCCGGGCCGCCAGATCATCGACAGCTTCGGCGATCTCGCGACGCTCTATCAGGTCTACGGCCTGGGGTTCGCGGCGCTGTCGGGGCTTTACGCCGTGCTCTTCGCCCGCGCCTACGGGCAGGCCGGGGATGCCGACGGGGCCGACGACATTCGGTCCTGGCGCGATGCCTGGATGATCTGCGCCGCCAGTGGCCTGGCGTCCGCGCTGCTGGCGCTGCTGCCCCTGAAGGGGATCCCCTGGCTGCCGCCCCTCACCTACAGCCTGATCCCCGTGATGATCAGCGTGCGCGAACGGATCGCCGGACGGGGCCGCCGCCGCGAACAGGATCGCGACGGCGTTCCGGCCTCAGGCGAGGCTCAAGCCCCGCCGGCGACGCAAGGCTGATCTCACCGCGCCGAAGCTCAGGATCCGGGCCTCAGACCAGGCGGCTCCGCTCCTTCGCCGCGCCGATGAAGCTGGCGAACAGGGGGTGCGGGTCGAACGGCCGGCTCTTCAGTTCCGGGTGGTACTGCACGCCGACGAACCACGGGTGATCCGGCCGCTCGCACAGCTCCGGCAGGACGCCGTCCGGCGACAGGCCGGTGAACTTCAGGCCCGTCTTCTCGATGGCCTCGCGGTAGGCGATGTTCACCTCGTAGCGGTGCCGGTGGCGCTCGCTGATGGTGGACGAGCCATAGATCTCGGATACCCGGCTACCCGGGGCGAGGACGGCTTCATAGGCGCCGCACCGCATGGTGCCGCCCAGCTCGCCGCCCTGCGCGCGGACTTCCTTCTCGTTGCCGCGCACCCACTCGGTCATCAGGCCGACGATCGGTTCGGACGTGGGGCCGAACTCGGTGGACGAGGCCTGGTGGATGCCCGCCAGGTTCCGCGCCGCCTCGATCATCGCCATCTGCATGCCGAAGCAGATGCCGAAGTACGGCACCTCGTGCTCCCGGGCGAACTGCACGGAACGGATCATGCCCTCGGAGCCGCGCTCGCCGAACGCGCCGGGCACTAGGACGCCGTGGACGTTGTTCAGCCGCTCGGCGATCAGCGCCTCTTCCTTCTCGAAGACCTCGCCCTCGATCCAGTCGAACTTGACCCGCACGTTGTTGGCCACGCCGCCGTGCACCAGCGCCTCGATCAGCGACTTATAGGCGTCGGTCAGCGCCGTGTACTTGCCGACGATAGCGATGTTCACCTCGCCATCGGGGTGGCTGAGCTTGTGGGAGATTTCCTCCCATCGCGACAGATCCGGCTTGGGCGCGGTGGCCGACATCCCGAAGACGTCCAGCACCTCGGTGTCCAGACCCTCGGCATGATAGTCCAGCGGCACCGAGTAGATGTTCGCGCTGTCCATCGCCTGGATGACCGCGCTGGGCCGCACGTTGCAGAACAGGGCCAGCTTCTTGCGCTCGCCTTCCGGGATCGGGATCTCGCACCGGCACAGCAGGATATCCGGCTGGATGCCGATCGAGCGCAGCTCCTTCACCGAGTGCTGCGTCGGCTTGGTCTTCATCTCGCCGGCCGTCTTGATGAACGGCAGCAGCGTCAGGTGGATGAAGCACGCGTGGCCGCGGGGCAACTCCTGCCCGAGCTGGCGGATCGCCTCGAAGAACGGCAGCCCCTCGATGTCGCCCACCGTGCCGCCGACCTCGACCAGCACGAAGTCCACGCCCTCGCCCGGATCGGACAGGACGAAGTCCTTGATCTCGCCGGTGACGTGCGGAATCACCTGGACGGTGGCGCCGAGGTAGTCCCCTCGCCGCTCCTTCTCGATGATCTTCTTGTAGATCTGACCGGTCGTGATGTTGTCCGCGCGCGTCGCGTTGACGCCCGTGAACCGCTCGTAGTGACCGAGGTCGAGATCCGTCTCCGCGCCGTCGTCGGTGACGAACACCTCGCCGTGCTGGGTTGGACTCATCGTCCCCGGATCCACATTCAGATACGGGTCGAGTTTACGGAGGCGGACCTTGTAGCCCCGCGCCTGCAAAAGGGCGCCCAGCGCTGCGGACGCGAGACCTTTGCCGAGGGAGGAGACCACGCCCCCGGTGATGAAGATGTACCGGGCCATGGGCGTTCAGATTAGCTGCGATTCGGCCGCGAGACGCGGGGCGTTTGCCAGCTATCCACGACTACTTCGTCGCAGGCTGGGCGGGCGCGGGCTGAGCGGGCTCGGCCGGCAGGGCGCCGAACGGGCTGTTCAGCGTCGGAGCCGGAGCCTGCAGCGGCGCGGGCGCGCTGCCCGCGGCGCCCGGCTGGGCGGTCCCGGCCGGCGGCTGCGGCACGGTCTTGTTGAGCTCGGCCGGGTTGATGGCGTTGACCTTCAGGCGATCGACGACCGAAGCCGAACCGCGCTCGCGCCCCGCCACGATGGTCAGCAGAAGACCGAGGACGAAGAAGATCGTCGCCAGGATCCAGGTGGTGCGGGTCAGCAGGTCGGCCGAGCCGCGAACCGACATCATGGCGTTCGTGCCGCCACTGACGAGGCCGCCGCCTTCGGAACGCTGCAGCAGGACCACCACGACCAGGAAGAAGGCCACGATGATCTCGATCACCAGCAGGATGTTCAGCAGCATCTAACGTCTTTCCGGTGCGCTCGGGCGGACACACCCCGCCGAAATGAAGCGCGCGCTCTATCACCGCGCCCGCGACAAGGCCATAGCTAGTAAGCCGCACCCTCATCGCAAAGGGCGCGGGGGGCAAGCATGATACTCGATCCCAAGCGCCTTCCGGTCCTGGAGACGGAACGCCTGCGTCTCGAACCGCTCGTGGCCGACGACGCCGAACGCCTCTTCCCCGTCATGGGACACCCCGAGGTCATGGCCTACTGGGATGTGCCGGAGATCGACGATCCCGACGTGGTCGCTGCGATCGTCGCCAGCCAGGTGGAGGCGATGGGGCGCGGCGCCGCGCTCTATTGGGCCATGCGCACCCTTGGCGGCGACGAATTCCTGGGCGCCTGCGACCTGTCCGAGATCGACCGCTGGCACCGCCGCGCCGAGGTGGGGTTCATGCTGGACCGCGGCGCCTGGGGACAGGGCTACGCGCTGGAGGCCATGCGCAGCGTGATCGCCTTCGCCGCCGGCTCGGGCCTGCGCAAGCTCACCGCGCGCACTCACCTGGGCAACCGGCGCTCGGAACTCCTGCTCGAGAAGCTGGGGTTCGAGGAAGAAGGCCTCCTGCGCGGACACATCCTGAAGGACGGCGAGCGGCGCGACTGCCGCGTCTTCGGGCTTCTGCTCTAGCGGCGCGCACCCTACCTAGTGGCGATGAGCCATCCCATCGCCGTCCAGGGCTTCGACCACATCGTCCTGCGCATCCGCGACAAGAGCCGGATGCTGGCCTTCTACGAGGGCGTCCTCGGTCTCTCGGTCGACCGGGACAGGCCCGAGCTGGGGCTGACCCACATCCGCGCCGGGACGCAGATGATCGACCTGGTCACCCTGGACGGGCGGCTCGGCCAGATCGGCGGGGCCGGTCCCGGCGTCGAGGGCCGGAACCTCGACCACTTCGCGCTGCAGGTTCGTCCGTTCGACGAGGCCGCCATCCGCGCCCATCTCGCAGCGCACGGGGTGGAGATCGTCGAGGAAGGCCCGCGCTATGGGGCCGACGGCGACGGCCTGTCGCTGTACGTCCGCGACCCCGAGGGCAACACGGTCGAGTTGAAGGGGCCCGGAGTCTAGGCGGCGGCGCGATGTGCGTCGGCCGCATCCAGGATCGCCGGCAGCCTCCGGATCCAGCTGTGCTGGGCGACGGCCCGCGCCTTCGCGGCGCGTCCCATGCCGAACGCCCGGGCCGGATCGCTCGCGAGCGCCTTCAGGTCGGCCATGCCCCCGGCCAGGTCCTTCCAGTGGAACATCGCGATCTCCCCCGGAGCGAAGGCCTCATCGTAGTAGCGGCTGTGATCCGTGAACGTGGCCGCACCGGCCAGGGACGCCGAGAACGGCCGCTCGTGCGAACCCGCGCCGAAGTTGACGTTGGTGTTCAGCACCACGCGCGAGCGCCGCATCAGCTCGACCATCCGGCTCATGTCGACCGCGCCTTCGTGGATCGCGTTCTTGTAGCGGTAGAGATGGGGCTCCCAGCCCATGCCGCAGATGTGCAGCGGCACGCCGATCTTCGCCACGGCCCTGACGAACTCCGTGCGTCGGGTCTTGCGCACGAAGTCGTGGACATAGGCCGCGAGGCCCAGGTTCGACCGCCCCGCCGGAGTGTTCACGTCCACGCCCATCTCGTGGAGCACCCTTCGCATGGCTTCGTGAGGCGGGATCCACTCGGAGCCGAGCGCGAGGTCCACCGCGGCGTCCACGCCCTTCTGCGTCCTCGGGGTGAGTTGGCCCCACGACCGCTCGGGCTTCTGGTAGCTGCCGGTCCACAGAAGCTGGATCGGACGGGCCGCCACGAAGGCGTCGACGTCGGCGTCGTCCGGCGCGGGGTCGCCGACACCGGGATGCGGAAAGAACCGCAAGTCCGGCCAGGCCTCGTCCCCATAGACAGCCTGGATCGCCTCGACATGAGTGGGATCGATGCACAGCACCGTCGTGGAAGGCGGCGTCGCCGCGAACCGGCTTCCCATCCCTATGGGGTAGTCCACATACCAGACCGCGTGCCGTGCGCCGTACAACTCGGAGATCGTCCGGCCATCGGATGACCTGAACCCGCCGAGGATGCCGATGGAGAAGACGAAGTCCGTCCGGCAGCCTGCCGCATGGGCTTCGATGGCGGATGCAGGATCCTCGACCTCGCCGAGATCGAGGACTTCGACCTCATGGCCCAGATCCCCAAGGGCCTCGGCGGCAGACTCGATGAAGAAACGTGTGCCGCCGTACAGCGACCGGCCTTTGATGAGAAGCGTACGCAAGGGCGATCACCGGAGAATCACAACTCCGGCGATATTAACGCAACCCGGCCGAGCGCCCCAATCTCAGAGGGCGCGGATGATCCCCAGGAAGTCGTCGGCCTTCAGCGAGGCGCCGCCGACCAAGGCGCCGCCGACCTCCGCCGCGTGCAGGATTTCGGCCGCGTTGCTCGGCTTCACCGACCCACCGTAAAGGATCGCCACGCCGCGACCGGCCTCGCCGAACTGCTCGACCAGGGTCGCGCGGATCGCCCGATGGACTTCCTCGATCTGCTCCAGCGTGGGCGTCAGGCCCGTGCCGATCGCCCAGACCGGCTCATAGGCGACCGAGAAGGCCTTGCCGGCCAGTTCCGTCGGCAGGGAACCGCGCGTCTGGCCCGTGACGACCGCCAGGGTGTCGCCCGCTTCCCGCTGTTCCAGGGTTTCGCCGACGCAGACGATCGGCTCCAGGCCGGCGCGAAGGGCTGCGCGGACCTTCTGCGCCACGCCCTCGTCGGTCTCACGGTACCCGGCTCGCCGCTCGGAGTGGCCAAGGATCGTCAGCGTCGCGCCGGCGTCGGCCAGCATGGCGGCGGAGATGTCACCGGTGAACGCGCCGGCGTCGTCGGCGTGATTGTCCTGGCCGCCCACCAGCACCTTCGTGCCCTTCAAGGCTTCGGCCACCCGATGGATCAGGATCGACGGCGGACAGATCGCCACTCGCGCCGGGCTGTCGCCCAGGCCCGCGGCCACCGCCTTCGCCTCGGCCAGCGAGGACGAGAGCCCGTTCATCTTCCAGTTTCCAGCGATCAGCGGCGTCGGCGCGGTCATTCAGTGCTCTCTGGCAGAGTTCGTTGGAGCCCGGGCGGTTAAGGCAAGCCGGACCTCCTGTCACGTCCCCTCCCCCGCGCGCTTGCCGCAGCGAGGGGCGCTCCACTATACCGGCGCGCACACTACGCCCCGGGGAAAGGACCCGAATGCTCGCCGCCATCCGCAGTTTCGCGAAATCCTGGCCTGCCCGGATCCTGCTCATCCTCCTGGCGATCAGCTTCGTCGGCTGGGGCGCCAACCAGAGCGGCCTTTCCGCGATCGCCGGCAACGAGATCGTCAAGGCGGGCTCGCGCACGGTGGACGCCAACGCGTTCCGCCGCGAGTACGACAACTTCAAGAAGCGCGCCGAGCAGCAACAGGGCCAGCCGATCACCCAGGAAGTCGCCGAGCAGAATCGGCTCGACACCGTGGTGCTGAACGGCGTGGCGACCCGTGAGGCGTTCGCCGAGATGCTGTCCAAGGCCGGCATCCGTCCGTCGGACAAGCTGATCCTGGATCAGATCCAGAAGATCCCCGCCTTCTTCGACCCCATCACCGGCCGCTTCGACAAGAAGACCTTCCAGCAGCGTCTGGGCGAGAACGGCCTGACGCCGCAGGCGTTCGACGCGGTACTGCGCGACGAGATGGCCGGACAGCACTGGGCCGTGGCCGTTCAGAACGGCCTCGCCGCGCCAAAGACCTATGGCGCCCTTGCGGCGGTGTTCGCGCTGGAAAGCCGTGACCTGGCCTACTTCGCCCTGGGTCCGCAGAGCGTGCCGCAGCCGGCCGCCCCCACCGACGCCCAGCTCACGGCCTTCATCAACGAAAACAAGGCCCAGCTCACGCGCCCCGAAATGCGCGTCCTGACCGTCGTGCCGTTCACGCCGCAGTCGGTCGCCGCGGCGGCCAATGGCCCGATCGACCCGGCCGAGCTGAAGAAGCGCTACGAGTTCCGCAAAGACACGCTGTCGCGCCCGGAGACCCGCTCGCTGGTCCAGATCCCGGTGAAGGATCAGGCCGCCGCTCAGCAGGTGGTCGCGCGGCTGCAGAAGGGCGAAGCGCCCGAGGCGGTCGCCAAGTCGCTCGGCGTCGACGCCATCAGCTATCAGGACAAGCCGCTGACCGCGATCGCCGACCGCAAGGCCGGCCAGGCCGCCTTCCAGCTTCAGGCCGGTCAGGTCGCCCCCGTGCAGGGCGAACTCGGGCTGGCGGTCGTGAAGATCATCTCGATCACTCAGGGCCGTGAAGTGACCATCGAGGAAGCGCGCCCGATGCTGGAGGCCGAGATCCGCAAGGACATGGTCGCCGAGAAGGTCTACGCCCAGACCCAGACGTTCGACGATGCCCACCAGGGCGGCGCCAGCCTGGCGGAGTCGGCTCAGAAGGCCGGCGTGTCGGCGCAGACGATCGGTCCGATCAGCGCCCAGGGCGTCGACGAACAAGGCCGCCAGTACCAGGGTCTGCCGCCCAAGATCCTCGAGACCGCGTTCGGCCTGCCCTCGGGCGGCGAGAGCGAGGTCACGGAGCTGGGCGAAGGCTCGTACTTCGCCGTTCGCGTCGAGAAGATCCTCCCGGCTCACGTGCCGCCGCTGGCCGAGATCCGCCCGATGATCACCCAGGCCTGGATGCAGCGCGAGGTCGTCCGCGCGCTGGAAGCCAAGGCCAACGCGCTGACCGCCCGGGTGAAGAAGGGCGAGACGCTGGAGGCGGTCGCCGCCTCGGCCGGAGCCTCGGTGGTGCGCGTGCCTGGCCTGACCCGCCAGACCGCGCCTCAACAGCAGCAACTGGGCCGTGAAGTCCTGGGTCGCGCCTTCGCCAGCAAGCCCGGTGAGGCCTGGAACGCCCGGATGCCGAACGCCATCGCCGTCGGCCAGGTCAGCAATGTGCGGATGGACGCCGGTCCGACCGCCGCCCAGATGGCCGAGGCCAACCGTGGCGAGCTGACCCAGGCGATCTTCCGTGAGATGGGCGAGGCCGCCCAGGCCTACTCGCGCACCAAGCTGAAGGTGAAGGTGAACCCCGCCAAGGCGCGCGAGGCCATCGGCTTCGCCCCGCTGGCGGACAAGTCCGGCAAGGGCGCCGCGGAGAAGAAGAAGTGACGCTGGAGCCGTCGTTTGAGGCCTTCCGTTCGACCTACGACGGCGGCGCGCCCCAGGTCGTCTGGACCCGGTTGATCGACGATCTGGAAACGCCGGTCTCGGCCTTCCTGAAGATCGGTCACGGCAAGCCCTACGCCTTCCTCTTCGAGTCGGTCGAAGGCGGCGCCTTTCGCGCCCGCTACTCGATCATCACCCTGAATCCCGATCTGGTCTGGCGCTGTCACGGCGACCAGGCCGAGATCGCCGTCGGCGCCGACATCGCCGCGGGCCGCTTCACGCCCCAGGCGGGCGGCGCGCTGGACAGTCTCCGGGACCTGTTGGCCGCCTCGCGCATCGAGCTGCCGGCGGGACTGCCGCCCATGGCCGCCGGCGTGTTCGGCGCGCTCGGCTACGACACCATCCGGCTGGTCGAGGACCTGCCCAACATCAACCCCGACCCCCTGGGCCTGCCGGACGGCGTGCTGGCGCGGCCCTCGGTCGTCGCCATCTTCGATGCCATCGCCCAGGAGATCCTCCTGGTCACTCCGGCCCGTCCGGACGGCGGTTCCGCCGCCGACGCCTATGCGGCGGCCGAGGCCCGCCTGAAGGGCGTGATCGCCGAGTTCCGCAAGCCCACGCCGCAGCTGCGCGGCGATGGCGAGGCGCGCCCCGACGGCTTCACCACCCCGGTCAGCCGCGAGGACTACCGGGGCATGGTCGACAAGGCCAAGGAGTACATCCGGGCCGGCGACATCTTCCAGGTGGTGCCCAGCCATCGGTTCCGCTCACCGTTCGAGCGCGATCCGTTCGCCCTCTACCGCTCGCTGCGTCGCACCAACCCCTCGCCGTTCCTGTTCTTCCTGAACTTCGGCGACTTCCAGCTCGCGGGCTCCAGCCCGGAGATCCTGGTCCGGCTGCGTGACGGCAAGATCACCATCCGCCCCATCGCCGGCACCCGCCCGCGCGGCGCGACGCCCGAGGAGGATCGCCGCCTCGAGGAGGAGCTGATCAACGATCCGAAGGAACGGGCCGAACACCTGATGCTGCTGGACCTGGGTCGCAACGACGTAGGCCGCGTGGCGATGCTGAAGGCCGCCGGCGCCAACGAACCGCAGCCGCGCACCCGCGCCCCGCGCGTCCGCGTCACCGACAGCTTCTTCGTCGAGCGCTACAGCCACGTGATGCACCTGGTCTCCAACGTCGAGGGCGACGCCCCCGACGGCCTGGATCCGGTGGACGTGGTCATGGCCGCCCTGCCCGCCGGCACGCTCTCGGGCGCGCCCAAGGTGCGGGCCATGGAGATCATCGACGAGCTCGAGATCGAGAAGCGCGGCATTGGCTACGCCGGCGCCGCCGGCTACTTCGGCTCGGACGGCTCGGTCGACACCTGCATCATCCTGCGCACCGCCCTCTTCAAGGACGACGTGATGTACGTGCAGGCGGGCGGCGGCGTCGTCGCCGACAGCGATCCCGACGCAGAGTACGACGAGACCCTGCACAAGGCCCGGGCCCTGCGCCGCGCCGCGGAGGAAAGCTGGCGCTTCGTCTGAGGCGTCAGAACGAGAGCTGCAGGCGGGTGGTCACACTCTCGCCGTCGTCCTCGCCAGTGAAGCCACCCGTTCTCTGCTCCAGTGACCAGCGGCTGGCGTTCATCGTCAGCCGCAGCCACTCCTCCGGCCGCCAGGTCAGGCCGACGGTCACCGCGTCACCGAGCCCGCCCAGCGGCGCGTCGGTGTTGTCGAGGTGCTCCCAGCGACCCGATATCTCCACCGCCCCCGGCCCGCCCCGGGACAAAGGCGCGGCCGGCGCCTGGCGCACGAAGACGCCGCCGCGCCGGCCATAGGGCGGCCGGTCGTCGGTCAGCGTCATCCCCGCTTCGGCGGCCCAGGCCCTGACGACCACGTGCGAGGGCCGCGCGGCGATATCGCGCTGGCCGTACTCCATCAGGGACCAGGCTCGCCTGCCGAACGCACCGAGTTCGAGCCCGACCGCATCGGCCGACCGTGGCCGTTCCACCAGGCCCAGCGACACCTGCAAGGCGTCGTTGAAGTGCTGCCCGCCCCAGAAGGTGTTGCGGGACAGCCGGTTCACCCGGTCCGAGAAGTTCTCATGGAACCCCCAGGCCCCGAGGTGGACAGCCAGATCCTTGGTGGCTACCGGGTTCCAGTGGCCGCGCAGACTGGTGGTGACCGTGTCGCGGGTGATGTCGGGGTCGTTGATGTCGTCGCCCGCCACCTGCGCCGCCAGGTGCCAGTTGCGGCCGTAGAGCCGGCTGGTCACCCCCATCCCGTACGAGCCCTTCAGCGGGACGATCGCCGTGGCGACCACATTGCGTTCCAGGAACGGGGCGGTCTCGCTGGAGCCCGACCCCTCCATGGATCGCTCGGTGAGGCGGTTGCCGAAGCTGAGCTCGAGGTCTCCGACCGGCGTCGGGCCGCGCCAGGCCAGGTAGGCGTTGCGGAAGTTGGTGGTGTGGTTCGAGAAATCCACCAGCACACTGTAGGTCAGCGGCTTCAGGTCGCCCTCGACGCCGACGAGCGCGGATCGGACCTCCGTGCCCGCCCGGTTGCGCAGCTCGAACCGCGAGTCCTCGGTCGCCGAGACGTCGAACTGCAACCGGCCACGCGGCCGGATGCGGAAGGCGCCGTCGGCCGTCGAGAACTCGGGAACCAGTCCCAGCCAGCGCACCGACATCTCGACGTCGTCGGCCGCGGCCGGCGTCGCGGCCCAGACCATCAGCGCCGCCGCGTGCGCAGCCGGCGGCAACCTCCATTTCGGCATGACCACCTCCCCCTGGGGTGAGGCATCGCCCGAGTTGCGCCCGGGATCAAAGGCGGATTGCGCGCACACCCGCCAACGGCGGGGCGACGCTCAAAAACTGGACGGCTACTCCGGGGCGCTCTGGGCCGTGTGCTGCGTCTCGATCGGCGGCGCCAGGACCATGATCGTGGCGAAGACGACGGAGGTCACGGCAAGGGCCGTGGCCGCCACCAGGGCCGGCCACATCGGGTCACGGCGCTTCGGCGGCTCCAGCAGCCGGCGCGCCCGCGCGACGGCGGCGGCGTCGAGGCTCGAATCGCTCAATGACATCAGCACAGCATCCCGCTTGGCGTCAGCCGCTGCAAAGCCTATGGAACCGGCATGATCCTGGTCGTCGATAACTACGACAGCTTCACCTACAACCTCGTCCACTACCTGAACGAGCTTGGGGCGGAGACGCTTGTCCACCGCAACGATGCGATCACCGTCGACGAGGCTCTGGGTCTTCGGCCCGAGGCCATCCTGCTCTCGCCCGGGCCGTGTACGCCAAATGAAGCCGGCATCTGCCTCGGTATCATCCGCGAGGCGCCGGAATCCCTGCCAATCCTGGGCGTCTGCCTCGGCCATCAGGCGATCGGCCAGGCGTTTGGCGGCGAAGTCATCCGCGCCCGCGCCCTCATGCATGGGAAAACCAGCCTTATCCATCACGAGGGTGTTGGTGTCTTCAAAGGCCTGAAGAACCCCTTCACGGCCACGCGCTACCACAGCCTTTCCGTGCGCAAAGACGATCTGCCGCAGGTCCTGGAGGCCACGGCCTGGACCGAGGACGGCGAGATCATGGGCGTGCGCCACCGCACCCGTCCGATCCACGGCGTGCAGTTCCATCCGGAATCCATCGCCACCGAATGCGGTCACGAACTGCTGGGCAACTTCCTCGACCTGGCCGGCGTGAAGCGGCTGAGCGAAGCCTGATCCGCCGACCATGTCCGACGCCTTCAAGCCGCTCCTGATGCGCCTGGCCGACGGCGCGACCCTGTCGGAGGACGACGCTCAGGACTTCTTCGCCGCCTGCCTGCGCGGCGAGCCCACCCCGGCGCAGGTCGGCGCCGCCCTGACGGCGATGCGGATGCGCGGCGAGACGCTGGGCGAGATCACCGCCTGCGCCCGCGCCATGCGCCGGGCCGCCATCCACCTGGAACCGCCCTACCCCACCATCGACGTCTGCGGCACGGGCGGCGACGGGCTGCACACCTACAACATCTCGACGGCGGTGGGCTTCGTGGCCGCCGGCGGCGGGCTGAAGGTCGCCAAGCATGGCAACCGCGCCCTGTCGTCGAAATCGGGTGGCGCCGATGTGCTGTCGGAGTTGGGTGTCGCGATCGACGCCGGCGCCGAGCGTCAGCTCAAGGCCCTGGACGAGGCCGGCATCTGCTTCCTCTACGCGCCGGCGCACCACGGCGCGATGCGCCACGTGTCGCCGCTGCGGGCCGAGCTCGGCTTCCGGACCATCTTCAACCTGCTGGGCCCGCTGACCAATCCGGCGGGCGCCAAGCGACAGGTCGTGGGGGTGTTCGCTGAGCGCTGGGTCGCACCGCTGGCCCAGGTGCTGGGCGCGCTGGGGTCCGAGCGCGCCTGGGTCGTGCACGGCGGCGGCATGGACGAGATGACCACAACGGGCGAGACCAGCGTGGCCGAGTATCGTGAGGGTCAGGTCCGCCTGTTCACGATCACGCCCGAGGCGGTCGGCCTGAAGCGCGCCGCGCTGGCGGACCTCACCGGCGGCACGCCAGCTCAGAACGCAGTGGCGTTGCGCGATCTCCTGCAGGGCGAGCAAGGGCCCTACCGTGACATCGTGCTGCTGAACGCCGCCGCCGCCTTCCTCGTGGGCGAGAAGGTCGAGACGCTGCGCGAAGGCGTCGAGTACGCCGCCAAGGTGATCGACGACGGGCGCGCCCAGGCCGCCCTCGACAAGTTGGTCGAGATCGCCGGCGCATGAGTGACATCCTGGACAAGATCGCGGCCTACAAGCGCGAGGACGTCGCCGCGCGCAAGGCGGCTCGTCCCGCCGTGGACGCCAGCGCGGCCAGCCCGCCGCGCGGCTTCCGGGCCGCCCTGGAACGCGCCCACGCGCCGGGCCGGCTGGCCCTGATCGCCGAGATCAAGAAGGCCTCGCCGTCCAAGGGCCTCATCCGCGAGGACTTCGACCCGCCCGCGCTGGCGCGTGCCTATGAGGCGGGCGGCGCGGCCTGCCTGTCGGTCCTCACCGACGGACCCAGCTTCCAGGGCGCCGACGCCTTCCTGACAGCCGCGCGGGACGCCGTCGCGCTGCCCTGCATCCGCAAGGACTTCCTCGTCGACCCCTGGCAGGTGGCCGAGAGCCGCGCGCTGGGCGCCGACGCGATCCTGGTGATCCTTGCGATGATCGACGACGTCCTGGCCGGCGAACTCATGTCCGAGGCGCGCGCGCACGGCATGGACGCATTGGTCGAGGTGCACGACGAAGCCGAGATGGCCCGCGCCGGCGTGCTGGGCGCGGATCTGGTCGGCGTGAACAACCGCGACCTGCGGACCTTCACCGTGGACCTGGCCATCACCGAGCGCCTCTCGGCCGGCGCGCCAGCCGGCTCCCTGCTCGTCACGGAGAGCGGACTCTTCACCGCCGGCGACGCCGCGCGGCTGGAACGTTCCGGCGCCCGCGCCATGCTGGTCGGGGAAAGCCTGATGCGGCAGCCGGACGTCACCGCCGCGACTCGCGCCCTGCTGGGCTGAGTCGGTGTCCGACGCTGAATTCCTGAGTGTTATCAGCGACGCTGTGGGTAACTTGACATTAACCTGGAACACCTAGAGAACACTCAGAGCCGTTTCGGCTTTGTTCTTCGAGGTCGCCAATGCTTACCCGCAAGCAGCACGAGTTGCTCATGTTCATCCATGAGCGGATCAAGGAAAGCGGCGTTTCCCCCTCGTTCGACGAGATGAAGGAAGCCCTCGACCTGGCCTCCAAGTCGGGCATCCATCGCCTCATCACTGCTCTGGAAGAGCGCGGCTTCCTGCGCCGCTTGCCCCACCGCGCGCGGGCGCTGGAGGTGGTGAAGCTGCCGCAGCAGGCCACCGCCGCCGCCCCGCCCAAGGGACGCGCTCCGTTCAAGCCGCAACTGGTCGAGGCCGGCGCGGCCATGCCCGCCGCCGCCAACGACACGCGCGAACTGCCGATCCTGGGGCGCATCGCCGCCGGGACGCCGATCGAAGCGATCCAGCAGGAGCGCGACCGCATCCCGGTCCCTGAGACGATCCTCGGCGCCGGCGAACACTTCGTGCTCGAGATCTCGGGAGACTCGATGATCAACGCCGGCATCCTCGACGGCGACTTCGTCGTGATCCGCCGGACCGACAGCGCCTCGTCTGGCGACATCGTCGTGGCCCTGGTCGACGGCGAGGAAGCCACCCTCAAGCGCCTGCGCAAGAAGGGCGCGTCGATCGCGCTGGAGGCGGCCAATCCCGCCTACGAGACCCGGATCTTCGGCCCCGACCGCGTGTCGGTGCAGGGCAAGTTGGTCGGTCTCATCCGCCGCTATCACTGACGAAGACGAAATCGACGAGAAAGACCCGCTCGCCACGCCCGTGGCGGGCGGTTTTCATGAGCGCCTCCAAGCTCTCGAAGCCCGACTCGCGCGCAAGCGCCTCGGTCACGTGCTCCAGGTCGATCTCCTGCAGTCGCGTGACTTCGATATGTCCGTCCAGCAGCGGGTAGCGTCCCCCGACCTTCACACGCGGCGTCAGCCAGATCCGGACGCTGGTGGTGATCTCCCCCGAGCGCACCCTGTCCCGCAGCGGCCTGGCGAACATCATCTCGGGTCGTAGCCCCAGGTCCACGGACGCCGCCCGCGCAGATCCTGCGCCCAGGTGATACGCCAACCCCGTCTCTGCCGATACAGCTCGGCCGAACCACCCTGGGCGAAATCCCGCCCCGTGAGCACCAGCGGCGCGCCGCACGCCTCGGGCCGGAAGTCGTTCCGCAGGATCACCACGTCCGCCCCGGCGCACAGGGCCTCCAGCCGCCCGGCCTTCAGCGGCCGACGCAGGTTCCAGGCCGCAGCCACACGCACTGGCGCTTCGGGACCCGGCAGGCAACTCCAGGCGTCGCAGGCGAAGCGCGCGTCGCGCGCGGCTTCGTCGATCAGGGGCGTCAGGCCACGCCGGCGTGACCAGAGCTCGGCGCCGAAGAGCTTCACGTCGGGCCGCATCAGCACCGCCTCGTCACCCTGGCGCACAGCTACCGCCGCGCCATCCGCGGCGATCCAGATGTCAGGCGCGGCAGGGCGCGGCGCCCAAAGCACCGCTGTCGCGAGCGGGATTCCCGCCCAGCGGAGGCTCCCCCGCCATAGACACACGAACAACAGGCCGACGAAGCTGACAGGCAGGACCCAGTCGGGCGCGCTGGGAACGACGAGTTGGGCGGCAGGCGCCGCCGCCGTCCATGCGGCGATGCGGTTCATCAGGTCGATTGACCACCCCGCGACCTCCAGCGGGGCCTGCCCCAGGCCGAACGGCGTGAGGGCCGCGCCGAGCGCCAGGCCCGGCATCATCAGAAACGAGGAAATCGGCGCAACCGCCAGGTTGGCCAGCAACCCCCAGGTCGAGACCCGGTTGAAGTGCTGGATGGCGAAGGGGCCCGTCGCCAGACCTGCCACGAAGCTGACCGCGATGCTCGCCGCCGTCCATGTCGCGGCGCCCTGCACGGCCCGGATCGGCCAGGGCACGTCGATCTCCTTCACCGGCCGGGGCCAGATCTCGGCCAGGGCCACCAAGGCGGCGGTGGCCGCGAACGACATCTGGAAGCCCGGCGAGGTCACGGCCTCGGGTTGCAGCAACAGCACCCCCATCGCCGCGAGGGCCAGGGCGTGCAGGCTGATGGCCTGCCGGTCCGCCAGGATCGCCGCGAAGGCGACGGCCGCGGTGATCGCCGCACGCTCGGCCGGCGGGGGCGCGCCGGAAAGCACCAGATAACCCCCCACCGCCGCGAGCCCGACCAGCGCCGCCAGCTTCTTGCCGTGCACGCGGAGCGCCAGCCAGGGCCAGGCCGCGATCAGCAGGCGCGCCGCCGCGAAGGCGAAGCCGCCGACGATCGCCATGTGCAGGCCGCTGATCGAGACGATATGGGCCAGCCCCGCCGCCCGCAGGTTCTCGACCTGCTCACGCGGAATGAACGCCTCGTGCCCCGTGGTCATCGCCGCCGCCAGGCCGCCCGTCTCCGGCCCCAGGGTCTCGACGATCCTGCGGGTCAGCGACCATCGCGTGGCGTTGACCTGCATGGCCAATCGCAGTCGCCACGGCGCAGTCGTCACCGGATCCACCACCTCGGGCGGCCGAAGCGCGAGCCCCACCGCCCCCACGCTCTCGAAGTAGGCGTCGCGGGCGAAGTCGTAGGAGCCGGGGCTGGCGGGCGGAGGCGGCGGGTTCAGGATGGCGAACACCCGCACCGCCTCGCCCGGAGCCGGCAGTTCCGTTCCGGGCCTCAAGGTCACCCGCATGCGGATCGGCGTCTCCCGCGCGGACCAGTCGCCGACCGACATCGGCGCCAACAGAAGGCGCTGTCCGCCCTCGCCCGGCTGAGCCACATCCACCACCCAGGCCTGCACCCATTGCGGCCGCTGGCCGGTCTGGGCGATCGGCGCCTTCACCGCCTCGGCGCGAAGCTTCGCGACGGCGAATCCCGCGACGCCGCACGCCGTCAGGGTCACCACGATCGTGGCCACGCGGCCGGGACTCCACCGCGCGCACAGCAGCAGCGCGGCGACACCCGCCGCCATCGCCCAGGCGACCCACGCCTGTGGCTCGCGAAGCAGCCCGAAGTAGGCGCCGCATCCGATCCCGAACGCGACGGGCGTCCAAAGCGTCCAGCGATCGTCCTGAGCCAGGACCTGGTCCGCCGCCCAGGCCCGCCATCGCGCGATCGCGCCCGGCCGCGCGCCGCGCTCCATCGTCAGTTCGCCCGTGCTCAAGCGCGCCCCTGTTCCACAATCGTGGCGCGCACCTTGCTACAGCGCAGCCCGACTGGCCAATCCAGGCCTCGGGGATAGTTCACATGTCGCGTTTTGTTACAGCGTTCGCCGCCGCCACCGCCGCCCTGGCTCTCGCCGCTCCGGCCTCGGCCGCCGTCAACTTCGACCTCGGCGGGACCACCAAGAACTTCAACACCGGCGAAGCGTACAGCCTGACGAAGAGCGGCTACACGATCTCGGCCACCGGCTATAGCTTCGAGGGCAGCCCGGCCAACTTCCAGACCCTGATGAACGGCCAGGACGCCGCGACGGTGTTGGCTTCCCTGACCGCCAAGAAGATCCACCGCGACGCCAACGGCATCGGCGTGTGCTGGGCGGGTGAAGCCGCCAACCAATGCAACCAGGTCGACGCCGACGGCCCGAACGAGATGCTGCGCATCGTCGTCTCGGAAGCGGTCTCGATGTTCACCGCCACCTTTGACCGCGTCGACAACAATGACACGCTGAAGCTCTACGGCGTCACCACGGACGGCAAGCTCGAGTACATCGGCTACGGCGGCATCTTCGACGGCCCCGGCACCAGCATGGGCATCGGCGGCACGACCGGCGCCTGGATGTCCGGCTCGGGCGACGACCAGAAGTACATCGTGAACCTCAATACCAACCGGTACAAAGAGTTCTGGTTCGGCAACAACAACGACGCCGCCGACGGCTATCGCCTCGACTCGATTAGCGTCGCCGCGGTGCCGGAACCGGCCACCTGGGCCCTGATGATCGGCGGCTTCGGCATGGCCGGCGCCACCCTGCGTCGCCGCCGCCTGGCCGTCGCCTAAGCTCCAGTAAGCGTAGCGTTCCAGCGTAAGAACGCCGCCGCGCCTGTGGCGCGGCGGCGTTTCCTTTTCGGGGCGCCGTGCTAAGAGGCCGGCCCCACGACCACCTCGAAGATCCGAGCCATGACCGACCGTCCCGTCCGCACCCGCATCGCCCCCTCGCCCACCGGCATGATGCACATCGGGACCGCGCGTGTGGCCCTTTTCAACTGGCTGTACGCCCGCCACATGGGCGGCCAGTTCCTGCTTCGGATCGAGGACACCGATCGCGAGCGCTCCACCGAGGAAGCGGTGCAGGTCATCTTCGACGGCATGTCCTGGCTGGGCCTGGAGCCGGACGAGCCGCCGGTGTTCCAGTTCGCCCGGGCCGACCGCCACCGCGCCGCGGTGGATGAGATGCTGGCACGGGGTTCGGCCTACCGCGACTACATGACCCCGGAGGAGCTCGAGGCCGAGCGCGAGGTCGCCCGCGCTGAAGGCCGGGTGATCCGTTCGCCCTGGCGAGACCTCTCGCCCAACGATGCTCCAGATCGTCCGTTCGTTGTGCGCCTCAAGGCGCCGCTGGAAGGCGAGACCATCGTCGACGACAAGGTGAAGGGCTCGATCCGCTTCGAGAACCGCACCCTCGACGACCTGATCCTGCTCCGCACCGACGGCACACCGACCTACAACCTGGCCGTTGTGGTCGACGACCATGAGATGGGCATCACCCATGTCATCCGCGGCGACGACCACCTCAACAACGCGGCGCGCCAGACGCTGATCTACCAGGGCCTGGGCTGGGAAGTGCCCGCGTGGGCGCACCTGCCGATGATCAACGGCCCGGACGGCAAGAAGCTCTCGAAGCGGCACGGCTCGCAGGCGGTGAGCGAGTTCGACGATATGGGCTACCTGCCCGAAGCGATGCGCAACTACCTGGCCAAGCTGGGCTGGGGCCACGGGGACGACGAGATCTTCTCCGACGAGCAGGCGATCTCGTGGTTCGACATCGTCGATGTGGTCAGTGCGCCGGCCCGCCTCGACTGGGACAAGCTCAATCACCTCAACAACCACTACATCCGGCTGGCGGATCCGGCCCGCCTCGCGGGGCTGGTTGTTACCATTCTGAAGAGCCGCGACGTGAAGCTGCGGAGCGGCGACGAGGCCCTCATCGCCCACACCATCCCCTTCGTCCGCGATGGCGCGAAGACCACCCTGGAACTGGCCGACGCGGTGGTGTTCGTCCTGAAGGACCGCCCGCTGGAGATTCCGGAGAAGACGCGCGGTCAACTTTCCGAGACCGAGATGGCCGAACGGTTCGCTCGTCTGCGCGCCGCGCTGGGCGCCGTATCGGACTGGGGCGTCCCGCCGCTGGAGGCCGCCCTCAAGCAATTCGCAGAGAGCGAAGGTGTCGGCCTCGGGAAATTCGGCCCCCAGTTGAGGGCGGTTCTCTCGGGAGGCGCACCCGCGCCTGACCTGGCCGGAGCCATGACCGCGCTCGGTCGCGACGAGAGCCTTGGCCGCATCGACGATGCGCTTTCGCTCCCCGCGTAAACCGCTATAAGCGCCGAACGATCGTTTTATCTCGCAAACGCGAAAGGGGTCCCATGGGCGACACGGCGAAGTTCGAAATCGACGGCAAGGTCGTCGAATTGCCGGTCCTGAAGGGCACTGACGGCCCGCCGGTGGTCGACATCCGCAAGCTCTACGGCGCGGCGGACGTCTTCACGTACGACCCGGGCTTCACGTCGACTGCCTCTTGCGAAAGCAAGATCACCTTCATCGACGGCGACAAGGGCGTGCTGCTGCACCGCGGCTACCCGATCGACGAACTGGCCGAGAAGTCCAGCTTCCTCGAGGTCTGCTACCTCCTGCTGCACGGTGAACTGCCGACCGCTCCGGAATTCACGGAGTTCGAGCACAACATCACCTACCACACGATGCTGCACGAGCAGTTCGACCGCTTCTTCAACGGGTTCCGCCGCGATGCGCACCCTATGGCGATCATGGTCGGCGCCGTGGGCGCGCTGTCGGCCTTCTATCACGACAGCACCAACATCGATGATCCCGAGCATCGCATGATCGCGACGCACCGGATGATCGCCAAGATCCCGACCATCGCGGCCCGGGCCTACAAGTACTCGCTCGGCCAGCCGTTCGTGCATCCGCGCAACGACCTGTCGTACGCCGAGAACTTCCTGCGCATGTGCTTCTCGGTCCCGGCCGAGGACTGGAAGCCGAACCCGGTCCTGACCCGCGCCATGGACCGCATCTTCATCCTGCACGCCGACCACGAGCAGAACGCGTCGACCTCGACCGTCCGCCTCGCGGGCTCGTCGGGCGCCAACCCGTTCGCCTGTATCGCCGCGGGCATCGCCTCGCTGTGGGGCCCCAAGCACGGCGGCGCGAACGAAGAAGCGCTGAACATGCTGAAGGAGATCGGGACCGTCGAGAACATCCCGGACTTCGTGAAGGGCGTGAAGAACCGCGAGCGTCTGCTCATGGGCTTCGGTCACCGCGTCTACAAGAACTACGACCCGCGCGCGAAGGTCATGCAGACCACCTGCCACGAGGTGCTGGAAGCGGTCGGCCACGGCAACGACCCGCTGCTGAAGGTCGCCATGGAGCTCGAGAAGATCGCGCTGAGCGACGAGTTCTTCATCGAGCGCAAGCTGTACCCGAACGTCGACTTCTACTCTGGCATCACCCTGCGCGCCCTGGGCTTCCCGCCCGAGATGTTCACGGTGCTGTTCGCCCTGGCCCGCACCGTGGGCTGGATCGCTCAGTGGAAGGAAATGGTCGAGGATCCGTCCCAGAAGATCGGCCGCCCGCGCCAGATCTACACCGGCGCTCCGCTGCGCAGCTACGTGCCGGTCGACAAGCGCTAAGCCGCGCACGACCGACTGATATCGAGGAGGCCGGACCGCGAGGTCCGGCCTCTTTCGTTTGAAGCGTCAGCGCCCGCGCTCGCTCATCAACTCCAGGATCGCGTCAGCGGCCGCGCCGCTCGGATCCGGTCCGCCGCGTCCCATCTTCAGCAAGGCCGCGTTCTGCCGCGATACCTGCGTCTCCCGCAGCGCCGCGTCGTCGAGCCGCCGAGCGACCTCCCGGGCCAGCGCCGCGCCATTGCATTCGTCCTGGATCATCTCGGGGGCGACGAAATCCTGCGCCGCGATGTTGAACAGCGTCACATACTTGGTGCGGATGAGCCTCTTGAGCACGGCGTAGGTCATCGGGCCGAGGCGATAGCCGACCACCATGGGACACCCCGCAAGGGCCAGTTCGGTCGTCACCGTGCCCGAACAGGCCAGGGCCACGGTCGCCGCCTTCATGGCGTCCTTCTTGGCGGTGTCCCCATCCACCACATGAACCCGGTGCGCCCACCCGGCGACCTTGGCCTTCACCGTCGCCGCCACGGTGGGCGCGGCGGGGATCACGATCTGCAGCCCCGGGCGTTCGATCTTCAGGCGGTGAACGGCATCCTCGAACGGCGGCAGGACGCGCTCAATCTCGGAAGGTCGGCTCCCCGGCAACACCAGCAGGATCGGATCGTCCGGCCGCGCATCGATCGTGGCCCGCAACCGAGCCGGATCGGCCTGGCTGAAGTCGATCGCCAGGGTCGAGTCGCCGACGAAGACCGTCTCTAGACCCTCGCGCTGGAAGTATCCCCCATCGAACGCGTGGATGGTGAGCAGCAGGTCGTAGACCTCGGCCGCCTTGCGCGCCCGCCCCGGCCGCGAGGCCCAGACCTGCGGAGCCACGTACTTCACCAGCGGCAGGTCAGAGTCCAGCTTCGCGAGCCGCTGCGCCACGCGCAGGGTGAAGCCCCAGGAATCCACGAGGATCGCGACGTCCGGCTTCTCCCGCCCCGCCAGCGCCGACGCCTCGTCGGCGCGCCGCACCACCCTGCGCCAGGCCATCAGGCCCTCGAACAGTCCGAAGATGGAGAGCTCGGTGATGTCGAAAGGGCTTTCGACGCCTTCCGCCGCCAGGGCCTGCCCGCCGATGCCGACGAAGCGGACGTCGTCGCCCAGCCGCCGCCGCAGGGCCCGCGCGAGGCCGGCCGCACGGCCGTCGCCGGAGGCCTCCGCGGCCACCAGCATCACCGTGAGCGGACGGCGGGTCATGACCGCTTAGGGCTCGACGCCCAGGATGAAGACGCCCAGTTCGTCGGCCAGCGCGATCGTCGCCTCCCGGTCCAGCACGAGCAGACGCCCCGCCTCGCCGACGATCCCGGTCAGGCCCGCGCGCGCCACGCCCTGCACCGTGGCGGGACCTATGGTGGGCAGGTCCACCCGTGTGGACTGGATCGGCTTGGGCGCCTTGGCCAGCACGCCGGCGCCGGCCCCTGGTTGGCCGCGAAGGTGAGCGGGCAACTGGGCCACGCGCGCCAGCATCGCGTCCGTGCCCTCCTGAGCCTCGACCGCTAGCACCAGCCCGCGAGCGACCACGGCGGCCTGGCCGATGTCGAGGCCGCCGATGGTTCGGGCCACCTCCAGCGCCTTCATGGCGTCGGCGACGGCCTCGCCGTCGGCCATGTGGGCGCCCAGCGGACCTTCCGGCAGCGACAGGTCCTCCATGACCTCGTGCGCCCCCTCGACCGCGAAGCCCTCCTTCTCGAACTCGCCGATGAGGAGCCGCAGGATCGCATCGTCACCACTGCGCGCCGCCGAGATCACCTTGGGCAACAGCAGCAGTCCGCGCAGGTCCGGCATCAGGCTGGTGAAGTCGGGTCGCGCCACGTTACCGGCGAGGCAGATGGAACGGCAGCCGGCGCGCTTCAGCGCCTTCAGGCACTTGCCCAGCTCGGCCAGGCCAACCTCGGCGCCGGCGTAGTCGGTCAGGTCGGTCCCCGCGAAGCCCTTCAGCCGGATCACGAAGAACGGTCGCCCGGAGCGCTCGCAATGCTGCGCGATCTCCACCGGCAGCGTGCCACCGCCGGCGATCAAGCCGAGCTTCTCCATCACAGTTCGCGTTCAGGCAGACAGAGCGGCCGGCTCGCGTCGGCGCGGATGAAGTCGATGATCTCCATCACCGGGGCGCTGTGGCCGAAGGTCGTGGCCGTATCGTCGATCCGCTCCTGGAAGGTCCCCTCCTCCGCGAACATCAGGCGATAGGCCGAGCGCAGCTCGCTGATGGTCTCACGGCTGAAGTTGCGACGCTTCAGGCCCACCAGGTTCAGACCCTCGAGATGGGCATGGTTGCCCCACACCAGGCCGTACGGGATCACGTCCTTCGTCACCGCGGCGAGGCCGCCGATGAACGAATAGCGGCCGACGCGGCAGTACTGGTGCACAGCCGCCAGGCCGCTCACCATCACGAAGTCGCCGACATGGACGTGCCCGCCCAGGGTCGCCGAGTGCGCCAGGATCACATTGTCGCCGACGGTGCAGTCGTGACCGACGTGGCTGGTGGCCATGAACATCCCGTCCACGCCCACCCGCGTCACGCCGCCGGCGTCGGGCGTGCCGATATGCATCGTCACATGTTCCCAGATCCGGTTGCGGGGGCCGATCACCAGCTCGGTGGGTTCCCCCTTGTAGCCGGTGTGGTGCGGCGGGCCCCCGAGGTTGGCGAAATTCCGGACCAGGCAGCCCTCGCCGATCGTCGTGCGGTTCTCGATCACCACGTGGGCCAGGATCTGGGTGCGGGCGCCGATGCGCGCGTGCTCCCCGATGATGGAATAAGGTCCGACCGAGACCCCGTCGGCGAGCTCAGCGCCCTTCGCGACGATGGCGGTCGGATGGATCTCGACGGCCAAGGATCAGGTCTCCACCACCATGGCGGCGAACTCGCATTCGGCCGCCACCTTGTCGCCCACCAGGCACTGGCCGGCGAATTTGAAGACGTCCCCACGATGGCGGACCACCTTCACCGGCATCCGCACCACGTCGCCGGGACGCACCGGCTGGCGGAAGCGGCAGTTGTCGGCCGACATGAAGAAGATCGCCTTGCCCGTGGTGTCGACTTCCAGCGACTTCGACATCAGCACCGCGCCGGTCTGGGCCATGGCCTCGATCAGGAGCACGCCGGGCATCACCGGATAGTCCGGGAAATGGCCCTGGAAGAAGGGCTCGTTCACCGTCACGCATTTGATGCCGACGATGGACTCGTTCTGCTTGTACTCCTCGCAGCGATCCACGAGCAGCATCGGGAAGCGGTGCGGGATCCGCTGCAGGATTTCGGTGATGTCGATCTGCGTCGGGTCAGCCCCGGCCGGCGCCTTGCGCGTCATTGCTCTCCTCCCGCCCTGCGGTTCGCCATGCGGGCGAGCCACGCGGTCTCCTTAAGCCAATGGCGGATCGGTCGCGCGGGCATGCCGCCCCACGTCTCGCCCGCCGGAATGTCCTTCATCACCCCGGCCGCCGCGCCGACGCGAGCGCCCGCGCCGATGGTCACGTGGTCGGCCACTCCGGCCCGGCCGCCGAACTGGGCGCCGTCGCCGATCGTCACGCTGCCGGAAATGCCCGTGTGCGCGGCCATAACGCAGTTACGTCCCACGCGGACGTTGTGTGCGATCTGCACGAGATTGTCGATCTTGGTGTTCTCGCCCAGCACCGTGTCGTCGAAGGCGCCCCGGTCGATGGTCGTGTTGGCGCCGACCGACACGCCGTCCTGGATGATGACCCGGCCGAGTTGCGGGATATCGATCAGGCCCTTGGGCCCCGCGGTGGCTCCGAACCCCGGCTCCCCGATCCGCGCGCCGGCCAGCACCTTCACCCGATCGCCGATCAGGGCGAAGCCGATGCTCACATTGGGGCCGATATCGCAGTCGCGACCGATGGTGACGCCCGGCCCGATCACCGTATTGGGGCCGATCCGGGTGCCGCGCCCGATCTGCGCGGCGGGGCCGACCACCACCCCGTGGCCCAAGTGCACGCCATCCTCCAGCAGAGCATCGCCGGCGATCGCCTCCCGTCCGGGACTGCGCGGCCGATGCAGCCGCTGTCCCGCGAGGGCGTAGGCCCCTTGCGGATTGGCGGCGACCACGACGGCGCAGCCCTCGGGCGCGAGATCGGCCAACGCGGCGGGCAGGAAGCACGCTGCCGGGCGCACGCGCGCGAGGTCCGCGGCGTAGCGGCGATCGTTCAGGAAGGTGATGCTGTCGGAGCCGGCGTGCGCCAGGACGGCCACGCGGTTGACGAGCCTGTCCCCCGCCGCCGGATCGGCGAGCTCGGCCCCGGCAAGGGCGGCGAGCTCCCCGAGGCGGATGGGGCCCAGGTCCTCGAAGAAGCGCGGGTCAGGCATGGAATCGCCTTTTAGGCGGACTCGACCCGCGCGTCTCTTATCGGCGCGGCGCGGCGGCCGCGGCGGCCGGCGCAGCGGCCGGCTGCGGTTGATCGAGGCGTTCACGGTCGAAGGTGAACTGGCTGATCTTGCCGTTCAGCGCGGTGACCACCTGCTGGGTGATGTCCGAGGCCGGGTTGCCGAGGATGATCGCGGTGCGGTTGATCAGCATCGAGCACTGCTTGGCCTGATAGGCTTGGCGGATCAGCGGCTCCATCTCGGTCCCGACGCGGTTGAAGGCCTTCTGCTCGGTCGCCTGGATCTCGCGGTCGCGGAGCTGAGCCTTGCGCTGCAGCGAGTTCGCGCGAACCTGCAGGGCCGCGGCGCGCTGTTCCAGTGTGTTCTGGTCCAGGGTCGCGCGCTGGCCTTCCAGCGTCTTGGCGTCATTGTCCAGCGAGGTGCGCTCGGCATTGAGCTCGGCGTTCACCTGGGCCACGAGCTGCTGAAGGCGCGTGTTCACGTACTTGCCGACGTTCGAGGCGCCGATGGCGTTCTCGATCGAGACGACGCAGAGGCCGTTGATCGGGGCGCCGTGGGTCACCTGCGGCGCGGCGGGGGCCGCCGGGGCGGCAGCCGCGGGAGCCTGGGCGTAGGCGGAGGTCGCACCGGTGAGCGCGACGGCCACGGCGCAACCGGCCGCGGCGAAGGTCTTGAACGTCATGTTTCCTAGAACCTGGTTGAAGTGGAGAACCGGAAGGTCTCTTCCTGATCGTAATCTTCCTTGGCCAAAACACGGCTGAAGTCGAACCGGATGGGACCCATGGGCGACTTCCAGAAGATGCTGACGCCCGCCGACGCCCGCAGGGACAGGTCGTCCTCGATGCAGGTGTTGCGCGTGCCCGGCGTGGCGTAGTTCGGAACCGTCTGGGTCGGATCGGTCGGGCTGACCTTGGTCGGGTTGGCGCAGTCGACGTCGCCGACCTGGTAGGTCTTGTCCCGCTTGTCGAGCTTGCCCAGCGTACCGAAGTCGCTGAACAGCGCCGCCTTGATCCCATACTGCTCGGGCAGGAAGGTCGGAACCGTCAGTTCCAGCGTGCCGATGGCGTACATCTTGCCGCCCAGCGAGTCCTGACGGCCGAAGCTCAGGTCACGCGGACCGATACCGGCGGTTTCGAAGCCGCGGAAGCTGATGCCGCCCTTGTAGTAGCGGTCGTTGATCCGGACCGAGTCGCCGCCCCAGCCCGTGACGTAGCCGGCCGAGCCGGTGGCCGAGAAGATCAGGTCCTTGGTGAAGCCATGGAACCAGGCCGCTTCCAGGTCGGACCGGACATAGTTCACGTCGCCGCCCAGGCCAGCGATATCCTGGTTGAAGTCGACGTAGAAGCCGCGCGTCGGGTTCAGATAGTCGTTCCGGCGGTCCAGGCGGGCGCCGTAGCCGATCAGCGAGGTCAGGTTCTTGCCGACCTGGCCGCAGAGGGCGTTCGACAGCAGCAGGCCCTGCGACGGGTCGCAGTAGAAGCTGTCGATCTTGATGTCGTCCTGGCGCAGCACGTAGCGGATCTGGCCACGGCTATCGAGGCTGAGCGGGAAGCCCGCGCGCAGCGTGAAGCCGTACGTCTCGGTCTCGTAGGCCGAGAATTCCGACAGGTCGTAGCGGTAGCCGTAGACGTCGACGCCCGCCGCCACGTCACGGTTCAGGAAGCGCGGCTCGGTGAACGAGAAGTCCAGCTGCTGACGCAGCGAGCCGACCGAGATGCGGGCGCGCACGTCCTGGCCGCGGCCACGGAAGTTGCGCTGGCTGATGCCCAGGTCCAGCACCAGCTGGTCCACCGACGAATAGCCGGCGCTGAACGAGAGTTCGCCCGTGGGCTGCTCTTCGACCTTCACCTGCAGCGCGGTGCGGTCGGGCGCCGAACCCGGCACCTCGGTGATGTCGACTTCCTTGAAGAAGCCCAGCGAACGGATCTGGCGTTTCGAACGGTCGACCAGAGCGCGGTTGTAGGCGTCGCCTTCCACCACGCTCATCTCGCGGCGGATGACGTAGTCGAGGGTCGCCGTGTTGCCGACGATGTCGATGCGGTCGACGTAGACGCGCGGCCCTTCGCGGACCTGGAAGGTCACGTCGACGACGCCCTTCTCGCGATCCGGCGTGTAGCGCGGACGCACGTCCACGAACGCGAAGCCCGCGGCGCCGGCCGCGAAGGTCAGGGCGTCGGTGGCGGCCTCGATCGATTCGTCCTGATAGGTCCCACCCTGACGGATCGGCACCAGGGCAGTCAGGACTTCCTTGTCCAGCTTCTGCAACTCGGTCTCGACCTGCACCTTGCCGAACTTGTACTTCGGGCCTTCGTCGATCGTGTAGGTGATGACGAAGCCGTTCTTGTCCGGCGCCAGCTCGGCCACCGCCGACGAGACGCGGAAGTCGTAGTAGCCGCGGTTGCGATAGTGCTTGCGCAGCTGTTCCTTGTCGTACTCGAGCCGGTCCGGATCGTAGTTGGCGTTGTTCGAGAAGAACTTGAACCAGCGGGTCTCCTCGGTGACGACCACGTCGCGCAGGTCGTTGTCCGAGAACGCCTTGTTGCCGAGGAAGTTGACCGAGAGGATGCCGCTTTTCGGGCCCTCGTCGATCTTGAAGATCAGATCCACGCGCTTCTGCGGCAGCTCGATGATCTGCGGCGTCACGGTCGCCGAGATCCGGCCCGAACGGCGATAAAGCTCGACGATGCGCTGGACGTCACCCTGCGCCTTGGCGCGGGTGAAGATGCCGCGCGGGCGAACCGAGACCTCGTCCCGCAGCTTGTCTTCCTTGAGGCCCTTGTTCCCCTCGAAGATCACGCGGTTGATGATCGGGTTCTCGACCACGCTGACGATCAGGTCGCCGTTCTGGAAGTCGATCTTCACGTCCGAGAACAGGTCTGTGCGGAACAGGGCCTTGATGGCCAGGTCGAGCTTGGCGGCGTCGACCTGCTCGCCCGGGGCGACCGGCAGGTAGGAAACCACGGTCGATTGCTCGATCCGTTCGTTGCCCTGCACGAGGATGCGCTGGATCACGCCGCCCTGGACCTGGGCGGCGGCCACGCCGGGCGCGACGATAGCGGTCGTGCCCAGAAGCAGGGCAAGGCCGGAGGCTAGCGCGGCGCAGGGTACGCGGGTCATGAGCATCGAATCAGCCGTTTGAGGGACGAACGGGCCTAGGAGAATAGGCCGCCGAACAGATTGAACACACGCAGGCGCTGCAAATCGTTCCAGGTGGCGAACAACATCAATCCGAGAACAAGCGCAAGACCCACCCTGTACCCTGCCGCTTGAACCTTGGCGGCAAGAGGGCGCCTCGTGACGGCCTCGTATGCGTAGAACATCAGGTGGCCGCCATCGAGGACGGGCACGGGAAGAAGGTTCATGAATCCAATGCTGACCGAGATCAGCGCGGCCAGCTGAAGCAGGTTCAGGCCGGACCGCATCAGTGTGTCCAGGATGCCCGTGGAGCCCTCGGCGCCCATCTGCGCGACGTTCTTGGTGACCGTGGCGATTCCCAACGGGCCGCGCAGTTCGTCGGCGTGCACCTGCCCGGTGATCATCCGGCCGAGGTAGTAGACGGTCGTCTCGAGGGTGCGCCAGGTCCGCTCGGCGCCGCGACCGACCGCGTCGATCGGGCCGTAGCGCAGCTGGATGTAGTCCTCGGGACGCTGGGCCGGGACGATCCCCAGGCTGCCCACGCGCTGCTTGCCGGCGATCCGGTCCTCGGTCTCGCGCCACGTGGGCGTGGCGGTCAGCCCCACCTCGGCGCCGCCGCGCTGGACCGTGAAGTCGATCGGCACCCCCGCCCGCACGGTCACCAGCTCCTGGATCTCGTCGAAGCGCTTGATCTCTCGCCCGTTGGCCGCGACGACCACGTCGCCCGGGCGGAAGCCGGCCGCCGCGGCCGCCGAGTTCGGAACGACCTGCTGGATCCTGGGCGGCACCACCCACTCGCCGAACGACATCAAGAGGGCGGCGAAGATGGCGATGGCCAGGATGAAGTTCGCCACCGGACCAGCCGCCACGATGATCGCGCGCTGCCAGGTGGGCTTGAAATGGAAGTACCGGCTGATCTCCCCGCCCCGTCCCTCGGACACGAGCTGCCGGCGCATGGCCGCCAGGTCTTCGGCGTCGGGGATCGAGGCGGCGTTCTCGTCACCCGCGAAGCGCACGTAGCCGCCCACCGGCAGCCAGCCGAGACGCCATTCCACGCCCGACTTGTCGGTCCAGTGCGCGATGGCCTTGCCGAACCCGATCGCGAACCGATCGATCTTCGTCCCCAGCGCCTTGGCCGCCAGGAAGTGGCCCAGCTCGTGGACCGTCACCACCACGCCCAAGACCAGCAGGAACGGGATGATGGCGAGGAAGACGTTTTCGACGAACTGCATGGCTGGGGCCTATTCGTTCAGGCGGCGCAAAGGCCAGTGACGACCTGGTCGGCGACGTGGCGGGCGGCGGCGTCGGTCCGGCGAGCGCTTTCGACGGCGTCGTCGTCGGTCCAGTCGGCCGCAGTCCGGTCCATGCGCTCGAGGGTCTCCGCGACGACGTTCGGGATATCCAGAAAGGCGATCCGCCGGTCAAGGAAGGCCGACACGGCGCGCTCGTTGGCCGCATTCATGGCCGCAGGCGCCTGCCCGCCGGCCTGCAGCGCCTGCTTGGCGATGGAGAGCGCCGGGAACCGGTCCGGGTCGGGGTGTTGGAAGGTGAGCGGGCCGGCCGTCACGAGGTCCAGCTTCGGCGCCGGCCACGGCAGCCGATCAGGCCACGCGAAGGCGCAGGCGATCGGCGGCCGCATGTCGGGCGGTCCGAGCTGCGCCAGGGTCGAGCCGTCGGCGTATTCCACGAGGCTGTGGATGATCTGCTGGGGGTGGACCAGGACTTCGATACGCTCGGCCGGCATGGAGAACAGATAGGCCGCCTCGATCACCTCAAGGCCCTTGTTCATCATCGTCGCGGAATCGATCGAGATTTTGGCGCCCATGGAAAAATTCGGATGCGCCAGGGCCTGGTCGGGGGTCGCCGCGGCCATCTCGGCCTTCGTGGCGTTCCGGAATGGGCCGCCCGACGACGTGAGGATCAGCCGCGAGACCGAGCTCGCCACGGCCGGATCCAGGACCTGGAAGATCGCCGAATGCTCGGAGTCGACGGGCACAACCACGCCCCCTGCCCGCTTCGCCGTGCGCAGCAGCGAGGGGCCGGCGCAGACCAGGCTCTCCTTGTTGGCCAGGGCGATGATCGCCCCCGCCCGCGCCGCCGCCAGCGTGGGGGCGAGGCCCGCGAAGCCGACGATGGCCGACATGACCCACTGGGCGTCCGCAGCCGCGACGTCGCTGACCGCCTGCGCGCCCGCCGCGGTGCGGATTCCGGAACCCGACAGCCGCTCGCGCAGCTCGGGCAACAGGCGCTCGTCCTCGATCACCGCCACCTGCGGCCGCCAACGCAGCGCCTGCTCGGCCAGCCGCGCCACGTTCCGCCCCGCCGTCAGGCCGACGACCTCGATCTCCACCCCGGCCTGATCGAACAGGTCCAGGGTCGAGACGCCGATCGAGCCGGTCGACCCCAGGACGCTGACCTTCCGCGGCAGATTCAATGCCACCCCCACTGATTGGCCAGCCGCGCGGCCGCCATCACCACAACTGCAAACATCAGGCCATCGACGCGATCCAACAGGCCGCCGTGCCCCGGGATCAGGTCTCCGGAATCCTTCACCCCGAAGCGCCGCTTGATCGCCGATTCCCAGAGGTCGCCAGCCATGGTGGCGAGGCCCACGGTCAGGCCGATGATCGCCGCCGCCGCCAGGTTCAGCCGGAAGACAGACAGCAGGGTCATGCCCATGCCGACCGCCGTCGCCGCCGCGAGCCCGCCGATGAAGCCCGACCAGGTCTTGTTGGGGGAAAAGCGCGGCCACAGCTTCGGCCCCTTGAGCGTGCTGCCCACGGCGAAGGCCCCGATGTCGGCGGCCCAGGTGGCCGCGAACAGCATCATCATCCACCAGTGGCCCTGGTCGGTCTGGCGAAGCCACACCAGGCACAGCGCCGCGGGCGCGATGTAGAGCACGCCGAACGCGGCGTCGGCGGGCCGCTCGGCCACCCCGCGCGCAACGATCGCCGCGGCGGCCGCCGAGAGGATGATCGCGCCCCATGCCCACACGAAGTCGCCGCGATAACCCACGAAGACCGCGACGAGAACAGATGCCGCGACGGCGGCGGCCACACGGGTCGGCGCGCCCGGCGCGGTCATCCCGCCCCACTCGATGGCCAGCAGCGCCACGCCGATGGCGATCAGGACGAGATACGGCCAGCCCCCGAACCACGCGGCTGCGATGGCCGCAGGCGCGATGACCGCGGCCGACGCAACGCGCAGGCCGAGGTTGGTCCAGTCAAACCGCTTAGCCGGCGGCGAGGACGTCATCGGCAACGATTGCGCCATAGCGGCGGTCCCGGGCGGCGAATTCGGCCAGCGCGGCCCTCAAATGTTCCTCGCCGTAGTCGGGCCAGAGAACGTCCTGGAAGACCAGTTCGGCGTAGGCCGCTTCCCAAAGCAGGAAGTTCGAGAGGCGCTGTTCGCCCGACGGTCGGACGATCAGGTCCGGCGGTGGGGAGTCGGCCGTGGCCAGCAGGCCACCGAACACCGCCTCGTTCAGCTCGTCGGGGCGCCGGCGGCCGGCGGCGACTTCCTCGGCGAAGCGGCGCGCCGCCTCGGTGATGTCGGCCTGGGCGCCGTAGTTGAAGGCGATGTTCAGATTGAAGCGCGTGTTGTGCGCCGTGCGCGCCTGGGCGTCCTCGACCAGCCGCACCAGTTCCTTGGAAAGCCCCTCGCGGCGGCCGATCACGCGAACCCGGACGCCTTCGCGCTCCAGGCGGCCCAGGTCGCTCTCGAAGTAGCGCTTGGGCAGGGCCATCAGTTCGGCGACCTCGGCGGCCGGACGGCTCCAGTTCTCGGTCGAGAAGCCGAAGACGGTCAACCAGCCGATGCCGAGGTTCGGAGCCGCCGAAACGGTGCGCCGCAGCGCTTCTACCCCGGCCCGGTGGCCCAGCGGACGCGGCAGGCCGCGTTGCTTGGCCCAGCGGCCATTGCCGTCCATGACGACCGCCACGTGCAGCGGTCGGACGGTCCCCTCGGGGGCGCCCGCAATCGGAGGCTTGTCGGCGGCGGCCATGGACGGAAAGCGATCCTGTGCGGGGTTCAGACCTGCATGATCTCTTGTTCTTTTGTTTTCAAGGCTTCGTCCACGCGCTTGATCGCTTCGTCGGTGATCTTCTGCACGTCGGCTTCGAAGCGCTTTTCCTCGTCCTGGCTGATCACGCCGTCCTTCTGGGCCTTGCGGCAGTCGTCGTTGGCGTCGCGGCGGACGTTGCGGACGGCGATGCGCTGTTGCTCGGCGTACTTGCCGGCCACCTTGGCGAGGTCCTTGCGGCGCTCTTCCGTCAGCGGCGGGATCGGCAGGCGCAGGGTCTGGCCGTCGACCACGGGGTTCAGGCCCAGGTCGGAGGCGCGGATCGCCTTCTCGACCGAAACCACCAGGGCGCGGTCCCAGACGCTGATGGTGATCATCCTCGGCTCGGGCACGCTGATGGCGCCCACCTGGTTCAGCGGGGTGCTGGCGCCGTAGGCGTCGACGTGGATCTGGTCCAGCAGGCTGGCCGAGGCACGGCCGGTGCGCAGCGAGCCGAATTCTTCCTTCAGCGCCGCCACCGCCTTGTCCATGCGGTCCTTGTAGCGCGCGAGTACCGGTTTCTCGGTCGTGGCCATTGCGGCGTCTCCGTTTTCTTAGTCTGTCGGGCCGGACTTTAGGCCCTAGGCGATGGTCGTGAAGACCCCATCGCCGCGCAGGACTTTCAGAAGGTTGCCCCGCTCGCGGATGTTGAACACCACGATCGGGATGTGATTCTCGCGCATGAGGCTGACGGCCGAGGCGTCCATCACCTTCAGGTTCTGCGACAGGACCTCGTGATAGCTCAGCGTCTCATAGCGCTCGGCGGCCGGGTCCTTCTTCGGGTCGGCGGTGTAGACGCCATCCACGCTGGTGCCCTTCAGCAGGGCTTCGCAGCCCATCTCGGCGGCGCGCAAGGCGGCCCCCGAGTCGGTGGTGAAGAACGGCGCGCCCACGCCGGCGGCGAAGATCACCACCCGGCCCTTCTCCAGGTGCCGCAGCGCGCGCCGCCGGATGTAGGGCTCGCAGACCGCTTCCATCGGGATCGCCGACTGGACCCGGGTGTAGACGCCCAGCTTCTCCAGCGAGGCCTGCAGCGCCAGGGCGTTCATCACCGTCGCCAGCATGCCCATGTAGTCGGCGCTGGCGCGCTCCATCCCAGCCTCGGCCAGGGCCGCGCCGCGGAAGATGTTACCGCCGCCGACCACGACACAGACCTCGACGCCGGCCTTGGCCACCTGGGCGATCTCTTCGCAGACCGCGCCTAGGGTCTTCGGGTCGATCCCGAAGCTGTCGCCGCCGACCCCGGCTTCCCCCGAAAGCTTCAGGAGGATGCGTTTGTAGCGCGGTCCTGAAACGTCAGAAGGCTGGGCGTCGGCCATGTGGGAATCCTGCGAAATCGACGGAACATACAGCAAGGGCGCGGCGCGTCGAACGCACCGCGCCCTCTTTTAGTCTCAGCCGAAGGCCTGTTTAGGCCTGGCCGGTCATCGAGGCGACCTCGGCGGCGAAGTCGCCTTCCGGAGCCTTCTCGACGCCTTCACCCAGGGCGAAGCGCACGAAGCCCTTCAGCACGACCGGCGAACCGGTTTCCTTGGCGGTCTCGGCGACCAGCTGTTCGATCGTCTGATCCGGGTTCATGACGAAGGGTTGCGCCAGCAGCACGACCTCTTCCTGCCACTTGCGAATCCGGCCCTCGACCATCTTCTCGGCGATTTCCTTCGGCTTGCCCGACTCGATCGCCATCTGAACCTGGATCTCGCGCTCCTTGGAGACGACTTCCGGATCGAGTTCGGCGGCGGTCAGGGCCAGCGGCGGGGTCGGCGTACCGGCCACGTGCAGGGCGATGCGGCGCGCGACTTCGGCCAGGGCGGCCTGGTCGCCGGCGCCTTCCAGCGCCACCAGCACGGCGAGCTTGGCCACGTCGTCGCCCTGCTTGTTGTGCAGGTAGAGCGACACGGCGCCTTGCGACACCGACAGCTTGGCCGCGCGGCGCAGCTGCATGTTCTCGCCGATGGTCGCGATCAGGTTGGTGATCGCGTCCTGGACGACTTCACCCTTCGAGGTCTTGGCCGCGCGGATGGCTTCCACGTCGCCGTCGACCGTCAGGGCCACGTTCGCGAACTCGCGCGCGGCGCCCTGGAAGGTGTCGTTCTTCGCCACGAAGTCGGTCTCGGCGTTCAGCTCGACCAGCACGGCGGTCTTGCCGTCGGCGCTGATCTTGCCGGCCACCAGGCCCTCGGCCGCGGCGCGGTCGGCCTTCTTGGCCGCCTTGGCCAGGCCCTTGGTGCGCAGCCAGTCCATGGACGCTTCGACGTCGCCGCCGTTCTCTTGCAGCGCCTTCTTGCAGTCCATCATGCCAGCGCCGGATTTTTCGCGCAGGTCCTTGACCAGCGCAGCGGTGATTTCCGCCATGGTCAGCTCCTTCAAAAGCTTTTGAATCATCACGACAGACCCTCTGGTGAGGGTCTGTCGTCACGGTTTGATGTCAGCTCAGCGCGGAAGCGCTCAGCCGGCTTGTTCTTCGCTCGTCGCTTCGGCGGCCGGGGCCGCTTCGATCTCGCGGGCCAGGGTCGGCTCGACCGGGGCTTCCGAGGCGCCCAGGTCCACGCCCGAGGCGGCTTGGCCGGCGGCCAGACCGTCCAGCACGGCGTCGGCCAGCAGATCGCAGTACAGCTGGATCGCGCGGGCGGCGTCGTCGTTGCCGGGGATCGGATAGGTGATGCCGTCCGGGTTGCAGTTGGTGTCGAGGATGGCGATCACCGGGATGTTCAGCTTCCGGGCTTCCTGGATCGCGATCGCTTCCTTGTTGGTGTCGATCACGAACATCAGGTCGGGAATGCCGCCCATGTCCTTGATGCCGCCCAGCGACAGCTCCAGCTTGTCGCGCTCGCGGGTCAGCTGCAGCAGTTCCTTCTTGCCGCGGCCCTGACCTTCGCCGCCGATCACGCCGTCCAGCTCGCGCAGGCGAGCGATCGAGCCCGACACGGTGCGCCAGTTGGTGAGCGTGCCGCCCAGCCAGCGGTGGTTGACGTAGTACTGGGCGCAGCGCTTGGCGGCCGTGGCGATCGGCTCGGAAGCCTGACGCTTGGTGCCGACGAACAGGATGCGGCCGCCGCCGGCGGCGACTTCACGCACCTTCACCAGCGCCTGGTGCAGCAGCGGAATCGACTGCGACAGGTCGATGATGTGGATGTTCGAGCGCGAGCCGAAGATGTACTTGTCCATCTTCGGGTTCCAGCGGTGCGTCTGGTGGCCGAAGTGGGCGCCGGCTTCCAGGAGCTGGCGCATGGAGAATTCAGGCAGAGCCATCGTCTGTATCTCGTCTTTCTTCCGGTTGAACCGCCGCGGGCAAACCCTCCGAAGAGGACCGGAACGGACAGGATCGGGATGTCTCCCCGACCACGCCGCACACCCGCGTGTGGATTGGAGCGGCGCATTTAGTTGGGAACGCTCCGAAAATCAAGCCGCGTCTCCCGGGCTCGCCTTGTTCGTCCCCGCCCCGGGGCGTCCAAACCGGTGCGTCGGCCCCTCGCATCGAGGGGCCGATGAGCGCGGTCTCAGCGCCCTCTGTCGCAGGCGTTCACATAGACGCTGGTCGTACAGGGCTTGGACCCCGTCCCCTGCGTCTTCGGCGCGGAGTAGACCGAGGTCCCTTTGAAACCCTCATAGGGTTTGAACCCGCCGCCCGCGGAGGGCGGCGTGCCATAGGTCCTCGAAGTCCCGCTGGCGGCGGGCGCTTGCGCCTGCGGCAGGCTGTACGGCGAACCAGGCTTGCGCGCCCCGCCCACCCCGAAGCCCGAGCCCGGGTTCGAGGCGCCATAGCCGGTCTGGGCAGCCGCCGACGTCGCCCCGGCCAGTACCGCCGCCACGATCAAAACTCGCATCATCACGAAACAACTCCCTTGGGTTGTATCTTCATACGCAACAATCCGGCCGTCGCGGTCAAGCTTCGGCCAACCGTCAGAGATCTTCGACGAACACCACGCCAGGCGCGGTCTTGATCGCGCCGCGCACCGCGCCATCCAGGGTGAACCGCCCGGGAAGCTTCAGCTCCACCTCGCGCCCGCCCTCCAGAGGCGCGACGAGGATCACCTCCCCGCCCCGGCCGCTGGCGACGCCCTCCAGCCGACGCTTCAAGGCCTCGATCTCGGCGCTCCGCGGGGCGATGTGGACCCTCAGGCCCGCGACGACGTTCGCGATCGCCTTCTCCACCGGCTCGACGTCATCGCCGAAGAACCGGACCTCCCCCTCGCTGGCCTTGGCGCGCACCTTCAGCGACACCGCCTTGCCGGGCTCCAGCAGGTCGCGGCACTTCTTCAGCGACTCCGGCGGGAACAGCACCTCGTACTCACCCGTGGGGTCGGAGAACGTGACGAACGCGAACTTCTCGCCCGATCGCGACGGGCGTTCCTGCTTGCGCCGGATCACGCCGGCCATCCGCAGCGCCTCGGCGCCCGCCACCGCCTTGGCGATGGCGTCCGTCAGCAGGTCGGTGCGCTTGCGCCGCAGCGCCTCGACCATGTCGTCCAGCGGGTGCCCCGACAGGTAGAAGCCCACCGCCGCCAGTTCCTCGTCCAGCCGTTCGGTCGGCGTCCAGCTTTCGGTGCGCGGCATCTTGCGCTTCTGGGCCTCCACCAGATCGGCGTTGGAGTCCCCGAAGAGCCCGCCCTGGTCGGAATCCCGCTGGGCCGCCACGGTCTGGCTCACCCCCACCAGCAGTTCGGCCGCCTCGACCAGCTGCGCGCGGTTCTGGTGGATGGCGTCGAACGCGCCAGCGCGGGCCAGGGTCTCGAACGTGCGCTTGTTGACCTGCTTGGGGTCCACGCGTTCGACGAAGTCGAAGATGTCGCGGAACGGGCCGCCCTCGCGGCGCACCTGGACCACATGCTCCATCGCCTGCTGGCCGACGTTGCGGATGGCCCCCAGGGCGTACAGCACCTCCCCGTTCTCCACGTCGAAGTCAGCCATGGAGCGGTTCACGCACGGCGGCTGGATCTTCACGTCGAAACGCTTGGCGTCCTGGTAGAAGACCGCCAGCTTGTCGGTGTTGGCGATATCGAGGCTCATCGAGGCCGCGAAGAACTCGACCGGCGCGTTCGCCTTCAGCCAGCCCGTCTGATAGCTCACGAAGGCGTAGGCGGCCGCGTGGCTCTTGTTGAAGCCATAGCCCGCGAACTTGTCCACGAGATCGAAGATCGAGCCGGCCTGGGCGCCGGGCACGCCCTTGGCCTCGGCCCCCGAGACGAAACGGGCCCGCTGGAGGTCCATCTCCTCCTTCTTCTTCTTGCCCATGGCGCGCCGCAGAAGGTCGGCCTCGCCCAGGCTGTAGCCCGCCAGGATCTGGGCGATCTGCATCACCTGCTCCTGGTAGACGATGATCCCGTAGGTCTCCTTCAGCACCCCTTCCAGCATGGGGTGCAGGTAGTCGATCTCCTTGCGGCCGAACTTGCAGTCGACGAAGGTCGGGATGTTGTCCATCGGCCCCGGTCGGTACAGGGCGCCGATGGCGGTCACGTCCTCGATCGAGTTGGGACGCAACTGGCGCAGCGCGTCGCGCATCCCCTGGCCTTCGAACTGGAAGACCCCGATGGTGAGCGCATTGCTCATCAGCTCATAGGTCTTCTCGTCGTCGAGCGGCAGCTTGGCCATGTCGACCACCTCGCCGCGCTTCTCGAGGTACTTCACGGCCCGGTCGATCACCGTCAGGGTCTTCAGGCCCAGGAAGTCGAACTTCACCAGGCCCGCGCTCTCTACCCACTTCATGTTGAACTGGGTGGCCGGCAGTTCCGAGCGCGGATCGCGGTAAAGCGGGGTCAGCTGGGTGAGCGGGCGGTCCCCGATCACCACGCCGGCGGCGTGGGTGGAAGCGTTCCGGTAGAGCCCTTCCAGCTGCTGGGCCACGTCCAGCAGGCGCGAAACCGCCTCGTCCCGCTTGGCCTCTTCCTTAAGGCGCGGCTCGATATCCAGCGCCTGCGCCAGGGTCACCGGATTGGCCGGGTTGGCGGGCACCATCTTCGCGAGGCGATCCACCTGACCCAGCGGCAGCTGCATCACCCGGCCGACGTCCCGCAGCACGGCGCGCGCCTGCAGGGTGCCGAAGGTGATGATCTGGGCCACCTTGTCCCGGCCATAGCGCTGCTGGACGTACGAGATCACCTCTTCCCGCCGCTCCTGGCAGAAGTCGATGTCGAAGTCGGGCATCGACACGCGCTCGGGATTGAGGAAGCGCTCGAACAGCAGGCCGTACTGCAACGGATCCAGGTCGGTGATGGTCAGGGAATAGGCCACCAGCGAGCCGGCGCCCGACCCCCGGCCCGGTCCCACCGGAATGCCCTTGGCCTTCGCCCATTTGATGAAGTCCGACACGATGAGGAAGTAGCCGGGGAACCCCATCTGGGTGATCACGTCGATCTCCCGCTGGAGGCGGGCCTCGTAATCCGCCTCGGGGAAGGCGTTGGCGCGGCCGGCGGCCATCCGGGCCTTGAGCCCGTCGCGGGCCTGCTGCGCCAGTTCCTCGGCCTCGGATCGATCGCCCTGCGTGAAGCGCGGCAGCAGCGGGTCGCGCTTGTTGACCATGAACGCACAGCGCCGGGCGATATCCAGGGTGTTGTCGCAGGCTTCCGGCAGGTCCGCGAACAGGGCGCGCATCTCGGCGGCCGACTTGAAGCCGTGCTCGGCCGTCACCCGTCGCCGCTCGTCCTGGCCCACGAACGAGCCGTCCGAGATGCAGAGCAGCACGTCATGCGCGGCGTAGGTCTGGGCGTTTTTGAAGTAGACGTCGTTGGTGGCGACCAGCGGCGCGTCCTCGTCATAGGCGAAACGGACCAGCTCGCCCTCGGCCGCCGCCTCGGCCGGGGCGCCGTGACGCTGCAGCTCGACGTAGAACCGCTGACCGAACGCCCGCTTCATCTCGGCCAGCGCCGCCCGCCCCTCGGCCACCTTCCCCGCGGCGAAAAGGTGATCGACCGGACCATCAGGCCCGCCCGACAGCAGCAGCAGGCCGTCGGCGTGCTCGCAGACGCGGCTCCACGGCACGTGCGGATCCTCGCTGGCGTCCACCTCCAGATAGGCCAGGGAGGAAAGTTCGCAGAGGTTCAGATAGCCCTGCTCGCTCTGGGCCAGCAGCATGATGGTCGGCGTCTTCGCCCAGCGCTCGGGCGGCTTCTCGCCGATCCCGCTCACCGGCAGGGCGCACCCGATGATCGGCTGCACACCCTCGCCCTTGGTGGCCACGGAGAATTCCAGCGCGCCGAACAGATTGGCCCGGTCGGCGATCCCGACGGCGGGCATTCCATCCGACTTGGCCAGGCCGCCGATCTTGTCGGCCTTGATGGCCCCTTCCAGCAGCGAATAGGCCGAGCGGACCCGCAGGTGGACGAAACCGGTCGCCGCATCACCCGCCAAGACCAACTCTCCCATTCGCATGGCGGTCAGCTCACCAGGCCAGCGACCGCGCAGACCATCCAGACAAAGCTCGCCACCGACGCAAACGCCAGCGATTCCCGGGCCAGACGAACCATCTTACGCATCCTTCTGTGGGGCGCCTGTGGACAAGCTGTTGGCGCGTTCTGGAAACGTTCTTATTCGCCTTTTGTTCTCATCGTCAAGCCTGCTATGAAACAACCTCCACAGTGGAGTGAGCGCGTGCGCTTCAAGTTCTCGGCCGCCGTCCTGACCATGGCGCTGCTCGTCGCGCCGGCGGCGCGCGCCGCCTGCAACAGCCCCCTGCCCGGCCCGGGCGCGCCCCTCGCGCTCCCGCCCCCGTCGAACGCCGCCGATCGCGAGGCGATCTCGGCGGGGGTGTATCTCGCGCTGTCCGACGATGCGGCCGAGGCCGACTGGGCCTGGCGCCGCATGGAAGCCGCGCCGCCCTGCCCGGTCTCGTCGTTCAAGGTCGAGGGGGTGACGTGGGAAGTGTCGGGCGGCGAAGGCGCCGCGCCGCTCCGCTGGGCGCGCTCGCAAGGCAGCGACGTCTATTACTTCCTGGTGCAGGGGCCGAGCCCGGCGGAGGCGCGCGCCTGGGCCGCCACCCGCCGCAACGGCGCGGCGACCGGTACGTCGGCGACCTATCTGGTCGCCTCTGACGGCGGGCTGCAGTTCGTGATGCGCATCTACGACGGCGCGCCCGACGCACGACGGCTCGCCGACGACCTCGCCTCGTCGATCAGCGGCAGGTTCACCCCTCTCGCCGTGTTCGACCCGACCGGCGACGCGGTCACCCTGGACAAGGCAGACCCGGAGGGCATCGCGGCCGAACTGTTCCGACCGGCCCTGATCGGAGGGGACCGGCATGCCACCCTGCTGGGTCCCGACGGCCACTTCTTCGCCCCCGCACCTGAAGGCGGCGTGCGGCTGAGGGGCTCGGGACTGTTCTGCGGCGACGTCTACGGTCCGTTCGAACGTACCCGACTGACGGTGCTGAGGGCTCAGGACGAGGACCTGGACCTCGGGTGCAGCCTCCACTCCGAAGAGAGCTGGATCTCGATCTTCAGCACCCGCCGCGCCGATACGCGTGACGACAAGGCCATCTTCCGCGACCACATTCGCTCGACCCAGGCCGACACCGGGGTGAAGCGGCGCCCCGTGGCCACGCGGGGCTCAAGCGGAGAAGCCCTGCGCGCCGGAGCGGTCTGGGTCGACAAGAACGATATGGGCCAGGGTCTGTGGTTCGTCCGGATGGGCGAGTACGTCGTCGAGTTCCGCGCCACCTTCCGCCTCGATGAGACCGACGCCGTCTATGACGCGTTGACCGCATTCGTGACCAACACGCCGCCGGCTCCGCCCACGGACCAGCGCGGCTAGGCCAGCGCGGTCTTCATCGCCGCGAAGAAGCCGGCCTGGTCCGCACGCTTGATCACCCGCGCGTTCGGCGGGCGGGTGACGAGCGCCGGGTCGGCCAGTTCGGCCGCCGGCAGGATCGGATGCGAGACGCTGAGGTAGCCCCGGGTCAGCTCCCCCTTCGTCTCGACGTCGACGAAGCAGCGGTCGGCCTCGAGGATCAGATCCTCGTCCAGCATCAGCGCACAGGTCAGCGCGTCGGGATGAAGGCTGCCGGGCAGCCCCTGCGTCCGGCGGGAGAACTCCAGGGAGGCCCGGTTCACCGCCCCGAAGTACGCCGCCCGCGGCGTGCCCAGCGCTTCGAGCTCACTCAGCCGGTCGTTGTCGAACAGGCCGTCCTGCAGCGTCAGGGTCCAGGTCACGATCGACACGTCGAAGCCAGCGGCCAGCACGATCTTCGCCGCCTCGGGATCGACATAGAAGTTGTACTCCGCCGCAGGCGTGACGTTGCCCACCGCATTGTCCGTCCCGCCCATGATCCAGAGATGCCGGCACGCCTTGGCGATCTGCGGCGCCTGCTGCACGGCCAACGCGAGGTTGGTGAGCGGAGCCTGGGCCAGCAGGGTGATCTCCCCCGGCGCGGCCAGGATGCGGCGGACGATCTCCCCGGGCGCGTCGCCACCGGCCGGCCGTTGCGTCGTCCGCGCGAAGCCGCTGTCGCTCATGCCGTCCGCGCCGAACACGTAAGAGGCGTCCAGCGGAGCCCGGACCAGCGGCCGCTTGGCGCCCAGGTAGACCGGTACATCGCCGCCCCGGCCGCACATCTCCACGGTCTTCAGCGCGTTCTCGGCGTGCTGGGCGAAGCCGACATTGCCGTGCGTTATGGTGATCGCCTCGACCGTCACGCCGGGGCGCGTGAGCGCGATCATCAACGAAAAGACGTCGTCGCCCGCCGTGTCCGTGTCGATGATCAGGCGCATGAGGCTCAGGCGAGCGCCGCTTCCGGCGTCCACGGCTCCAGATGTCCGTCCTTCAGGGCGAAGACGCGATCCATGTGCGCCGCGAGCTGGAAGTTGTGCGTGGCGACCAGCGCCGCGACACCCTGGCTGCGGGCCAGGGCGTAGAGGTTCTCGAAGACGGCCGTCGAGGTGGCCGGGTCGAGATTGCCGGTGGGCTCGTCCGCCAGCAGCAGGCGCGGCTTGTTGGCCAGCGCCCGGGCGATCGCCACCCGCTGCTGTTCGCCGCCCGAAAGCTGGGGCGGCTGGTGATGGGCGCGCGCCGCCAGACCCAATTCGCCGAGGATCTCCCGCGCGCGCTGCCGGGCCGGGCGCTGCGCCATGCCGGCGATCATCATCGGCAGGGCGACGTTGTCCTCGGCGGTGAACTCCGGGAGCAGGTGGTGGAACTGGTAGACGAACCCGATGGTCGCCAGCCGCACCCGTGTCCGCTCCCGCTCCGAGAGGGCGGTGCAATCGGTCCCCAGGATGGCAATCCGCCCCGCCTGCGGCCGCTCCAGCAGCCCCGCCGCGTGCAGCAGGCTGGATTTGCCCGAACCCGAGGGCCCCACCAGGCCCACGATCTCGCCGGGCTGCACGTCGATGTCGACGCCGCGCAACACGGTGAGCGACCCCGCCTCGGTGACGTAGGTCCGCTCCAGGCCGCGGATCGAAAGCACCGGCTCACTCATAGCGAAGCGCATCCACGGGATCGAGGCGCGAAGCCCGCCACGCCGGCAGCAGGCTCCAGACGCAGGCCATGCCCACGGAGAAGACCGAGATCCCCGCGACCTCCGTCCAGTCCACCTTCGCGGGCAGTCGCGAGAGGTAGTAGACGTCGGAGGCGAAGACGGGCGTGCCCGTGGCCCATTCGACGAAGCCCTGGATCGGGCCGATGTAGATCGAGAACAGGACGCCCAGCGCCACGCCGGCCATCGTTCCCAACACGCCGATGCTGGCGCCCGCCATGAAGAAGATGCGCAGGATCGCTCCCTGCCCCGCGCCCATCGTGCGCAGGATCGCGATGTCCCGGGTCTTGTTCTTCACGAGCATGACGAGCCCCGAGATGATGTTCAGCGCGGCGATGACGATCAGCATGCCCAGGATCAGGCGCATGGCAGTCCGCTCCACCGCCAGGGCGCCCCAGAAGGCCACGTCGCGCTGCGTCCAGTCGGCGACGATGGCCGCGGGTCCGGCCGCCTGGGTGATCGCCCCTCGCATCTCGGAGGCCTTGTCGGGGTCGGTGACCTTGATCTCGATGGCGTCGGCGGTGTCCTCACGGCCGAAGAAGAGCTGAGCCTGGTCCAGCGGCATGTAGATGTAGGCTTGGTCGTACTGGCTCATGCCCACGCTGAACGTGGCGCCGACCGTGTAGGGTTTCTGCAGTGGGGTGCCGCCGAACGCCGTGGCGCCGCCGGCCGGTGAGATCAGGGTCAGGGTGTCGCCCACGCCGACGCCCAGCATCTGCGCCAGCCGTTCGCCCACGATGACGACGTCGCCGCCATACTCCCCCGCGCCGAAGTCGCGCAGCGACCCCTTGGTGAGGTTGCCCGAGACGAGCTTGGTCGCGGCCAGGTCCCTGGGGCTGATCCCCCGGACCAGCGCGCCGGTGATCTGGCTGGGGCCGATGGCGATGGCCTGAGCCTCGATGATGGGTGCGGCCTGGACCACGCCCGGCACCTTGACGATCCGCGCCGCGGCGGCGTCACGACCCGGGCCGTCCAGGACGCCGCCCGTCACGAACAGGTGGCCCTGGAAGCCCAGCATCCGGCCCAGCAGCTCGGAGCGGAAGCCGTTCATCACCGACATGGTCGCGATGAGCACCCCGACCGCCAGCATGATGCCGACGAACGAGATGATCGAGATCATCGCCACCCCGCCCTGGCTGCGCTTGGCGCGCAGATAGCGGCCAGCAAGCATCCGCTCCCAGAGGCCGAACGGCGGCGCGCGGCCGCCGATGACGGCGCCGGCGTCGGTCATCCCATGATGGCCTTCAGCGCCGCGTCCAGCGACACCGTCTGGCGCTCACCGGTCTCGCGGCGCTTCAGTTCGACCACGCCGTCCGCCACGCCCTTCGGGCCGACGATCAGTTGCCACGGAATGCCGACCAGGTCGGTGGCCGCGAACTTGGCGCCGGGTCGATCGTCACGATCGTCGTAGAGCGGGTCGATCCCGGCGTCCGCCAGCGCCTTGTAGGCCTTCTCACAAACCTCGTCGCAGCCTGCGTCGCCGACCCGCAGGTTCAGCACCGCAGCGCCGAACGGGGCCACGCTGTCGGGCCAGATGATCCCGCTGTCGTCGTGGCTGGCCTCGATGATGCCGGCGACGAGGCGCGAGACGCCGACGCCGTACGAGCCCATCTGGACGGGCGTGTCCTTGCCGTCTGGGCCAGTGACGTGCGCCTTCATCGGGGCCGAGTACTTCGTGCCGAAGTAGAAGATGTGGCCCACCTCGATGCCGCGCGCGGTCATCCGGTCGCCCTCGGCCGCCTCGGCCTCGAACCGCGCCTGGTCGTGCATCTCGTCGCTCGCCGCGTAGAGGCGCGTGCGTTGGTCGACCAGGGGCTGCAGGTCGCCTTCCCAGTCGATGTCGGGGCCGGGCGCGCCCATCTCCACCAGGTCGCGGTGCGCGAAGACCTCGCTCTCGCCGGTTTCGGCCAGGATGATGAACTCGTGGCTCAGGTCCCCGCCGATCGGCCCGGTGTCGGCCCGCACCGGGATCGCCTTCAACCCCAGCCGCGCGTAGACGTTGAGGTAGGCCAGGAACATCCGGTTGTAGCTGCGACGCGCCGACGCCTCGTCGATGTCGAAGCTGTAGGCGTCCTTCATCAGGAACTCGCGGCCGCGCATCACCCCGAAGCGCGGGCGCCGCTCGTCGCGGAATTTCCATTGGATGTTGTAAAGATTCTTCGGCAAGTCCTTGTACGACTTGACGTAGCTGCGGAATATGTCGGTCACGACCTCCTCCGCCGTCGGGCCGTACAGCAGATCGCGGTCGTGGCGATCCTTGATGCGCAGCATCTCCTCGCCATAGGCCTCGTAGCGGCCGCTCTCGCGCCACAGGTCGGCCAGTTGCAGGGTCGGCATCAGGATCTCGACCGCGCCAGCGCGGTTCATCTCCTCACGCACCACCTGCTCGATCTTCTTCAGCACCTTCAGGCCCAGCGGCAGCCAGGCATAGATGCCGGCGGCCTCCTGCCGGATCAGGCCGGCGCGGAGCATCAGTTGGTGCGAGACGATCTGCGCGTCGGCGGGCGCGTCCCGCAGCGTGGGCATGAAGTATCGCGAAAGGCGCATCGACTCTCAGGCTCTCATGGTCAGGCGAAGGCGCCCTGATAGCCTTGCCCCCGGAACCTTGGCAACGATGTGGCGGCCCGGAGGTTGCGTCGAAGCGTCAGCGCAGGGGCGGAAGCGAGATCAGGCCGAAGGTCAGCACGACCCAGAGGACCAGGAAGAGCCCCGCCGAGATCGCCGTGGTGATCAGGAATTTCTGCTTCAGCTTGGGATTGACCGGGGAACCGGGCTCACCGCCGCCCGGCACCTTCACTCCCGCGTCCGCGTGGCTCTGGATCCCCCACGGCAGCACCATGAAGAGCACCGTCCACCAGATGGTGAAGAAGATCGCGATGCCGGAGAACACACCCATCAGTGAGCGCCCTTCGGGGTTTCCATGAGTTCGACCAGCACGCCGCCCATGTTCTTCGGGTGGACGAAGATCACGGGCGTCCCATGCGCGCCGATCCGCGGCTTGCCGCCGTTCAGCACCGTGGCGCCCTTGGCGACCATGTCGTCGCGCGCCGCCTCGATGCTCTCCACCTCGAAGCAGATGTGATGCTGGCCGCCCGCGGGATTCTTCTCGAGGAAGTTCTTCAGCGGCGAGGCGTCGCCATAGGGCTCGATCAGCTCGATCTGGCTGTTCGGCAGGTCGACGAAGCAGACCCAGACGCCCTGCTCCTCCATGACGAACTTCTCGCCGATCTTCGTGGCGCCGAGGACGTCGCGATACATGGCGACCGATTGCTCGATGGAGGGCGTCGCGACGCCGACGTGGTTCAGTTTGCCGATCATGGCCTGCCTATACGCCGCCCCGGGCCCGCAGGCGAGATCACGTTGCGGAACAGCGGTGCGACCTCAGAACACGGCGCCGGCGGCCATCAGGGCCTGGATCCGCCCGGGCTCCACGCCGTAGCCTGCCAGAATTTCGGCCGAATGCTCCGCCAGTTCGGGGGTCGGTCGCGCGAAGCCGCCAGGGGTGCGCGAGAAGTCCGCGAAGCCGCGCGCCGTGATCATGCCTCCCAGGCGAGGGTGACGCCACCGTTCGACGAAGCCGTTCGCGGCCAGGAAGCCGTCGTCCAGCGCCTCCTCGCCCGTGATCGCCGGGGCGGCGGCCACGCCCGCGCCGCGCAACGCCGCCAGCACCTCACCCCGATGGCGGGGCGCCAGCGCGGCCTCGATCCGTCCGGCGAGCGCGCCGTCCCGCGCCTCGGCCAACGGCCCGTCGCCCAGGGCGATCCCGAGCGTAGCGGCGATGCGCGCCGCTTCGTCCTCGGAGCAGGCGACGAGCCCGATCCAGCCGTCCGCGCAGGCGTAGTAGCGATGCAGAGCCGATACGCCGAGGCAGTCTGCCCCGCCAAGGTCGTTCGGGGGCCGGCCGTCGTAGTGGACCAGTTCACCGATCTGATAGAGCAGGCTCTGGGCCATCAGGCTGGTCGTCACGTCCTGCCCCTCGCCCGTCCGTTCCCGGGCGTGCAGGGCCGCGACGACCGCCCCGGCCACCGTCGCGGCCGTCGCGACGTCGTTGACCGCGATGGTGTGGAGGATCGGGTCGCCGTCACCGCCCTGAGCCGCCATCATCCCACCCTCGGCCTGCAGCAGCGGATCGAAGCCCGGCATCGCCGTTCGCGGCCCGCTCTCGCCATAGCCGGTGATCGAGCAGGAAATGATACGCGGGTTCACCGCCTTCAACGCCGCGTACTCGATCCCCAGCCGCTCGCGCACGCCCAGGCGGTAGTTGTCGATCACCACGTCTGCGGTCCTGGCGAGCTCCAGGAACAGCGCCCGCCCCTCGGGGCGCTTCAGGTCCAGACCCAGGGCGCGGACGCCGCGGTTGTAGGCCAGGAACTGTGAACCGTCGGATCGGAACATGTCCGCCTCGCGCGGCTCGATCTTCACCACGTCGGCGCCCCACTGGGCCAGGATCGTACCGGCATAGGCGCCGGCGATCACCGTGCCGAGGTTCAGCACCCTGACGCCCGTCAGCGGGGCGTCGCTGGCGGCCCGGCCCGGCTCCGCGACCGCGCGCGGCGGCCAGACCGCGGCTTCAGGCGCACGCATCGGCGCAGCCCGGACCCTCGCCGGGGTCGCCGAGAACTTCACCGAGGGTCCAGGCATGGTCACCCGCCCCCGCGCCTCGTCCGCCAGGGTGACCCGCAGGCCTGCCTCGCCCACCGCCTCGCCCGTGAACCAGGCCTCCCGCGATCCCACCGGGGCGCAGGGCACGTCATTGGCGCGCAGGGCCTCCAGCCACTCGTCGCGCGTGCGGGTCAGGAACATGCCCTCCAGCAGGTCTCGGGCCGCCAGCATGTCGGTCTCGAGCGCCTCGAACGCGTCCTCCAGCCCCAGCACCTCGAAGGCCTTGCGATAGAAGCCGCTGAACAGGGTCCCCAGGAAGAACCACTCGCCGTCCGAGCCCTGGTACAGGCGATAGCGAGGGTTGGCGCCCGGAGGCGTTCCGCGCGGCAACGGCGGCTCGTCCACGATGGAGGCCGGCGGCGCGGCCTGGGCGGATCCATGGAGGCCACTCACCGCTAGCGCCTGTCCCCGCCCGCTGCGATGCCGCTCGAACAGCGCCGCGCCGATCGCCCCCGCGCCCAGGACCGCCTGGGCGTACCAGGCGATGGGGATCACGAGGTGGATGGGCGCGTCGCTCCAGCTGCCCTGCCGAAACGCCACCCCGCTGAGGCCGGCCAGCAGGCTGTGATGCGCCGGCAGATCGCTCCATTCGCCCGTCACGCCATAGGGCGGCATCCAGGCGTGGATCAGCCTGGGATGCGCCGCAACCCGCGCCGCGCCATCCAGACCCCTCTTCTCCAGCCAGCCCGGGGCATGGTCGAACAGGGCGACATCGGCGCCGGCGATCAGGGCCTTGGCCGCCGCCGCCCCGCCATCGTTGTCCAGATCCAGGCTCATGATCCGCTTGTTGCGGTTCCAGGCGAGATAGCCGGGGTGGTCCCTCAGGCGATCGCCGCCGGGCGGCTCGATCTTCACCACCTCCGCGCCCAGGTCGCCGAGCAGCATCGCGGCCATCGGCCCGGCCACGCCTTGCGTGAAATCCACGATACGGACGCCATCATAGGCGGACATGCGGCGGCCTCCCCTGCCGGACCGGCGGCGCGTGTTCGCGTCTCGCCGAGCCTCAGCAAACCCGTAGACGCGCGGCGCGGCAACTCCCCTCAGAGGCGGTATTCGCCCCTCACTCATCGCACGCACGCGCCATTCGCCGCGCGTGGTGTGGGCCGCGGACAAGGCTCGCACTAGCCGGGACACCCCTCAGTCAGAAAAGGGAGGCGTCATGTCCCGCAAACTCTCCATCACCGCGCTCGGCGCGGTCGCGACCCTGGCCCTGGCCGCCCCGGCCAGCGCCGCCACGACCTTCGTGCTCAACTTCGACGACCTCACGGGAACCGGCCTGGTCCCGGCCGAGTACAAGGGCGTCCTCTTCGGCAACGACTTCAGCCACTACGACACGCCCGTCACCGGCTTCCCGCCCGCCTCCGGCGCGACCACGATCTACGCCAACTACGCGAAGTACTCGCCGCCGTTCGAAGCCACCCTCGCCTTCCGCTTCACCGAGCTCGTCCGGTTCGACGGAGCGTTCTTCTCGGGCAAGGCGCCGGTCCGCTACGACTTCTATCGCAATGGCCAGAAGGTCGGCTCGGCCGGCCAGTTCGGCCTCAACGACACCGCGCGCTTCTACGCCTCCGGCTTCGGCGGCCTGGTCGACGAGGTGCGTCTGACCGGCAGCGCCGGCAACTGGGTGCTGGACGACCTCACCTACTCGACCGGCGTCACGGGCGTGCCCGAGCCGGCCACATGGGCGCTGATGATCCTGGGCTTCGGGAGCGCCGGGGCGGCCCTGCGGTCGCGCCGCCGGGCCTTCGCGATCTGAGGCGCCGGACGGTCGCGGCGGGCGCATCCTCCGCGGCGACCGTCCGCGGCTCTCCACCGCGCTCAGGTTCACTTTCGTCGCGCTCGTGATGCGACGATCTCCACTGCACGACTAGCCAGCCACTCTCCCCAGTCCTTGAGAGTAGGCCATGTCCCGTACCTTCGCCGGCCTCGCCGCCGCCCTCGTGGTCTCCGCCGCCTTCCCCGCCGCGGCCGCGACCACCATCGTTCTCGACTTCGACGACCTGACCGGGCTCGGCGCCATGCCGTCGACCTACCAGGGCGTCGCGTTCGAGGACTTCAGCTACTACGACACACCGAAGCTCCCCCAGTACCCGACGAAGTCGGGCATGACCTCGCTCTATGCCAACTACGACCGGCATCAACCCGGCTCGGCCAGCACCAGCATCTTCCGTTTCGGTGACGACGTGCGGTTCGACGGCGCCTGGTTCGCCGGCAGGCTGGCCGTGGTGTTCGAACTCTATCGCGACGGGCAGCGGGTCCACACGTCGAGCCCGCTCGGCCTCAACAGCACCATGCAGTACCTTGCCTCCGGCTATGACGGCCTTGTCGACGAGGTCCGGCTCTACGGGAACAGCGGCAACTGGGTGATGGACGACCTCACCTATTCCGTCGGCGACTTCGCAGCGCCGGCGCCCGAGCCGGCGACCTGGGCCATGATGATCCTCGGCTTCGGCGCGGCTGGCGCCGTCATCCGCCGGCGTCGCGGCGTGGCGTTCGCGATCTGACGCCCCTAGGGCACCATGGCGGCGAGCGCGTCCGCCATGCCACCGGGCAGGACACGCCCGCGCCCCCGCCACGCTAGGCGTGGCCGGGGAACGGTCAAGCCGCCGCTGCGGGCTAGACCCGCAGCACCATCGTCTCGACGACGGGACGGCGTCCCCAGATGCGCTGGCTGGCCTTCTTCACGGCGCGGGAGATGGAGGTCTCCACCGTGTCATCGAACTCCAGGTCCTCGCCCTTCAAGCGCTTCACCGCGTTGGCGGCCTCGGTCGCCAGTTCGGTCAGGGTTTCGTCGAGATCGTCCTGGTCCTCGGTCGGCAGGCCCAGCACCCGGATCTCTGGCGACGCAGCCATCTTGTTGCGGGCGTCCAGGACGACCGCCACCGCCACCACCCCGTTGGACGCCGCGTGCCGTCGCTCACGCAAGGCGTCGCCGTTCTCCGGCGTCAGCACGCCCGCGTCGACGAACAGGCGGCCCGAAGGCACCTCGTCGATCACCTCGGCCCGCCCCGGCGCGAGGCGCACCATGTCGCCGTTGCGGGGGGTCACCTGCTGCGGGATCTGCAGGTCGCGGGCAAAGGCCGCGTGCTCCATCAGGTGGCGACGTTCGCCGTGCGTGGGCACCGCGATCTGCGGCCGCGCCCAGCGATACATCTCGGCGAGCTCGTCGCGGCAGGGGTGGCCCGAGACGTGGATGCCCGGATGGTCGCGCTCGGTGTAGAGCCGCACCCCGCGTTCGGTCAGCTTGTTCTGAATGTTGCGGATCGGGATCTCGTTGCCCGGGATCACCCGGCTGGAGAAGATCACACTGTCGCCAGCGCCGAGGCTCAGGTGCGGATGCGTGCCGTCCGCGATGCGCGCCAGCGCGGCCCGCGGCTCACCCTGGCTGCCCGTGCAGAGGTAGAGGATCTTGTCCTCGGGCAGGTGCTTGGCCTGGGCGTCGTCGACGAATGGCTCGATGTCCTGCATCAGCCCCACAGAGCGCGCCGCGGCCGCCATGCGGATCATCGAGCGCCCGACCAGGCAAACACGCCGGCCGTTGGCCTCGGCGGCCCGGATCACGCTGTCCATCCGCGCCACGTTCGAGGCGAAGCAGGCCACCGCGACCTTGCCCTTCAGGCTGCCGATCAGCGGGATCAGGGCGTCGCGAACCCCGGCCTCCGAGCCGGCGTGACCGTCGACGAAGACGTTGGTCGAATCGCAGACCATCGCCAGGACGCCCTCGTCCCCGAGCCGTGTGATCGCCTCGACGTCGGTGGTCTCGCCCAGCAGCGGGTCGGGGTCGATCTTCCAGTCGCCGGTGTGGAGCACCGTGCCCAGCGGCGTGCGGATCGCCAGGCCGTTCGGCTCGGGGATCGAGTGCGTGAGGGTGATCAGGTCCAGCTTGAACGGCCCGAGCTCGATCGTGCCGCCCAGCGGCACCTCGGTGATCTCGGCCTCGTCCAGCAGGTCGGCCTCACGCAGCTTCTCCCGCAGGATGAAGGCCGTGAACGGGGTCGCGTAGATCGGCGCGCGCAGGCGCGGCCAGAGCCAGGCGACCGCCCCGATGTGGTCCTCGTGCGCGTGGGTCAGCACGATGCCGAGGATGCGGTCGGCATACTCCTCGATGAACTCGGGATCTGGCAGGATGACCTCGACGCCCGGGGTCGTCTGGTCGCCGAACGTGACGCCCAGGTCCACCACGATCCAGCGCCGGTCGTGCGCCGGCCCGAAGCCGTAGAGGTTGAAGTTCATCCCGATCTCGTTCGACCCGCCGAGCGGCAGGAAGACGAGTTCGTCGGTCTTGGATTTGGCCATCAGGCTTGGTTCCGTCGCCAGATCTCGAGCATCCCACGGATGGTGAGGTCCGGATCGAAGTGGTTGATGCTTGTCGTCGCGCCGTGGAAGAGCGAGGCGACGCCGCCGGTGGCGATCACGGTCAGCTTCTCCTCGCGCTCGGCCTTGATCCGGGCGATCAGGCCCTCGATCAGCGAAATATAGCCCCAGAACACGCCCGACTGCATGGCGCCGACCGTGTCGGTGCCCACGATCCTCTGCGGCTTCTGGATCGCGACCCGTGGCAGTTTGGCCGCCGCGTTGTGCAACGCCTCCATCGAGAGGTTGATCCCGGGGGCGATGACGCCGCCTTCGAACCCGCCGTCCGCCCCGATCACGTCGAAGGTGGTGGCCGTACCGCTGTCGATGACGATCAGCGGGCCCGGATAGACCACGTGCGCGCCGATGGCGTTCACCAGGCGGTCGGCGCCGGCCTCCGACGGCTTGTCGATGCGGACGGGGATGCCGAGGTCGACGTTCTCGCCGATCACCAGCGGCTCCACGTGGAGATAGCGCCGGGCAAGGTTGCGGAGGTTGAAGATCGACTGCGGCACCACGCTGGAGACGATGCAGCCGTCGAAGGCGCCCAGGGCGAGGCCGGCCATGGCCAGCAGCTGCGACAGCCACACGGCGTACTCGTCGGCGGTCCGGCTGGAGTCGGTCGCCGCGCGCCATTGCGCGATCCAGCGTTCGCCGTCGTGCACGGCGAAGAGGGTGTTGGTGTTGCCCTGTTCGATGGCCAGCAGCATCTCACGCCCCTCCGAAGAACACGTCGCCCGCGGTTATCCGCTCGAGCCCGCCGTCGTCCAGGCGCAGCCTCAGGGCTCCGTCCGGATCCAATCCTTCCGCCACGCCGCTCAGCGTGCGGTTCGGCAGCCGCGCCTCGCAGCGCTGGCCGATGCCCGTGGCGCGCTCGGACCAGCCCGCCGCGATCGGCGGGAAGCCCTGGGTCGCCCATTGCGCGCGCCACCGCTCGAACGCGGTCGCCAGGACCTCCAGCGCGTCCAGCGGCGAGGGCGGCGCGCCGGCCATGTGTTCGGCGAACGCCGCGGCGGGCCGTTCCACATCCTGCGGCGCGTGGGCCAGGTTCACGCCGATGCCGACCGCCAGCCACAGCCGGCCGTCGTCGCGCGATCCGGATTCCACCAGGATGCCGACCGCCTTGCGGCCGTGCACCAGCACGTCGTTGGGCCATTTCAGCCGCGCCGCGCCGGCGCCCATGCAGGTGTCGGCGAGGTCGCAGGCCGCCAGCGCCGCCACGAAGGACAGCTGCGCGGCCTCGGCCGGCGGCCGGTCGGTGGACGTCAGCAGCGTCGCCGCCAGATTGCCCGCCTGGGTCGACCAGGCCCGGCCACGTCGTCCGCGGCCGGCCGTCTGCAGCGCGGCCGTGATCCAGACCGGGCCGACCTCCCCCGCCTCGGCGCGGCGGCGCGCCTCGGCATTGGTGGAGTCGAGCTCGTCGTAGGCCTCGATCGGCGGGTGGTTCGCCAACCCCTAGGCCAGACCGAAGGCCTGGGCGGCCTTGGCGGCGGCGGGGTCCAGCCAGGTCAGGGCGATCAAGACCAGCGGGAAGGCGAATAGCGCCATGGCCACCGCGATGGCCTTGGCTTCCATCGGCGGGCGGTCGGTGGCGCCGGCGCTGCCGTCGAACCACATCGCCTTGATCAGGCGCAGGTAATAGAACGCCGCCACGACCGAGCCCACGAGGCCGATGACCGCCGGACCCCAGAGGCCAGCGCCCAGCGCGGCCTTGAAGACGTAGATCTTGGCCCAGAAGCCCGAGAACGGCGGCAGACCCAGCGCCGACAGCGAGAAAGCCGTCATGGCCAGCGCCAGGGCCGGGCGTTCCTTGATCAGGCCCGCCATGTCCTCGATCGTCTCCATCGACTTGCCCTCGCGCGACAGCGCGGTGAGGCAGGCGAAGAAGCCCGTCACGTCGATCATGTAGAGCACCATGAACACCAGCATGGCCTGCACGCCGTCGCTGGTGCCCGAGGCCAGGCCCAGCACCGCGTAGCCGATGTTGGCGATCGAGGAGTAGGCCCACAGGCGCTTCAGGTTCTTCTGCACGAGGCCCGCGAAGGCGCCCACGGCGACCGACATCAGCGCGATGGCGACCAGCACCTGCTGCCACTGGTCGGCGGCGGCCGGGAAGCCGTCGCCCAGCACACGGGCGAACAGGACCATGGCGGCGAGCTTCGGCGCGGCGGCGAAGAACGCCACAACCGGCGTCGGGGCGCCTTCGTAGACGTCCGGCGTCCACATGTGGAACGGCGCCGCCGAAACCTTGAACGCCAGGCCGCAGATCACGAACACCAGGCCGAACAGCAGGCCGGCATTGGCCTGCTGGCCCGCGGCGGCGGCGATGTCGGCGTAGTGGGTCGAGCCGGCGAAACCGTAGATCAGGCTGGAGCCGTACAGCAGCAGGCCCGACGAGAGCGCGCCCAGCACGAAGTACTTCAGGCCGGCTTCCGACGCCTTCCCGTTGTCGCGGTGCATCGCGGCCAGGACGTAGAGCGCCAGGCTGTGCAGCTCGACGCCGACGTACAGCGAGATCAGGTCGCCGGACGAGGCCATCATGCCCATGCCCAGCGCGGCCAGGACGACCAGGACCGGGAATTCGAAGGTCTTCACGCCACGACGCTCGAACCAGGGCTGGCCCAGCGGGATCGCGATGGCGGAGGCGAGGTAGATCGCCACCTTCGCGAAGGCCGCCGCGGAGTCGGCCACCAGGCCGCCGGCGAAGGCTTCGCCCAGCGGACGGGTCGCCGCGGCGTAGGCCGCCGCGAGCAGCACCAGCACGGCGCCGCCGCCGACCGCCGCGGTCTGCTTGGGCGCGAAGGCGCCGGCGACCAGCAGGACCAGCGATCCGATGGCGAGGATCAGTTCAGGATAGGCGAAGGCCAGGTCGGCAGAGATCATTGTCGAAGGCCCCTCACCCGCCGATCGCCGCGCGGTAGACCTGCACGAGCTGGTCCACCGAGGCGCCCGTCAGGTCGAACACGATGTTGGGCTGCACGCCCAGATACAGAGTGGAGATGATCAGCGGCAGGAAGATCGCCCACTCGCGCCACTCCAGGTCGTTGATCGTCTCGAGCTTCGGGTTCGTCAGCGTCCCGAAGACCACGCGGCGGTACAGCGTCAGCATGTAGACCGCCGAGAGGATCACCCCCGTGGCGGCGAGGATCGCCGTCCAGGTGGACACCTCGTAGACGCCCGTCATCGACAGGATCTCGCCCACGAAGCCAGAGGTGCCCGGCAGGCCCACATTGCCCATGGTGAAGAGCAGGAAGATCGCCGCGTACCAGGGCATGCGGTTCACCAGGCCGCCGTAGAAGGCGATCTCGCGGGTGTGCATGCGGTCGTAGATCACGCCGACGCAGAGGAAGAGCGCGCCCGAGATCACCCCGTGGCTCAGCATCTGGTAGATCGCGCCCTGCACGCCCGCCGCGTTGCCAGCGAAGATGCCCATGGTCACGAGGCCCATGTGGGCGACGGACGAATAGGCGATCAGCTTCTTCACGTCGGTCTGCCGGAAGGCGATCAGCGAGGTGTAGATCACCGCGATCACGCTCATGGCGAAGACCAGCGGGGTGAAGTACTCCGACGCCTGCGGGAACATCGGCAGGCTGAAGCGCAGGAAGCCGTAGCCCCCCATCTTCAGCAGGATGCCCGCCAGGATCACCGACCCCGCCGTGGGCGCCTCGACGTGGGCGTCGGGCAGCCAGGTGTGCACCGGCCACATCGGCATCTTCACCGCGAACGAGGCGAAGAAGGCGAACCAGAGCCAGAGCTGGGCTTCCGGCGCGAAGCCGTAGGCCATCAGTTCGGGGATCGAGCTCGTACCGGCGGTGCTGATCATCCACAGGATGGCCGCCAGCATCAGGACCGAGCCCAGCAGCGTGTAGAGGAAGAACTTGTAGGCCGCGTAGACCCGCCGCGCGCCGCCCCAGATGCCGATGATCAGGAACATCGGGACCAGGCCGAACTCGAAGAAGATGTAGAAAAGCACGAGGTCGAGGGCGCAGAACACGCCGATGACCAGCGTCTCCAGGATCAGGAACGCGATCAGGTATTCGTGCACCCGCTTCTCGATCGACTTCCACGACGCCGCGATACAGATCGGCATCAGGAAGGCGGTCAGCAGGACGAACAGCACCGAGATGCCGTCCACGCCCATCCGATAGGCGAGGCCCGCGAACCACGGGGTCTCTTCCACGAACTGGAAGCCCGGTTCGTTCGGGTTGAACTGCGCGACCAGCAGGATCGACAGCGCGAAGGTGGCCAGCGTCGTGACGAAGGCGATCCACTTGGACGCCTCGACGGTCTTGGACTCGTCGGCGCGCGCGGACAGGCGCAGGGCGAGAATGCCCAGCACGCCCACCAGCGGCGCATAGGTGATGAGGGAGAGAAGCGGCATCAGGTCATCCCCCTCAGGCGGCCCAGGCCCAGAGGGCGAAGGTCAGGAGACCCGCGACCCCGAGCAGCATCACGAAGGCATAGTGGTAGAGGTAGCCCGACTGCAGGCGCCCAGCGCCCTTGCCCACCTGGACCGACAGCGCGGAGACCCCGTCAGGACCCAGCCCGTCGATGATCTTCTGGTCGCCGCCCTTCCAGAACAGGTCGCCCAGGAACTTCGCCCCGCGGACGAAGGTCGCCTGGTACAGCTCGTCGAAGAACCACTTGTTGTAGAAGAAGGTGTAGAGCAGGCCGTTGTTGGCCGCGAGCTTCGCGCCCAGGCCCTCGCGCCAGATGTACATGTAGGCCGCGACCAGCAGACCACCCACCGAGGCCACGATCGGCGCCAGCACCACCCACAGCGGGAAGTCGTGGCCGCCGTGATGCTCGTTGGGCGCGTTGAAGATGGCGTCCTTCCAGAAGTCGGCGTTGTGCTCGCCGATGAACTGATGATGGAAGGCGAAGCCGGCCGCGATCGCGCCCACCGACAGGACCAGCAGCGGGATGCGCATGGTCCAGGGGCTCTCGTGCGGCTTGTACTCGCCGTGGCCGTGATCGCCATGCCCATGGCCCGCGTGGCCATGCGCGTGGTCGTCGTGACCGGCGGCTTCCGGCTCGGAATGGCTCTCGGCGGCATGGGCGTGCGCGTGGTCGTCATGGACCGCGTCGTGCGCATGGTCGCGGTTGTGCCAGTGGTGCTCCAGGTCTTCCGGCGTCCAGCGGGCGTGGCCGTTGAAGGTGAAGAACGCGACGCGCCAGGAGTAGAAGGCGGTCAGGCCGGCCACCAGGATGCCGATGGCGAAGGCGAAGTAGCCCACCGGGTGCCCTGCCCCGCCCGCCGAGTAGGCGGCGTGGATGATGGCGTCCTTCGAATAGAAGCCCGCGAAGCCGAGATCCACGAACGGGATGCCCAGGCCGGTGATGGCGATCGTGCCGATCGTCATGACGCCCCAGGTGATGGGCAGGAACTTCTGCAGCGCTCCGTAGCGGCGCATGTCCTGCTCGTGGGCCATGCCATGGATCACCGAGCCGGCGCCCAGGAACAGCAGGGCCTTGAAGAAGGCGTGCGTGAACAGGTGGAACATGGCCGCCTGGTACGCGCCCACGCCGGCCGCGAAGAACATGTAGCCGAGCTGCGAGCAGGTCGAATAGGCGATGACCCGCTTGATGTCGTTCTGGGTCAGGCCGACGGTCGCGGCGAACAGGGCCGTCACCGCGCCAATCACCGTGACGATCGTCTTGGCCACCGGGGCGTACTCGAACATCGGCGAGAGCAGGCAGACCATGTAGACGCCGGCGGTCACCATGGTGGCGGCGTGGATCAGGGCCGACACCGGGGTCGGGCCTTCCATGGCGTCCGGCAGCCAGGTGTGCAGGAAGAACTGGGCCGACTTGCCCATGGCGCCGACGAATAGCAGGGCGCAGGCCAGGTCGATCAGCGAGAAGTAGCCGCCGGCGAATTCCCAGCCCTTGCCGACCGCGCCGGGGATCAGCGGGAACAGCTTGGCGAACTCGATGGTCCCGAAGGCCCAGAAGCAGGTCATGATCCCGAGGGCGAAGCCGAAGTCGCCCACGCGGTTGACCACGAACGCCTTGATCGAGGCGGCGTTGGCCGTGTCCTTGTGGTGCCAGAAGCCGATCAGCAGGTACGACGCCAGGCCCACGCCTTCCCAGCCGAAGAACAGCTGCATGAAGTCGGCGGCGCTGATCAGGCTCAGCATGGCGAAGGTGAACAGCGACAGATAGGCGAAGAACCGCGGCTTCGACGGGTCCTCGGCCATGTACCCCCACGAATAGAGGTGCACGAGCGAGGAGACGGTCGTCACGACCACCAGCATCACCGCCGACAGGCCGTCCAGGCGGAACGACCAGTTCGAGACGAAGTCGCCCACGTGGATGAACGGGGCGTAGGTGACGGTGACCGGCTGCAGGCCGCCCCAGGTCCACTGGCTGAAGACCACCCACGACAGGGCGGCCGACAGGAAAAGGAAGCCGGTGGTGACGAGCATGGCCGGCTTGTCGCCGATCTTGCGGCCGAACAGGCCGGCAACGATCGCGCCGATCAGCGGCCCGAACAGGATGATGGTGACGAGGACTTTCGGATCCACTGCGATCAGCCCTTCATCATCGAGGCGTCGTCCACGGAGATGTCCCCGCGGTTACGGAAGAAGGTGACGAGGATCGCCAGACCGACGGCGGCCTCGGCCGCGGCCACGGTCAGCACGAACATCGCGAAGATCTGCCCGGTGACGCTGCCCAGGAAGGCCGAGAAGGCCACCAGGTTGATGTTCACCGCCAGCAGGATCAGCTCGATCGACATCAGGATGACGATGATGTTCTTGCGGTTCACGAAGATGCCGAAGACGCCGATCGTGAACAGGATGGCCGCGACGGCCAGATAGTGCGGAAGGCCGATGATCATTCGCCGATCCCTTCGCCAGGCTTGAGGTTGGCGATTTTCATGCCGTTCTTGGACGTGCGCAGGACCTGATCCATCATGATCTGGCGACGCACGCCCGGCTTGTGGCGCAGGGTCAGGACGATGGCGCCGATCATCGCGACCAGCAGCACCAGGCCCGACGCCTGGAAGAAGTAGATGTAGTCCGTGTAGAGCACCCGCCCGATCGCCTCGGCGTTGGGCACGTCGGCCGCGCCGACGCCCGAGGCCATCGGCGTGTCGTTGTGCGCCGCCGCGCCCTTCGTGGCGACGGTCGAGGCCACCAGCACCATCTCGGCCGCGAGGAACACGGCGATCAGCAGGCCCAGCGGCATGTACCGGGCGAAGCCCTGTCGCAGCGAGGCGAAGTCCACGTCGAGCATCATCACGACGAACAGGAACAGCACCGCCACGGCGCCGACGTAGACGACCACCAGCAGCATCGCCAGGAACTCCGCGCCCATCAGGACGAAGAGGCCGGCGGCCGAGAAGAAGGCCAGGATCAGCCACAGCACCGAGTGCACCGGGTTGCGGGCCGAGACCACGCAGAACCCGGCGGCCACGGTGACTGCCGCCATGACGTAGAATGCGATCGCCTGCAGGGCCATTCGGCCTTCCTTGTCCCTCGGTTTACTAGGTCCGCCGGCGGCTCCGGGAGCCGATCCGACGGGTCAATTGCAGTGCTCGGAATCGCGCCGCGGTCTTAGCGGTACGGCGCGTCCAGTTCCAGATTCTTCGCGATCTCGCGCTCCCAGCGGTCCCCGTTATCCAGGAGCCGGGCCTTGTCGTAGTAGAGCTCTTCGCGCGTCTCGACGGCGAACTCGGTGTTCGGGCCTTCGACGATCGCATCCACCGGGCAGGCCTCCTGGCACAGGCCGCAGTAGATGCACTTCACCATGTCGATGTCGTAGCGGGTCGTCCGGCGGCTGCCGTCCTCGCGCGGTTCGGCCTCGATGGTGATCGCCTGGGCCGGGCAGATCGCCTCGCACAGCTTGCAGGCGATGCAGCGCTCTTCCCCGTTGGGATAGCGGCGCAGCGCGTGTTCGCCGCGGAAGCGCGGGCTCTGCGGGCCACGCTCGTGCGGGTACTGCACCGTCTTCTTCGGCGCGACCATGTACTTCATGCCGAGGCCGAAGGCCCCCACGAAGTCCATCAGCGCCGCGCCCTTCAGCGCCTGTCCGATCCGGTTCAGCATCAGTTCTTCTCGCAGGCGTAGTCGTCGAGGAATTTCGCGTCGCCGTTCTTCTGGAGACGCAGCGTGCCACCCTTGTCCGCGCAGGCCTTCTGCGCCGATTTCAGGTCGTCATAGGTCGCGAGCCCGCCGCTCTTGCCGAAGCCGGCGCCGGTCGCGCAGGCCGTCAGGGCCAGCGCGGCGAGGATCACGAGGCCCTTCATGCCGGGAAGCCCGTGTAGACGACCCAGCCGGCCACCACGAACACCGCCACCAGCGAGGTGGGAAGGAAGACCTTCCAGCCCAGGCGCATCAGCTGGTCGTAGCGGTAGCGGGGGACGATCGAGCGGACCATCGCGTTCATGAAGAACACGAAGAACGTCTTCAGCATGTAGAAGATCAGGCCGTGCAGGCCGACCAGCCACGCCGGCCAGTTGGCGAGGTAGGGCTCGGGCCACGGCGCATGCCAGCCGCCCAGGAACAGCACAGCCATGAGGCCGCTCATCAGCACGATGTTGGCGGTCTCGGCCAGGTAGAACAGCATGTAGGGCGTCGAGCCGTATTCCACCGCGTAGCCGGCCACCAGCTCCGACTCCGCCTCCGGCAGGTCGAACGGCGGACGGTTGGTTTCCGCCAGGCTCGAGATGAAGAAGATGACGCCCATCGGGAACATCACGACGATCAGCGGCCAGTTCTTGGCGAAGTCGCCGCCGCCGATCATGTTCCAGTTCCAGAAGCCGCCGGCCTGCGCCTCGGTGATGGCGCCCAGGTTCATGGTGCCGGCCAGCAGGATCACGGTGATGATCACGAAGCCGATCGAGACTTCGTAGCTGACCATCTGCGCCGCCGAGCGGAGCGAACCCAGGAACGGATACTTCGAGTTCGAGGCCCAGCCGCCCATGATGATGCCGTAGACGCCCATCGAGGAGACGGCGAACAGGTAGAGGATGCCGACGTTGATGTCGGCCACCATCCAGCCCGGCGCGATCGGCATGACCGCCCAGGCGCCCAGCGCCAGGGTCACGCTGATGATCGGAGCCAGCAGGTAGACGGCCTTGTCGGCGCCCGCTGGGATCACCAGTTCCTTGATCAGGAACTTGCCGAGGTCGGCGAAGGACTGCAGCAGGCCGAACGGCCCCACCACGTTCGGGCCCTTACGCGCCTGAACGCCGGCGAAGATCTTGCGGTCGCCGTAGATGATGAAGGCGATCGTCAGCAGCAGGACGACCGTGATGGCCAGGATGTGGCCCACGGTGATCAGGGTCCAGCCGAGGGGGGAGCTCCAGAATTCCATGGTCCCCTACTCCGCCGCGATCTTGGCGCCGCCCGAGGCGGTCTGCGCGCATTCGGCCATCGTCACGCTGGCGCGGGCGATGGGGTTGCTCAGGTAGAAGTTCGCGACGCTGCTCCACAGCGGCGTCTCGGCCAGGTCGCCCTTCTTGCCCAGCGCCGCGAAATCGACGGCGGCCGGGGTCTCGGCCACATAGTCGACGCGACCGAAGGTCGGATGGTCGGCGAACAGCTTCGCGCGGAGCTGGTCCAGGGTGTCGTAGGGCAGCTTGGCGCCCAGGCGCTCGCTCAGCGCGCGCAGGATCGCCCAGTCCTCCTTGGCCTCGCCCTTGGGGAACACCGCCCGGAAGCCGAATTGAACCCGGCCCTCGGTGTTGACGTAGGTCCCGTTCTTCTCGGTGTAGGCCGCGCCCGGCAGGATGACGTCCGCGCGGTGCGCGCCGGCGTCGCCGTGGGTGCCCAGATAGACCACGAAGGCGTCCGAGGCCTTCACATCCACTTCGTCGGCGCCCAGCAGGAAGAGCACGTCGGCCCCGCCCTTGGTCGCCAGTTCAGCCGCCGTCTTGCCGCCCTCGCCGGGCACGAAGCCCAGGTCCAGCCCGCCGACGCGGCTGGCCGCCGTGTGCAGCACGTTCCAGGTTAGGCCGAAGGTCTTGGCGACGCCCGCCGCAGCGGCCAGCACCGCGGCGCTGTCGGCGCGGTTCAGCGCGCCGGGGCCGACGATGATCGCCGGGTTCTTCGCCGCCTTCAGGCCGGTCACGAAGTCGGACTTGGACTTGGCGAGGCCCGCCAGGGCCGCCGCGCCGTCGCCCAGGTGCGTGTAGCTGTAGGTGAGGTCCGACTGCGGGCCCACCACGCCGATCTGCAGGGCGCCGGCCAGCCAGCGCTTGCGCAGGCGGGCGTTGAGCACCGGCGCCTCAAGGCGCGGATTGCTGCCGACAAGCAGGATAAAGTCGGCGTCTTCAATGCCTTGGATCGACGAGTTGAACAGCCAGCTCTCGCGCTGACCGCCGCCCAGGACCATGCCGTCCTGGCGGCAATCCAGGCTCGTCACGCCCAGCCCGCCGAACAGGTCCAGCGCCGCCTTCATGGACTCGGCGTCCTGCAGGTCGCCGGCGATCACGCCGATGCGCTCGGGGCTCGTCGCCTTGATCTTGCCGGCCACCGCGTCCAGGGCCTCGGCCCAGGTCGCGGGACGCAGACGACCGCCCTCGCGGACGTAAGGACGGTCCAGCCGCTGGCGGCCGAGGCCGTCGACGGCGTAGCGCGTCTTGTCCGAGATCCACTCCTCGTTGACCGCTTCATTGATGCGCGGCAGCACGCGCAGCACGGCCGGACCGCGGGCGTCCACCCGGATGGCCGAGCCCAGGGCGTCCATCACGTCGACGCTCTCGGTCTTCTTCAGCTCCCACGGCCGCGCGTTGAACGCGTACGGCTTGGAGGTCAGCGCGCCCACCGGGCAGAGGTCGATGACGTTGGCCGACAGCTCGGAAGCTACAGCCTTGTCGAGGTAGGTCGTGATCTCCACGTCTTCGCCGCGCGAGATCAGGCCGATGTCCGGCACACCGGCCACCTCGGTGATGAAGCGGACGCAGCGCGTGCACTGGATGCAGCGGGTCATCACCGTCTTGATGAGCGGACCCATGTGCTTTTCTTCGACCGCGCGCTTGTTCAGCTCATAGCGGCTGTCGTCGCGGCCATAGCCCATGGCCTGGTCCTGCAAGTCGCACTCGCCGCCCTGGTCGCAGATCGGGCAGTCCAGCGGGTGGTTGATGAGCAGGAACTCCATCACCCCGTGGCGCGCCTTCTTCACCATCGGCGTGTCGGTGAAGATCTCCTGGCCTTCGGCGGCCGGCAGCGCGCACGACGCCTGCGGCTTCGGCGGGCCGGGCTTCACCTCGACCAGGCACATGCGGCAGTTGCCGGCGATGCTGAGGCGCTCGTGGTAGCAGAAGCGCGGGATTTCCTTGCCGGCGAGCTCGCAGACCTGGAGGACGTTCATCCCCGCTTCGAACTCGACCTCGACCCCGTCGACCTTGGCGATAGGCATGCGTCGTTACTCCGCCGCGATGCTGGCGCCGGCGTAAGAGCCCTTGCGCGCACGGTAGTTGGTAATTCTGTCTTCCACCTCGTGGCGGAAGTGACGGAAGAGGCCCTGGATCGGCCACGCGGCCGCGTCGCCCAGGCCGCAGATGGTGTGGCCTTCCACCTGGCTGGCCACGTCGAGCAGCATGTCGATCTCCGACATCTCCGCCTCGCCGGTGACCATCCGCTCCATGACCCGCCACATCCAGCCGGTGCCTTCACGGCACGGCGTGCACTGGCCGCAGCTCTCGTGCTTGTAGAAGTAGCTGGCGCGGGCGATCGCCTTCACCAGGTCCGCGTCCTTGTCGAACACGATCATGGTGCCGGTGCCCAGGCCCGAGCCGCGCGCGGCCAGGTCCTCGTAGGTCATGATCGCCTCGTCGCACTGGTCGGCGGGGATCATGCGCACCGAGATCCCGCCCGGGATCACGGCCTTCAGGTTGCTCCAGCCGCCACGCACGCCGCCGAAGTGGTCCTCGATCAGTTGCTTGACGCTGATGCCCACCGCGTCCTCGACGACGCAGGGCTTGTTCAGGTGGCCCGAGCCGGCGAACAGCTTGGTGCCGGTCGACTTCTCGGTGCCGAAGCCGGCGAACCACTCGGCGCCGCGGCGCAGGATGGTGCCGACGACCGAGATGGTCTCGACGTTGTTGACCGTGGTGGGGCAGCCGTAGATGCCCGCGCCGGCCGGGAACGGCGGCTTCAGGCGCGGTTGGCCCTTCTTGCCCTCGAAGCTCTCCATCAGGGCGGTCTCGTCGCCGCAGATGTAGGCCCCGCCCCCATGCTGGATGCCGACGTCGCAGTCCCAGCCGTGGACATTGCCCTTGCCGATCAGCTTGGCGTCGTAGGCCTGCTGGATGGCGGCGGCCAGGCGCTCACGCTCGAAGACGTACTCGCCGCGGATGTAGATGTAGGCCTGGTGCGCGCGCATGGCCTTGCACGCGATCAGGCAGCCCTCGATCAGCAGGTGCGGGTCGTTGCGCAGGATCTCGCGGTCCTTGCACGCGCCCGGCTCGGACTCGTCGGCGTTGACCAGCAGGTAGTGCGGACGCTCGCTCTCCTGCTTGGGCATGAAGGTCCACTTCAGGCCGGTGGCGAAGCCGGCGCCGCCACGGCCGCGCAGGCCCGAAGCCTTGATCTGGTCGCAGATCCACTCGGGCGTCTGGGCGACGATGTCCTTCGTCCCGTTCCACGCGCCGCGCGACTTCGCCCCCTCCAGCGTCCAGTCGTGCTGGCCGTAGAGGTTGAGGAAGATGCGGTCCTTGTCGGCGATGAGGCCGGCCATCACGCCTTCTCCTTGGCCGGCTTGACCGGCAGGTTCGGGATCTTGATCTTCTTGCCGAGCGAGCCGTCGTAGAGCTTCGCGTCCGTCAGGGTCGAAGCCCCGCCGGCCGGCGCGGAATTCTGACGCTTGATCTCGGAGCCCGGGGCCGGCTTCTTGCCCGCCGCGAAGTCGTCGATCAGCTTCTCGAGGCCCTCGGGGGTGAGGTCCTCGTAGTAGTAGTCGTTGATGGCGGCCATCGGGGCGTTCGAGCACGCGCCCAGGCACTCCACTTCCTGCCAATACAGCTTGCCGTCGGCCGACAGATGGTTCTGCGGCCCGATCTTCTTCTTGCAGACGGCCATCAGGCCTTCCGAGCCGCGCAGCTGGCACGGCGTGGTGCCGCACACCTGCACCAGGGCATGGGTGCCCACCGGCTCCAGCATGAACATGGTGTAGAAGGTGGCCACCTCCAGCACCCGGATCACCGGCATGCCGAGCAGCTCGGCCACGGCCCGGATCGCGGGCTCGGAGATCCAGCCTTCCTGCTTCTGGACCAGCCACAGCAGGGGCACCACGGCCGACTGCTGCTTGCCGGCCGGGAAGTTGGCCATCCACGTCTTGGCCTTCGCCAGCGTGTCCTTGCTGAACTCGAAGCTGGCCGGCTGGTTCGGCGATAGTCTGCGGACGCTCAAGGCCTCGCCCTCACTTCACGAAGTCCACGCGGGCGATGCGACCGCCCACGATGGTGTAGATCGGCGCCACCTCGAACGACTCCCCGCCAGGCGCGCGCAGCACCTGTTCGTGGTCGATCACATTGGCCCCTACGACGATGCGGTTCTTCAGCTCGGCCTTGTTCCGCGGGAACTCGGCGAAGAGCTTGGCGTGGCGCTCGCGGATCGCGGCGAGGCCGACGGTCGTCACCTCCCCGCCGTACGCGCCGAGCACGGCGTCGTCCGCGTAGAAGGCGCAGAAAGCGTCCAGGTCCTGGCCGTTGTAGGCGTCCAGCTGGCCCTGCACGATCTCGGCCGGGGAAAGCGCGGGAGCCGCCGTCACCGGTCCACCTCGCCGAACACGATGTCCAGCGAGCCCAGGATGGCCGACACGTCGGCCAGCATGTGGCCGCGGTTCATCCAGTCCATGGCCTGCAGGTGCGCGAAGCCGGGAGCACGGATCTTCAGGCGGTACGGCTTGTTGGTGCCGTCGCTGACCAGATAGACGCCGAACTCGCCCTTCGGCGCCTCGACGGCCGCATAGACCTCGCCGGGCGGGGTCCGATAGCCCTCGGTGAACAGCTTGAAGTGGTGGATCAACGCTTCCATCGAACGCTTCATCTCACCCCGGCTGGGCGCCGCGATCTTGTTGTCCTCGGTCTTCACCGGGCCCGGCGTCTTCAGCAGGCGTTCGCAGCACTGCTTCATGATCTTGGTGCTCTCGCGCATCTCCTGCATGCGGCAGAGGTAGCGGTCGTAGCAGTCGCCGTGGACGCCCAGCGGGACGTCGAATTCCATGTCGTTGTAGGCCGCGTACGGCTGGCTGCGGCGGATGTCCCACGGGATGCCCGAACCGCGCACCATGACGCCGGTGAAGCCCCACTTCAGGGCCTCTTCCTTCGTCACCTTGCCGATGTCCACGTTGCGCTGCTTGAAGATCCGGTTGCCGCCGAAGAGGCCCTCCAGGTCGTCGCAGATCTTCGGGAAGTGATCGCACCAGTCCGAGATGTCGCGCACCAGCGCTTCCGGCAGGTCCTGACGCACGCCGCCCACGCGATAGTAGTTGGCGTGCATCCGGGCGCCCGAGGCGCGCTCATAGAACACCATGAGCTTCTCGCGCTCTTCGAAGCCCCACAGCGGCGGGGTGAGCGCGCCGACGTCCATCGCCTGGGTCGTGACGTTCAGCAGGTGGTTCAGGATCCGGCCGATCTCGTCGTAGAGCGTGCGGATCAGCTGGCCGCGGTACGGCACGTCCAGGCCGAGCAGGCGTTCGATGGCCAGGCAGTACGCGTGCTCCTGGTTCATGGGCGCCACATAGTCGAGGCGGTCCATGTAGGGGATCGTCTGCTGGTAGGGGCGCGCCTCCACCAGCTTCTCGGTGCCGCGGTGCAGCAGGCCGATGTGCGGGTCGACCCGCTCCACCACCTCGCCGTCCAGCTCCAGGACCAGGCGCAGAACGCCGTGGGCCGCCGGGTGCTGCGGGCCAAAGTTGATGTTGAACTTGCGGATCTTGGTCTCGCCCTCGGCGAGCTGGCGATCGTTGTCGAAGCCGCCCACGTCCGAGGCGGCGGCCGGCGCGTTGGACCCGGTCATGCCTTGCCCTCACCCTTCTCGTCGCCCGGCAGCACGGTCGGAGCGAAGCCGCGTTCCATGCCTTCCCAGGGCGAGAGGAAATCCCAGTTCCGCCATTCCACCGACTTCACCGGCTCATAGACCACCCGCTTCAGCTCCTCGTCGTAGCGAACCTCGACGTAGCCGGTCATCGGGAAGTCCTTCCGCAGCGGATGGCCGTGGAAACCGTAGTCGGTCAGGATCCGACGAAGGTCGGGGTGACCGTCGAAGAAGATCCCGTACATGTCGAACGCCTCGCGCTCGTACCAGTCGGCGTTCGGGAAGACGGCCACGACCGACGGCACCGGAGTGTCCTCGTCGGTCTGCACCTTCAGCCGGATGCGCCGGTTCTTGGTCATCGACAGCAGGTGATAGACCACGTCGAAGCGCCGCTCGCGCTCCGGATAGTCGGCCCCGCAGAGGTCGATCAGCTCATGGAAGCCGTGCGTGTCGCGCAGCAGCGTCAGCGCCTCGCCGACGCGGTTCGCCGGCCCGGTCAGGGTCAGCTCGCCGAACGCCACGTGCGCGCCGCCCACGGCGCCGGCGGCGTTCGCCACGATCTCCTGGCCGAGCGTTTCCAGCTCGGCGGCGGTCATCGGCCAGCTCATCGGATGATCGTCCCGGTGCGACGGATCTTCTTCTGCAGTTGCAGCACGCCGTAGACCAGCGCCTCGGCGGTCGGCGGGCAGCCGGGGATGTAGACGTCTACCGGCACGATCCGGTCACAGCCGCGCACGGTTGAGTACGAGAAGTAGTAGTAGCCGCCGCCGTTGGCGCAGCTGCCCATCGAGATGACGTACCGGGGCTCGGGCATCTGGTCGTAGACCTTGCGCAGGGCCGGAGCCATCTTGTTCACCAGCGTGCCGGCGACGATCATCACGTCGCTCTGGCGCGGGCTGGCGCGCGGCGCGAAGCCGTAGCGCTCCAGGTCGTAGCGCGGCATCGACGCCTGCATCATCTCGACCGCGCAACAGGCCAGGCCGAACGTCATCCACATCAGCGAACCCGTCCGGGCCCAGGTGATGAGATCGTCGACGCTCGCCGTCACGAAGCCCTTGTCGGCCAGACGCTGCGAGACGCCGTCGAAGAACGGGTCGTGCTTCTGGGGGTCGTAGCCTTCGACCGTCGTGCGGCCGGCGGAACCAGCAGGAACGATCACTCCCATTCCAGGGCGCCCTTCTTCCACTCGTAGATGAACCCGACGGTCAGGACGCCGAGGAACGACATCATCGACCAGAAGGCGAACTTCGCCGTCTCGGGCGGCAGCTTCATCAGCGACACGGCCCACGGGAACAGGAACGCGACCTCGAGGTCGAAGATGATGAACAGGATCGAGACCAGATAGAACCGGACGTCGAACTTCATCCGCGCGTCGTCGAACGCATTGAAGCCGCATTCGTAGGACGAGAGTTTCTCGGGGTCCGGCGCCTTGGGGGCGAGGACGCCTGCGAACAGGATGAAGACGATGCCCAGCACCGCCGCGATCCCCAGGAAGATCACGATGGGCAGGTACTCGAGAAGGAAGGCGTTCATGGAGTCTCCGGAGGGAGTCGCGGCGCCCTTCTAGACCGATCAATCGGGCGATTCAAACAGCCCTTGTGCGACGCGAAAGCCTACCCGCTCAGACACTTGCGAATGCGTCGCAATAACTTGCCGATTGCCTCGGCAGCGCTCCACGAAGTCGAAAAATGCGGCGCGGCGTCACGCCCATCTCACGCAACGCGGGTCGGCGTCACAAGGCGGTCTCGCGCCCCCGCTACGCATACGCGGGCCTTATCCCTGGCCCGCCCGTCCCGCCCCCGATCCGGGTCACGTTCGACGTTATCAATCCACAGGCGCGCTGCTCCGTCGCACAGATGGTCGTTGACACGATTCCGGAGCACCCATATGAGGGCCGCCTTCGCACGGCCCCACGGCCAATTGCGGGTGTAGCTCAGTTGGTTAGAGCGCCGGCCTGTCACGCCGGAGGTCGCGGGTTCGAGCCCCGTCACTCGCGCCACTCCTTCCCGGAAGGAGTTGGCCACAAGCGAAAAGCTCCCTCCTCCCGGCATCCTCGATCCCGCGATCGACGCATATCTCGCGCACACGAAAAAAGCCCCCGACCGCGTGGTCAGGGGCCCTCTCCTGGCGATGTTCCCCCGCTAGAGGGCGAATGCGCGTCGGCGGCGCAGCGCCGTGCCGGCGATCCCGAAGCCGCCGATCATCAGCGCCCAGGTCCCCGGCTCGGGGATTCCACCCGTGGTCTGGTTGTCGGTCGTCAGGCGGAAGTTGTCGAACGTCCAGGCCTGGCTCGCGCTCTGCACCGGATCCTGTTCCAGGCGGATGCCCAGGGACGTCCAGCCGAGGTCGATGGCGTTGTTGTAGATGGCGGTGATGTCGAAGCTGAAGATGTCGCCCACGTCCACCAGCGCGGCCGAGACGAAGAAGCTGCCCACGTCACCCACCGAGGCGGCGCTGAAGTCGCTCAGGTCCTCGGTATTGTTGCCCTGATAGGCCACCACCCGGATGTTGCCGGTGAAGGGCGTGTCGTTCGTCCCCGCGAACAGGCCGCCCTCCTTGAACACGCCGAAGGTGACGAAGGCCGACGTTTGGTTCGTCAGGCCCGCCAGGCTGTACTCGGACAGCCCCTTCACGACCTCGCTGCTGTAGCGCCCGACCTCGGCCTTGCCGGCCGGATTGCCGAAGGCGCCGCCGGTGTTGGAGTGGAAGTGGTCGCCATCGGCCACCGCGAAGGTGAAGCCCGGCGTGATGATGTCCGCTTGCGCCGATCCCGCAAGCAGCATCGCGGCGGCGAACGCCGCCAAAGTGACTTGTCTGGTCATAGTGTACCCCAAGGTTGACACGATCGCCCCCCGGCGACCTTAACCATGATGCACGCCGAACTGCGTTCCGCCAGCAAAATATCGCGCTATGCGGGCATTAAAACCACTTGTGGTAGCGCTTGAAAACGACTTGCAGGGGTGCTCGCGCCCGGGCGGGACGGTGCGACGGTGCGCCCCTCGCCTATTCCCGCCCAAGCTGCTATGAGCCGCGTTCTCGCCAGGAATCCAGACACGGGGCGCCCGTGACACCTTTCGCTGGCGATCTTCCATCTGACCGAACAGACTCCTGACGCCAGGCGCTGTCCGCAACGCGCCCCGGAGCGATCGACCTATGCCATTTCCCACCAGCCACCCGGCGCTCGCCCGCGCGCTCGACACGCGAGGCTACAAGGAGCCCACGCCCGTCCAGGCCGCGGTGCTCGAAGCCGAGCCCGATCGCGACCTGCTCGTCTCGGCCCAAACCGGCTCGGGCAAGACCGTGGCCTTCGGGCTCGCCGCCGCCCCCGTGCTGCTGGGCGAGGCCGAGCGGTTCGACCGCGGCGGCGCGCCCCTGGCCCTGGTGATCGCCCCCACCCGCGAGCTGGCCCTGCAGGTCGCCCGTGAGCTGGGTTGGCTCTACGCCGAGGCCGGCGGCAAGATCGTCACCTGCGTCGGCGGCATGGACGCCCGGGCCGAGCAACGCGCGCTGAACGCCGGCGCGCACATGGTCGTCGGCACTCCTGGCCGCCTGCGCGACCACCTGGAGCGCGGCAACCTCGACCTCTCGGCCCTGCGGGTCGTGGTGCTGGACGAGGCGGACGAGATGCTCGACATGGGCTTCCGCGAAGACCTCGAGGCGATCCTCGACGCCGCGCCGGCCGAACGGCGCACCTTCCTGTTCTCGGCCACCATCGCCAAGGACATCGCCGCCCTCGCCAAGCGCTATCAGCGCGACGCGATCCGCATCGACACCATCCGCCGCGACGAGAGCCACGGCGACATCGAACACCGGGCCATCCGCGTGGCGCCGAACGACGTCGAGCACGCCGTGGTCAACCTGCTGCGCTACTTCGAAGGCTCGGGCGCGCTGATCTTCTGCGCCACCCGTGAGGCCGTGCGCCACCTGCACGCCACCCTGCGCGAACGCGGCTTCGGCGTGGTCCAGCTCTCGGGCGAGCTTTCGCAGAAGGAACGCGCCGACGCGCTGCAGGCCCTGCGCGACGGGCACGCCCGCGCCTGCGTGGCCACCGACGTCGCCGCCCGTGGCCTCGATCTCCCCGACCTGGGGCTGGTGATCCACGCCGCCCTGCCGGCCAACACCGCCACCCTGCTGCACCGCAGCGGCCGGACCGGCCGCGCCGGGCGCAAGGGCGTCTCGGCCCTGCTGGTCCCGTACAACAAGCGGCGCCAGGCCGAACGCCTGATCGACGTGGCCCGGATCGACGTCGTCTGGTCGGGCGCGCCGACCCCGGAGGAGATCCACGCCCGCGACCAGGACCGGATGCTGCAGGACCCGCTGCTGACCACCGAGCCGGCTCCGGAGGAATTGGACCTCGCCCGCCGTCTGGTCGAGGAACGCGGCGCCGAGGCCGTCGCCGCCGCCCTCGTGCGGCTCTATCGCTCGCGCCTGCCCGAGCCCGAGGAGCTGTTCGACGACGGCAAGCCCTCCGCGCCCGAGCGCCGCGAGCCGCGCGCGCCCGCCATGCCCGTCGCCGACGGCGCCTGGTTCCGCTTGCCCATCGGCCGCGCCAAGAACGCCGATCCCAAGTGGCTCGTGCCGCTGATCTGCCGCCTGGGCCACGTCACCAAGGCCGACATCGGCGTGATCCGCATCTTCGACAACGAGACGAAGTTCCAGATCGCCGAGGCTTCGGAAGCCCGCTTCCTCGAAGCCTCGCGCGCAGCGGCCGACGCCGGCGAACTCCGCATCCAGGCGACGACGCCGCCCGCGCCGCAAGGGCCCCGCCCGGCGGGCAAGCCCCGCTTCAAGAAAGGCCTGTCGAACGACGCGCCTCGCCCGCCCCGCCGTGACGGCCCGCGTCCGCCGCGCCGCGAGGGTGGTCCCAGGTCGGACGGCGGCCCGCGCCGCGACGGCCCCGCCCGTCCGCCGCGCAAGCCCCGTCGCGACGCCTGACGGCGGCTACTCGCCCGGCCGGTAGGCGCGCTTCGCGTGCGCCGCCACGTCTTCGGGATAGAAGTAGACGTCGCGCAGGTTCCCATCGGCGTAGCGTTGCGCCTGGTCGTTGAAATGCGGCGAGGCGGGGTCGCCGTTCTCGCCGCCCGCGCTCACCGCGCGCGCCCGGACCCTCGGCCCGAACTCCACAACGGCGACGAAGCTGTTGCCGCTGGTCCCGTAGTATCGCTTGGTCCCCGGGTAGCGCCGGGCCCCGAACGACGCCAGCGAGCCCCACTGGCCCGAGGTGAAGGGCACCGACAACGATGGGCCGTCGTCGCGGAAGGTCTGGGTGATCTCGCCCGTCAGACGCTGGAAGCGGTTGATCTCGCCCCAGGGCGTGCGCCAGTTCCCGAAGTCGGCCGCCAGCCGGTCCGACGCCTCGGCCAGGGCCTGCAGCTTCTCAGCCGGGCTCGTGTGCAGCGCCATCTGGTCATAGACGTTGCGCCCTGCCGCCTTGGCCGCCGGCGCGGCCTTGGCCCACAGCGCCTCGCCCCAAAACACCGCCAGCGACGTCTCGGTCGACTCGCGGCTCCAACGCCGGTCCCAGCCCTTCAGCGCCGCCACCTGCCCGGCCAGCTTCACCTTCAGCGGATCCTCGGCCGAGGTCTGGTCGTAGGCCTGTGACAGCGCCGGGATCAGTCGGTCGAACGCGGGCAGCGCCGGGTCGTAGGCCGCCGTGACCAGCCCATCCAGCGTCCAACCGCTCGATCCGGTCAGCAGGTGCAGGGCATGCACGCCGCGCGGCGTCTCGCCGAACGTGTCCATGTACTTCGGGAACGCCTCGCGCCTGGAGCTGTCGGGCCCGGCGTTCGAGTACGGCCAGTTGTTCGTGTTGTAGGCCCAGCCGCTGTTGGGCGACTTCACCTCCGGGCGCTCGGCGGCCGCATGCAGCCCCTTCCAGTCGGTCGCCGGATCGGCGCCGTCGACCGGCTTGGTGTAGTCGAACCGGTCCTCCCTCACGGGGATGAACTGCGGGTGCAGATAGGCGATCGCCCCCTTGTCGTCGGCGAACAGGGTGTTGTTCGACGAGTTCGCCCGATAGGTCTCGGCGACCTTGGCGAACTCGGCCAGCGAGGTCGCCTTGGTTCGCAGGAACGACTGCGACAGGGCGGCGACCGGCTTGTGCATCAGCGCCATGGCGATCCACCTGTCGCCGTCGGCGCGCACCACGGGGCCGTGGTGGGTGCGATAGACGGTGAAGTCCCTCCGCCCGCTCGAACCGTCCGGCAGGCGATAGGCCAGGCTCACGGTCGAGGCCTTCACCGGCCGCTTCTCGGCCCCGTAGCGATAGGTGAACCCTCCGGCCCCGCGCTCCACGGTCTCGGCGAACTCGTCCACCACGTCGACGCCGCTGGAGGTGTGCATCCAGCCCGCGTGGGCGTTGAAGCCCTGGTAGATGAAGAACTGGCCCCAGGTCACCGCGCCATAGGCGTTGAGGCCCGCCTCGCTGGTCACCTGCAGTTCCGAGCGGAAGAAGAAGCTGGTGTGCGGATTGATCAGCAGCAGCGCCCGGCCGTCCTTGGTCAGCTTCGGCCCGATAGCGATGCCGTTCGATCCGGTCGGCTCCTTGAACACGAACGGCGCCTCGACCTCGGCGGTCCGGGTCTGGCCGTAGAAGGCCTCCAGTTCCTTGAGCGACACCCGCTCGATGTCGCCGCCGATGCTGCCCTCTGTGAACGACAGCGCCATCCAGGGCTCGAACCGGGTGATGACCCGCGGCTTCACCTGCGGATGGGTGGCCAGGTAGTGATTGAGGCCCGCCGCCCAGGCGTCCATGAGCGCCTTCAGCCAGGGCGGGCTCTTGGCATACTCCGCCTTCAGCTCGGCGGGATCGATCCAGAGCCGTTGGCGAAGGTCCTGCCAGATGGCCTTCTCCCCTTCGGCCTCGGCCATGCGCCCGAGCGAGGTCAGGTAGTTGCTCTCCACCCGGTTGAAGTCGTCCTCGGCCTGGGCGTAGGCCATGCCGAACACCGCGTCGGCGTCACTCTTGCCCTTGATGTGGGCGATGCCCCAGTCGTCGCGGGTGATCGTGACCCGGGCGGCCTGCGCCTTCCATGCCTCGGGTCCGTCGGCGGCGAACGCTGGGGCGGCGGCGAGGGCGAGACAGAGGCCATAGACGACGGGGCGCACGCGCGATCTCCTGAGGTGGAGCCGATCCCCTCGCCCGCGCCGCCGCGCTTGTCCAGCCTGCGGCGACCTGTCCGGCGCCGCGGTGCTTGGATGCACGGCGGACTCACGTTCTGTTGTGGCTAAGGGGCTCTTTTTTCAGGGAGACGACCATGCCCGAAGCCACCTACGTCGCGTTCGTGCCGAACGGCATGAGCAACAAGCTCCGCAACGTCCTCCAGACCGAGGACACGGGCGCCATCACCTGGCGCGAGCGCAGGGTGCTGTTCGGCTCCGAATTCTACTTCTCGGGTCCGCCGAAGCTGGCCCGCGCCGCGCACGCCTACGTCAGCCAGTGGGTCGTGAGCCACTGATCGGGACTCGTTGACCCGGCGTCACGGAACGCCAATTCACGCTTTGACGAATATCAAGTTCGCCGACCCGCGCATGGTCTAGCTCGCCCCTTCGGGTTGGGGGTGCGTAATGTCGGTGGATTCTGAAGCGCGGCCGTGCGCCGCCGGGCTGGCGCGGTCTTGAGCGCGCCGCAGGACCTAGATCCGCTGCCTCCGGCGCTCGCCGGCCGCCTCGACCTCGTCCTCGCCAGCATTCTGGGCATCGCCACCGAGGGGATCATCGTCCTCGACGACACCATGCGCATCGTGGTGTTCAGCGAGGGCGCCGAGGCGATCTTCGGCTGGACCGCCGCCGAGGTGCTGGGCGCCGGCATCGACCTGCTGGTCCCGGAGGATCGCCGGGGCGTCCATCGCCATCACGTCACGCGCTTTCGCGCCGGCTCGGAGTCCACCCGCGCCATGCTGGCCCGGGCCGACATCGAGGGCCTCTGCAAGGACGGCCGGATCGTGCCGCTGGAGATCGGTCTCTCGCGTCTCGCGTCGGGCCGGAACCGGCTGTTCACCGCCATCGTCCGCGACATCACCGAGCGCCGCCAGACGGAGGCCGCCCTCACGCAGGCGGTGCAGGAGGCCACCGCCGCAAATGCCGCCAAGAGCGCGTTCCTGGCCCAGATGAGCCACGAGATCCGCACGCCGCTGAACGGTGTGCTGGGCATGGCCCAGGCCATGGCCCGCGAGGATCTCTCCGAACGCCAGCGCGCGCGGCTGCGGGTGCTGCGCGAGTCGGGCGAAGCCCTGCTGGCGCTCCTGAACGACATCCTCGACCTCTCCCGGATCGAGGCTGGCCGGATGACCCTGGAACACGTCGACTTCGACGTCGGGGAGGTGGCCCACAGCGTACGCGAGACCTTCGCCGCCATCGCGGCTCAGAAGGGACTGTCGTTCGAGGTCACCGTGGAGCCGGACGCCGCCGGCCTCTACCGTGGCGATCCCCTGCGTCTGCGGCAGGTGCTGAGCAATCTGATCTCCAACGCCTTGAAGTTCACCGACCACGGCGCCGTCTCGGTCCGCATCGCGCCGGCTCCGGGCGGCCTCGTCGCCACCGTCCGCGACACGGGCATCGGCATCCCCCGCGAGACCCTGGAGCGGTTGTTCAGCAAGTTCGAGCAGGGCGACGCCTCCATCAGCCGCCGCTATGGCGGCACAGGCCTCGGCCTCGCCATCTGCAGCGAGCTTGCGGCGCTGATGGGCGGCAACATCGCCGTCGAGAGCCAGGCCGGGGACGGCGCGGCCTTCACCCTGCGGCTCACCCTGCCCCGCGCCGACGCCGCCACCCCGCCCGCGGCCTTGCCGCCACCGCCGGCCGCCCCGATCCAGCCGTCGGACCGGCCGTTGCGCGTGCTGGTGGCCGAGGACAACCCCACCAATCAGACGGTCATCCGCGCCATCCTGGAGGTCGTCGAAATCGATCCGCAGATCGTCGACGATGGTCAGGCGGCGGTCGACGCCTGGGAGCGTGGCGGCTGGGACCTCATCCTCATGGACGTGCAGATGCCGCGCATGGACGGCGTCACCGCCACCGCCCTGATCCGCGGCCGGGAGCGGGCCGAGGGCCTGGTCCGGACCCCGATCATCGCCCTCACGGCGAACGCCATGGACGATCAGGTGCGGGAGTACCGGCAGGCCGGGATGGACCTCGTCGTCACCAAGCCGATCCGCGCCGAGGACCTGTTCGCCGCCCTGGGCAGCCTCCTGGAGCCGGAGGCGGCCGAGGCCGAGTGATGTCGCGGTTGTCAGCGGCCGCTTCGCGGCGTACGCCCCTGGCATGAGCCCGGAACCGCCCAAGCCGCCCCAGGACACCGCCCGCGACCGCCGCAACAAGCTGGCCGGTCGCGCGCTGCTGATCGGCCTCTTCCTGCTGCTCCTGCTTTACATCGTCCCGTCCTACCTGCGCTGAGCGGACTGTCCGCTCGCCGGTGAGTGGCCCTTTCGGCGCGGGGGCCGCTGATCCACCCTCCTGGCCGTCGAGTCGGAGGCCCGGGTGGCGCAGAACCAGAACCGCACGGGCGCCCTCGGCGTGCTGCTGCCCCTTGTCGCGGTGATCGGCGCGACGGCGGCCTTCCAGGTCGGGGCCGCCATCGCCAAGGGACTGTTTCCCGCCCTGGGTCCGGAAGGCACGGCCGCCGTCCGCATCGCGCTGGGCGCCGCCATGCTGGCCGTCCTGATCCGCCCCTGGCGCAACTGGCCCAAGGACGCCCCGCTGCTGCCGATGCTGGGCCTGGGGCTGACGACGGCCGGCGCGATCCTCTTCTTCTACATGGCGCTGGGACGCCTGCCGCAGGGCGTCGCCATCGCGTTGCAATTCCTGGGGCCGCTGGCCGTGGCCATCGCCGGCTCACACCGCCCGCGCGACTTCCTCTGGGCCGCCCTGGCCGCCGCCGGCGTCTGGGCGTTGCTGGGCAGGGACCTGACCGCCGGCGCGGGAGGGCTGGATCTGCTGGGCGTGGGCTACGCGTTGGCCGCCGGAACCAGCTGGGCCGCCTACATCGTCTGGGGACAGGCCGCGAGCCGCGCCTTCGGTCGTGCGACCCCGGCCCTCGCCACGGCCATCGCGGCGGTGGTGATCGTGCCGGTCGGCATCGCCCACGCGGGTCTGCCGGCCATGCTCGACCCGCGCCTGCTGCCGCTGGCCCTGGTGGTCGCGGTGGTCTCCACCGCCATTCCGTTCACGCTGGAGATGTACGCCCTGCCCCGCCTGCCGGCGCGCACCTTCGCCGTGCTCACCAGCCTGGAGCCCGCGTTCGGAGCCCTCTCAGGCCTGGTGCTGCTGAACGAGGCCCTGCGCGGCGAACAGGTGCTGGGCGTCGCCGCCGTCATCGTGGCGGCGGCCGGCGCCGCCTGGACCGGCCGCGACACGGGTCACGCCCAACCGACCGACGCCCCGCCGACCTGACCAGGGTCAGCTCTTCTTCATCCACGGTTTCGACTTGGACTGCGAACGGGCCGCCGCCGCGCGTTCGTCGTCACGCCCCGCCCCCGGCCTGCCGTTGCCGGCGGCCTGAGCCGCTTTCTTGAGACGCAGCGCGCGTTGCATCGGGGTTTCGGTCGGCTTGGGATCGTCGCTCATGGCGCCAGCATACCTTACGCGGCCGCCACGTACATGAACCTCACCCAACAGCCACGCTCGTGGAGCGTTCAGGCGGCTCACGCTTTCATAGGACCCATCGCCGCTCCCCCGGCGATCCACCCGAGTGAAAGGCTTACCCCATGAAACGCGCCATCTTCTCTCTCGCCGCCGCCGCCGTCCTCGCCGCGCCCTTCGCCGCCCAGGCCGCCCCGTGGCAGTCGATCAACCATCGCCAGGACGTTCTCGAACGCCGGATCGACCAGGGCGTCCGCACCGGCGACCTCAACCGCCGCGAGGCTCAGCGCCTGCGTGAACAGTTCCGCGACCTGTCGCGCCTCGAGGCGCAGTACCGCCGCTCGGGCGGCGGCCTCTCGGTCAGCGAGCGCCGCGACCTGGATCAGCGGTTCGACCGGCTGAGCCAGCGCGTCTACGCCCAGCGCAACGACCACCAGCGTCGCTACTAGGCCGGACCGTCGGGCGGCTCTCCGGGGCCGCCCGCCCTACTCCAGCGCCTTCGGGAACTTCGGCAGCGCCTCGAAGTCCTCGGGCACGTGCTGGCGCACCACCCGCGCCTTCTCCTTCGCCGCGACCGCCTCGACCCGGTCCATGCTGGCCAGCGTCTTCGCGCGGTCCACGTTGAATCTCGGCACCCGTCGCGCCACCCGGCTCTCGGCCACGTGCCACATGTCACCGGTCAACAGCACCGGTCCCGCCGTCTTCAGCCGTACCAGCAGCACCGTATGCCCAGGCGTGTGCCCGGGGGTCGGGATGACCTGAACCGTCCCGTCGCCGAAGACGTCGTAGGGATCGTCCCCCTCGATCAGGATGGTCTTGGCTCCCTCCAGCGCCGAGTAGGCCGCGAACCCCTTGGCGTCCACGCGCGCCGCGGGCCGGAAGGCATAGGACCGCTCGTCGGAATCCACGATCCAGGTCGATCCGGCGAAGAGGCCGGCGTTGCCGATGTGGTCGAAGTGGCTGTGCGAGATCGAGAGATACTCGATGTCGGCTGGCTTGAGGCCGAGGTCGGCGAGCTGATCCGTCAGCTTCCGGGTCACGACGATCGCCTCCGCTCCCCCCTTCTGCGGTTGGTCCGCGAGGGATTGGGGCACGCCCGTGTCCCAGATCAGATCGCCCTTGGGATGCCGGATCAGGTAGCACGGCACCACCATGGTCTTGGCCACGCCCTTGTAGGCCCCGTCATCGGCGTAGAAGTCGGCGTTGCTCATGCTCAGCCGTCCGCAATCCATCGCGTACAGCCTGACTTTCGGAGTCGCCGCCTGCGCCGCGGTCGATCCCAGCAGCATCGCCAACCCGAACGCCGCCGTGGTGGTTCTCCAGCCCATCGCGTCTTCCCGCCCTTTGTCGTCTCGTTGGGCTGACCCTGCGACGGGCCGTCGCGCCGCTCAAGCGCCGGCTTGCCTAGGGACGGGGCGCCGGCCGCCCAAAACCGCATCCGCGAAGCGATTCCGCGCGCCGACGTTCGGCGGCGGCCTTCGATTCGCGCCGGGCCTTTGTAGGTCGGGGACGAGGACAGAGGGGAGCGTCGGTTCGAACATGGATGCTGCGGGACAGACACCCACGCGCCGCCAGTTGATGCGGGCCATTGGCCTGCTGGGCGGGACGGCGGCGATCTACCAGATGATGACAACGTTCGGGCACGCCGCCGAGACGCGCTTTCCCGGCCCGCCCAACCTGGCGGGCGCGCGCAAGGGCGCTTCCGTGATCGTGCTGGGCGCGGGCCTGGCCGGGATGCTCGCGGCCTACGAACTGGAAAAGGCCGGCTACAAGGTCCGCATCCTGGAATTCCAGGACCGGCCAGGCGGCCGCAACTGGTCGCTGCGCGGCGGCGACACCTACACCGAGCTGGGCGGCGCGAGGCAGGACGTGAAGTTCGCCAAGGGCAACTACCTCAACCCCGGGCCGTGGCGGATTCCGCACCACCACAAGACGCTGCTCCACTACTGCAAGGCGTTCGGCGTGGCGCTGGAGCCGTTCATCCAGCTCAATCACAACACCTACATCCACAACACCGACGCCTTCGGCGGCGCGCCGCAGAGGTTCCGCGCCCTCAAGGCCGATTTCGAAGGCGGTGTCGCCGAGCTGCTGTCCAAGGCCATGGACCAGAAAGGCCTCGACACCCCGCTGACCAAGGAAGACCTCGACCGGTTGAAGGAGGCGCTCCGCGGCTGGGGCATGCTGGACGCAGACATGCGCTACGCCAAGAACCTGCGCTCCTCGAGCCATCGCGGCTATGCGCTGGCGCCGGGTGGCGGGGTGAACGCGGCGCCCAAGCCGTCCGACCTGCTTCCCTTCGACGAAGTGCTGAAGTCCGGCGTCTGGGCGAACATGGCGTTCTTCATGAACGAGGAGTTCCAGACCACCATGTTCCAGCCGGTGGGCGGCATGGACATGATCGGCAAGGGCTTCGCCAAGCAGGTCGGCCATCTGGTGACCTACAACGCCAAGGTCACCAAGCTGATGCAGGACAAGTCCGGCGTCACCGTCACCTACACCGACACGGCCAAGGGCGCCGTGACGACCGCCCAGGCCGACTTCTGCGTCTGCACCATCCCGCTGACGGTGCTCAGCCAGATCGAGACCAACCTGTCGGAGAAGAAGACCGCCGCCATCTCGTCGGTGCCCTACTCCAACTCGGTGAAGATCGGCCTGGAGATGCGCCGCCGGTTCTGGGAGCAGGACTACGACATCTACGGCGGCCACTCGTTCACCAACCAGGAGATCGGCCTGATCTCCTATCCCAACAACAACTTCTTCCAGGACGGGCCGGCCGTGCTGCTCGGCGCCTTCGCCAGCGGGCCGGGCGGCTATCGCCTGGGCGGCATGACGCCCGCGCAACGGATCGAGGTGGCCCTGGAACAGGGCTCGGTGTTCCATCCCGACAGCTACCGGAAGGAGTTCCTGTCCGGCGCGTCCGTCTCCTGGAGCCGCGTGCCGTGGGTCATGGGCTGTTGCGCCCGGTGGAACGAGGACACCCGCAAGGAGCACTACCAGGAACTGGTGGCGCTGGAGGACCGCATCGTCCTGGCGGGCGAACACGCCTCCTACGTCGGCTGCTGGATGGAGGGCTCGCTGCTCTCGGCGATCGACGCCATCACTCGTCTGCACAAGCGCGCGCTGGAGGCCTGAGCATGCTTCGACGCCTGATCCCGACCGCGATCGCCTTCGCCGCCTTCGCTCTGCCAGCACTCGCCGACGAACCGGGTCCCGGCGGATCCAAGCCGCCCCAGCCGAAGACCGGCGAGGAGGTCTATGTGATGATGTGCCAGGTCTGCCACATGCCCGGCGGCAAGGGCGCGGTCGGCGCGGCCGCCTTCCCCGCGCTGGCCAACAATCCTCGCCTGGGGACCGCTGCCTATCCGATCTACATCATCGAGGGCGGCAAGGGCGGGATGCCCTGGTTCCGGGAGACGCTGACGCCGGCCCAGGTGGCTTCCGTCGTCACCTACCTGCGCACCCACTTCGGCAACAACTTCCCCGAGCCGGTCACCGCCGCCGAGGTGGAGGCCATCCGCAGCGCGCGCCCCTAACACAGATATTCGCCGCGATCGCGCCCCCCAATTGGGGGATGTGGGTCAGGACGCCGGGCGGTATCCGGGTGTGTCCACCCGGCCATCCGGACGGGTGGGCTTTCCTGAAGAGCTCCCCATCTCAGGCGGCCATGAAGCGTATCGAAGCCTACCGACGCCTCGCGGAACTCTGCGAGCGTGAAGCCAGCAGCGCCCGCGACCCCGGCGAGCGCCGCCAGTTCACCGTGCTGAGCCGCGCCATCCGCACCTGGGTGGTGGACGACGAGCCGACCGACGAGCCCCTCGCCGACGCGCCGACGCCGGTGGCGTCCGACGGCGCCTGCGCCTGACGTCGGCGGACAGATCGCGCCGTTAGCCATGTGCGGGACCGGCGCGCTCTGCTATCGAGCCACATGGCCGATCTTGAGCGACGCCCCCCAGCGCCGCCCTCCAGTGACGAACAACAGCGTTACCAGACCCTCTTCGCCTCCATGGACGAAGGGTTCTGCATCATCGAGTTCATCGATGGGCCGCGCGGCCCCCTCTCGGACTACATCCATATCGAGGCCAACCCGGCCTATGAACGGAACGCAGGCATCTCGAACGTCGTGGGCCAGAAGGTCTGCGAAATGGTGCCCGACGAGGCCGAGGGCTGGGTCGACCTCTATGGCGGCGTCCTGCGGACGGGGGAGCCGATCCGGTTCCAGCGCGAACTGGTGGCCACCGGGCGCTACCTGGAGCTGGCCGCCTTCCGGATCGAGCCGCCCCACCTGAACCAGGTCGCGGTGCTGTTCCAGGACATCACGCCCCGGCGCAAGGCCGAGGTCGCCCTGCAGCAGTTGAACGAACAGCTCGAGACCCGGGTCACCCAGGCCCTGGCCGAGCGCAAGCTGCTGGCGGACATCGTCGAGGGCACCGACGCCTTCGTGCAGGTGCTGGACGCCGACCTTCGCTGGCTGGCCATCAATGGCGCCGCCGCGCGCGAGTTCGAGCGGCTCTACGGTGCCACCCCGACCGTGGGCGCCTCGCTGGTCGAGATGCTGCCGTTGGACCAGGCCCAGAAGGACGCGATCGTCGCGCCCTGGCGGCGGGCGTTCGACGGCGACAGCTTCACCGTCACCTCCGAGATCAATGACCGCCACGGCGTCGCGCGGGCCTATGAGCTGCGCTTCAACCTGTTGCGCGACGCCGACGGCGCGCCGATCGGCGCCTATCAGTTCGCCCACGAGGTGACCGACCGCCTGCGCGAGCAGGAACGGCTGCGCGACGCCGAGGACGCCCTGCGCCAGGCGCAGAAGATGGAGGCCGTGGGCCAGCTGACCGGCGGCCTGGCACACGACTTCAACAACCTGCTGGCGGGGATCTCGGGCGCCTTCGAGATGATCGAGACCCGCCTGGCCCAGGGCCGCATGGCGGACGTCGAGCGCTATCTCGCCGCGGGCCAGAGCGCCACGCGCCGGGCCGCCGCCCTCACCCACCGCCTGCTGGCGTTCTCTCGCCGCCAGACGCTGTCGCCGCGCCCGATCGTCATCAACCGCCTGCTGAGCGGGTTCGTCGATCTGGTGCAGCGCACGGTCGGCCCGGCGATCCAGATCGAGACCATCGCCGCGACCGGCCTGTGGCCCAGCCTGGTGGACGGCAACCAGCTCGAGAACGCCCTGCTGAATCTCTGCATCAACGCCCGGGACGCGATGCCCGACGGCGGCCGCATCACCATCGAGACGGCGAACCGCTGGCTCGACGAGGACGCCTCGCGTCACCTGGGCCTCGACCCCGGCCAGTACGTCAGCGTCTGCGTCAGCGACACCGGGACGGGGATCGACAAGGCGACCCTGGAGCGGGTGTTCGATCCCTTCTTCACCACCAAGCCCATCGGCCAGGGCACCGGCCTGGGCCTGTCCATGGTCTACGGGTTCGCGCGCCAGTCGCATGGCCACGTGCGGATCTATTCCGAGGTCGGCCAGGGCACGATGGTCTGCGTCTATCTTCCCCGCCACATGGGCCAGGAGGAAGTCGACGCCATCCGCCCGCCTCGCCAGGTGGCGCGCGTGGACAATGCCGGCGTCGTCCTGGTGATCGACGACGAGCCCACCGTGCGGATGCTGATCGTCGACGCGCTGGGCGAGCTGGGGTTCGAATGCCTGGAAGCCGAGGACGGCGCTTCGGGCCTACGGCTCCTGCAGTCGGCTGAGGCCATCGACCTGCTGATCACGGACGTCGGCCTGCCCGCGGGCCTCAACGGACGCCAGGTGGCCGACGCAGCCCGCGCCCAGCGGCCCGACCTGCGCGTGCTGTTCATCACCGGCTATGCCGAGAACGCCGTGCTCAACCACGGCCACATCCCGCATGGGATGGAAGTGCTGACCAAGCCCTTCTCGGTCGAGGACCTGTCGCAGCGCGTCGACCGCATGATGCGCGATCGCGCTGGCAAGCGGCCGGGCTGACGCCC
>JBFMGV010000090.1:0-3569 GCA_040752615.1 Pseudomonadota bacterium | reverse complement strand
TGGCGCCGCCCGTCTTCGCAAGCACCATCGTGATCGCCGCCGTCAGCGTCGTCTTGCCGTGGTCAACGTGGCCAATCGTGCCAATGTTGCAGTGCGGCTTATTACGTTCAAACTTCTCTTTGGCCATCGGGGTCCTGCCGGCGTTGCGTTTCTACGGGTCAAGGAGCTGGAGCGGGTAGCGGGAATCGAACCCGCATCCTCAGCTTGGAAGGCTGCTGCACTACCATTGTGCTATACCCGCCGAAGCCCAGAACCGGACAGGTCCGGCTCAAATTCCAACAGATATCCGTCCGCTTTCACGGTCGGAGGGCGGGGCCGCCGCAACTCCTCAGTTCAATTCTCACTCTGGCGCGTGGTGGGGGAAGTAGGACTCGAACCTACGAAGGCTGACGCCAGGGGATTTACAGTCCCCCCCCTTTGCCACTCGGGACATTCCCCCAGCGCGCTCAGAGCCATTTCGGGACCTTCTCGAAAGGTGCTCCGCGTCCGGACGCGAGGGGCTTGAAGAGCCGGGTCTCACGGTCCAAAAGCGGCGACCTCCCCAGGGGGGCCCCAAATCGGAGCGCGTCTTATAGTGGCCTCGCATTCGGAACGCAACGACGCCCGAAAGGGTCGAAATTTTCGCCCGAAGCCGGGCCCCAAACCCGGTCCGAAAACGGGCGTTTCCCCTCGGCAGGAGCGCCGGACGGCCGCCCCTGCCGACGACTGGATCTGGGGCTGGCACGCGGTGGAAGCGGCCCTGTCGAATCCGCGCAGGGGGCCGCCGATCCGGCTTCTGGCCACTCCGGACAAGGCCCGGCAGATCGAATCGAAATTCGGTCGCCTGAAGGGTCTGGAGGTCACCGAGGCGCACCAAATCGGCCTGGCCCTGCCCCAGAGCGCGGTGCACCAGGGCGTGGCGCTGCGCCCTGCCCCCCTGGACGACGCCGACCTCGGCGACTTCGAGCCGAAGCCCGGCGCGGTGGTCCTGGTTCTGGATCAGGTGACCGATCCGCAGAACGTGGGCGCGATCCTGCGCTCGGCCGCCGCCTTCGGTGTGGTCGGCATGGTGCTGCAGGACCGCCACGCGCCGAAGCTGGCCGGAGCGCTGGCCAAGGCCGCGGCCGGGGCCGTTGAGCAGGTGCCGGTCGCGCGCGTCGTCAACCTGTCCCGGGCCCTCGACGAGCTGACCTCGGCCGGCTGGCGCGCCGTGGGGATGGCGGGCGAGGCCGAGCGGTCGCTGCATGAGGTGCTGGACGGCGCGCCCACCGTGATCGTCATGGGCTCGGAAGGCGAAGGCCTGCGCCGGCTGGTGGCGGAACACTGCGACGAGCTGGCCCGGATCCCGATGCCAGGCGGATTCGAGAGCCTGAACGTCTCGGCCGCCGCGGCGGTGGCCCTCTACGAGGCGTCCCGCCGGCGCGCGTGACGGTTGTGGCGGCGACGCCCCGCCGATTCCGGGTTCGCCGAACCGCGCGCGCTGACAACCGGGTTCAAACCTGCGACTAGGGCGCAGCTCTGCTCGGGGAGAAGCTGCGTGGACGAGTTTCCCGCCAGGCTGCTGCTGGCGCTGAAAGTGCTGTCGATCAGCCGCGGACGGCTGGCGTCGGAGCTCGCCGTCGACAAGTCGGTGGTCAGCCGCTGGTTGAGCGGCCGCCAGGCCCCCTCGGGCGAAAACCTCGCGAACCTGACCCGCCTCGTGGCCCAGCACCGGCCCGGCTTCACCCTGCTGGACTGGGAGCAGGACCTCGACTCGCTGGCCGCGCGGCTGGGCGTGGCGCCGGAACCGGCCTCCGGCCGCTTCGGCCCCCTCGCCGGCTGGCTGCCCGAGGCGGTGCTGCAGGAGGCCCAGGCCCTGACCGCCCTGCGCGGCGCCGACTACGAGGGCTTCTGGCGGACCACCCGGCCGGCGATCGGACTGCCCGGTCGCTTCATGCATGACAGGGTGATGATCCGGCGCGCGGACAACGGGTTCCTCAACTTCCGCCTGCGGGTCGAGGACATGCAGTTCGACGGCTGGACCTTCCCGACCCAGACCCAGCTCTTCTCGCTGGCGGCCGACGCACGAAGCGGGCTCTTCGTCTTCACGATCTACAACGCCGTGCTGCGCCACAAGGCCGAGGTGCTGGACGGCATCTCGCTGACGATCCAGCGGGTCGGCGGCGGATCGCCCGTGGCCGGAGCCAGCATCATGGAGCGCATCGGCGACCTCTCGGGCGACATGGCAGCCGACGACGCCACCTATGCCGAGCTGACCGCCGCCGATCCTCTGGCGCCCGAAGGGTCGATCTCGCCGCGCATCCAGGCCCACATCCTGCCCGACGTCGGCCCCCTGGCCATGGCGGCCGGCGGCGCGGCCCTTCTCACCATGCCGTTCGCGGGTTCGTGGTCGCGAGGCCCCGACCTCGAGCCCCGCCCGCTGCCCCGCTCCGACGACGCCTGAGGGGCGCGCAGCGCGACGCAACCACTCGCACGTCGGCGCGCCTGCCCGCGCCGCCGGACCTGGGGGATATCGCCCGCCACCAATGAGTGGGGGACTTCCGATGTACTCAGACACCTTCAAGCGGATCGCCGTCGCGGCGGCCGCCACGCTGCTTCTCGCCCCGGCCGCCCAGGCGGGCGTCCTGGTGGTCGGCTATTCGCCGGACCAGACATCGGGCTCCATCGCCCTTGTCGGCGGCGCGGACCTGACGCCCACGGGCGTGACCCAAAGCCTCGCCGGAAAAGCCACGGGCCTGGCCTGGGGCGCGGGCAGCATCTTCGCCGCCACCCAGGGCGGCGGAACGTCGTACCTCCAGCGCTTCAACACCGCGCTGCAGAACACCGACACCGCCACGATCAGCAGCTATCAGTTCGGCCCCCTGGCCTACGCCGGCAGCACGCTGCTCGCGGGCTTCGACGGCTTCATCGACAGCGGCGTCGTCGGCGTCGACAACAGTCTCGACTTCGTTCCGGGCAGCTACATCGACCTTCCCGAGCCTTCGGGCCTGGCGTTTGGCGGCGACAGCCTGTTCGTGGCGTACGGCAGCACGCTCTCGCGATACGACACCACCGGCGCGCTCCTCGACAGCGTGGACTTCAGCGCCTTCGCCGACTTCGGGCCCCTGACGTTCGGCGGCGGCAAGCTGTTCGCCGGGCTGACGGTGGCCACCTTCGGCGGCGACGCCTATGCGGTGGCCGCCTTCGATCCCTTCGACCTTTCAAGCATGAACTTCGCGGTCGACCTGGACTCGGCCGCGCTGGGACTGGCCTACGGGGACGGCGGTCTCTTCGTCAGTGAAGCGCATTCGGTGGCCAAGTACGACGCCGCCAGCGGCGACAAGACCGCCTTCCTGGATCTCGGCGCGCTTTATGCCGGCCCGCTGACCTTCATTCCGCAGATCACCCGCCCCGAGGATCCCTGCTCCAGCCGCACCTGCGATCCCGGCGGCGCCGTTCCCGAACCGGGCAGCTGGGCGCTGATGATCATCGGCTTCGGCGGCGTCGGCGCTACCCTGCGCCAGCGCCGCCGGCTGGGGACCGCCACAGCCTGACGTGGCGGGGCCGGGCCTCGCGCCCCCAGACCATCGACGCGAGGTCCGGGGGCGGTA
>JBFMGV010000089.1:0-54592 GCA_040752615.1 Pseudomonadota bacterium | reverse complement strand
TCCCCCGGCGGGGGAGGAATGGCGTCAGGACTTCAGTCCTCGTCCGAGCCGATCGGCATGCCGGGAGGCGCCTCGGGCCGGCGCTTGGGCTGGGCCAGGACGCGGATCAGTTCCTCCTTGTCCTCCAGCAGGGCCGCCAGGGTCAGCCGGTGCGCGCGGTCGGAACCGGCCCCCGGCTGGGCCTTCAGCTTCGCCGCCAGTTCGATCAGCCGCAGGCTGATCTCGGCCTTGGCCGCCGGCGAGACGTCGGGCCGGCGGGTCGTGGCCGCCAGCTCGAGAACGGTCCGCGTCTGCACCCGCCGCGCCACCTCGGCCAGTCGGCCGCCGGCGGGCGCGAACGCCTGTGCCAGCAGCTTGTCGACCACCTCGCCCACGCCGGGCTGGCTTGGATCGCGGCGGCTCTGCTCGACCAGGCGGGCAAGGCGCGGCGGCGCCAGAAGGGCGTCCAGAACCAGGCCCGCGCCCACGTCGGCGGCGTTCAGCGCGTCGAACACCGGACCACCGGCGCCGTCGAACACCTCGATGTCGTACTGCCGGTCGTTGTCGCCCGATTGGCCCGACGACAGCAGGGGGATCAACGCCTCGGGGGTGTCGAGGTTGGCAGGCGACATCGCCGCCAGCAGCGCCGTCAGCGCCGCGCGCTGCGCGGACGCGGGCGCCAGGGCCGCCACGGCCTTCGGATCGCCCTTCACCGCATAGCTGAAGTCGACGCCGCCCAGCACCTTGGCCGCCGCCTCCAGCTGGTAGCGGTGCAACAGGTAGATCGGCACGTACTTGCGCTTGAGCGCCTGGGCCGCCTCGCCTGGCCGCAGGGCTTTGTCGCTGAACCGGTCGATGGCGACCCGCCGGACCTGCAGCATGCGGTCGAGTTCCACCACCGGATCGGCGCCGTCGTCCCAGATCGCCGCGTGGGGCTGGCCGGTGCCCACGCCGCGCGCGTCCACGTCGGTGATGTAGCGGAGGGTCTTGGCCGCCTTGTCCGCCTTGGCCACCGGATCGCCGTCGCCATAGAGCCAGTCGACGGTGAACTTGTCCCAGACGCCGATGCCGACGCCATAGGCGTCCGAGAGGTCGATCTGACCGCCGGTCAGCTTCACGCGCGGCGCGGGGTAGTCCATCACCGAGGCGCGGTCCTGCGACGAGGCCGCGAAATTGTGCGCGAAGCCCAGCGAGTGGCCGACCTCGTGCGCCGAGAGCTGGCGCAGGCGGGCCAGGGCCACCTGCACCGGATCGTTCGGACCGCCCTTGCCGCTGGCGTCGGCGCCGACCAGCCCTTCGAAGATCAGCATGTCCTGGCGCACGCGTAGCGAGCCCAGCAGCACCGAACCCTTGACGATCTCGCCCGTTCGCGGGTCGGTCACCGCCTGGCCGTACGACCAGCCGCGCGTGGCGCGGTTCACCCAGTTGATGACGCTGTAGCGGACGTCCAGCGGGTCGGCGCCCTCGGGCATCACCTCGACCCGATACGCGTCCTTGTAGCCGGCGGCCTCGAAGGCGTCGGCCCACCAACGCGCGCCCTCGACCAGGGCGGTCCGCACCGGCTCGGGCGCGGCGCGGTCCACGTAGAAGACGATCGGCTTCTTGACCGTCGAGACCGCCGCCGAGGGGTCGGTCTTCTCCAGCCGGAAGCGACGGGCGAGGCGCTGGACGATGTCCTTGTCCAGGGGGGCGGCGTAGTCGAGCACGACGCCGTCGAACCCGCCCGAGCGCGGATCGAACCAGCGCGGCTGGAAGCCGGGCTCGGGCAGTTTCACCAGGCTGTGGCGCACCACGAAGCTGATCTGCCGCGGGTCGGGCGCGATGTTGCGGACCTCGGCCCCCGGGCTGTCCGAGGCGAAGGTCATCAGCGACTCGAACTCGACGTTCTCGGGGAACACCTTCACCGCCGACGGATCGGCCATCGAGAGGTCGCCCACGGGCCGGAAGCCCGCCTCGCCGGACTGCTTGAGGGCGTCGGCGATCCCCATGACGTCGCGGGTGAGGAAGCTGGACAGATCGACGATCAGGCCACCGTCGGCGGTCGTCCCCTCGACCTTGCCGCTCCAGACCACCGAGGTTGCGAAGGCCTCGCGGGCGGCGGCCTGTTCGTCCTGCGGCGCGCCCGCGGCGCGGAAACGGGGGTTCTCGAACTCGGCCACGACCTTGCCGCCGATCCGGCGGAAGGCCAGCACCTGGGTTTCGCCCAGCCGCGCGCGATCCAGGCCGACGGGCGCCGAGCCCAGGCCTGTCTTCAGCGCCGAGACATAGAGATAGCGGCCGGCGACGCCGTCCTTGCCAGGCGCCGGCAGCGCCACCAGCACCCGCCCCTTGGCGGCGTCGACATAGACGGGAACGAGGCCGTCCTGCCGGGAAAGGCCCGCCGTCGCCTCGGGCGCCGCGGCGGGCTTGGCCGCCATCGCGGGTCCCGCGCACATCACCGAGAGCGCCGCCGCGCCAGCCAACCACACGCTTTTCACAGAGCAATCCCCCGAACGGTTCGGCGCCAACCTAGCCATGGCTCAGGCGCCTCGCCAGCGCCACGAAGCCGGCGCAGCATCGCGCCCGTGCGGTGGAGGATTTTCGATCAGCGCCGCCCAGCTTCACCACCTTGCAGGCGTCACCTTCCCCTTGACGTAAACGGAAGGCTGGCCGTACCGTGTTATCAACGATAACCCAGGGAGGACGTCACAATGCCCCATGATCTGCGCCGGCCTGCCCGGACCTACACGATCCGGCAGTTGTGCCTCGAGTTCAAATGCACCCCGCGCGCCCTGCGCTTCTATGAGGACAAGGGCCTGCTGACCCCTGCGCGCGACGGGATGAACCGCGTCTATTCCTATCGCGACCGCGCCCGCCTGCAGCTCATCCTGCGCGGCAAACGCGTCGGCCTGGCCCTGTGCGAGATCGGCGAGATCCTGGACCTCTACGAGATCGACCACAGCGGCGCCCAGCAGGCCGCCACCAGCCTCAAGAAGTTCCGCGAGCGCATCGTCGCCCTGGAACAGCAGAAGCATGACATCGACGAGGCGATCGCCCAGCTGCAGGGCGGCATCGAGGCGATGGAGAAGCGCCTGGTCGAGACCCGTCCCGACCTGCTGCCCCGGGCGGCCGACTACGACCAGACCATGCGCCGCCAGCTGGACGGCGTGGCCTGAGCCGACCTGCGTGGCCGGGTTCGCCCGGCCACGAACCGTCCCTTTGGGGACTAGCCGCGACGGCGCGGCCGTGCGTAATCACGACCTCTGAGACATGCGCCGCCCGGACGCTCCGGGCCGCCAGGTTCGAGAGGATCGGATGACCTATCAGGCCCCCGTGCGGGACTACCAGTTCCTGCTGCGCGACGTGCTGCAGCTCGACCGCTACGCCAACCTGCCCGCCTTCGCCGACGCGTCGATGGACACCGTCGAGGCCATCCTCGAGGAAGCCGGCAAGTTCACCTCCGAGGTGCTGGCGCCGCTGAACGGGGTCGGCGACAAGCAGGGCTGCGTCTGGAGCCCCGATTTCACGGTCAAGACTCCCGACGGTTTCAAGGACGCCTACGTCAAGCTGGTCGAGGGCGGCTGGCCGGCGCTGGGGTCCGATCCGGCGTATGGCGGCCAGGGCCTGCCCCACGTCGTCAACGTGGCGTTCTCCGAGATGAGCTCGGCCGCCAACATGGCCTTCTCGATGTATCCCGGCCTGACGCACGGCGCCTATTCGGCGATCCACGTGGGCGGCACGCAGGAGCAGAAGGATCTCTACCTGCCCAAGCTGTGCTCGTTCCAGTGGGCCGGCACCATGAACCTGACCGAGCCGCACTGTGGCACCGACCTGGGCCTGCTGCGCACCAAGGCCGTGCCGCAGGCCGACGGGACCTATCGGATCACGGGTCAGAAAATCTGGATCTCGGGTGGCGAACAGGACCTGACCGAGAACATCGTCCACCTCGTGCTGGCCCGCATCGAAGGCGCGCCGGCCGGCGTGCGCGGGATCAGCCTCTTCATCGTGCCGAAGTACATCCCCACCGCAAACGGCGAGCCAGGGGAGCGGAACTCGGTCAAGTGCCTCGGCCTGGAAGAGAAGATGGGCATCCACGGCAACGCCACCTGTGTCATCAGCCACGAGGAATCGACGGGCTGGCTGATCGGCGACGAGAACGCTGGATTGAAGCTGATGTTCGTGATGATGAACGAGGCGCGGCTGGGCGTGGGCCTGCAGGGCATCGCCCAGGCGGACGCGGCCTACCAGGCGGCGGCGGCCTTCGCGAAGGACCGGCTGCAGGGCCGATCCCTGACGGGCCCGAAGAATCCTGACGGCCCGGCCGACCCGATCATCGTCCACCCCGACGTGCGCCGGATGCTGATGGACGCCCGCGCCATCGTCGAGGGCGGCCGCGCGTTCATGAGCTGGACCGCACTGCACGGCGACCTCAGCCACGCCAGCCCCGACGAGGCCGTCCAGCAGAAGGGCCGCGACTACATGGCCCTGATGACCCCGGTGGTGAAGGCGTTCCTCACCGACCGCGGCTTCAACGTCTGCTCCGACGCCATGCAGGTGCACGGCGGCTCGGGCTTCACCGAGCACTTCCCGGCCAGCCAGTACCTGCGCGACGTCCGCATCGCGCTGATCTACGAAGGCACCAACGGGGTGCAGGCGCTGGACCTGGTGGGCCGCAAGCTGGCGGCCGACGGCGGTCGGGGCGTGATGAGCTTCTTCGCCGAGCTGGACGCCTATATCGCCGCCGAGCACGACGAGGCGCTGAAACCCTTCACCACCGGCCTCGCCAAGGCCAAGGCCGAACTGCAGGAAGCCACCATGTGGCTGATGCAGAACGGCCTCGCCAATCCGGAGAACGCGGGCGCGGCATCGACCGACTACCTGCACCTCTTCGGCCTGACCGCCCTGGCCTACATGTGGTCGCTGCAGGCCGAGGCGGCGCTGAAGCGGATCGCCGACGGCGACAAGGACCCCTTCTACGAGACGAAGCTGACGATCGGGCGCTACTACATCGAGCGCCTCCTGCCCGAGACGACCACCCGCCTCGCAAAGCTGAAAACCGGCTCGGAGCTCATGATGAAGCTGCCGGCCGAGGCCTTCTGACGGAGCACACATGTCCGCCCACCGCGCCACCATCGCCTGGTCCCTCGACGCCAGCGCCGAGGACTTCCTGAAGGGCCGCTACAGCCGCGGCCACACGGTGACCTTCGCCGAGCACGTGGTGCCGGCGACCGCCTCGGCGCATGTGGTGGGCTCCAAGTGGGCGGCGCCCGGCGCGGTGGATCCCGAGGAACTGCTGGTGGCCTCGCTGTCCAACTGCCACATGCTGACCTTCCTGCATGTCGCGCGGCTCAAGGGCTTCGTCGTCACCGGCTACCGCGACGAGGCGGTCGGGGTGATGGAGAAGAACGAGGCCGGTCGGATGGCGGTCACCCGTGTCACGCTGAGCCCCGAGATCCGCTACCACGGCGCGCGGCCCACCGCGGCCCAGGCCGAGCACCTGCACCATGAAGCGCACGAGGAGTGCTTCATCGCCAACTCGGTGAAGACCGAGGTGGTGGTGCAGGAGCGCGAACCGGCGCTCTAGCCGCCCAGCGCCTTGTAGTAGATCGCCGTGCCGACCAGGCCGCCCTGGGGCTTGAAGGCGTAGTCCGGGATCACGCCGGCCCGGATCCAACCCAGGCTCTCGTACAGTTCCGACGCCCCGCCCTCGGTGGCGGTGTCGAGATTGAGCAGCGTGCGGCCGTATCGGACGGCGAGCGCCTCCGCGTGCCGCATGAGCGCGCGGGCCAGGCCCTGTCCCCGCGCGTCCGGATGCACCATCAGCTTCCAGATCTCGCCGCGGAACGGCTGGTTCGGCGGCGTGTCGAGCCAGAGGGTGACCGTGCCGTCGAGCCGGCCGTCGACGAAGGCGCCCAGCACGACGCGGCCGACGTCGGCCACCGCCGTCGACCAGTAGGCCGCCGCGCCACCGGGCGGCACCGGGTCCATGAAGTGCACTGAACCCCCGGCCGCGACCGTGGCTTCGAGGATTTCGGCCAGGCGCGGCACGGCGCCGGCGTCGAGGGGGCGGATGTCGAGGCTCATCGGCGCGACACCGCGACCAGATAGCTGCAGGGTCGGGCGCCGGGGTTCACGAAGGCGGAGTCGGCCGGCGGCCCGAAGGCGTAGGAGTCCCCGGCCTCCAGCGTCGTACTCTGCCCGCCCTCGACGATGGTCAGGGCGCCCGCCTGCAGCCAGACGACCTGGCGGATGAAGGCGTAGGAGGCCGCCGGCAGGTCGACACGGGCGCCCGCGGGCAGCTCGACCTGCACCAGCTCCACCGGATGGTCGCCCCGGGCGAAGACCTGGCGACGGAGATAGCCGGTGTCGGGGTCGCGCCAGCGCGGCTGATCGGCCAGGGCCACGCGCCGGCCGCCATCGCCCTCGGCGCGGGCAAGCAGGGTGGCCAGGGTCAGCTCGAAGGCGCCGGACAGCTTGCCCAACAGGGCCGCCGTGGGGCTGGCCTCGCCACGTTCGATCTTGCTGATCATGGCCTTGGAGACGTCCGAGCGCTCCGCCAGTTCGGCCAGGCTCCAACCCCGCGCCTCGCGTTCGGCACGGATGCGCTGCGCCAGGCGCGCGGTCACATCGTCTACTATAGTGTCCATTTGTCTAATATGGACATCGCCCGGAGGCCGTCAAGCTGGCCTGCGTTCCGGGTTTCCGCACCCTGCGTCCGGACCGCCCCCCGGCCTGTAGACCGCCCCGGCCCATCTACGTATCGCAGTTATGCCGGCAATGAGGCCGGCCCTCCCCCGAGAGAAGAAACGCAATGAAACTGTTGATGATTTTCGCCGCCTCTGCGGCGATCGCGGCGCCTGCCGCCGCCCAGTCGGTCCGTCCGTCGGCCAGCGATCCGGAGATGCTGGAGTCGGTCGTCCGCCTCGGCGATCTGGACCTGCGCCGTCCCGAGGGCGCCGCCGTCGCTGTCCAACGCCTGCGCCGCGCCAGCCGCGCGGTCTGCGGCGGCAACGCGTCGGTCGCGCCGATCGAGATCTCGGCCCGCCGCCAGACCTGCATGGAGGGCGCCCTCGCCCGCGCCGTGCAGGACCTGGACGCTCCGCTCGTCACCCGCGCCTACGGCCGGACGGCGGGTCAGCAACTCGCCGCCCGATAGGGTCGCGATCGATGGCCGGCCCGGGCTCCCACTCCCCACGACCGGGCCGGCCATCTTCAAACTTGGGGCGGCGCCAGCAGGCGACCCAGACGCGCCTCCAGCGCCGCCCCGTCCTTGAGCTCACACTCCCAGATCGTCTCGACACGCCAGCCGAGAGCCTCCAGCTCGCCGCGGGTGCGGTCGTCCCGCGCCTTGTTGCGCCCGACCTTTCCGAGCCAGTAGTCGCGATTGGCCTTGGGCACGCGCGACCCGCGCGCGCAGTCGTGGCCGTGCCAGAAGCAGCCGTGGACGAAGAGCGCCAGGCGACGCCCCGGCATGACGATGTCCGGATTGCCCGGCAGGTCCTTGCGATGCAGCCGGTAGCGCGCGCCCAGCCTGGTCAGCGCCTTGCGCACCTTCAGCTCCGGCGCGGTGTCACGTCCCTTCACCCGCCGCATGACGGCCGAGCGCTTCTCGGGCCCGTAGACGTCGGTCATGGCCGCAACTCGGGCGGCGTGGAGCCCAGGCGGAACATGCCGGTAAGGGTGGCCGCCGCCACGCGATCCAGCAACGGCGCCTGGGCCAGGGGCGCGAAGAGGTTGTTCCGGACCCACGGCCCCACCGGTCCGCGCGACTGGAAGAGCGGCGTCAGCACCCGCATGGCCGCGAGGCCGGACGGTTGCAGGAGAAGCCCCGAACCGCGCGGGCGCGGGGTCTCGAAAGCCTCCAGGATGACGACCTGATGGCCCTTGCGGGCCATCGCGAGCGCCGCGGCGAGGCCGGCGACGCCGCAGCCGACGACGCCGACCTTCAGCCTACAGCCCGTCGAACAGGGCCGTGGAAATGTAGCGCTCGGCGAAGCTCGGGATGATCGCGACCACCAGCTTGCCCGCCATCTCGTCGCGGCTGGCCACGTCGAAGGCGGCGACCAGGGCCGCGCCCGACGAGATGCCGACCGGGATGCCCTCTTCCTTGGCCACGCGGCGGGCCATGGCGAAGGCGTCGTCGGCCGGAACCTGCACCACGTCGTCGATGATGCTGCGATCGAGGATCGCGGGCACGAAGCCGGCGCCGATGCCCTGGATCGGGTGCGGACCGGGCTGGCCGCCCGAAAGCACCGGCGAAGCCTGCGGCTCGACAGCCACCATGCGCACCGAGGGCTTGCGGGCCTTCAGCACCTGGCCGATGCCGGTGATGCTGCCGCCCGTGCCGACGCCGGCGATCACCGCGTCGACCTCACCGCCCGTGTCGGCCCAGATCTCCTCGGCGGTGGAGACGCGGTGGATCAGCGGATTGGCGGTGTTCTCGAACTGCTGCGGCATCACCGCGCCGGGCGTGGCGGCCACGATCTCCATGGCCCGCGCCATGGCGCCGGACATGCCCTTCTCCCGGGGCGTCAGCTCGAGCCGCGCGCCCAGGATGGCCAGCATCTTGCGACGCTCCACCGACATGCTCTCGGGCATCACCAGGATGCACTTGTAGCCCTTGGCCGCGGCCACGAAGGCGAGGGCGATGCCCGTGTTGCCCGAGGTCGGCTCGACGATGGTGCCGCCCGGCTGCAACAGGCCCTTGGCCTCAAGGTACTCGATCATCGCCACGCCGATCCGGTCCTTCACCGAACCCAGCGGGTTGAAGAACTCGAGCTTGGCGACGACCTCGCCCTTGGGCTTCAGCGCGGCCGTCAGGTGCGGCAGGCGCACCAGCGGCGTGTCACCGATCAGGTCCAGCACGGAGTCGTAGATCTTGCCCCGGCCCGAGCGCTTGTAGCGCGCGGCGTCGTAGGTCTTGTCGGGGGTGGAATCCATCTGTCCGCCTCGTCTTCAGAAGATTTGGGCGAACCCTAGTCCTTCCGAAGCGGATTGGAAGCGGGGTCGGGCTCTCGGACCCTTTAGATTTACTCAGCGGCCAGGATTTCCGGACGCCCGGACAGGTTGTCGAGCAACTGGTCGGCCAGCCAGCGCACGACGGGGACCGCGACCCCGTCCCCGGCCACGTGCAGCGCGCCCGTCGTGGCGCCCGGCAGGCGATAGCTGTCGGGCAGGCCCATCAGCCGCGCCGCCTCACGCGGAGAGATCAGCCGGGACCGAACGTGCGCCCCCTCGACCACCACGATCGCCTGCCGCGACGAGCCGCCACGCGGCGTGCGCAGGCAGCCGGCCAGTCCGTCGAACCGCACCTCGGCCCGCTGGATCCGACGGCCGTCCTCGATCCGTGTGCGTCGGAACACCGCGCCGACGGCCCGGCCCGCGACTGCGTCCAGCCGGGCGCGATGCAGCGGGCCCATCAAGGAGAGCAGCCGCTCGGTCTGGGCCGCGCTGTGCCACGGCACATCGGCGTCGGGCTCGAGCAGCGCGGCGAGATCGGTGTTGCGCGCGGGCGGCCGGGCGAGCCGCCACCAGACCCAGTCGGCGGCGACGTCGGGCGGCAGGGCGGCGTGCGCGGCGCGGACCGCCCGGGTGTGGAAGGGGCTGTCGCCCTCCAGGCCGGCGGGCGCATCCCGCGCGGCGATGACGAACACCCGGGGCCGCGACTGGGGCAGGAGGACCGAGGCGTCGATCTCCAGCGCCCCGAAGCGATAGCCACGGCCGGAGAGCGCGCGGCCCAGCGCGGCGAAGTCGGCGCCGTCCCGGGAGGTCAGCAGGCCGGTGACGTTCTCGATGACGATGACGCGCGGCGCTCGGCCCTGGTCGTCCAACGCCTCCATCAACCGCCAGAAGCCGAAGAAGGCCGAAGAGCGCCCGCCGCCCAGGCCGGCCCGCGCGCCGGCGAGGCTGAAGTCCTGGCAGGGACTGGAGGCCCAGGCGAGATCGGCGCGGCCCGGCAGGTCGTCGGGCGTGAGCGCCCAGACGTCACCCTCGCGGAAATGGTCCGCCGCGTCGGGGAAGTTCGCGCGATAGGTGGCCGACTTCACCGGATCGAAGTCGTTGGCGAAGGCGCACGACCAACCCTCGCCCAGGCCCAGGCGGGCCATGCCGCCGCCGGCGAAGAATTCGTAGAAGGTGAAAGGGCCCGCCACGGGATGGACGCTAGCGTGATTTGCCGCAAAATCGCGGCATGAAGCGCGCCGCCGTCTCCGCCCTCGCCCTGCTGTCCCTCACGGCCTGCCAGCCACAGGCGCCCGACGGCAAACCCGCCGAGGCGCCGGCCGACGCCCCGGCGGCGGCGCCCGCCGCCGCGCCGCCGCCCACGGGCTCCAGCATGGACCTCAGCAAGCCGATCACGGCGTTGGGGACCGAGCCCTTCTGGTCGGTGGTGGTCGATGGAACGACACTGACGCTGAAGCGGCCGGACGCGCCGGACAAGGCCTTCACAGCTCCGGGCGCGGTGATCCAGCCGGGCCGGGCGACCTGGGTGGCCAAGGCCGCCGACGGCGCACAGCTCACCCTCACACTCTACGGCGGCGAGTGCGGCGACGGCATGAGCGATCGCAGGTACCCCTGGACGGCGGAGGTCGCGGTGCTGGATCAGGCGCTTCGCGGATGCGCGATCCCCAGCGCCGGGATCACCGCGGCGCCGACGCCCTGACCGACCCATGCTGAGCGAACTCCTGGTCGCCACCGGCATGGTGGCGCTGACCGTGGTGATCCACGGATGGGGCCTGGCGCTGTTGGCGATGATCGTCCGCGCCAGCGAGGGCGCGCGGCCGCTGGACTGGATGTCGATGCGCGGCATCACCTTCAGCGTGGGCCTGGCGCTGGGCCTCTTCCTCCTGCATGGCATCGAAATCTGGTGCTACGCCGTGCTGTTCCAGGCCCTGGGCGCGACGTCGGACTTTCGCGCCGCGGTCTATTTCTCGACCACCACCTATTCCGCCATCGGCTTCAGCGACGCCGATTTCCATCCGCGATGGCTGCTGGTCGCGGGGATCGAGGGGATCAACGGCCTGCTGCTGATCGGCTGGTCGACCGCGTTCTTCGTGGCGGTGATGACCTCGATGCTGGAACGGGTGCGGGAGCGGCCGCACACCCGCCACTGACGACAGATCAGTCGTCGACGTCGAGGGTGGCGATCTGGCCCGGCGCGTTGGCGCCCGAGGCTTCCGACCGGGGGATGGCGACGGTGGCGGTGAACACCGCGGCCGCGACGACGGCGAGAATGACGCTCCAGCGCATGATCTTCCCTCCTTCTGGAGGACTCCGTTTCCTCGGCCCCTCTCAATTCCCACGCGGCGCGGGGGTTCCCCGACGGCCCCTTGACCGCCCCCTGCGTCAGGGCGGCAGAGTGATCGCAAAGGCGCGTCCACAACGGCGCGGGAGGAAACGATGAACGCACTCGCGGCCGAAACCCGGACCGGCCAGCTCGTCCTGCGCGAGGATCGGAACGGCGCGGCCATCCTCACCCTGAACCGCCCCGACAAGCTGAACGCCCTGAACGTCGAGGTCTTCCGCGAGCTGGACGCCCATGTCCGCGCCCTGGCGGTCGAGACCGAGACCGTGGGCCTGGTGATCCTGCGCGGCGCGGGACGCTGCTTCTCGGCGGGCCATGACCTGGGCGACATCGCGGTGGGCGAGAAGCTGCCCGAGCCGTTCTACCAGTCGAAGGTGATCGAGCGGCTGGCCGACCTGCCCCAGCCGGTGATCACGGCGGTGCACGGCCACTGCTACACCGGAGCCCTGGAGCTGGCGCTGGCGGGCGACATCGTTTTCGCCGCGGAGGGGGCCAGGTTCGCGGACACCCATGCCAAATGGGCGCTGACTCCGGTCTGGGGCATGAGCCAGCGCCTGCCGCGACGGGTCGGGACCTGCAAGGCGCGCGAGATGATGTTCACCGCCCGCACGCTGGGCGGACGAGAGGCCGAGCGCATCGGCCTCGCCAACATCTGCGTGCCCGACGCCGACTTCGACGCCGAGCTGGAGCGGCTGGCTTCGGACATCCTGGCCAATTCGTGGTTCAGCCACCGGGCCAACAAGCGCCTGGTGCGCGAGACCGACGGCCTGCCGCTGGAAGCGGGGCTGGCCCACGAGATCTTTCGCGGCGAGGGTCGGGGCCCGGACATGGAGGCGCGCATCGCCGGCTTCCAGAACAAGACCGTGAAGCAGGGCTAGAAACCCTCCACGCCGCATGGCGCCCCCGGGCGGCGCGCGGCATATAGGGCCGATGAGTTGCCCCGCAGTCGACGCCTCCCCCCAGCCGCTGGACGCGGCGCGGGACATCCTGCGGCGCACCTTCGGCCACAGCGACTTCCGCGGCCTGCAGGCGCAGGTGATCGGCGAGGCCCTGGCCGGGCGCAGCGCCATGGCCGTCCTGCCGACCGGCGGCGGCAAGAGCCTCTGCTACCAGATCCCCAGCCTGATCCGGCCGGGCCTGGGCCTGGTGGTCTCGCCGCTGATCGCCCTGATGACCGACCAGGTGGCGGCGCTGGTGCAGTCGGGCGTGGCCGCCGCGCGGCTGGACTCCAACATCGAGCCCGAGGCCAAGGCGGAGACCTGGCGGCGCATCGAGTCCGGCGAACTGCAGATCCTCTACGTCTCGCCCGAGGGCCTGATGCAGCCGTGGATGCTGGAGCGCCTGGGCCGCACGCCGCTGGCGCTGATCGCCATCGACGAGGCGCACTGCGTCAGCCAGTGGGGCCACGACTTCCGTCCGGAATACCGGATGCTGGGCCGGCTGGCCGAGCTGTTCCCGAACGTGCCGCGGCTGGCCGTGACGGCGACCGCCGACGCCAAGACCCGCGAGGACATCCGCAACGAACTGCGCCTGCAGGACTCCGCCGAGTTCGTCGCCAGCTTCGCCCGCCCCGAACTGATCCTGTCGGCCGAGCGCAAGCGCGGCGGGGTGGAGAAACGGGTCATCGACCTGGTCACCGCCCGGCCGAACCGCTCGGGCGTGGTCTACGCCGGCTCACGCGACAAGACCGAGAAGTTGGCCCAGGCCCTGCGGGACGCGGGCGTGCCGGCCGTCGCCTATCACGCCGGCATCGACAAGCGGGTGCGCGAGACGCGGCTCGAGGAATTCCTGGAGGCCGACCACGCCGTGATGGTGGCGACCATCGCCTTCGGGATGGGCGTCGACAAGCCGGACGTCCGCTTCGTGATCCACGCCGATCCGCCGGGCTCGATCGAGGCCTACTGGCAGGAGATCGGCCGGGCCGGACGCGACGGCGAGCCGGCCGAGGGCATCACCCTCTATGGCGCCGCCGACATGGCCTGGGCTCTGAAGCGGATCGGCGAGCGCGAGGTGGATGGCGAGGTCAAGCAGGTGCAGGTGCGCAAGGTGCGCCAGCTCTACACCCTGCTGGACGGCGCGGGCTGCCGCGCCGCCACGGTGCGCCGGTACTTCGGGGAGGAGGGCGTCGAGCCCTGCGGCCAGTGCGACCTGTGCACCGGCGCGGTGGAGACCGTGGACGCGACGGTCTTCGCGCAGAAGGCCCTGTCGGCGGCCCACCGGCTGGGCGGCCGCTTCGGGCGCGGGCGGCTGGTCGACCACCTGATGGCCAAGACCAAGGACCCCAGCGACTGGGAGACCGGCCTCTCCACCTGGGGCATCGGCCAGGACCTGTCGGCCAACGAATGGCGCGACCTCTGCGAACAGCTGCTGTTCGAGGGGCTGCTGCGCGAGGATCCCAACGACGGCCGGCCGCTGGTGGGACTGGGCGAGGCCGAGGCGGTGCGGGAGGTGTTCCGGGGCGATCGCCGGGTGGCCATGCGCAAGCCGCCCGAGGGCGGGGCCAAGGGCGGCGGGCGCACCCGCAAGACCCGGCGCGAGGGCACGGTGGTCGGCGGCGCGGACCAGCCGCTGTTCGAGGCGCTGCGCGCCTGGCGGGCGCGTGAGGCCAAGGCCCAGCACGTGCCGCCGTACGTCATCTTCCACGACCGCACCCTGGCAGAGATCGCGGCGGTGAAGCCCGGCTCGCGCGCCGCCCTCGCCGCCCTGAACGGCGTCGGCGAGGCGAAGCTGGCGCACTACGGCGCGGCGGTGCTGGAGGTCGTGGGCGGGTTCCTGGACTGAACGATCGTTCCTCCCCATTGGGGGAGGCAGCTCGACGCGAAGCGCCGAGACGGAGGGGGTCCTCCACGGTCTGAGCGGACCCCCTCACCCGCTGCGCGGGAGCTCCCCCGAAGGGGAGCAACTTTGCTCTAGAAGTTCGCCTTCACTTCCACGCCCAGCGTGCGCGGGTCGTTCACGAAGCCGGTCAGGTTGTTGAAGTCGATGCCGCCTTCCAGCGAGCGGTCGTTGGTGATGTTGCGACCGAAGGCGGCCACTTCCCAACGGCTGCCCGGGGCGCGGTAGCCGACGCGGAAGCCGCCTTCCAGCAGCTTGTCGTCGTTGTACTCGGCCGACTCGTAGAGGAAGAAGTTGACCTTCGAGCGGTAGGCCCAGTCGGTGAAGACGAAGATCGAGCCCTCGCCAACCGGCCAGGAGTAGCCCGCCGTGATGTTGGCGATCCACTTCGGCGCGTTCGGCAGGCTGTTGCCGTCGATGCTCACCGTCCCGGCCAGCGGACCGGCCGGGTCCAGCACGGTGCAGCCGCTGCCGCAGGGCGCGGTGGCCAGGCCCGGATCCTTGATCTCGGTGTTATTGTACGACAGGCCCGCCGTCAGCAGCAGGCGCTCGACCGGCTCGGCCTCGGCGTTGAACTCGAAGCCGTAGCCCACGGCCTTGTCGGCGTTGAGCAGGCGGTTGAAGTTCGCGCCGCCGCCGACCGCGGTGATCTGCAGGTCGTTGGCCTTGTAATAGAACACCGCCGCGTCCCAGCGGGCGCGGGCCGCGGGCAGCACGCCCTTGATGCCCGCCTCGTACGACATCACGGTCTCCTTGTCGGCGACCGAAAGCGTGTCGCCGAACACCAGGCGACCCTGGATCGACGGCGCGCGGTAGCCGCGGGCGATACGGCCGTAGACGTTCACATCGTCGTTCACCGCGTAGGTGGCGTTGACGTTGAAGCTGACTTCGCTGGTGTCCGGATTGGCCCGCAGGATCGGGGTGGCCGGCGCGCCGAAGGGCGACCGCGTGCGCTGGGCCAGGAAGTCCTTCTTGTCGTCGGAGTAGCGGATGCCGCCGCCGACCTTCAGCTGTTCGCTGACGGCGTAGTCGGCGTTGGCGAAGATCGCCCAGCTCTCGCTCTTCTGGTTCTGGTAGGCGTAGCCCTGCAGCGCGCCGCCCCCGAGCGTGTTGTAGTCGAAGCTGTCGATCTTGATGCTTTCGTTGAAGTAGAAAGCCCCGACCGTGTAGCCGACCGCGCCCGCCGTGCCGGCCAGGCGCAGTTCCTGGGTGAACTGTCGGTGGAAGGGCACGCCGTCGGCGCTCTCGGCGGGGAACGGGATGACGCCCGGGCCCGACGGGGGCGCGAAGACCGCGCCGAAGCCGCCGTCGATGTCGGCGCGCGAATAGGTGTCGACGCGCTCATAGGCGGTGATCGAGGTCAGCTGCGGCAGGCCGTCGCCGAAGTCGTAGGTCACCTTCAGGTTGGCGCCGGCGGACTCGACCTTCTGGACCGCGCGGGTCTCGGCGTCCTGGCTGATCTTGTCGCGCTCGAAGCCGGGGACGAAGTTGTTCGTGCCCTTCTGGATGATGTTGGCGCGGAACACGCGCGGCGTGCCGTCCAGGTGCTGGTAGTGGGCGTTCAGCAAGGCCGAGACCTGCTCGGTCGGGGTCCACAGCAGTTGCCCGCGCAGGGCGACCTGGTCGTAGCCTTCCAGCACGTTCTTCTTGCCGGTGAAGGTGTTGTCGACCCAGTTGTCGCGGTGCTGGTAGAGGCCCGACAGGCGGCCGGCCAGCACGCCGGGGATGATCGGGCCCGAGACCGCGCCCTCGGCGTTGATCGTCGAGAACGTGGCGTACGAGGCGCGGGCGTAGCCTTCGAACTCCTGCGTCGGCTTGGCGCTGTCGAACTTCAGCACGCCGGCCGGGGTGTTGCGCCCGAACAGAGTGCCCTGCGGCCCCTTCAGCACTTCCACCTGGTCGATGTCGAACAGGGGGAAGCCCTTCAGCACCGGGTTCTCCAGCACGACTTCGTCATAGACGAAGCTGACCGGCTGGCTGGCGTTCAGGTCGAAGTCGGTGTTGCCGAGGCCGCGGATGTACGGGCGCGGGAACGTGCGGCCGAAGGACGACTCCAGCGTCAGGCTGGGGACGCGGGCCGAGAACACGCGGATGTCGCCGCCCGACGAGCGGATGGCGTCCAGCTTCTGGCCGCTGACGGCGGTCACGGCCAGCGGCACGTCGTTGATGTTCTCGGTGCGCTTCTGCGCGGTCACCATGACTTCGCTGACCTCGGTGTCCTGCGCCGCGGCGGCGGAAGGCAGGGCGAGCACGGCGGCGAAAGCCGAAACGGAAGCCGCGGCGACGAGCCGGGCGCGCAGGGAAGCGGGCGTCTTCATGCGGGGGACCTCTGGAGAGCTTCGGCGAACGCTGACTCGCCGGTTGAGATCCTAGCTACACCAACCAGTGGCAAACGGCTGCGTCCGGAGGGCCATTGTCACACGATCGACGCGGTTGCGTGATCGCAGTGCAACACTTGCCGTCCCGCCCAATGCCTCACGGTTTCGGTGGAAGCGGGTACGAAATGATCAAAGCGAGGGGTTCCGGGCCTGTCTGGCGGATGCCGACTACCGCACTGCGGTAGAGATAGGCGGCCATCCCCGGGGTCAGCTTCGCAGTCTTGCCGTCCGACTCCACGACCCCTTCGCCGGAAAGCACATAGTAGACCTCGTCATGGTCGATCGGATGCGCGCCGATGGCGGCGCCCACGTGCAGCACGCGCTTCCTGAACTCCATCGCGCGGTTCGGAACCGCGTCGCTGATCCGATAGGCGGTGCTCATGCCGATCTTGCCGTGCGGAGGCGGCTCGTCCCGCACGACGGTCTTCTCGTCGACGATCACGGCGGCGGGCCCCGCCGCGGCCGCCGGCGCGGCGATGGCCAACAAGCCGAGGGCGATGAGCTGGGTTTTCATGAGCGGTTCCTCCGCCGGAGAGCATGACTTCGTCGCTTGGTGCTCCCAACCAGAGAGCTTCATCGACGCGGCGTTGCGGAGCCGGGATCGGGAGCGCAGTCGGGCGGGACCGCCGATCTGGAGTGCGTCGTGTTCGCCCGCCCCCTGCTCGTCCTGCCCGCCGCCGTTCTTCCGACCCCGACGTCGGCCGGCGCGCAGACGCCGGGGCTCCGCGTCGGACCCCAGATCGTGCGGTACTGGCAGACCAATGGGCCCAGGGTGGCCACCGGACACGCCTCGCGCGGCGCATTCATGACCAAGGTCGAGCCCGGTCGCCGGCGGCGCGTTGACCACTTCGGCGCACCGCGACCGGCTTTCGTCGCTTGAGGATCGTGCGGCCAGGGCCCGGTCGCGCGCCGCGTTGACCCCGATCGGCCGCCGACGCTTTTGCCGCGCCAGACAACCGGAGTCCCGCCCGTGCTGCGCGCCACCTTCCTCGCCATCGCCATCTCGCTCGCCGCCGCCGGCGCGCACGCCGACACCTACCCCGTCCGGGTCGCGCCCAAGATCGTGCAGTTCTGGCGGACCCACCCGGCGACGGTGCTGACCGGCGACCCCTCCAAGGATGCCCGAGGAACCGTCTACCGCACCCTCGGTCCGCCGCACATCTCCCCCCGGGCCGCGGCGACGCCGGCCGAAGTCGCCCTGTTCAAGCGGCGGCTGCAGGTGGTTCTGGACGCGCTCCTGGCGCAACCGTCACTGCAGGACCCTCGCGGCCTCAGCGTCGTCGCGGGCGCCAACATCAGCCGCATTTCGGTCGACGAGGGCGTGGGTTCGCTGATCGCGGAGGTCAACCTGCTGGGCCGGCCGATCCTTCTGGACGATCCGAAGACCACCCGCGCCAAGGACGGCCGCTACTTCACCCCCGGCGAAGGGGTCGTGCTGCGGGTGGGCCTGAACGCCGCCGGCTTCCTGCAGGAGAAATGGCCCACCGTGCGTCCCGACGGCCGCACGATCACGCCGCTGGGTTCGGGGGCCCACACCAGCTTCGTGATCTCGTCGGTCCCCGTGCCTCCGGACTCCACGGCCCGATCGCTGGTCGCCCGCTGGGAGAAGGACCGGAGCTGGACCGGCGGCCCGGGCGAGGCCTCGATGGTGGTCTACACGAGCTCGTACCGGCAGGAGAACGACCGGCTCGAAGCCGGGCAGCTTCCTCCGACCGATCCGGCGGCCCGCTTCGCCGCCGCGGTGGCCATGGTGGACTGGAGCGCCTTGCGCGCGCGGCTGCTGGAGATCCGCTGACGGCGGACATCTGGCCCGGCGTCAGGACTCTTCCAGGTCCACGCCGGATTCCTGCGCCACGAGGCGCGCCTCGACCAACGCCTCGTCCTTCAGGTCGCCGATGCGATGCAGCAGATCGGCGCGCAGGCCCGCGAGCCCGGCGAGAATACGGGCCATCATGTCGGCGGGACGGGCGTCCGCGCCCTTGGAATCCCTGGCGATGCCGCCGATCAGTTCCAGCAGGGCGTCGTGATCGCGCGCCAGCAGGGCGGCGATCTCGCCCATCGCGTCGGTGCGGCCCAGCAGCCAGTAGAGCCGCTGCAGAAGCTCGAGCTGTTCCATGGTGCAGCCGGCCCGCGCGAGCGAGCCGGCCTCCGCCGTTTACGGAACAATGTTAGCGAACCGAAAGGGTTCCGGACAGCCTAGACGTCGACCTCGGCGTCCAGCGCGTTCTCCTGGATGAACTCGCGGCGCGGCTCGACCACGTCGCCCATCAGGCGCGCGAAGAGGCCGTCGGCGTCCTCGGAGTGGCTGACCCTGACCTGCAGCAGCGTGCGGGCCTCCACGTCGAGCGTGGTTTCCCAGAGCTGCTCGGCGTTCATCTCGCCCAGGCCCTTGTAGCGTTGGATCGAGAGGCCGCGGCGGCCGTTGTCCATGACCGCGTTCACCAGATCGAGGGGGCCGCGCACCTTGGCGGTGCGGTCCTTGCGGGTGAAGGTCGCGATGCCCGAGAAGGTGGCCGCCAGCTCCTTGGAGCGCTCGGCCAGGCGCCGGGCGTCGGCGGCATGCAGCAACAAGTCGTCCAGCACCACGCGCTCGGAGACACCGCGCTTCACCCGGCTGAAGGCGAAGCCGCCCCCGGCCGCCGCCTCGCCGCTCCAGGGGCCGTCGCCTTCCTCGGCGTAGAGGTCGAGGCGCGCTGCCGCCGCCGCCGGATCGCCGCCTTCGGCCAGCAGGCCGGCCAGCGCCGCCTGCTCGATGGCGAACGAGGGCGCCCTCGCCGAGAGGCGCTCGATGTTGGCCTTCGCGCCGCGCGCGGTCTGCACCAGCGCCAGCAGGTCGGCCCCGGTCAGGCGCTCGCCCGACGGGAGGTCCAGGGTCGCGTTGTCCGTGCCCTCGTCGATCAGGTAGACCTCGAGCTCGGCGTCGTCCTTCAGGTAGCGGACCGACTTGCCCTTCGACGCCTTATAGAGCGGCGGCTGGGCGATATAGAGATAGCCGCGCTCGATCACCTCCGGCATCTGCCGGTAGAAGAAGGTGAGCAGCAGGGTCCGGATGTGGGCGCCGTCGACGTCGGCGTCCGTCATGATGACGATCTTGTGGTAGCGAAGCTTCTCGATGTTGAAGTCGTCGCGACCGATGCCGGCGCCCAGCGCGGTGATCAGCGTGCCGACCTGGTCGGACGACAGCATCTTGTCGAACCGCGCCCGCTCCACGTTCAGGATCTTGCCGCGCAGGGGCAGGATCGCCTGGTTCTCGCGGTTGCGGGCCTGTTTGGCCGAGCCGCCGGCCGAGTCGCCCTCGACGAGGAAGATCTCGGACTTGGCCGGATCCTTCTCCGAACAGTCCGCCAGCTTGCCGGGCAGCGAGGTGATGTCGAGCGCCGACTTGCGGCGGGTCAGTTCGCGGGCCTTGCGCGCCGCCTCGCGGGCGGCGGCGGCTTCCGCGATCTTCTGGACGATCATCTTGCCTTCGTTCGGGTGCTCCTCGAACCAGGTGCCGAGCCCCTCGGCCACGAGGTTCTCGACGGCCGGGCGCACCTCCGACGACACCAGCTTGTCCTTCGTCTGGGACGAGAACTTGGGGTCCGGCACCTTCACCGACAGCACGCAGGTCAGACCCTCTCGGGCATCCTCGCCGCTGACCGACACCTTCTCGCGCTTGGTCGTGCCCGAGGTCTCGGCATAGCCGGTGATGATCCGCGTCAGGGCCGAACGGAACGCCGCCAGGTGGGTGCCGCCGTCGCGCTGCGGGATGTTGTTCGTGAAGCAAAGGACGTTCTCGTGGTAGCCGTCGTTCCACCACAGGGCGAGATCCAGCTCGACGTTGTCCTTGCGGCCGCGGACGACGATCGGCTCCTTCATCAGCGAGGTCTTCGCCTTGTCGAGGTGGCGCACGAACGCCTCGATGCCGCCCTCGTAGCTCATGACCTCCTCGAACGGCTCGGCCTCTCGGAAGTCCTTCAGCCAGATGGTCACGCCCGAGTTCAGGAACGCCAGCTCGCGCAGGCGATGCTCCAGCGTCTTGCGGTCGAACTCGATGAACGAGAACGTCTCGGTCGAGGGCATGAAGGTGACTTCGGTGCCGGTCAGGAACTCGCCGTTGTCGCGCTTCGGCGAGACGCCGGTGACCACCAGCGGCGACACCGCGTCGCCCCGGCGGAACTCCATTTCGTGGACCTGGCCGTTGCGATGGATCTTGAGCTTCAGGAAGTCGGAGAGGGCGTTCACCACCGAGACGCCCACGCCGTGCAGGCCACCCGAGACCTTGTACGAGTTCTGGTCGAACTTACCGCCGGCGTGCAGCTGGGTCATGATGACCTCGGCCGCCGAGACGCCTTCGCTCTCGTGGATGTCGGTGGGAATGCCGCGGCCGTCGTCGGTGACGGTGCACGACCCGTCCGCGTTCAGGATCACCTCGACCCGGGAGGCGTAGCCAGCCAGGGTTTCGTCGATGGCGTTGTCCACCACCTCGTAGACCATGTGGTGCAGGCCCGAACCGTCATCGGTGTCGCCGATGTACATGCCCGGCCGCTTGCGCACGGCGTCCAGGCCCTTCAGGACCTTGATCGATTCCGCGCCATACTCGGCCGCGCCGTTGCCGTTGGTCTCGAGGCCGTTCTGGTCGGTGTTGTCTTCGCTCATCTCGCGTCCATCTGAGGCGCTCGCTGCGGGCCGGCGGCCCGTGTCTCGTCGCGCCTGATGCAGGGTCGTCGCGCCCGCGCGCGCGGCCCTGAGGATTCCATCCTCCTATATAGAGTTCCGGGCTGATTCTGCACGCATTTCGGCGCCGCGGCGCCGGGACGACCGCTACGATGGGAGTTGCCGATGACCGAGCGTATCGATCGTGGCTCGCGCCTGATCCACGCCGCGCCGGAAATGCTGTACCGCGCGCACCTCGACCCGGCCGCCGTCGCGGCGTGGCGGCCGCCGGCGGGCATGTGGGCGGAGGTGGAGCTGTTCGAGGCGCGCGAGGGCGGGCGCTACCGGATGAGCTTCGTCTATCCCGAGACGCCCGACGCGCCCCGAGGCAAGACCACCGCGAGAACCGACACCTTCGAGGGGCGGTTCGTCAGCCTCGTCCCAGGTCGGTCGATCGAGGAGCAGGTGGTGTTCAGCTCGACGGATCCGGCCTTCGCCGGGGTCATGACCATCGTCACGACGTTCACGCCCGTGGCAGGCGGGACCGAGGTGGCCGTCGCCTGTTCGAACGTGCCGCCAGGCATCAGCGCCGAGGACCACGCCTTGGGCATCGCCTCGTCGCTGGAGAACCTGGCGCGGTGGGCCGAGGCCTAGTCGGCCGACTTCTCGACTTCATCGCCGGGCTTCATGCCCGCGGGGCACGCGCCCACCCACTTGGCCTTGACCTGGGTCTCGCCGCCTTCGCGCGCGCCGTCCGGCTTCACCAGATAGATGCCGAGCTTCATGTCGTAGTTGGTGTCCGAGCCGGTGAGCACCAGCTTGGTCTCGGTCTTCAGCCCGCCGGCCTGGTTGCACACCGCGTCGATCTTGAGACCCGCGGGGCTGGCCGACCGCTGCGTCTTGCAGTCAGGGGTCTCGCGGGTGAGCATTTCGCGCAGCTCGGCGTCGATCTCGGGGCCCACGCAGTGCTGGCTGGTCTCGGTCTCGCCGTCCTCGGTCTGGACCGCCTCCCAGAGGCCCTCGCGGAACTTCGGCAGGTTGTTCGCGTCGAGCGTCAGGACCGAAGCGACCGCGGTCGGCGCGATCGCGGCGGTGTCGGCGGACGCTCCGGCGTCGGCCGCCGGCTTGGCGCCGCAAGCCGCCAGACCGGCGGCGGCGAGAAGGGTAAGCGCGAGAATACGCATGAGCGGGGGACCTCAAATCCTCAAAGGCCGGCGGTTGAGCCTCGATCCGCCACCCCGCACAAGCGCGATGCGATGAATGCAACACGCTCCGCGATGAGTGACAGCCCAGTTCAGGCCAGCGGGGTGAGTCCGGAGGCCTCGGCCCGGAAGCCCTGAGCACGGCCTGCGAGGGCCTCGAACAGCATCTCGTCGGTGCCGGTGAGGAAGGCCTGCAGCCCCAGGGCCTCGATCTCGTCGAACAGGGCGGCGCGTCTGCGCGCGTCGAGGTGGGCGGCCACTTCGTCGAGCAGCAGGATCGGCGCGGGCTGGCCCTCGGCGCGGGCGAGGCGGGCGGCCTGGGCCAGCACCAGGTTGAGGATCAGCGCCTTCTGCTCGCCGGTGGAGCACTCGCCCGCCGCGCGGTCCTTCTCGGCGTGGATCACCGACAGGTCGCCACGGTGCGGTCCGGTCAGGGCGCGCCCGGCCGAGGCGTCGCGATCGCGGGCCGCGCACAACGCCCTGGCCAGCCGCGCCTCGATCTCAGCGAAGTCGACGCCCTCGCCGGCCATCCGCTCCCAGTCGCCGGTCAGGGACAGTCGGGCCTGGGGGAACGGCCGCTCGCCCCGGGTGTCGATCTCGGCGACCAGCGCGGCCAGGGTCCGCGCGCGCGCCTCGGCCATCAACGTCCCCGCCTCGGCCAGCCGCGCCTCCAGGGCGTCGAGCCACGCAGCGTCGGCGGGTCCGTCGGTCAGCAGCCGCATCCGCTCGCGCAGGGCCTTCTCATAGGCCGCCACATGCGCGGCGTGCTGCGGCTCGGCGGCATAGACGAGGCGGTCGAAGAAGCGCCGCCGGTCGGCCGCGCCCTCCAGGAACAGGCGGTCCTGGGCCGGGGTCAGCCAGACCTGGCGGATGTGCTCGGCCAGGCGGCCGGGCGGCGCCGGCTCGCCGTCGATACGCAGGACGCGCCGCGACGCGCCGGCCTGCTCCACCCCCGTGCCCAGCCGCACCTCGTCGCCGCCGGAGCGCACCATCACCGACACCGCCCAGGCGCGCCCGACCGTCTCGCCAGGCAAACGGCGCCCCACTTCGGCCAGGCCCGACCCGCGCAGGCCCCGTCCGGGGATCAGGAAGCTGACCGCCTCAAGCAGGTTGGTCTTGCCCGCCCCGTTCGGCCCGGCCAGCCACACCGGCCGGCCATCGAGCTCCAGCGCGCAGGCGTCGTAGGAGCGGAAGTCGCTCAGGGACAGGCGGGTCAGGGCCGTGGCGGTCACCGCCGGGTCTTAGCGGGTTTCGCGGGCCTTCGCGAACCGGGCGCCGTCCGCGTCCGAATTCCGCCAGCGGCGTGTCACGGGCCTCCCCATATCCACGTCCTAGCCTCGAACCGGAAACCCTGGGGGAACGCCATGAGCCAGACCGATAAAGCCAACCGCTTCCGCAAGCTGCACGAAGGGCCCGAGGTTCTGGTGCTGCCCAACGCCTGGGACGCCGCCAGCGCCGCGGTGATGGCCGACGCCGGCGCGAAGGCTGTGGCGACCTCGTCGGCGGCCGTGGCCTGGGCCCATGGCTACCCCGACGGCGACGTGCTGCCCTTGGACCTGGTGATCGCCACCATCGCCGCGGCGGCCAAGGCGGCGGGGGACACGCCGCTGACGGCCGACATCGAGGGCGGCTTCACCGACGAGCTGGAGGAGCTGGCCTCCCTGATCGGCCGGGTGATCGACGCCGGCGCGGTGGGCGTGAACATCGAGGACGGGGGCCGCGACCCGCAGTTGCACGCGCGAAAGATCGCCGCCGTGAAGGCCGCGGCCACGAAGGCGGGCGTGCCGCTCTTCATCAACGCCCGGACCGACGTCTACCTGCGCGGCCTGGCCGAGGGCGAGGCGGCCTATGAGGAGGTGGTGAAGCGCGCCGCGCTCTATGCCGAGGCAGGCGCCGACGGGATCTTCGTGCCCGGCGCCGCCGATCCCGTGCTGATCGGGCGCCTCGCCAAGGCGATCCCCCGGCCCCTGAACGTCATGGGCTGGCTCGGCGTGCCCAAGGCGGTCGAGCTCCAGGCGCTGGGCGCGCGTCGCCTGTCGTCGGCCACGAACCCGGCCCGCGTCGCCTATGCGGCCATGGCCCGGGCCGTGGAGGCCTACCTGCGGGACGGCGATCCCGACGCCCTGGCCCGCGCCGCCGACGGGGCGCCGGCGCTGCAGAAGCGCTTCTCGGACCCGGCGGGCTAGCCGCGCCGCCGGGATCACGAACCCGGCGTCCGGATCGACCGGGCGGGCGTTGCCCAGGCGGCGCGCCCGACCGTACGGCTCCTGGCCGCAAAGAACAGGAGTCCACGAAATGACCGGCTGGCGACATCTCGCGACAGCCCTGATGGCCGCATCGGCGGTCGCCGCGATCACCGCGGCCGCGCCGCCGGCGCATGCCCGGACCGCGACCGGACGACCGGCCGCAGCAACAGCCCGACCGTCCGCAGAGAATACCGACCCGCGTTCGTTGACCGCGAGTTGCGAGCGCCGGTACGCGTTCGACCTTCAACTCACATGGTGTGTGTGTCCATGAAACTGATCCAGACAACGGCCGCCGTCATGGCGGTCGCCGCCTTCGCCTGTCCGGCCGCCGCCGCGACGATCATCGCCGAAAGCCGGTTCTCGGAAAGCGCCGAGGGCTGGCGCCAGGGCGACTTCACCGGCGGCAACGTCACCTACGCCCTCGCGTGGAACCCCGCCGGCCATGTCGTCGCCGACGATTCCCGCGAGCAGTTCACCGCGTTCCTCGCCCCCTCGGCCTATCGCGGCGACCGCCGCGACGCGTTCGGCGGCGCGCTGGCCTTCGATCTGGCCACGGCGATCCCGCCCGACGTCGGGCGCGTTCCATACGTGACGTTGCAGGGCGCCGGACGACTGCTGTTCGGCCTGCTGACCGATGTCGCGCCGGGCGAGGCCTTCTCTCGCTACGCCATCGTCCTGAGACCCGAGAACTTCTTCCTGGGCAGCCCGGAGGAAGGCCCCGGGTCGATCCCCGCCTCCGAGGCGCTGTTCCTGCAGGTGTTGCGAGACCTGGACCAGCTCTCGATCCGCGCCGATCTCGCCGACGGTCCCGACCAGGTGCTGCTCGACAACGTGGTGCTGACGGCGGGCGCCGGCGTGCCCGAGCCGCAAACCTGGGCGCTGATGATCGCAGGCTTCGGCCTGGCCGGCGCGGCGCTGCGCCGGGTCCGCGCTTGGGCGTGGCGCGAAGTCTGAGGCCGCAAACTTCCGGCCGGGCGCGGGTGACCTCGCGCCCGCGCCGCCCTATCTTGCGCGCATGACCGACACTCTCGACGCCGCGCCGCAGACCCTCGGCGAGATCCCCCGCGACCCGACGCAGGACGGACCGCCCATCCGCCTGTACCTGGTCGACGGCTCCGGCTTCATCTTCCGCGCATTCCACGCGCTGCCGCCGTTGACCCGCAAGAGTGACGGACTGCCGATCGGCGCCGTCAGCGGCTTCTGCAACATGATCTGGAAGCTGCTCGGCGAGATGAAGTCCCAGGTCGACGCGCCGACGCACTTGGCCGTGGTGTTCGATCACTCCGAGAAGACGTTCCGCAACAAGCTGTACGACCAGTACAAGGCCCACCGGCCGCCGCCGCCCGAGGATCTGGTCCCGCAGTTCCCGTTGGTGCGCGAGGCGACCCGGGCCTTCGGCGTGCCCAGCCTGGAGCTGCCCGGCTATGAGGCCGACGACATCATCGCGGCCTACGCCTGCAAGGTGCGCGACATGGGCGGCGAAGTGGTCATCGTCTCGTCCGACAAGGACCTGATGCAGCTGGTCGGCGACCGGGTGTCGATGCTCGACACCATGAAGAACCTGAAGATCGGGATCGAGCAGGTCGCCGACAAGTTCGGCGTAACGCCGGACAAGGTCGTCGATGTGCAGGCGCTTTGCGGCGATTCCGTCGACAACGTGCCGGGCGCACCGGGCATCGGCATCAAGACCGCGTCGGCCCTGATCAACGAGTACGGCGACCTGGACACGCTGTTGGCGCGCGCCGGCGAGATCAAGCAGCAGAAGCGCCGCGAGACGCTGATCGAGTTCGCCGACCAGATCCGTCTGTCGCGCCAGCTCGTCCAGCTGGACTGCGACACGCCGCTGCCCGAGCCGCTCGAGGCCCTGGTGGCCGACGACCCCAATCCCGCCGAGCTGCAGGCCTTCCTCGAGAAGATGGAGTTCCGCACCCTCGCCCGCCGGATCGGCGACGGTAAGACGCCGACAGCCGCCGGCGGCGGCGGCGCGGCCACCGACACGCCCGCGGCCGAGACCAAGGCGCCGTCCAGGCCGCAGCACCGCGCGATCGACGTCAACGCCTACGCCTGCGTCCGCGACCTTGCCACCCTGGACGCCTGGATCGCGCGGGCCTTCGAAGTCGGCGTGGTGGCGTTCGACACCGAGACCGACGCCCTGTCGGCCACCAGCGCGGCCCTGTGCGGCGTGTCACTGGCCGTGGCGCCGGGCGAGGCCTGCTACATTCCCGTGGGCCACACCGAGTCCGAGGGCCTGCAGCTCGATGCGCCGGCCGATCTCGAGCAGATCCCGCTCGACGAGGCGATGGCGCGACTGAAGCCGCTGCTGGAGTCGCCCGCCATCCTGAAGGTCGCCCAGAACGCCAAGTACGACCTCGCCGTGCTGTCGCGACACGGCATCCGGGTGGCGCCGGTGGACGACACCATGCTGATCTCGTTCTCGCTGGAGGGCGGGCTGCGCAAGAGCCACGGCATGGACGAGCTGTCCAAGACCTGGCTGGAACACGAGCCGATCGCCTTCAAGACGGTGGCCGGATCGGGCAAGTCGCAGAAGAGCTTCAAGCACGTGGGCCTCGGCGAGGCGACCTGCTACGCGGCCGAGGACGCCGACGTCACCCTGCGCCTGTGGGAGCACCTGAAGCCGCGCCTGGCGCACGAGAAGCTGGCCACGGTCTACGAACGCCACGAACGGCCGATGCCGCAGGTGCTGGTCGAGATGGAGCTGGCCGGCGTGAAGGTCGACCCCGACCGCCTGCGCCAGCTCTCCAACGACTTCTCGGTGCGCATGGGCGAGTTCGAGGCCGAGGCGCATCGCCTGGCCGGCCGCCCCTTCAACCTGGGCAGCCCGAAGCAGGTTGGCGACATCCTCTTCAACGAGATGGGGCTGGCTTCGGGCAAGACCACCGCCACGGGCGCCATGTCCACCGACGCCTCGCTGCTGGAGGACCTGGCGAACCAGGGCCACGAACTGCCGCGCGTGCTGCTGGACTGGCGACAGCTCTCGAAGCTGAAGGGCACCTACACCGACAACCTGGTGGCGGCGATCAACCCGCAGACCGGGCGGGTGCACACCTCGTACAGCTTGGCCGCCGCCACCACGGGCCGCCTCGCCTCGTCCGACCCCAACCTGCAGAACATCCCGATCCGCACCGAGGAAGGCCGCAAGATCCGGCGCTGCTTCATCGCCGAGCCGGGCCATGTGCTGATCAGCGCCGACTATTCGCAGATCGAGCTACGCCTGCTGGCCCACATCGGCGACATCCCCCAGCTGAAGAAGGCGTTCGCCGAAGGCCTCGACATCCACGCCATGACCGCGTCCGAGATGTTCGGCGTTCCGGTCGAGGGCATGCCCGCCGAGACCCGCCGCCGGGCCAAGGCCATCAACTTCGGCATCGTCTACGGCATCTCGGCCTTCGGCCTGGCCAACCAGCTGGGCATCGGCCGCGACGAGGCCGGCGCGTACATCAAGACCTATTTCGAGCGGTTCCCCGGCATCCGCACCTACATGGACCGCATGCAGCAGCAGGTGCGGGCCGAGGCCTTCGTCACCACCATCTTCGGGCGCAAGGTCCACATCCCCGCGGCGCGCGGGAAGTCACAGGCCGAGCGCGCCTTCGCCGACCGCGCGGCGATCAACGCTCCGATCCAGGGCGCGGCCGCCGACGTCATGCGGCGGGCGATGATCCGCATGCCCTCGGCCCTGAAGGACGCCGGCCTGACGGCCAGGATGCTGCTCCAGGTGCACGACGAACTGGTCTTCGAGGCGCCCGAGGCCGAGGCCGACGCCGTGATCTCGGTGGCCAGCAAGGTCATGGAACGGGCCGCCGAGCCCGCCCTGCAGATCTCGGTGCCCTTGGTCGTGGAAGCGCGCGCCGCCCCCAACTGGGACGACGCGCACTAGCCGGGCCTAGAACATCCAGCCGACGGCCGTGGCCTTGAGATCGGCCACGGTCACCGCCTGCACCAACAGGGAATCCCCGGTGCTGAAGGTGATGCTGACGCCGCCGGCCACCTGAGCGAGGGTCGAGGTCGCGCCGGCCGCCTTCAGCGCCGAGACGTCGATGATGTCGCCCGTCCCGAAGTCGCTGATCACGTCGGCGCCGTCGCGGGCGGCGAAGACGAAGCGGTCGGCCCCCGCGCCGCCGGTCATCACGTCCGCCCCCGTGCCGCCGTTCAGCGTATCGGCGCCGGCGCCGCCGTTCAGGGTGTCGTTGCCGCCCTTGCCCGACAGGTTGTTGGCCCCCGCCGTGCCGATGATCAGGTTGTCGGTGGCGCCGCCGGTGCCATTGAGGTCGCCGCCGATGAGCTCCAGCTTCTCCACGTTCGGGGTCAGGGTGATCGAGCCCGACGACCGGACCGTGTCGTAGCCGCCCCCGGCCTCCTCGACGATCTTGGCCTTGCCGTTGGTGATGTAGAGGTCGTCCCCGCCGCCGCCGGTCAGCAGGTCCCCCCCCGCCACGCCGTTCAGCGTGTCCGCCGCCTCGCCGCCCGTGAAGACGTCGGCGCCGGTCGTACCGTTGAAGACCGTTCCCGCCGGCGCGCCCTGGAGCTGGTTCCACAGGGCCAGGGCGCCGGCCCCGCCATCGCTGGCCAGCGGGGCCGTGGCGTTTCCGGTGTTGGTGACGTTGGTCACCGACGAGTCGATGACGAAGGTGTTGGCCGTGTTGTCCCGCAGGATGAGGCCGCTGGCGTCGTCGACCCGGATCCACGACTTGATGTCGGTGAAGCCGATGACGACGTTGTCCTCGATCGTCAGGTTCGTGCCGCCCAGCACCGCGATGCCGTTGTAGCCCAGGCCCGAGACGAGGTTCCCGGTGATGGTCACCTTGTCGTAGGGCAGCGTGCCCACCTCGTCGTTGAAGAAGATGCCCTGCACCGGGCTGCCGGTCCCCCGGAAGATCTGGTTGTCGCGCACGACGATGTCGTGGGCCTTCACCGTCGTGCCGGTGGTCCAGAACTGGATCGCGTCGCCATGCTCGCCGGCCGCCGGGAAGAAGTTGCTGAAGACATTCTTCTCGATCAGCACATTGGACGAGCCGCCGCCGCGGATGGCGTCTAGGCGAATGTCCTTGAAGCTGTTGTTGGCGATGACCAGTCCGTCGTTGTTGCCGTGGCCGATCCCGCCGGACAGTTGCTCGAACTCCGAGTTCTTGATGGTCACGTTGGTGCTGAAGCGGACGCGCATGCCGCCGATGTCGTTCTGCGCGTTCCCGTCCATCGAGCCGTGCATGTAGACGTCGTCGAAGGTGATGTTCTGACAGGTCTCCACGCGCACGCCCTCGGCGCCGAAGGAGGCGGGGCCGTTGAACTCGAGGCCACGGAACGTCAGGCCGCTGACGTTCTTGATCTGCATCCCCTGGATGACGGCCTGGTTGTTCGGATCGGCCGAGGTGATGGTGACGTTGTTGAACGTGGCGCCCGTGTAGAGGAAGTTCTGATAGGCGCCCGGCGCGAGCTGGATGGTGTCGCCCGCCTGAGCGGTCTTGAGCGCCGCCGTCAAGGTAGCGGTGCTGTTTACGGAAATGATCATGGTGCGTCCCGGACCGTGAAATGGGGTGCGGAGACAAGCATCAGTAGGCCGCCATTCTGGCGCCGGCGCTCCCGAACGCCGAATACATTGAATATAACTGATCGAATCCACAATTTGGACACATTGACCTCCCCGTCAACAACTATCCAAATCGTTAAAATGACTCAACTACACATGTAGTTCAGACCCAATCAGCTACGATTCCTCTGCCTGTACCCAGATATCGGCTTAAGGGCGAGTCGCTTCAACTTGAAGGCGCAACGTTGTCGCAGGCGGGCGCGCTTTGTCGCGCGGCCTCAGCCGCGACCCTGCAGGAAGGCCTGGCTTTCGCCCTGCAGGCGCACCGCCGTGAGGACTCCGCTGAAATAGACGCCGGTGTCGACGCCGATGCGGTTGGGCCGCGCATCCGGGCGCTCGGACGGCGTGTGCCCGTGGACCACCACCTTGCCGAAGTCGTCCCGGGACTCGAGGAACTCCCAGCGGATCCAGAGGAGGTCCCGCTCGGACTGGACCTCGATCGGCGTTCCCGGGCGCACGCCGGCATGGACGAATAGATAGTCGCCCACGCTGAACGTCAGCTGGAGCCGTGACAGGAAGGCCCGGTGGCTGGCGGGGAACACCTCAAGGAAGCGCGCCTGGGTCGCTTCGCCGCCCCAGGGATCGACGCCATACGACCGCAGGGTGGCCTCACCCCAGTTCTCGATCCAGGCCGGGGCATAGGCCGGATCGGCCAGGAAGCGGATCATCGCGTCCTCGTGGTTGCCCTTCAGGCAGACCACCTCGAACCGCCCGCCGGCCTCCAGCTCAAGGATCGCCTCGATCACGCCCCGGCTGTCGGGCCCGCGATCCATATAGTCGCCCAGGAAGACCAGCAGGGGCCGCTCACCCGCACCCACCCCGACGGCGTCCGCCTCGATGCGGGCGAGCAGGTCCAGCAGCGCGGGCAGGCAGCCGTGGGTATCGCCGATCGCATAGACCAGCCGCCCGCCGGTGGTGGGCGATCCGCGGACTCTGGCTGTGTCTTCAGACAAGGCGGCTTTTCCGGCGCGGCAGACGTCCCTGGGTAGACCAGGCGCCCGGACGCACAAAGCGCGACCCGCGCCAGCGAGCGCGAGCAGATCCTGTTCTGGCGAGTTCCCGGGGAGGACCATCCGGAAGGATGGTGGAGCCGAGGGGAGTCGAACCCCTGACCTCCTCATTGCGAACGAGGCGCTCTACCAACTGAGCTACGGCCCCAGGAAGGCGCGGAATAAGTCGATTGGACCCCGGTCTGTCAAGCCGCAAAGCGGCGTCGCCTTGCCACAGCCGCAAACGCCGGTAGAACCGGACCCATGGCTGGCTTCCTCTACACCATCGTCGACGGCGTCCTCGGCCTGGTGATCCTGGCGATCATCGTGAGCGCGATCCTGTCGTGGCTGGTGGCGTTCAACGTCATCAACCTGCGCAATCAGTTCGTCTACGGACTGGCGCGGTTCCTCGACGCGGTGACGTCGCCGATCCTGCGCCCCGTGCAGAAGATCATCCCGCCCCTCGGCGGCGTGGACATCAGCCCGATCATCGTGATCCTGGTGCTGCAGGCCGCCCGAGGTTACCTCCTGCCCTGGCTGTTCCGGCCGCTGTTCGCCCTCATCGGCTGATCGCGGAGATGGTCCGCCCCACCGTCCGCGTGACCCCGCGCGGCGGGCGTGACGGCGTGGACGGCTGGATGGCCGACGAGGCGGGTCGACCAGTGCTGAAGCTTCGGGTCAGCGCGGCGGCTTCGGATGGGGCGGCGAACGCGGCCGTGATCGCCCTGCTGGCCAAGACCCTGAAGGTCCCGAAATCCGCCGTGCGCATCGCCTCGGGCGACACCTCGCGCATCAAGCGGTTGGAGATCGAAGGCGTCACCGTGGCACATATAGACGAAATCTTCGGCCCGGCCGGCTGAGCCGTAGGAACAACGCCGTTCCATCACAGGTTATAGGGGCGATCGTCCAACGACTTGCCTGTCGGACACGGACGGTCCGGATCGGCCCGGCCCACACCCCTGGCATCCCCCCCGACCGAGGTCGGGCCGATCCCCCAAAAGCGCACATCCCCATCCCGCCACGCCGGCCCTTCGCAGCCTCGCCCGCTGTGCGCTAGGCTCGATCCATGTCCAGCGCCGCCGACCTCGCCCGCCTGATCGCCGACGCCCGCCGCATGGTGATCTTCACCGGCGCCGGCATCTCCACCGAGAGCGGCATCCCCGACTTCCGCAGCCCCGGCGGGGTGTGGAGCAAGATGAAGCCGATCTACTTCCAGGAGTTCGTGGCCAGCGAGGACAAGCGCCGCGAGGCCTGGGACCGTGCGTTCTCGGGCCGGGCCGGCTGGGTGGGCCGCGAGCCCAACGCGGGGCATGACGCCGTGGCGCGCCTGGTGGCCTCGGGCAAGTGCTCGGCGGTGATCACCCAGAACGTCGACAACCTGCACCAGGCCTCGGGAATCCCCGCCGATCGGGTCATCGAGCTGCACGGCAACGCCAGCTACGCCACCTGTCTGGAATGCGGCGAGCGGCACGAACTGGAGGACCTGAAGACCCTCTACGAGGCCACGGGCGACCTGCCAGCCTGCCGCGTGTGCGGCGGCCTCGTGAAGACCGCGACCATCTCGTTCGGCCAGGCCATGCCCGCCGAGCCCATGGCGCGCGCCGAGGCCGAGACCCTGGCCTGCGACCTCTTCCTGGTGCTGGGCTCGTCCCTGGTGGTCTATCCGGCGGCGGGGTTCCCGGTGATCGCCAAGCGCAACGGCGCGACCCTGGCCATCGTCAACCGCGAAGAGACCGAGATCGACCCCCATGCCGACCTCGTGCTGCACGACGAGATCGGCCCGGTGATGACGCAGGCGGCGCCCGCCAACTAATTCGCCGCCTTCGTCGCTTGGTCACACGACCGCCGCTTTCGATGCGCTAAGGGCTGCGCTCCCTACCTATCGGAGCGTTTCGTGCTGAGAACTGTCGCCGTCGCCGGCCTGTCCATGTTTCTTCTGTCCGCCTGCGGCTCGCAAGGCGGCGGGGCCGCCTCTTCGGACCCGAATGCCGGTCTCGACACCCAGATCCTGAACTGGCGCACGTCGATCGAGGAGAGCCACGAGACGTGCTCGGCCAAGGTCGAGGGCAAGGGCTGCCAGGACTTCCAGGTGACTTGCAAGGCCATGCAGGAGATCACCCCCGAGGACACCGCCAAGGGCGTGACGTCGAAGATCGTCGCCTCGATCCGCTTCGCCGCGCGCAACACGGACGGCTCGACGGGCAAGTCGGGTTCGGCCTTCGCGGTCTTCACCAAGACGGGCGACGCCTGGACGCGGGCGGAATCCCCGCCGGTGAACCCCAGCACCTGCGCGCCGCTCTAGGGCCCGCATCAGGCCAGGCGGCCGACCAGCCTGCGCACGATGGCCGCCTGACGCCTCGCGACCGGGACCTCGGCCCCGGTCTGCAGCACCACCGCCGAGGGCCCGCCGGGCCGCCGCGACAGCCGGACGATCCGGTCGCGGCGCACCAGCGCGCCCCGGTGCACCCGCACGAACTCGGCGGGGTCCAGTTCGTCCTGCAGGCGGCGGATCGGCTTGCGCACCAGGAAGCTGCGCCCGCGGCTGTGGATGCGGACGTAGTCGCGTTCGGCCTCGACCCAGTCGATCAGCGAGACGGGCAGGCGCACCCGGTCGCCGCGATCCGGCACCCAGATCTCGTCGGCATAGGCTCCGTCCGGCTCCTCGGCGGCGCGCAGGGCGGCCACGACCTCCTCCAGCTCGGCGATGCGCGAGCGATCCGCGCGGGACTGCAGCGCGCGACGGGCGCGCTCGAGCGCCGCGTGCAGGCGGTCGAACTCCACGGGTTTCAGCAGGTAGTCGACGGCCGCCAGCTCGAACGCGTCGGTGGCGAACCGGCTGAAGGCGGTGACGAAGATGAAGATCGGCGCCTTCTCGGGGTCGATCGCCCGGGCGAGGTCGAGACCGGACAGCCCGGGCATGCGGATGTCCAACAGCACGACGTCGATGCCGCCGCGCCCGATCATCGCCAGGGCGTCCTCGCCGTTGCTGGCCTGGCCGACCACCTCGGCGTCGGGCGCTTTCTCGATGGCCAGGCGCAGACGACGCAGCGCCGGCGGTTCGTCGTCGACCAGCACTACGCGCAGGATCTGGCTGGTCTGGTCGGCCGGAGGGGGGATCGGCGTCTGGATCATGCGCGCTCCAGGGGGATTTCCACCGAGGCCAGGAAGCCGGTGGGCTGGCGCGGGCCGCAGGTGAGCGCGGCGGCCTTGCCATAGATGAGGTCGAGGCGCCGGCGCACGTTCTCGAGCCCCAGGCCCAGCTTCGGCGGCGCCTGGGCGCCGTTGGTCGAGGCGCCGTCGTCGGTGACGGTGAGGCGCAGGCGGCCGCCATCGGCCTCCGCGCGGATCTGGATGGTGACCGGCGCGTTCGACCGTGCCACGCCGTACTTCACGGCGTTCTCGACCAGCGGCTGCAGGATGAGGCTGGGGGCCAGGACGTCCCGCAGGTCGACGGGAATGTCTTCCACATAGTTCAGCCGGTCCTCGAACCGGGCCTGCTCGATCAGCAGGTACTGGCGCTGGGCCTCGATCTCGTCGGCCAGCGGCGCCTTGTCGGGCAGTTCCTTCTCCAGCGTGTGGCGCAGGAAGCTGGACAGCGACAGCACCACGCGCTCGGCGCGCTCGTTCTCCTTGGCGAGGATCAGCGACGACAGGGCGTTCAGGGTGTTGAAGAGGAAGTGAGGGTTGATCTGGTAGCGCAGCATCCGGTTCTGCGCGTCCATCGCCAGGGCCTGGGCCGACACCAGCCGCAGGTTCTTCTCCTTCAGCTCCTCCTCGTAGCGGATCGCGAAGTAGAGCGCGCACCACGAGATGAAGGTCCAGAAAAAGGTCGAGGCGGTCACGGCCACCGAGACCGGCGACAGGGGCTCCACACCCCACAGCGGGTTGAAGACGTAGAACACGCCATAGTTCAGGAACGAGTAGGCGAACCCCCCGGTCACCGAGAGCAGGACCGCCGCCAGCAGCCGACGCAGGATCGACTGGTCCGCGAGCGCCGACAGGATCCGTCCGATCAGCAGGCAGGCCATGAACCCGAACGCCGCCATGCCGAGGCGACGCATCGCCATCTCGCCGACGTGCGGCATCGGCTCGGTCATGACCCTGGCCGTGACGATGAGGTAGGTCAGCGCCCAAAGGACGAAATTCGCCACCAGGTAGTTGTTCAGGCGCGGCAGACGCATTCACCCTCCAGACGAACGGCATTCTGCGACATTCCCGGTGACGTCCAAGGCCGTTCATCGACGCCGGCGTACCGCTTGCCGCAAAGCGGACCGGTTTGTCGGATGGATACCCCCCTTCGCCGCAATTCGCATGAAGACGGCGGCGGCCCTGTCATCCTTGCTCATAGAACAAGGTTTGAGGGGGAGAAGTCCGCGTGCCCGTCCGTCCGCCATCATTGAGGGCCATCGCCGCCTTCGAGGCTGCGGCCCGGCATGAGAGCTTCACCAAGGCCGCCGACGAGCTGAACCTCACGCAGAGCGCCATCAGCCATGCGGTGCGCTCGCTGGAGCTGCGCCTGGGCGTCGACCTCTTCGATCGCTATGGCCGCACCGTCGCCCTCACCGAGGCGGGCCGCGCCTTCGTCAGCCGCCTTCGCCTCAGCCTGAACCTGATCTCCGAGGCCTTCGAGGCGCCGACCCGTCCCGGCCGCGCGCGCCTGGTGGTGGCGGCCAGCGCCGGCATCGCCGAACGCATCCTGGCCATCCGCCTGCCGTCGTTCATCGCCCGGGCGCCGGATCGCGAGATCGAGCTGCGCACCGTGACCAGCGCGGCCGAGGTCACCGCGGGCGAGGTCGACGTGGCGCTGCTGTACGGCGCCGGTCCCTGCGCGGGCCTGACCCAGCAACGGCTGGCGGGCGAGGCGCTGTTCCCGGTGGCCGCGCCGGGCCCCGCCCTGCCGCGCCGGCCCGAGGACCTGGTCCACGCGCCCCTCATCCACCAGCCGGAGCATCCGTGGCGGCTGTGGCTGGAGCAGGTGGGCCTCTCGGAGCTGCCGACGCCCGCCACCCTCACCGCCGACAGCCCGCTGGCGGCGCTGGAGCTGGCGCGCAACGGCGCCGGCGTGTGCCTCACCCGCGGCCTGCTGGCGCGCGAGGACCTGCGCGCCGGACGCCTGGTGCGCCTCTTCGAGGCCGAGGCCGCGCTGCGCGAGGAGTACACCGCCGTGTGGAACCCGGCCTCGCCGCGCGCCGAGCTGATCCGCCCGTTCGTGGACTGGCTGGCCGCCGCCCTGGCGCCTGGTCCGGCGCCCGTCCTGCACGCCGCCTGACCGCCGCCGCAACCCGTCGTCCCGCCCGGCGTTCGGCGCCTGCGGAGGGCGCATGCGGTTCCGGATCCAGGCTGATCTCACCTACGATTTCCAGTCTCCCAGCGAGACGCTGCTGTTGCTGGAGGCCGCGCGGACGACCGGGCAGTCGGTGCTGCGCGAGACGCTGGAGCTGACCCCGGCCGCGGCTGTCACGCGCCGCGACGACGCCCAGGGCGGGGAACGCCGGGTGGTCTTCACCGGCGAGGGACGGATGCGGATCCGCTACGAGGCCGAGGTGGAGGTCCAGGCGCACCCGGCCTGGCCGGAAGGCGCCCCGGCGCCGGCGATCCGCGACCTGCCCGCCGACGTCCTGCGCTACCTGCGCCCCAGCCGCTATTGCCCGTCAGACCGGTTCGAGGCCTTCGTCGAGCGCGAGTTCGGCCATGTGGCCGGCGGCCGGCGGGTACGGGCCATCCTCGACTGGATCGCCGCGCACGTGGACTATCGCGCGGGCGTCAGCGACGCGGGCAGCACGGCGCTGGACACGTTCGTGGAGCGGGCGGGGGTCTGCCGCGACTTCGCCCACCTCGCCATCGCGTTCTGCCGGGCCGGCGACATCCCGGCTCGCGCCGTCAGCGCTCACGCCTGGAAGCTGGACCCACCGGACCTGCACGCGGTGATCGAGGTCCATCTCGACGGAGACTGGTGGCTGCTGGATCCGACCGGCCTCGCGCCGGTCGAGGGGCTGGTGCGCGTGGCCACCGGGCTGGATGCCGCGGACATCGCCTTCATGAGCATCTTCGGCGAGGCGGCGATGGTGGACCAGCGCTTCGCGGTCCAGCGGATCGACGGCGAGCCCTGAGCCCAACGAAAAGGGGCCCCGCTTGCGCGGAGCCCCCGTCTCGTCCGTCCGGCTTCGACTTAGAAGCTGGCGGTCAGGCCGACGAAGATGCGGCGGCCCAGCAGGTCGTAGGTCGGATAGGTGTTCGGCGAACCGGTCTGGGAGATCCGGTTGTTCACCAGCGGCGGGTCCTGGTCGAAGATGTTGTTGATCCCGCCCCGGACGGCGAACATGTCGTTCACCTTCCAGATCGCCGACAGGTCCACGTAGCTGCGTTGCGGGAGCTTGTGGTTGAAGGCGTTCCGGGCGCCCGTGCCGATGGTCGGCTCGTTGGTGTCCTGCTCGTAGGTGGTGCTGTGGATGTAGCGCCAGGCGAGCGAGGCGGTGACGTCCCACGGGGTGTTCCAGTTGACCCGGAACGTGTGACGCCAGCGCGGGCTGACCGTCTGGCACTGCGGGCCGAACAGGCCGGCGCAGTCGTAGGCGTCGTCACCCGGCAGCGGCACGGTGGTCTGCTTCAGCAGGTACGAACCGCTCAGGTTGAACGAAACGCTGCCCCAGTCCTCCAGGCCCCAGTCCTCGATCGGCAGGACGTAGCTCGCCTGCACGTCGACGCCCGAGGTCACGCCGGCGCCGACGTTGACGTTCGTGCCGTTGATGTAGCCGCCGGCGCCCGCGGTCGTGCCGAACAGGATGCCGTTCTGCGCCCGGACGATCTGGCTGCAGAAGTTCTGATCGCCGGTGCTCAGGCAGCGCTGGAGGATGACGCCCAGCGGGATGGCGCCGATGATGTCCTTCAGGTCCACGTGGTAGTAGTCCACGCTGGCCGTGAAGCCACGGATGAAGGACGGACGGCCCGTCACGCCGACCGTGAAGGTCTTGGCCGTTTCCGGCGCCAAGACGGGGTTGCCGCCGTTCAGCACCGCGCACTGGCCCGACGGGCACTGCGGGATCACGCCATACTGGGCGGCGGTGATGCCGGTGTTCAGGCAGGCCTGCAGCGACGCGGGGTTCACCGCGCCCGCCGCGCAGGGGTCTTCCGACACCTGGCTGGTGTTGGTCACCGCCTGCGGCGTGTAGAGCTCGAGGATCGAGGCGGCGCGGATGGCCTTCTGGTACGAGCCGCGGAACTTGAAGTCCGAGGTCGGCGCCCAGCCCAGGCCGATCTTCCAGGTCTTGGCGTCGATGCCCGTCGAGTAGTCCGAGTAGCGGAAGCCGAGCTCGGCGGTGATGTCCTTCGCGAAGGTCATGTCCTGCGCGATCGGCACCCGCAGTTCGCCGAAGCCTTCCTTGACGCTCAGGCTGTTGTCGATCGGGGTCGAGGCGCCGCCCGCGCCCGACAGGTCGCCGCTGAGCTGGGCGGAGTCGGGCTTATACTCCAGGTGGTCGCGGCGGTAGTGGAAGCCTACCGCTACGCCCACGCCGTCGTTGGCCCACGGCGACTTAAGGCCGTACTCGCCCAGGTCGCCGGTGATGGTGCCTTCGATGATCCGCTCGGTGATCGCGCCCTTCGAGGTGCCCTCGATGTCGAGGTAGGCCAGCGCCGCGTCGGTGACCGCGCCGTCCTGGAAGATGTTGTAGGGCACGCAGCCGGCGCCGGAGACGCAGACCGGGCCGTTCGGCCCCTGCACGACCTGCAGCGCGTTCTGCAGGCGCGAGATCGACAGGTAGTTCTGCGAGGCCTGGTAGAGGCTGGTGTAGTAGTAGGAGCCGTAGAGGTCGTACTTCCACGAGCCGACGATATCGCCACGGCCGCCGAAGACCGCGCGGTAGTTGGTGTGCTCGTAGAGCTGATTGCGACCGCCGCCCTCGATGTTCCGCCGGCCGATCAGCAGGTCCTTGCTGGCGCCCGAGGCGATGTCGGCCGCCGAGCAGCCGATCACGCTGCGCTGCTGGGCGCTCATGAACGGATTGTTGCAGTTCACGAGGAAGCCGCCGTTCGGCGACGCGCCGCTGCCCTGGAACAGGCCGGTCGGGGCGATCTGCACGTTCGCCCGGTCATGCATGAAGCCGAAGTCGGAATAGAACTCGAAGTGCTTGTTCACCTCGTACTTGGCCATGAAGCCGGCCGTGTAGCGGGTGCTCTGCTGCATCAGGTAGGCGTAGTCGTTCGAGTTGAAGAACGGCGGCGGGGTGGTGTTCGCCGTGCCGCTCCAGGGCGCGAAGCTGTTGCCGGACACCGCGACCTGGGTCGGGGCGCCGGGCAGGTTGAAGCCGCCGCCGGCCGCCAGCACCCACTGGTTCGAGTTGGTCGAGCCCGCGCAGCTCGCGACGCCCGCGGCCGTGGCGACCACCTGACAGGCCGAGTAGTCGCGCTTCGACTGCGTGACCGGCTCCTGATCGTGATAGGTGAAGTAGCCCGTGACGTTGCCGCGGCCTTCCTCGAAGTTGGCGCCGGCGATCAGGCTGATGTCGCGCGACTCGCCATCCCACACCGTCTTCTTCGGCTTGGCGACGCCACGGGCCGGCAGCAGGCCCTGAACGAACTCGTTGTGCTGCTCGTGTTGGTAGACGCCCCACTGGGCGTCGATCTGCACGCCTTCGAAGTCGCGCTTCATCACGAAGTTGACCACGCCGGCGATGGCGTCCGAGCCATAGGTCGCCGAGGCGCCGCCGGTCAGCACGTCGACGCGCTCGATCAGCTGCGACGGGATCTGGTTCAGGTCGGGCGAGGGATTGGTGTTGCCGGTGTTCGGGTCACCGATGCCGAGACGACGGCCGTCCACCAGCACCAGGGTCCGCTGCTGGCCGAGGCCGCGCAGGTCGACGGTGGCGATGCCGCCCGGGCCCGACAGCGGGTTGGAGGTGCTGGAGAGGCCGGCCTGGCTGTTCTGGCTCACCTGCGGCAGCTGGTTCAGGATGTCGCCGGTCACCGGGCGACCACCCAGGGTCACTTCCTGCTGGCCCACCACCTGGACCGGGCTCACGCTCTCCAGGTTCGGCGACGGGATACGGGTGCCCGTGACCACCACCTCGGCGACCTCACCCTCCTGGGCCAGCGCCGGCGTGGCGATGCCCATCAGGGCCGCGCCACAGATCATCGAAGACGCCAACAGGCGCTCGCGCATGTTTCTGATGTTCAAGTCTAGTCCTCCAGCGGCCGGCGGCGGCGAGCCATCTCCGGCCGATCCCCACAAAGAAGCCGGCGCCGGCCACACGCCGGCACGCCGGTCGCGCTCGGGCGCTGCTGGGAGGAAAACTATTGTCGCGCGTATCGGCGCTTTACTGAATTTGTCTTGCCGATCACATGAATCATATTCATGTCGACGCAGCGGCGGCGAGGCCGAAATCGACCAAGAAGCCGCAATATATCATGTATTATCAGTATATTATGGACAATCCGGCAGCTTGCCTCAGACCATCAAGGGCGCGGATATGCCCGCGAACCACGACAGTCATTCGTGGCATATTGTTGCAAAAAGAAAACAGCGACGAACGGCAATTCTCAATCGTCGAACGTCTGAGAACCATGAAGTCGACTCATGCAAAGTATGACGAGAAGTCGTCATAAATGTTCGACCGCAAGCGCTAAAGTCAATCCTGCCGGGCCATGGCGCCCGCCGCCGCTTGCACACGAGGACATCCCATGACCGCCGCCTTCGAATTCGCCGCCGGCGCCGTGCCGGCCCGCGCCGTGGCGACACCGGGCTCTCCTCGCGTCCTCTGGATCGACGCCGATCACGCTGCGGTGGAATCGGGCCTCGAGATGCTGCGCCGCCACGGCTTCGACGTGGAACAGGCGACGACCCTGGAGGCGGCCCGCCCCGTCCTCGACAGCGAGGGCGCGGACCTCGTGATCATGGAGACCGCGCTCCCCGACGCCGATGGCCTGGCCCTGTGCCGCAAGCTCTCAGAGGCCGAGGGCGCGCCGGTGCTGGTGGTGTCCAACGCCGCCGACACCCTGGATCGGGTGGCCGGACTGGAGTTCGGGGCCGACGACGTCCTGCCGAAGACCATCCATCCGCTCGAGCTGCTGGCCCGTGTCCGCGCCCTGCTGCGCCGGGCCGCCCGCCACGCCCGCCAGGCCGCGGAGGTCGCCCTGGCCACCTGGCGCTTCGACGCCGAGCTCGGCTACGTGACCTCGCCGTCGGGCCGCACCGTCCGCCTCAGCCCTGCCGACACCGCCCTGCTGCGCGTCCTGGCCGCCCGCCCGGGCGAGGTCCTGCCGCGCGAGGCCCTGGTGGCCCAGTTGCATGGCGGCGACGGCGGCGCGGCCGGCGGCCGCTCGATCGACGCCCGGATCGCGCGCCTGCGCCGCACCCTGTCGGCCTGCGACGGCGCGGGCGAGCTGATCAAGACCCTGCGTGGCGGCGGTTATCTCTTCCAGGCGCAGGTCACGGCGCGCCCCAGCCTCGCGGCCTGAGGCCACGCGCGGGTTTCCGCATGTGGGGGAGAAAGTGGTGCCGCCTAGGTGACTCGAACACCTGACCTACGCATTACGAATGCGCCGCTCTACCGGCTGAGCTAAGGCGGCTCCTGTCCGGGGACGCGGGCTTTTACCCGCGACTGCGCGATTTGCAAAGCGTCAGGGGGTCACGCCCATCTCATCGCGCCAGAAAGTCGCGAGGGCCTGGACGAATCCGGCGTGAGTCCAGCCCGCCGCGGCGGTGCGCGCGGCATGGCGCATGAGGGCGGCGGGGCCGCCTCCGGCCTCGGCGAGGCGCACGGCGCGCAGCAGGGCCTCGGCCGCGGCCTCGCAGTCGTCCTCCTCGGCCCAGAAGCCGTTCAGCGGACTGGTGTACTCGCGTGGCCCCAGGCCGGTGAAGCCGGCCACCAGGCACTCGCAGGCCATCGCCTCGGCGATGGTCATGCTCATCCCCTCGTGACGGGCCAGGCTGAGGAACACCGACGCCGTTCCGAGGGCCCGCGCCGCCTCGGCCTCGGTCCGCCGCTCGATCACCTCCCAGCGCCAGTCCACGCCGCCCGCGTACTGCCGCTCGAACATGTGGCGGATCACGCGCTGCTCCAGCGGTCTCTTGCGCGGCATGCAGGCGATCACGGCCGTCTTGTCGGCGGGCTTGAACAGCCGCTCGTCGGCGAAGCCGGGCACTGTGGCGATGACCTCGTAGTCGAGGAAGCGCGCGATCCAGGCCGCGACGCCGGGGCTGCAGGCCATGAAGGTGCGGTAGGCCGCCTGGGCCTCGCGGGGCAGGGCCGGCAGGCCCTTCACGGCGTAGTACGGGTTCTGACAGAACACGACCTTGCGGTTGGGCAGGGCCGCGTGCTGCGCCAGCACATCCGGGTCGTCCTCGGGGAAGACCAGGATCTCGTCGGGGTCCGGCCGCCGGTCGCTTTCCTCCACCGGGGCGGTCGACGAGAACCACCAGGGCCGCGCCTGACCCGGCCACATGCGGACCCGGGCGTCGTAGCCCATGGCCACCAGGGCCTCCACATGCCGGAAGCTGACCTTGTTGCCGCCCGTCGCCGCGGCCGGCGAGGGCATGATGTAGAGAATCCGGGTCACGCTCGCGGCGGCTACTTGGCCGGGCGGCGCGGACGACGGGTGGCGCTGCGCACAGGCGCGCGATCGGGCGCGCGCTCCGGCGGCGCCTCGGGCTCCTGGTACCCCTCGTCCACCGGATACAGCATCGGCTCGGCCAGCATCGGCCCGGCGTCGGCGTAGGCCAGCGGCAGGTCGGGCAGCTCGCGCATGGTGCGCTCGCGCCGCTCCAGCCGCGGATGGATCAGTTCGCCGCTCTCGGCATAGGTGATCGCCAGCCGGGCCCAGTCCTGGGCGTGATAGGCGAAGGCGCGGCCCTCGGGGTCGAGATCGGACCAGTCGGGCTCGGGCGGGGCGCTCATGCCCTTGGCCAGCCACAGCCGGGCCTCATCCACGGCGCCGGCCGCATAGGCCGCCCGCGCCATCAGTCCGGCGATACGGGCCGTCACCGGCTCACCCTCCAGGGCCCGGGCAGCCTCGCGCGCGGCCGCGCCGTCATTGGCGGTGAGCGCCTGCTCCACGTACAGCACCAGACTCTCGCGGTGGGCGGGATTGGCGGCGGCGAGCTGGCCCAGCCGCTGGGCCCGTTCGCGCGGGGTCTCGTCGGTGCGCAGGTCGCGCCAAGCCAGCCACAGGGCCGGATGCGGCGCGGCGCGCCAGGCGGCCTCGATCAGGCCCGTCGCGCGGCTCAGCTTGCCGTCGTCGGCCAACAGACGCGCGGCCATCACCACGCCCGGCGCGAATCCCGGCTGCAGACGCGCCGCCTCCACGGCATGGTCCAGGGCGACGTGGCGCGCCTTGGGCTCGGGCGCGTGCTCCAACTGGGCCGCGGAAGCCGCAAGCAGGGCCGCGCGGGCCCGCTCGGCGACGATCGGCGGGACGATCTTGCGGTCCTGGGCGCTCTTCACGAGGGCTAGCCCGCCTTCCCAGTCGGCGACTTCCAATCGCGACTCCAGGATCGCCCGCCAGGCCCAGCGGGCGCTGCGCGCCTCGCCATAGGCTTCCTGGGCGTGGCGCAGCGCCGTCTCGCGCGCCCCTTGAGCCAGGGCCAGCTGCATCAGGCCCTTGTGGCCGGCCAGGCGCATCTCGGGGAAGCCCAGCATCGCGGTGTAGGCGGCCTTGGCCTGGACCGTGTCGCCCGCCGCCTCGGCGGCCTGGGCGGCCAGCACCCGGACCAGGCCCGGCGCGTCGGCGGCCAGCTCGGCGGCCTTCTTCGACAGGCGCAGCGCCTCAGACCCGTCACCCGCCGCCACGGCGAGGAAGCCTCGGGTCAGAACCTCGTTCGCCTGGCGGCGGCGCGCCTCGGTCCGCGCGCGCTCGGCGCGGCGCGGTGCATCCAGCACCCAGAGGATCGTGCGCCAGATCACGGCCGCGAGCAGACCGAAGGTGAGCGCCAACAGCACGGCGGCGGCGGCCGACGCATCGGCGCGCCAGCCCAGCCAGATGACTGTGGCGCGGCCGGGCTCGTCCGCCAGCGCCAGGGCGCCGACGGCGATGGCCGCCAGGAGGATCAGGACGACGCCGGCTCGGATCATGCGGCGGGTCCTTGCGGGGCGGCCTCGGCGGGCTGCAGGTCACGGATGGCGCGCAGGCGCAGGGCGGCGACCTCGCGGTCGATCTCGGCCCGGCGTTCGGCCCCGGCGCGCCAAGGCGCGAGGGCCGCCTGGGCCGGCGGCGGCAAACCGTCCAGCGCCTTGAGCGCGGCGATCACCTCGCCTTCTCCCAGGGCGCGCTCGGCGCGGGCGATCATCGCGTCGGGGGTCGCGCCGGACAGGTCGTCCACCCGGCGCACCGTGACCGCCTTGCTGAAGGTGTAGGCCAGCCGCTGGCCGACATCGGACCCCTCGGGCGGCTTGCGCGCCTTGCGCACCGCCAGGGTGGCGTATTCGTCGAAGCTGGCGGCCAGGGCCGTGCGACTGGGCGCGCCCGTCTCGGCCAGGCGGCCCAGGGCGGCCAGCTCGGGAAGACCTGGCGCGGCGGCGCGCAGGGCGGCGAGTTCACGAGCAAAGGGCCGGGAGCTGCGCGTGGCGTCGACCAGCTGGGCGACGGCCAGCGCCGCGGCGGCGGCCTCGGTGGATCGGGCGCCCTGGCTCTCCAGCGTGGCGATCCGCGCCTTGAGGGCCGCGACCTCGTCGATCGCCGGGGCGGCTGGCGGCGCCGCGATGGCGACCGGTGCGGGTTGCGCCGCCACGGCGGGGGCCGCCGGCTGCGCCGGTTCGCCCCGCGCGGGCAGCCATCGGGGCGCGTAGACCGCCGCGCCGGCGCCGGCGAGCACACAGAGGATCCCGAACGCCGCCGCCCCGATGAGGCCCACGGCGCGGCGGGGTCGGTAGGCGGCGGGATCGCGGGGAAGGTCGGGCTGCGGCGCGGTCATGGTCACGGCTGCCGATCGATGAGGTTGAGCAGGGCCGCCTCCAGCGGGAAGGGCGGAAAGGTCTTGGCCGCCATGCGCGTGCGCGCCAGCGGCTTGATCACCGCCTTCGACAGGCCCAGGGCCCGCAAGTCGGGGGCCGGATGATCCTTGAGCAGCTTCGCCAGCACCTGGGCGGCGCGCGGCGAATGGAGCAGCACCGCGTCGCTGTGGATCAGGCCGACGGTGTCGATGTCCTCGACCGGCGCCGTCTCGTAGAGGATCAGGCGTCGGGCCTCGACGCCCTGGCGCTCCAGCACGCCGGCCAGGTCGCCCGCGGGCTCGGCCGCGCCTGGGTGCAGCACGGCCCCCCGCAGCTCGCTGCGCCGCGAGGCGATGCCCTCGGCCAGCGCCTCGACGTCGCCGTCGGCCGAGAGCACCGACTTGAAGCCGGCCGACCGCGCCGCCTGGGCCGTCGCGGCGCCGACCGCGAACACCTTCAGCCCCCGCTCGCCGCTAGCGTCGGCGAAGGCCCTCACGCCGTTGGCGGAGGTGAAGGCCAGGGCCGCAACGCCGGCGAGGTCGACCTGGACATCGGGCAGGACGCGCACTGCCAGCAGCGGCGCCACGACGGCATCGTGCCCCAGCGCCCGTACGCGCTCGGCCGTCACGTCCGCACCCGGCTGGGCGCGGGTGATCCAGATTCTCTGCCTGCGGCTCGCCATGCGGCGAATCCTGTCACCCGACCTGTTTAGCGTTCGACAACGACGATGAGCCTCGCCGCAACGTTGTTCAACGGCCGTCGCTGTCCCCCGCCCAATCGGCTGAACAGGCGTCGCTGTAAAGCGACACTAGAGAACGATCGCGTCGCCCGCCTCGTCGCGGATCGCCTGGCCCAGGGACAGGCCCAGCTCGCGCGCGGAGGCCAGTTGGTCGGCCATCTGCGCCAGCTCGGATGCGCCCTGGTGGCGGAACCGCTCCGTGCCGCCGGGCGACAGGGCCTCGACGATCAGGTGCAGCTCGCCGCCCTCCAGCCACGCGTGCGCGCCGATCGGCGTGCGGCACGAGGCCTCCAGCGCCGCCATGGCGCCCCGTTCGGCGGTGACGCAGAGGGTGGTGGTGTCGCAGCGCAGGCTCTTCACCCACGGCAGGTCGCGGTCGGCCTCGCGGGTCTCGATGGCCAGGGCGCCCTGGCCCGGCGCCGGCGGGACGGCGCGCGGATCGATCAGGCTCTTGGGCAGGTGGCCCAGGCCCAGGCGACGCAGGCCAGCATAGGCCAGCAGGATGGCGTCCGCCTCGCCGGCTTCCAGCTTGGCGAGGCGGGTGTCGACATTGCCGCGCAGCATCTGGACGTCCAGGTCCGGACGGCGATGCAGCGATTGGGCCTGCCGGCGCAGGCTGGCGGTGCCCAGCTTCGCGCCCTGGGGCAGGTCCTCGAGCGTCTCGACGTCGCGGCTCAGGAAGGCGTCGCGCGGGTCTTCCCGTTCGGGGATCGCGGCGATGCAGAGCCCGTCGGGCAGCACGGCGGGCACGTCCTTCATGGAGTGGATCGCGCAGTCGATCTCGCCGGCCAGCAGGGCCTCCTCGATCTCCTTCGTGAAGAGCCCCTTGCCGCCGATCTCCAGCAGACGACGGTCCTGCACCCGATCGCCCGTCGTGGTGATGACGATCAGGGGCGCGACCTTCTCCACCTCCGCGGCGTTGTTGGGGTCCGCCCCGAGGGCGGCGGCGATACGGCGCTGCATGTGGCCGGCCTGCGCCAGGCTCAGCTTCGAGCCCCGGGCGCCGATCCGGACGGGTGGTTGCGTGGGCACGGTCGGCAGTCTACCTCGGACAACAGTTACGTGCGGCCTGCTACAGGAGCGGGCCAGCCCCGGCAACCGGATGACCACGCCCCACCCCGCCCCCGACACCGTCCTCGGCCTCGAAACCAGCTGCGACGAAACCGCCGCCGCCGTGGTGCGCCGGCACGCGGACGGCCGTGTCGAGGTTCTGTCGTCCGTGGTGGGCAGCCAGATCGCCGCCCACGCGCCCTTCGGCGGCGTGGTGCCCGAGATCGCCGCCCGCGCCCATGTGGAGAGCATCGAGGCGATCGCCGAAAGCGCTCTGAAGGAAGCCGGCCTCGGCTTCGGCGAGATCACCGGGGTGGCGGCCACGGCCGGCCCCGGCCTGGTCGGCGGGGTGATGGTGGGCCTGTCGTTCGGCAAGGCGGTGGCCCTGGCGCGGAGCCTGCCGCTGGTGGCGGTGAACCACCTGGAGGGCCACGCGGTCTCGGCCCGGCTGGGCGCCGACATCGCCTATCCCTTCCTGCTCCTGCTGGTCTCGGGCGGGCACTGCCAGCTGCTCAGCGCCGAGGGCGTGGGCGCCTGCCGCCGCCTGGGCTCCACCATCGACGACGCGGCCGGCGAGGCCTTCGACAAGATCGCCAAGGCGATGGGCCTGCCCTATCCCGGCGGCCCCGAACTGGAGCGGCTGGCCGAGGGCGGCGATCCCACGGCGTTCGAGCTGCCGCGCATGCTGCTGGGCCGCAAGGACTGCGACTTCTCGTTCTCGGGCCTCAAGACCGCCGCCGCGCGCCTGGCCGAGGGCGTCACCCACGAAGCCGACCGGAAGAACCTGGCTGCCGCCGTGCAGGAGGCCATCGCCGGCCAGCTCGCGGAGAAGTCGGACCGCGCCATGAAGGCCTATGCCGGCGAACACGCCAAGGCGGGCCTGCGCTTCGTGGTGGCCGGCGGCGTGGCGGCCAACCGCGCCGTTCGCGCGCGGCTGCAGGCCACCGCGCAAAAGAACGGCTTCAGCTTCGCGGCCCCGCCGCTCGCCTACTGCACCGACAACGCCGCCATGATCGCGCTGGCCGGCGCCGAACGGCTGGCGCTGGGTCAGTCCGATCCGCTGGACGCCGTGGCCCGGCCGCGCTGGCCGCTGGACGAGGCCGCTGCCGCCGCCTCGCCAACCCACAAGGCCGGACGCAAGGGAGCCAAGGCATGATGAACCGCGTGGGTGTCATCGGTGGCGGCGCCTGGGGCACGGCCCTGGCGCAGGTCTGCGCGCGGGCGGGCCGCGACGTGATCCTCTGGGCTCGCGAGCCGGAGGTGGTCGAAGCCATCAACGGGCGGCACGAGAATACCATCTTCCTGGCCGGCGTGGCGCTGGACCCGGGGCTGCGCGCCACCGCGGACCTCGCCGATCTCGCCGGGATGGACCTGATCCTCGCCGTCCCGCCGGCCCAGCACATGCGCGCCACCCTGAGCGCCTTCGCCCCGCACGCAGGCGAGGGCCTGCCGGTGGTGCTCTGCTCCAAGGGCATCGAGCAGGGTTCGCTCAAGCTGATGACCGAGGTGCTGGCCGAGACCGTCCCCCAGGCGGCGCCCTCCGTGCTGTCGGGCCCCAGCTTCGCCGGCGAGGTGGCCCGGGGCCTGCCGACCGCCGTCACGCTGGCCTGCCCCGACCCGGGGTGCGCCGAGGCGATCGGCGAGGCGATCGCGACCCCGGCCTTCCGCCCCTACTTCGCCAGCGACCTCATCGGCGCCGAGGCCGGCGGAGCGGTGAAGAACGTCCTGGCCATCGCCTGCGGCATCGTCGAGGGCCGAGCGCTGGGCCGCTCTGCGCACGCCGCCCTCATCACCCGTGGCTTCGCGGAGTTGACCCGACTGGCCGTGGCCCTGGGTGGCGAGGCCGAGACCGTGGCCGGCCTCTGCGGTCTGGGCGACCTCGTGCTCACCTGCTCAAGCCCACAGTCGCGCAACATGAGCGTGGGTCTGGCCCTCGGCGGCGGCCAGACGCTGGAGCAGGCGCTGTCGGGCAAGCTGACGGTGGCCGAGGGCGTCGCGTCCGCGCCGGGCGTCCGCGCGCTGGCCCGCAAGCTTGGCGTGGAGGCTCCGATCTGCGAAGCCGTGGCCGCGATCCTGGCCGGCGAGGTCGGGGTGGACGACGCCATCCGCGGCCTGCTGTCCCGGCCGCTGCGTGAGGAGAACTGAATGCCGCTTTTCGCCCTGCACTGCCTGGACAAGGCCGACGCCCTGCAGGTCCGCCTGGGCGCCCGCGAGGCGCACCTGGCCTATGTGCGCGAACGCCTGGACCAGGTGAAGCTGGCCGGTCCGCTGCTGGACGACGCCGGCGAGATGGCGGGCTCCCTGCTGATCCTCGACGTGGCCGACAAGGCGGCGGCCGAGGCCTTCAACGCCGGCGACCCCTACACCCTGGCCGGCCTGTGGCGGAGCGTCGACGTCAAATCGTTCAAGGCCTCGATTGGCCAGCTCTGACCCGACGAACCCGGCCCGGCCCGCGCCGGGCCATCGGCTCTGCGCCCTGGCCGACATCGCCGACCCCGGCGGCAAGAGCTTCCGCTTCAAGCAGGGCGACCGCATGTTCGCGGCCTTCGTCCTGCGGCGGGGAGAGACGGCGACCGGCTACGTGGACTCGTGTCCCCATGCCGGCTGGCCGCTGGCCCCGATGGACGACCGCTACCTGACGCGGGACAAGCAGCACATCCTCTGCGCCGGTCACGGGGCGCTGTTCACGCTGGACGGTCTCTGCGTCGCCGGCCCCTGTCACGGCGACCGCCTGATCTCCTGGCCCGTTGAGGTGCGGGGCGGCGAGGTGTTCGTGGCCTGACGCTCAGACCCGCTCGGCGTCGAACTGCTTCACTTCTTCCAACAGCGACTTGGCGGCCAGCTTGACCAGTTCGCCGCCCTTCTCTGGGGTGGCGAGGCCGGGGTCGGAGCCCATGCGGCCGTCGGCGTAGCGGGCCCGGAAGTCCTGGGCCTCGCGGATCGGGCCGGTCGGAGCGATCTGCGGGGCGTAGTTCGCGGTCTTGATGGAGTCCGGATAGGCCCACTGGGTGACCGCGATCTCGGAGGGCGTGGCGTGGCTGCCGTGACCCACCGGGAATTGCTGGTTGGCGAGGGCGTTGACGCCCCGCAGGTCCCACCAGTTCTTCAGCTTGCAGGCGAAGCCGCGCTGGCGGCCGGCGTAGCTGGCCTCGGCGTAGAGCTCCGAGAACGCCGCCTCGATGGTGGCGACGTTTCCGCCGTGGCCGTTGAGGAAGAACAGGTTCGTGAAGCCGGCATGCGCCAGGCTGCGACACCAGTCGCCGATCGCCAGCATGAACGTCGAGGGACGCAGGGCGATCGTGCCCGGGAAGTCCAGGTGATGCTGGGCCATGCCGATGTTGAACGTCGGAGCCACGAGGATGTCGCCCGTCCTGTCGGCCTCGTGGGCGATGATCTCGGGGCACAGCCAGTCGGTGCCGAGTAGACCCGTGGGCCCGTGCTGCTCGTTCGAGCCGATGGGGATCACCACCGTCTTCGAACGCGCCAGGAAGCCTTCGATCTCGGCCCAGGTGGAGAGGTGCAGCAGCATGCGGACGATGTCCTGGAAGCGGGGGCGCCGTGTTCGGCGTTTCCCCTGCATAGGACCGCCCGCCGACGACAGTAAATCGAAACTGTCGGTCAGTGTCGGAGGCGAAGACGGCTCGGCGAGGCGGGCGGAGGTCAGTCGACGGCGGCGACCTGGATCGTCATGTCACGGGCCTTCATGCCCACGAGCCGCCAGCCGGCCTTGCCCTTGCCGAAGGTCAGCAGGCAGTCGGCGTCGCCCTGGCGCAGGCAGACGTGGGTGTCGTCCACGGGCTTCAGCATGCCCCGCACCTCGCCGGCCTCGGGCGCCTCGGTCAGGCGCTGGCCCTTGCCGTCGACCAGCCGGATCGCGTCGGGGCTGATCATGCGGTCCAGGGCGAACTCGGACGGACCACCCTCAACGTCCAGCGACTTGGTGCGGGCCATGGCGATCACTTGCCGGCGCATGTCGTCGCGCAGTGCGGCGCGGTCGATCTCGGCTTCGAAGGCGACCCGGTCGTTGACCATCGCGGCGGCCAGCAGGCGGCTTGCGGTCTCGGCCGCGCCCTTCGGCGCGACGCCGCCGCAGCCGGCGAGCGGGAGGGCCAGGACGGCGAGGATGAGCAACTTCCGACGCATTCGTCGAAAATCCCCGGGTGTTTGAGTCGCCGCAAGCCCCTGACGGTGCGGCGTGTTGCGCCGGCTGGGCTGTGCGGATACTGCGAAGCGGCAATTCGATCCGGAGGTGAGCGTGTCCGACACCGAGGTTTTCCCCGTCCCGCAGGAGTGGGCGGACAAGGCCCACATGAACGCTTCGGCCTATGCCGCCGCGGTCAGACAGGTCGAGGAAGATCCCGACGGCTACTGGACCCGGATCGGCGAGCGCCTGGACTGGATCAAACCCTTCACCCAGGTGAAGGACGTCTCGTTCGACAAGGCCGACTTCCGTATCAACTGGTACGGCGACGGCGTCCTGAACGTCGCCGCCAACTGCCTGGACCGACACCTGGAGACGCGCGGCGACCAGACCGCCATCATCTGGGAGAGCGACGACGGCCAGACCTATGACGCCCTGACCTACCGCCAGCTGCACGCCGACGTCTGCCGCTGGGCCAATGTGCTGAAGTCCAAGGGCGTCAAGAAGGGCGACCGGGTCACCATCTACCTGCCGATGATCCCGGCGGCCGCGGCCTCGATGCTGGCATGCGCCCGGATCGGCGCGGTCCACTCGGTGGTGTTCGGCGGCTTCTCGCCCGACAGCCTGGCCGGCCGCATCCAGGACTGCGATTCCAAGGTCGTGATCACCGCCGACGAGGGTCTTCGCGGCGGCAGGATCGTGCCGTTGAAGCTGAACGTCGATGAGGCGCTGCAGTCGTGCCCGGGCGTCACCGACGTGATCGTCGTCAAGCGCACCGGCGGCGACGTGCCGATGACCGAGGGGCGCGACGCCTACTTCTCGGACCTCAAGAAGACGGTCCCGGACGACTGCCCCGCCGAGCCGATGGGCGCGGAGGACCCGCTGTTCATCCTCTATACCTCGGGCTCGACCGGAAAGCCCAAGGGCGTGCTGCACACCACCGCCGGCTACCTGGCCTGGGCGTCGTGGACGCATGAGGTGGTGTTCGACTATCGCCCCGGCGAGGTGTTCTGGTGCACGGCCGACGTGGGCTGGGTCACGGGCCACAGCTATGTGGTCTACGGCCCACTGGCGAACGGCGCGACCAGCCTGATGTTCGAGGGTGTGCCCAACTTCCCGAACAACTCGCGGTTCTGGGACGTGTGCGACAAGCACAAGGTCGAGATCTTCTACACCGCCCCCACGGCGCTGCGGGCGCTGATGCGCGAGGGCGACCTGCCGGTGCTGCGCACCAGCCGCAAGTCGATCCGTCTGCTGGGCACGGTGGGCGAGCCGATCAATCCCGAGGCCTGGCTCTGGTACCACCGCGTGGTGGGTGAGGGCCGTTGCCCGATCGTCGACACCTGGTGGCAGACCGAGACCGGGGCCTGCCTGATGACCCCGCTGCCCGGCGCCCATGCCCTGAAGCCCGGGTCGTGCGCCCAGCCGCTGCCCGGCGTAAAGCCGCAGCTCGTCGACGCCGAGGGCCTGGTGCTGGACGGCGCCATCAACGGCAATCTCTGCATCACCGACAGCTGGCCCGGCCAGATGCGCACGGTCTACGGCGACCATCAGCGCTTCATCGACACCTACTTCTCGACCTATCCCGGCAAGTACTTCACCGGCGACGGAGCCCGCCGCGACGAGGACGGCTACTACTGGATCACCGGCCGCGTGGATGACGTGATCAACGTCTCGGGCCACCGCCTGGGCACGGCCGAGATCGAGAGCGCCCTGGTCGGCCACCCGGCCGTCGCCGAGGCCGCGGTCGTCGGCTATCCGCACGACATCAAGGGTCAGGGCATCTACTGCTATGTGACCCTCAAGGTCGGGATCGACGCCAACGACGCGCTCAAGGCCGACCTGCGCGGCCACGTGCGCCACGAGATCGGCCCGTTCGCCGCGCCCGACGTGATCCAGTTCGCGCCGGGCCTGCCCAAGACCCGCTCGGGCAAGATCATGCGCCGCATCCTGCGCAAAATCGCCGAGGACGACCTGGGCAACCTGGGCGACACCTCCACCCTGGCCGATCCCTCGGTGGTCGACGATCTGGTGAAGAACCGCGCCGGCCGCAGCGACGACGAGGTCCATGTGGCCGGCCGCCGCCAATCGTGCAGTGAGCTGGAGAAGGCCCTGCGCGAGCATCACGCCGTGTCCGAGGTCTCGGTGATCGGCGCGTCGATCGATGGCCAGCCCGAGGCCCTCTGGGCCTTCGTCACCCCGGACCCCGACATCATGGCCTCGGACGTCCTCGCGGCCGACCTGAAGGGGTTCATGCGCCGCGAGGTCGGTGAGCACGCCGTGCCCGCGGTGGTGATCTTCGGCCCGCTGCCCAAGACCCCGGCCGGCGAGGTCGTGCGCCCGGTGCTGCATCGTATCGCCCAGACGGGCGAGCCGGGCGACACTGCGGGCCTCGCCGACGCCAACGTCGCCGGCTACCTCGCCAAGATGCGCGCCGAGGCGCTGTCCTGACGTCGGTCGAGCTCCCGTCGCCGCTGCGCGCGGCGCTGGAGCGGGAGCTCGCAGGCGCCTCGCGGCGCGACCTGGCCCAGCGCAGCGCGGCGACCACGGCCGCCTATCGCGGCGGCGCGGGCTCCTCGACCGCCATCAAGGGCGCGAGCGACGCCCTGGCCTATGCCCTGACCCGCCTGCCCGCCACCTACGCGGCCTGTGCGGTCGCGTTCGAGGAGGCCGCGCGCGCGGCGCCCGACTTCGCGCCGGCGTCCCTGCTCGACGCGGGCTGCGGCCCCGGGACCGGGAGCTGGGCGGCCCGCGAGGCCTGGCCGTCACTGCGACGGATCGACTGGTTCGACGCCAGCCCGCCATTTCTGGCCCTGGCCCAGAGGCTGGCGGAAGGTCAGCTGGACGCGGAAGCACGGCGCGGCGACCTGACCGCCGGCGATTTCCCGACGGCCGAACTGGTGATCGCAAGCTACGCCCTGGCCGAGATCGCGCCGGCCGCGCAGACGAAGGTAGTTCTGGACCTCTGGGCCGCGGCCGAGAGCATGCTGATCCTGGTGGAGCCCGGCACGCCCGCCGGATTCGAGCGGTTGCGCGCCGCCCGCGCGGCGCTGATCGCCGCCGACGCCCGTATCGCCGCGCCCTGCCCGCACGACGCCACGTGCCCGATCGTGGCGCCGGACTGGTGCCACTTCAGCGTCCGCCTGCCGCGCTCCCGCGACCACCGCCTCGCCAAGGGCGCCGACGCCCCGTTCGAGGACGAGAAGTACGCCTATGTCGTCGCGGCTCGCCCTCACGTCGGGTTGGCGGCCGCCGCATCCCGCGTCCTGACCCGCCCGCGTATGACCAAGCCCGGGATCGAACTGAAACTCTGCCGCGTTGAGGGCATCGAGCACGGCCTTGTTCCACGTCGGGACAAGGTGTCATTCGCTGCGGCAAGACGACTGGATTGGGGCGACTCCTGGCCCTAGGCCATGTTTTCGCCGCTTCGGCGGGCAACGGGATCGGCGCCGGGGAGCGCCGGAAACACGGGACGCAATGAAGTATCGCTTACCGGCGGCACGGGGCCACAGCCGCCGAGACCTGTTGCTGATGACGCCGGCCGCCGTCGCGGCGGCGTCGGCAACGCCGCTGTGGGCAGCCGAGGCCTCGCC
>JBFMGV010000088.1:0-25722 GCA_040752615.1 Pseudomonadota bacterium | reverse complement strand
GGTCTCAATCATTGTGATCTCAGTCTCACACAATGTGCGCCCCGGAGCGGCGAACGTCTCAGCTAATGTGCGTCGAAAGGCGTCATGAATCTCGCGTCGAGCCGTTCACTATTGCGCGTCCCTACACCTAGGTGTCAAGGGCGTCGGCGAGATCGGCATCGTCGGCGTCCCCGCCGCGATCGCCAACGCGGTCTTTCACGCCACCGGAAAACGGATCCGCCAAACGCCCGTGACCATCGACAAAATCCTCTTCGCTTGAGGCCAGGGTTCCGTCAGTCGATCTCCACTCACCTCTACTCCCGTCCCTGAGCCACAGTACGAAGGTCATCTGCGGGGTAGCGGCTTTCCGGCGTTGCGCGGAGATTTTCCACAGTCTACCCGGCAGGCTCCGGTTGCGATCTCGTCTTCGCTGAGCGCTTGAAGTAGAAAACGCAGATCAGCCTTCACCGCGCAGGTCCAGCGCCCAATGCTCAAGTACGCGACGCAGTCCTCAACGCGCCTGGCGGTCGGCTTCGCCATTCTCGCGGTGACGATCGTCGCGGCGATCGGGCTTTCCTTCGGCCAGGATCGCAATCAGCGCTGGGTGCGGCACACGTTGGAGGTCGAGAACCACTTGGCCAACCTGACGGCGGGCCTGGAGGCCGCACAGGCCGGGCAGCGGGCGTTCGTGATCACGGGCGACGAAAGTTATCTCGCCCCCTACACGGCCGCCGTCCAGGGGCTACCCGGCGAACTCGACCGCTTGGGCGTGGAGGTGACCGACAACGCGCTGCAGGTCGCCGCCCTCTCGCGCCTGCGGCCGCTCATCGATCAGCGCCTGACAAGCTTGGCGAGGGGCCTGGATCTGCGGCGGCAGCAGGGGTTCGGTCCCGCCCAGGCTTACATCGCGGAAGGGCGCGGCAAGGCGGTGATGGCCGAGATCGGCCGCCAGATCCGGATCATGCGGGCCGAGGAGGAACGGCTACTGGCCAGGCGGCAGGCGGAACTCGCCACGACGCGCTGGGGTCTGCGTATCGTGTTGATCCTTGGGTTTCTGGGGTTGCTGGGCCTCACCCAATATGCCGTCTCCGATTCCCGCCGGCGCTATGAACTGCTGCGCACGAGCCGCGACGCCTTGGCCGCGGCCAACGCCGAGCTCACGACCGAGGCGCAGGCGCGGTCGCGGGCCGAAGGCCAAGTGCGGCAGATGCAGAAGATGGAGGCGGTCGGCCAGCTCACCGGCGGCATCGCCCACGACTTCAACAACATGCTGTCGGTCGTGATCGGCAGCCTGGAGCTGGCCCGCCGGCGACTGCATTCCGATCCAGAGCGCACCGAAACCTGCATCGCCAACGCGCTGGAGGGCGCCGGGCGCGCCGCCGACCTCACGGCGCGGCTGATGGCCTTCTCGCGCCAGCAGGCGCTGGCGCCGACCCCGCTCGATCCCAATCGCTTGGTCGGCGGCATGTCGGAGCTGCTCCGCCGCACTCTGGGGGAACAGGTGCGGGTCGAAACCGTGCTAGCAGGCGGCATCTGGCGCGTGAACGCGGACCGTATTCAGCTAGAAAGCGCCATCCTGAACCTGTGCGTCAACGCCCGGGACGCCATGCCGGACGGCGGCAAGCTGACGATCGAGACGTCGAACACCTTTCTCGATGAGGACTATGCGGACGGCCACGTGGAGGTGACTGTCGGCCAGTATGTGGTCATCTGCGTCACCGACACGGGGGCCGGAATGACGCCCGAGGTGGTCGAGCGGGCGTTCGAGCCCTTCTATACGACCAAGGGCGTCGGGGCCGGGACCGGCCTGGGGCTCAGCCAGGTCTTCGGCTTCGTCAAGCAGACCGGCGGACACATCAAGATCTATTCTGAGGTCGGTCAGGGCACGACCGTCAAAATCTACCTGCCGCGCTGGTCCGGCGAGACGGCGGAGGAAGCGGCCGCGCCAGAGCGCCCTGCCCCGCCCCGCGCGCGCGACCATGAGATCATCCTCGTCGTCGAAGACGACGAGAAGGTCCGGACCGTCACCGTCGATGTGTTGCGCGAGCTCGGGTACACGGTCGTCCACGCGGCGTCCGGCGATGAGGGCTTGCGGAAGTTGGAAGTGCAGCCGCGCGTCGATCTGCTGGTGACCGACATCATCATGCCCGGCATGACCGGCCGGGTGTTCGCCGATCGCGCCCTGGAGGTCCAGCCTGACCTCAAGGTGCTGTTCATGACCGGCTATTCGCGTAACGCCGTGATTCACAACGGCGTCCTCGACGCCGGCGTGGCCTTCCTGCAGAAGCCGTTCACGACCGAGAAGCTGGCTCAGAAGGTCCGCGACGTATTGAGCGGCGTCGGCGCCAACCGCCCGGGCCCCAAAGTCTAGGCGCGAGCGCCGAACTTCAGGGCGCCTGAAGCGTTCGAGATTCTCTGTATCCCGCCGGTGCGGCGCCCTCGGACGACTTATGACAGCCAATAGTGCGGAGGCCCTGCTCTTACAGCAACGCGAGGTGATCGCCCGCTTCGGCGAACTGGCGCTGAAGTCTGACAGCCTGGGCGAGATTCTGACTGAAGCCTGCCGCCTTGCGGGGCGATGGGCACTGACCTCGCCAAGGTGATGGAACTCCAACCCGACGGGAAGACCCTGCTGGTCAAGGCGGGCGTCGGATGGGACGACGACATCGTCGGGCAGAAGATCCTGAAGGCCGAACGCGGGTCGTCGGAAGGCTATGCCCTGGCGACGGGCGAGCCGGTGATTTCGAACGACATCGAGCGGGAGGAGCGCTTCCGCTACGCCGACTTCATCAAGGCCCATGGGGTCAAAGCGCTGGCCAATGTCGTCATTGGCCGACCTGACGGCAGCGCCTACGGCATCCTGCAGGTCGACAGCCGGGCGCCGCACGATTTCGGCGAACGCGAGATCAGCTTCCTGCAGGGCTACGCCAACCTGCTGGGGGCCGCTATCGACCGGCTGATGAAGACGCAGAAGCTGCGAGAGACCCAATCGGCCCTCTCGGAAAGCGAGGCCGCCCTCCACCAGAGCCAGAAGGTCGAGGCGATCGGCCAGCTAACCGGCGGCGTCGCGCACGACTTCAACAACCTGCTGACCGTCATCCGCTCGTCCGCCGATTTCCTGCGCAAGCCGGACTTGGCCGAGGCGCGCCGCCAGCGCTACGTCACCGCCATCATCGAGACGGCGGATCGGGCCGCGGCCCTGACCAAGCAGCTCCTGGCGTTCGCGCGGCGGCAGCCCTTGTCCCCGGAGGTGTTCGATGTCGGCGACTCCCTCGTCACCGTCATCGGCCTGCTCAAACCCTTGCTGGGGAGCCGCATCACCATCGAGCACGAGCCCTGCGACCCGCCTTGCGCAATCCGGGCCGACCGGGCGCAGTTCGAGACGGCGCTGGTAAACCTCGCCATCAACGCCCGCGACGCCATGGGCGGCGAAGGCCATCTCCGCATCAAGGCGGAAGCGCGCGTTGGCCTTCCCGCGGTGCGAGGCCACGCGGCCGCGCCGGGCGATTTCATCAGCATTTCGGTTCGCGACACGGGTACCGGCATCGAGCCCGAGGTCATCGGCAAGATCTTCGAGCCGTTTTTCACCACGAAGCCGGCCGGCCTGGGCACAGGCCTCGGCCTGAGCCAAGTCATGGGCTTCGCCAAGCAATCGGGCGGCGAGATCGACGTCCTCAGCCGGCCCGGCGCCGGCGCGACGTTCTTCGTCTATCTGCCGCAGCACGTCGCCGGCCCGGATGGCCCCGTGGAGGTCGGCCCGCCCCCAGCCGACCCGCGGCGGCCGGACGCGCGCATCTTGGTCGTCGAGGATAACAGCGTCGTCGGCCAATTCGCGACCGAGACCCTGGGCGAACTCGGCTACCGGACGACCTGGGCGCCGAACGCCGCGGCCGCCCTGGCGATCCTCGCCGATGAGGGCGAGCGGTTCGACCTGGTGTTCAGCGACGTGGTCATGCCCGGTATGAACGGCCTGGAGATGGCGCGGCTGATCCGAAAGGACCGCCCCGATCTGCCGGTTGTCCTGACCTCGGGCTACAGCCAGACCCTCGCCCAGGAGGGCACGGATGGGTTCGAGCTTGTGCAGAAGCCCTATTCGGTCGATGCGCTAGGGCCGATCCTGCAGCATGCGCTGGCGACGGCGCGAAGCGGCGTGCGGTAACGGCTTCCGGAGGTCCAAGCGCGACCTTGTCGCCAGGAGCTGTCCTCCCGGGCCCGGGGCTAGAGATCGTTCGCTCGCGGCTGGGGATCGCGCGCCTCGCCCATACGACGAACGACGAAAAAGGGCTGCGCGCCGTCAGTCACTTCGACGCGCATTTCGGTTCGCGTGAGCAGATGTCGAGGTCCGTCGCGGAGGAGCTCGCCGGCGAACTGCGCTGCCGCCAGCATGGCGGCGGTCTCATCCGGAAGCTCGGTCCCCTCGTGATCCGGCTCGAACTTCCCCCAATGGACGTGGAAGAAGAATTTTCGCATTTGTTCAATGACGTAGGCGGCGTCTTCGACCTCCAGCCCTGCACCCTTTGTTCGGTTCCCCGCCACAACATAGGCTATCGGGTATTAGGAACCGCCCGCCTTAGGAGGCTTCTTCCTCGACGGCCGTCTGGGCGATTTGTCGTGCGCCGCCGTTGAAATGAGCCGCGATCAGATGGCCGGCCGCTACGGCGGCGATGCACAGAATCACCGAGACGCCGACGTTGGCCGCCGCCCGGCCGGCGGCGCCCGTCCTCAACAGGTCGAGGGTCTGAAGGCTGAAGGAGGAAAAAGTGGTGTAGCCTCCGCACAGGCCGATCATGACGAACAGCCGAAGATCTTCTGAGACCGGGTAGCGGCCGCTGGCGAGGGTCAGCGTACCGAACAGGCCGATGACGAACGAGCCGGTGACGTTGATGAAGATCGTTCCGACCGGGAGTTGGCCGCTGAACGGCAGGGCGAGGACGGACACGAGGTAGCGGGCGAGCGTGCCGAGGGCGCCGCCGATCATGATCCAGAGACAGGTTGCGAAAGACATGGTGGCTCCTGCGAAGCGGCAGGCGCCGGGCGCACTCCTACCGCAGTTTCGTTGCGGTAGGAGTCATCAGCCTTGTCAGGCAGTTTCGGGGGACTCCATCCCCATCAGCGCCTAGTCCTACCCAGCGCGCGGCGTGGCGTAAAGATCATTACCTTCTGGCGCGAGAAAACATAATGACGTATTCGTTGGGCGGCTGGAACCGCGGAGAGTCTCCATGAACCGCATCACCCTTGTCGGGCACGTCGGCAGCGACGCCGAAATCCGCCATACCAGCGGTGGCACCAAGGTCGCCGCGTTCTCAGTGGCGACGAACGACGGGTATCGCAACAGCGCCGGGGAGTGGGTGGATGACGCGACCTGGCATCGGGTCGTGGCCTTCTCCGAGGGCCTGGTGGAGATGCTGGAACGGAATGCCAAGAAGGGGCGCACCGTGGCGCTGAGCGGCCGAATGACCTACCGCAAATGGCGCAAAGAGGGGGAAAAGACCGATCGGACCCAGGCTGAGATCGTCCTCGATCGGAATGGAGAGATCGAGTTCCACAGCGCGATTCCCGGCGAGGGCTGAAGGGGGTGACCGGTTCGCTGATGATGATGCTGGATCCTCGGCCGGCGCGAGACGCGGTCGCGCGGCTCGTGCGCGAGATCGACGAGGCGGCGGAGAGCCGGCGCGCCGACGACGACGAGTTTCAAGCGGCCGCCGCCCGGGCCCGAGATGTCCTGGCCAATGCGGCGTCGATGCTGGAGACCCTGCAGCACATCGAGGCGCTGACCACGCGCTTCATGGCCGACCCCAGGAGCGAGCCGGATCCGACACAGCTCATGATCGACATCTTTGTCGTGACGCGCGTGGCGCTGGATCCCATCGAGGGCGTGATCGAACAATGACCGTCGCGGGCGGCCGCGCGCCGGGCCGGCCCGACCCGGGGGGCCGTCGCCTTGACCGCCTCCCCTTCCCCGCCGAAGCTCGGCGCCACGGAGACTGATGATGGCCCACCCGGTGACCGTTCCCCTGACGTTGAGCGCCGACGAAGCCGAGGCCCTGGCGCAGTTCGTCAAGCGCGCCGACCGTGACACCGCGCGGCGGCACGCCGGCGACGGCCAGGAGGCCGATCTGATTTATGAGGCGTGGATTCAGCTGCGCTCGGCGCTGGCCGAGGCGGGCTTCGCGCCGCGCTGACGGCCGCCGCTAGGGCGACTGGCGCGCGCCGTGCCAGATGGTGACAATCGTCACCAGGTCCTGATTTTCATCAAACCTATAGCGGATGCGGTAGGGCCAGACGGCCGTGAGCTCGCGGATGCGGTTCGGAGTGGGCCGACCGCGCCGGGGAAGTGCTGCAGGCTGTCGCCCGCCTCGTAAAGCGTTCGCGCGAAGGCGGCCGCCGCCAGGGGTTTGTCGGCGGCGATGTAGGCGTGGATCGCTTCGAGGTCTTGAAGCGCCTGGTCCGACCAGACGACCTCAGCCAAGCGGCTTCCAGGGGCGCGGCGCCGGGCTCGGGTCGCCCTTGCCCCAGCGTTGCAGCCACGCCTTGGCCTGGGCGTGCGGCGTCACCCGGCCGGCGGCGGCGTCGGCCAGACCGCGATTGATCGCGGCCGTCAGCTCGGGCGGGTCCACCTCATCGGCGATGTCGGCTTCCTCACGCTGGTCGCGCGGAGAGCGGATGTCGTGCGAGGCGACGGTGCGGCGGGACATGCGGTGACTTTATCACAGGCTTCGGGTTGGGGAAAACGCGCAGCCCGAGGCGTCGGCCTCACCCCTGGCCGAACATCGACTGTAGGACCTTGAAGGCGCGGCTCTGGTCGTCCGCCGACCGCGATTGCAGCAGGTTGATCACATCGGCCAGCCCCGCCTCGGCGACCTCGGCGGCGGAGGGGTGGGGAAAGAAGTCGCGCACCGGGGTCTTGAGAGCTTTCGCCAGCGACTCAAGGGTTTTGAAGCTCGGCGCCCGGGCGCCGCGTTCAATCACGCCGATATACTGTTCCGTCAGCCCGACCGCCTCGGCCAGCGACGCCTGCGTGAGACCTGCGCCTTCCCGGTGAACTCGAATAGCGCGTCCAACGGATTTCTGAAGGCTCACAATCTCTCCCCCGCGATTCGCGGGACAGAGACAAACACCTTGAGCACCCGACGATGAGCGACCCATAGTCTGGGTGACATGACTGATAGTTTGTATTTCGCTTACTCTCGCGTGATAGTTGTTCGGCGCGCCGTTCCCCTCGGGGATACACGGGCGCGCTCAACTTGGCCGTGCCGGAGACGAGGCCCGCATGACGCGCGAGACCCCCCACCCGATCGACGAGCATGTCGGCCGACGCGTGCGCTTGCGCCGCAAGCAGCGCGGCCTTAGCCAGGGGAGCCTGGCCGAAGCCCTCGGGCTGACCTTTCAGCAGATCCAGAAATATGAGCGTGGCTCGAACCGCATCAGCGCGTCGAAGCTGTATGGGATCGCCACGGTCTTGGGCGTCCCGGTCGGGTTCTTCTACGAAGGTCTTAACGATCCGTCCTCGCCGGAGGGCGAGGCCTACACCGACGCCTGGAGCCAGGTCTTCGAGGACCTGCTGGCCGAACCGAACGGCCGCACGCTGGCCGAAGCCTTCCTCAGCATCCGCCGCGAGAGCGTCCGGCGGGCCCTGGCGGAGTTCGTCCGCGTCGTGGCCGCGAACGATCAGGACGGCCTGTCGTCGAAGGCCGCCGCCGAGTGAGGGCCTGGCTCACTGGGAAGCGTGAAGGGCCCTTGCGGCGGCGGGACGCCTTCCTGGGGCTGCCGCTGGTCAGCATCGCGGGCGTGGTGGCCAGCACGGTGCGCGACCTGGCCTTCGGCTGGTCGGTCCTGTGGATGGCGGTCGGCGCCTTGCCGATCGTCGTCTATCTGGGGCTCGAGCACTGGCGACCGCGGCGCTGAAGGTCGCGACGGTCAGGCGGTTGGAGACAGGGCCGCGACGAAACGCTTCAGGCCCTGGCGCTGGAGCCCGTCCAGATAGGCGGGCCTTGTGAGCCGGGACAGGTTCAGGTTCCGTCTCGCGTGCTCCACGCTCGCGGCGACGATCGCCGGCTCGGCCGCGAGCAGTTCGGTCAGGAACGCATCGGGTGTGGCCTTTTGGAGGCCATGCCGGCGCAGCTCGGCGGCCGGGAAGTCACGCACATTCCAGGTGACGATGACGTCGGCGCCGGCCTCGATCGCCGCGGCGACCACATGGCGATCGCCGGGGTCTGGCAGGGTGATCGTGGCGACGCGCGTCTCAAAGCCCGTGACGCGGGCCAGTGGGACGGCGCGCTCCATCAGCGCCCGGGTGGTTTCAAGCCGCTCGCGTGTCAGCCCGGGCGTGTTGGCCACGACGTTGCGGATCCATTCGTCATGGATGTCGTCGGTCCAACGGGCCTCGACCAGGCGGTCAACCGCGAGCTGGACCAGGAGATTGCGGAGCTGGAAGGGGTAGAGGACGCAGGCGTCATAGACCGCGCGCGGCGGGCTAGATCCCATAAGTCGCCGCCAGGTCCTCTGTGTCCGCCGCCAGCGCCCGCAAGGCCTCACGCTGCGGATCGAGCTGCGCCTTCAGCGCCAGCACATCGGTCAGCCGGGCGCGGCGATGCTTGCCGACATAACGGAACGGCAGATCGCCGATCTCCATGCGATGCACCACGAGCGGCCGCGAAATCCCCAGGATCGTAGCCGCTTCGTTCGGCGTGACCTCGGCGTCTTCGGACAGCACGGCCACGCGCTCGCCCCGGGAGAGCGAGACCAGCATCGCCTCGATCAGCGCGACGGCGGCCTGCGGGACCGTCACCGTCCGATCGTCGCCTTGCTTGGAGCGGACATGCATCTCGACCACGTCGGCGTCGGCGAGGCGCGGCAGCGCTTGAACCTTGCCGCGATCCGGGCCCGAGAGCGAGATGAACTGCAGGGCATGAGCTGTCATGGCGGACCTCCAGAGCAGAATATAGGCCACAGGCCCTCTAACTGCAATAACTGAAACGCCAGCGCTCCATGCGCGACGACGCCAGTTCGCCGCTCGGCCGCCCCGGTTGGGCGCGGGCCCGCTCCTGGGGTAAAAGGTTGGAGGGAGGGTTTCGGGGGCTGCAACCGCCAAGGGAGCCGAGCGATGAGCCTGCGAACGATCGTCCAGACCTTGGGCGGCGACCTCTACGACCAGGGTCGAAGAGCGAATATCCCCGCCCCCGGCCACAGCGCCGAGGACCGGTCTGTCTCCTTGCTGCTGGAAGACGACCGGGTTGTGGTGCACACCTTCGGCGACGGCGACTGGAAGGCGGTGCTCGACTTCCTGCGTGATCAGCACCTGATCGACGCCGCCAATGCGCCCCTCGACGGCCCTGGCCGTCCCGTGGGCGCACGGCCGGCGCGGCCCGTGGCCTCCCGCCTTGAGCGGCGCGACGCCGCACTGCGGCTTTGGGAGGGCGGCCGGAGCCTCTCCGGAACGCTGTCGGAGCGGCACTGCCGCCTGCGCGGGATCGACCGCGCGCTCCCGGGCCCGGAGGTGCTGCGGCACAACAGCGAGGCGTCCGTCGCCGCTTATCGCGGCCTTGGCTACGCGCGGCCAGCCCTTCTGGCGGCTATCCACGACCCGGCGGGCGAGGTCACCGCGGTTGAAGTCACCTATCTAGCCGCCAACGGCCAGAGGGCGAGCGACCTGCGCCTGCCGCGCAAGACCGTGGGGCCCGCGCCGGGCGGCTGCGCTGTGCGCCTCGATCCGGCGGCCGAGGCGATGCTGGTGGGCGAAGGCGTCTTCACCACCCTGTCGGCGACGGAGCGGTTCGGGCTCCCGGGCTGGGCCCTGCTGTCCACCCGAAACCTTCGGGTCTGGTCGCCGCCGGAGGGGGTTCGGTCGGTGCTGATCGCCGCCGACCGGGGCAAGGACGGCGAGGCCTCAGCCGTCCGCCTGCAGGGCCGCCTGTGCGTGGGCGGTGTTGAGGCGAGCATCGCCCTGCCTCCGGCGCCGTTCGGGGACTGGAACGAGTGGGCCGACCATCAGCGGCGGCTGGGCCGGCGCCAAAGGGGGAAGGAGGAAGGGACCGGGCGGGTGCGCCCAGGGGCAGGATGACCCTCGCCCAGGCGCTGGAGCCTGATCCCGATGACCGACGTCACCTCTGAAGTTCCCGAATCCGCCGCCGCGCCCTCGACCATGGCCCGCGTCCAGGTCCGCCTGGGCGACCTTGGGCTGGCGAAGGAGAACCTCCGCTACGCCGAGCCCGCCGACGAGGGCGTGCCGCAGCTCGCCGACACCATCCTCGCCGCCGGCGTGGTGATCGCCCCGATCGTCCGGGCTGGGCGCAAGGGCGAAGAGCCCTTCGTCGCCCTCGACGGCCGCCGTCGCCGCCTGGCGCTGCTGGTGCTGAAGGACCGCGGCGACATCGACGACGACTATCTGGTGGACTGCCAGCTGGCCGAGACCAAGGCCCAGCAGGCGGCGGCCATCGTGCTGCCGAACACCGAGCACGCGCCGGTCCACGTCGCCGACGTGATCGTGGCCATCGGCCGGCTGCGCAAGGCCAAGATGGACACCACGGCCATCGCCAAGGCCCTGGGCTACGCCGAGCTCGAGATCAAGCGGCTGGAGGCGCTGGCCGCGGTCCACCCCTCGGTGCTGACCGCCCTGCGCAAGGGCAAGCTGACCCTAAAGCAGGTGCGCCTGTTCGCGCGCCTGCCCGACAAGAAACAGCAGGCCGAGATCGCCCAGACGGCGCTCGACGGCTACTTCCAGGACTATCAGATCCGCGCCGTCGTCGAGGGCGGCCGCGCCACGGCCGACGATCCGCGCTTCATCCTCGTGGGGATGGACCGCTACCTCGCCGCCGGCGGCCGGGTGAGCTCGGACCTGTTCGGCGAGCTGCCCGACGCCGTGCTCGATCCAGAGATCCTGCAGGCGGCCTGGCGCGACCGGGTGCAGCCGATGATCGACCACCTGAAGGCCGAAGGCCTGACGGTCTATCTCGGCGAGGACGGCGCCTTCGGGGCGCCCGACGGCTTCTCCCGCCTGCCCTACGTCTATCGGCCCGACCTGACCGAGGCCCAGGCCAATGCCCTGGACGACGCCCGCTACCGCGTCACCCAGCTTTCGTCCGAGTTGCAGGACGTCGATCCGGAGGGCGAGGACTCGACGGCGGTCTTCGGGCCACTGGTCTCGGCCATGGCTGCCGCGGCCGGCGCGCCGCTCAGCCGCGACAAGATCGGCGCGGTGATGCTGTCGCCGGCGGCCAGCGACTACGGTTGGGGCGCGACCTTCTACGCGGTCCCGCTGCCGGCCGATGAGCTTCCGGAGGCGATCGAGGGCGAGGCGGATGAGGACGAGGAGGACGGGGACGTCGAGCTGAGCGGCCGCTACGGCCGCAGCTCGGCCGACGTCGAGGTGCCGAAGGCCGATGTCGAGGTGGAGGGCTCCAGCCACGTCTTCCACGAGACCCGCACCGACGTCGCCACGCGCGGCCTGATCCGCGACCTGGCCGACGATCCGGGCGCGGCCTTGACGGTGCTGGTGGCGCAGCTCTTCAAGCAGCTCGCCCTGCACTCGGCGGGCAGTCTCGACGGCGCCGCCCTGCAGATCTCCGGGACGCGGTACAGCCGGGGATCGACGCCGGCGATTCCGGCGCTCGACGGCGAGGTGCGCGAGCGGCTCGACGCAAGGCGGACCGCCTACAAGGCCTCGGGTCTGCGCCCGATCCCGTGGGTGGAGACCCTGCCTCACGGGGAGAAGATGGCGCTGCTGGCCGAGCTCACGGCCGTCTCGCTGAACCTGCGCGAGGCCCGCACGTCGCTGATCCGCCACGCCGCCCGCGCCGAGGCGGCCGAGATCGCCGCCCTCTGCGGGGCCGACATCTCGGCCCACTGGACCCCGGACGCCGCCTATCTTGCGGCCCACTCCAAGAGGCAGCTGCTGGCGCTGCTCGAGGAGATGGGCGTCGAGGACGACCGGGCGAAGACGTTGAAGAAGGACGACCTGGTCGCCTTCGTCGCCGAGAGCACTGCCGAACGGCAGTGGGCGCCGTCGGCCCTGGCCTGGGATCGGACCCCCGAGATCGAGGCCGAGGCTGAAGAGTCGGAGCCGGAGGCCGTCGGCGACGACAACGCCGAACCGGGCGCGGATGACGCGGCGGAGGTTCCGATCGCCGCCTGACCGTCCCCCTCGATCGTCTCACGCGATAGCCCAGCATCGGCCGGGCTATCGTTCTGCAGCGTAGCCTTGGGCGGTCAGTGGAGGGCGCGGCTGACCTGCGCCGCGATCGCCGCCCAGCGGTCCAGCAGCCCGCCCTGGGCGGCGTCGGTCTCGCCGGTGACTTGGCCCAGGTTGGAAAGGTGACGGCTGAACTCGCCCTTGGGCAGCAGCCCCCGGCCTTCCAGCAATGAGCCGATCAGGGCGATCGCCAGTCCGGTCGCCTCCACCAGATCGCTGTCCTCTGTCTCGGCCATCGGGAATCTCCATCGGGGCGCGAAAAACCCATAGTGGCCCGCACTGGCCCAACCCGACGATGCGTAAGTCTACGCCCTCGTGGTGCGCGGTTCCCGGCTGCCTGGAGCCGGTCGGCTGAAGGAGGAGGAAGGTGTCGGACGGGCGAGCCCGTCGGGTCTGGAGGGAGGAGCCCTCCGCGGCGGGTGATCTGGACCGTCCCCATGAACGCCCTGCTGCCCCTGTTCACCGCCGCCGGCGACGCCGCCGACCAGAAGGCCGCCAACCTGCTGGCCGCCGCCCGGGCCCTGACCCCGCACCTCAACCGCTCACGGGCCCTGGACCGCAGGCTGGTCTCCGGGGTGATGACCACCACCTTCGGCGCCTCGGACGCCGAGGGCGCCTGGCTGTGGCGCGACGCCTATGACGCCATCGAGGCCGCCCTGGTCCTGCAGCTGCGCCGGCTCTCGCCGCAGATCAGCCGGCTGGAGGATGCGCCGGCCGACATCGTCGCCCTGCTGGCCAACCTCTCGGGCCTGAGCCTGACCCACACCCGCCGCTCCGAAGAGCAGGTGGCGATGGACCAGTTCTCCACCCCGCCGGAGCTGGGCGCCCTGGCGGTGCTCGCCGCCCAGGTGCGCCCTGGCGACCAAGTGCTGGAGCCCTCGGCCGGCACGGGACTGCTGGCTATCCTCGCGGAGGCCTGCGGCGGAGCCCTGACCCTCAACGAGCGGGCCGCCGGCCGCGCCGCCCTGCTCGAGGGCCTCTTCCCCCTCGCGGCCCGGGCCCAGCACGACGCCGCCCACCTCCCCGACCTGCTGGCCAGCTCGGGGTCGTTCCACGTCGCCCTGCTCAACCCGCCGTTCCAGCAGCTGGAGGACCACCTGCACGCGGCGCTCGACAGCCTGGCTGACGGCGGCCGGATGGCGGCCATCGTACCCGAGCGGCTGTTCGCCGATCCGGCGGCGATGCGCGCCCTGGCCGCCCGCGGCCGCATGGGGCTGCGCCTGCGGTTCCCGGACCGCGCCTACGCCAAGCACGGAACCGCGGTGGAGACCGCCCTGCTGGTGGTCGATCGGGGCGGCGCCGACGGCGCCATCCCCGAAGTCCTCTGCGCCGACACCCTCGCCGACGCGGCAAAGGCCGCCGCGGCCGTCGCGCCGCGCCCGACGGCCCAGGCGCGGCAGTTCCGCAGCGTGAACACCGTCGCCCTGCTGGTCCCGAAGGCCCGCGCCCTGGCGACGCCGGCGGGGCGGCTCGCCTTCCTCAGCGAGACCGCGCCGATCGCCTACGAGACCTGCGCCTGGTCGGGCGAAGGCCACGACGTCGGCCTCTATCAGGCCTACCGGCTCGGCCGCGTGCGCTTGCCGCAGAGCGCGCCGCACCCCTCCCCGCTCGTGGAATCCGGCCCAATGGCCTCGGTCGCGCCGCCAGCGCCGACGTACCGGCCGGTCCTGCCGCCTAAGGTCGCGGGCGAGGCCTTGGTGTCGGACGCCCAGCTGGAGACGGTGATCTATGCCGGCGAGGCTCACGCCCAGCTTCTGCCCGGGTCGTGGATCCCCGGCGAGGCGCCGTACCAGGTCATCCTGGTCGCCGACGACCACGCCGGCGCGGTGCGCTTCCGCAAGGGCTTCTTCCTCGGCGACGGCACGGGCTGCGGCAAGGGCCGGGAGATCGCGGGCGTCATCGCCGACAACATCGCCCAGGGGCGCACTCGGGCGGTGTGGCTATCGAAGAACGACGCCCTCCTGGAGGACGCCCGTCGCGACTGGGGCGCGATCGGCGGCGCCGCGTCCGACATCACGCCGCAATCGGCCTGGAAGCAGGCCGACGCCATCCGCATGGACAAGGGCGTCCTCTACACGACCTACGCCACCCTGCGGCAGCCGGCCCGGGACGACCGTCCCTCGCGCCTCGACCAGATCGTGAATTGGCTAGGGGCCGACTTCGACGGGGTGATCGTCTTCGACGAGGCCCACGCCATGGCCAACGCCGCCGGCGGCGGCAAGGGCGCGCGGGGCCCGAAGAAGGCCTCGCAGCAGGGCATGGCGGGCCTCGCCCTGCAGAACCGCCTGCCCAACGCCCGCATCCTCTATGTCTCGGCGACGGGGGCGACGACGCCCGAGAACCTGGCCTATGCGGCTCGCCTGGGGCTCTGGGGCGGGCCCGAAGCCCCCTTCCCCACCCGCGACGCCTTCATGGACGCCGTCGACACCGGCGGGGTGGCGGTGATGGAGCTGATCGCGCGGGAGCTGAAGGCGATGGGCCTCTACATCGCCCGCTCGCTGTCGTTCGAGGGCGTCGAATACGAGCCGCTGCGTCATCCCCTTAGCGAGGACGACGTGGCGATCTGGGACGCCTGGGCCGACGCCTACCAGCTGATCCATCACAACCTGCGCGCCGCCCTGGAGGCGGTCGGCGTCACGGAGGACGGCAAGGCCAAGTCCGGCCAGGCCGCCTCGGCGGTGATGTCGGCGTTCGAAGGCGCGAAACTTCGGTTCTTCGGCCACCTGCTGTCGGGGCTGAAGGCCCCCTCCCTGGTGGCCGCGATCCGGCAGGACCTCGCCGAAGGCCGGTCTTCGGTCGTGCAGGTGGTCTCGACCAATGAGGCGGTGATGGAGCGACGCCTCGCCGAGATCCCGCCGGAGGAGTGGAACAACCTCGCCGTCGACCTGACTCCGAAGGACCAGGTGCTCGACTACCTAATGGGCGCCTTCCCGGTTATGGCGATGGACGCCATCGAGGACGAGGACGGCAATGTCACCCTCGTCCCGGTCAAGGACGCCGACGGCCGCCCCGTGGTCAGTCAGGAGGCCCTGCGGCTGCGCGACGAGCTGGTGACCCACCTCGCCTGCCTGCCGGCGGTTCATGGGGTGCTGGACGCAGTGATCGAGGCCCTCGGGACCGAGCAGGTCGCCGAGATCACCGGCCGCTCGCGCCGGGTGATCACCCGGGACGGCCGCCGCGTGGTGGAGCGGCGCAGCGCCGCGGCCGCCAAGGCCGAGACCGACGCCTTCATGGCGGCCAAGAAGCGGGTCTTGGTGTTCTCCGACGCCGGCGGGACGGGGCGCAGCTACCACGCCGACCTCGCCGCCCAGAACCAGCAACGCCGGGTCCACTACCTCGTGGAGCCCGGCTGGCGGGCCGACGCGGCGATCCAGGGGCTTGGGCGCTCGCATCGGACCAACCAGGCTTGCGCGCCGCTGTTCCGGCCGGTGACGACCGACATCCATGGCGAGAAGCGGTTCACCTCGACCATCGCCCGGCGGCTGGACAGCCTAGGCGCCCTGACCCGGGGCGAGCGGCGCACGGCCCGCAACGGCCTCTTCCGCGCCGAGGACAACCTCGAGAGCCCCTGGGCGCACCGCGCCCTGCAGGCCTTCTACATCGCCCTGCACTTCGGCAACGTCGAGGCGATGGACCGCGAGACCTTCGAGGCCAAGACCGGCCTGCGGCTGGTCGACGCCGACGGCGACCTCAAGAAGTCCGACGACATGCCGCCGATGAACACCTTCCTCAACCGCCTGCTGGCGCTGAGGATCGCCGACCAGAACGCCCTGTTCGCGGCCTTCGACGAGATTCTCTCCTCGATCCTGGAGCGGGCCGCCCAGTCCGGCGCCCTGGATCGGGGCATGGAGGACATCGTCGCAGACGACGTGGCGATCACCGGCGAGGAGGTGGTGCGCACCGATGCGGTGACGGGCGCGGAGACCAAGCTGCTGCGCTTCCAGGTCCGCACCCAGCGCCAGCTGATGGCCGCCGATGACGCGCTTGCCGGCCTCGACGCCGACGGGCTGGTCTTCGCGGTCAACAGCAAGTCCGGCCGCGCCGCCCTCGTGGTCCAGGGCTTGACGACGACCAACGACGACGACCGGCTGATCCCCGCCGTCCGCCTGATCCGCCCTGAGAAGCGGACCATCGCGTCGCTCAAGGGGTTCGAGGAATCGGCCTGGGAGGCGACCGACGAAGCGAGCTGGCGCGCGGCCTGGGATCGCGAGATCGCCGAGGCCGACCCGTGGATCACCCGCGACCTGGTGCTGGTCTCCGGCCTGCTGCTGCCGATCTGGACGCACCTGCCCGACAAGGGGACCTCGGTCCGCCGGCTGAAGGCGCCGGACGGCCGGCGCTGGCTAGGCCGTCTGCTCGATCCGGGCCAGGTCCCGGCGCTGAAGGTGGCGCTCGGTCTCTCCGACGTCGCGAGCGCCTATGGCGACCCGGCCCAGGTCTCGGCCCTCGTGCTCGAGGAAGGCGCCGCCCTGGCGCTGGCGGGCGGCCTCTGGCTGCGCCGGGCCAAGGTCATGGACCGCTACCGGATGGAGGTGGTCGGCGCGGCCGCGCAGCGGTCCTCGTTTGCGGCGCTGGGCTGTTTCGTTGAGATCATCGCCTATACGCCCCGGGTGTTCGTGCCCGTCGACCAGCTTGACGTGCTCGCCGCCGTCCTGGCCAAATGGCCGCCTCAGACCGTACTTCCCAAGGCCGCCTAGTCCCCCCACGGCCAGGACGGTGAGAGGCCCCACCCGGGCGACCGGGTGGGGCTTTTCCGTCTTAGGCCTCGTCATTGGCCTCCGGCTCGGGGCGGTCCAGCGCCGTCAGCATCTGGCCCGGCCGGGCGACGACGACCTTGGAGAAGAACCGCTCGACGCCGTCGTTGTCGGTGTAGCGGTCGTGGCGGATCTCGCCCTGGACATAGACCTTGGCGCCCTTGGGCAGGCCCTTGTCGGCCAGCCACTTGACCGTCGCCGGAGCCCAGATCTCGATCTGATGCCAGACCGGGTAGTCCTTGCGCTCCCCGTCCTTGCGGGTCGTGCGGCTGGTGCAGACCCGGAGCATCGCCACCTGCTTGCCGCCCTGGGTGGTGCGGACCTCCGCCTCGGCGCCGGTGAAGCCGATCAGTTGGACTTGGTTGAGCATCGTCGTTCTCCTGCTGGCCCGGTGCGGCCCGGGCGGCCTTGCGGTCCTCGCCGCGATCACGCGCCCCTCTCGGGCGGGGCTTCAGCGCAGGGGCGGAGCCCGGACGGGCTGGAAGCCGGTCTGCAGCGCCGCGAAGACCGGAGGGTCCGGACCGGCCGCCTGGCCACGCCAGGTCGGCTTCACGCCGGCGCGCCCCGCCCTAGGGTCGCTGGGTGATCGCCATGGGGACCGTTCGCCGCCTTCGGCCGCCGACGGCAGGGCGACGCTTCCACCTCATCCGCGTCCAATCCCGCTTCGCTGCGCTTGGCGGGGTCCGCGAGGCTGTCGGCAGAAGTGTCCGTCGTGGGTTCGTCTGTCCGGCCGGGTGGACGGGTCGGCGCATGGACCAACCCGAACGTCTGGAACCAGGCCGAGGGTGCGCGCTAGGGTCGGGCGATTGCTGGAGCCGCCACATGCGGATTGATCGCGCCTCACGCCGGATTAAGGCCCCGGCAGACCGCATCTACAGGGCGCTCACCGATCGCGAGGCGGTGCAGAGCTGGCTCCCGCCGGCTGGCGCGCGTGGCGAGATCGAGGCTTTCGACCCGACGCCCGGCGGGGCGTTTCGCATGACCCTGGTGTTCGACACGGCGGGGGACACGGGCCGCCGCAAGTCGTCGGCGAACACCGACGTGGTCGACGGCGAGTTTCTGCGGCTGGTCCCGGAACGGCTGGTGCAGCAACGCTTCACCTTCAGGTCCGCCGATCCGGCGTTCGCCGGCGCCATGGTGATGACCTGGAGCTTGACGGCCGTGAACGGCGCGACCGAGGTCGAGGTCTCGGCCGAAGGCGTGCCGCCGGGCATCAGCCCGGACGATCATACGCGCGGCATGGCGTCGTCGCTTGAGAACCTCGCCCACTACGTGAGGGGCTGAGGACCGGTCCGGGGCGGCAAAGGGAGGGACGGGCCGGGTGAGCCGGTGGGAGGACTGGGCCTTCGCCGGCGTGCCCGGAGGCCGCCATGTCCCCCCTTCCCCGTTCGCCGGTCCTCGCCGCCTGGGGCGCCGGCGTCGATTCGACCGCCATGCTCGTCGAGCTGATCGCCCGGGGCGAGCCGGTCGACCAGGTCCTGTTCGCTGACGTCGGCTCGGAGAAAGCCGAGACCCTGACCTTCGTGCCGCTGTTCCGGGCCTGGCTCGCCGACCACGGCGTGCCGTCCGAGGTGGTCCGCTACCAGCCGAAATACTTCAAGAACTGGCCGCCCTACCGCACGCTGACCGAGAACCTGCTGACCAACGGCACCCTGCCGGGCATCGCCTTCGGGCGCGGCACCTGTTCGCAAAAGTGGAAGGCCGCCCCTCAACACGCCTGGGCCAAGGCCTGGCCGCCGGCGCAGGCGGCCTGGGCGGCCGGGCGCAAGTTGGTCAAGCTGATCGGCTATGACGCCGGACCGGCGGACGACCGCCGGTTCCGCGTCGCTCAGGCGATCGACGATCCCCTCTATGAGCATCGCTATCCGCTGCGGGAGTGGGGCTGGACGCGGCCCGACAGCATCGCCCGCATCCGCCGCGCCGGCCTGCCGGTTCCGGTGAAGAGCGCCTGCTTCTTCTGCACGGCGGCGCGGCCGGCGGAGATCCGCGCCCTGCCCGTCGGGCAGCTGCGGCAGATCGTGCTGATCGAGGCGCGGGCCCGGCCGCGTCTGCGCAATGTCGACGGGCTCTGGCGCACGGCGGTGAAGGGCGCGCGCGGCGCCGAACCCCGGCCCGGATCGATGACCGCCTTCATCCGCCAGGAGGGCCTGCTCGACGCCGAGGAGATCGAGGCGATCAGCGAGGCGGCCCCGCGCAGCCTCACCCGCTGGCAGGCGGCCGTCGCCGGCGCGGCCGAGCGCCCGGAGCTGCGGCGCTGGCTGACGGTGTTCGACGCCTTCGCCGGCAAGGTCGCCGGGCTCGACGCCGCGCCGGGGCTCTACGACGGCCTGGAGGGTCGGCCATGATCCCCGTGGACCCCCGCGCCTATGACCGCGTCGTGCTCGCCTTCTCGGGCGGCAAGGACAGCTTGGCGGCGCTGCTCCATCTGCTCGATCTCGGCGTGTCGCCGGCGGCGATCGAGCTGCATCATCACCTGGTCGATGGCCGAGGGCCGGTCTTGATGGATTGGCCGATCACGCCGGCCTATGTGGCGGCGCTCGCCGACCACTTCGGGATCGCCCTTCTGCAGTCCTGGCGCGACGGCGGCTTCCGCCAGGAGATGGCAAGGGACGGCGTCCCGACTGCGCCGATCCGGTTCGAGCAGCCTGGCGCCGGCCTTGGCCGCGCCGGCGGACACGGGCCGCCGGGCGTGCGGGGCCGCTTTCCCCAGGTCTCGGCGGACCTCTCGGTGCGCTGGTGCAGCCCGGCGCTGAAGATCGACGTGCTGGCGGCCGCGATCCGCGGCCAGGCGCGGTTCGCGCGCGGGCGCACCCTCGTGGTGACCGGCGAGCGAGCCCAGGAGAGCCCATCGCGGGCGCGCTACCGCCCGTTCGAGCCGCACCGGACCGACTGCGGCCGCCGCCAGGTCGACCACTGGCGCCCGGTCCTCGCTTGGTCTGAAGCCCAGGTGTGGGACCGCATCGCGGCCGCGATGATCCGCCCGCATCCCGCCTACAGCCTCGGCTGGTCGCGGCTGAGCTGCCGCGCGTGCATCTTCGGCTCCCCGGCGCAGTGGGCGACCATCCGCGCCCTCTATCCGGCGACCTTCGCCGAGATCGCCGGTCTCGAGGCCGGGTCGGGGCAGACCATCCAGCGCGCCGCGAGCGTGGTGGCGCTGGCGGAGCGGGGCGCCCCCTACCCCGCCGCCCTCGCGGACCCGGGGCTCGCGGCCCTCGCCGGCGGCGAGGCCTGGACCCTGCCGGTGCTGCAGCGACCGTGGCGGCTGCCGGCCGGGGCCTTCGGGGAGGCCGCCGGGCCCAGCTGAGAGGGGGAGCGAGGGCGAGCCGGGGCGAGCCCGGCGGAGAATGGTCCCTGCCGGGCGCAGGAGCTGTCGCCATGCCCCCCGCCCCTCGTCCGCCGCGCCTGTCGCGCCGCCATTTCCTCGCCGCCGCCCCGACGGCCCTGGCCGTCGAGGCCGGGGCCGCAGCGGCGGATTCGCTCCCGGGCCGCGCGCGGGCGTGGAACGACACCCGCGAGCTTGTGCGCGGGCTCCTGCTGCGATGGCAGGACCTTGAAAAGGAGGTCCTGCGCCGCACGGGCTCGCTCAACTTCAGGAAGGCGGCGCGCGGCTCCGACGCGGACGCGCTTGAGATGATCGCGATCGACAAGCGGTTGCCGGCTCTGTTCGAGAGCCAGGCGGCGGGGGCGGCTGAGATGGCCGCCCTCCCCTGCCAGTCGGTGGCCGATGCGCTGGCCAAACTGCAGGTCGCGATCGCCATGGTCGGTCCCGAAGACACCGACCCGACCGTCTGGGCGCTGCTGGAGGAGGGCTACGAGCACCTCGTCCGCAGCCTTGGCGCGACGGACGCTCCGCGCCATGTCTGAGCAGCCGGACCTCTTCGCCCCCGGCCTGGCCGAGGCCGCGGGCCCGTCGGTGATCGCGCCGGCGACCGATCCCTGCGCCGAGCTGCGCGCCCGTTTCGCCGCCCATGGCCCGGCGGCCCTGGACGAGGGCGACACCCTCGCCCTCGTGCTGGCGCGCTGTCTGCGCCCCGGCGCCAACGCCGCCTATGCCGCCGATGCGTTGCTGGCGCGGTTCGGCGGGGTGGCGCGGGTGTTCGGCGCGCCCGAGCCCGAGCTGGCCCGGATCCTCGGCCGCGACGCGGCCCGCGAACTGACCCTGCTGCATAGTCTGGTGCTGCGCCTGCTCGAGCACCCGCTGCGCCAGCGGCCTTTGCTGGGGTCCTACGAGGCGGTGACCACCTATCTGCGGATCCGGCTCGGCGCCCTGCCGCGGGAGGTGTTCCACGTCCTGTTCCTCGACAAGCGCAACCAGCTGATGGCCGATGAGCGCCTCGGCGTCGGCACGGTCGACCACGCGCCGGTCTATCCGCGCGAGGTCGCGCGCCGGGCGCTGGAGCTGTCGGCCAGCGCGGTCCTGCTCGTGCATAACCATCCCTCCGGCGACCCGACGCCGTCGCGCGCCGACATCGACATGACCCGGCAGGTGGTGGAGGCGCTCCGCGCTCTGGCTATCGGCGTGCCTGATCATTTCATCGTGGCCGGCGACCAGGTGGTCAGCTTGCGGGCCCAGGGGCTGATCTAGGAGGACGGAGGAAGGGACCGGAGCGGGCGAGCGCTCCGGGAATGGGTCCGGGCGCCGAAACGGAGCCCCGCCATGTCTCTCTCCTTCGACGGCCTGATGGCCGAGATCATCGCCCGCCTGGAGGCGGGCACGCCGCCCTGGCGCCAGGCCTGGACCTCGGCCGGCGCCGATCCGCGCGAGCCGCTGCGGTCGAACGGCGAGCCGTTCACCGGCTCCAACGCCTGGCTGCTGTCGTTCGCCGGGGCGGTGGCCGGCTACGCCTCGCCCTATTGGTTCACCTTCCGGCAGGCCCTCGACATCGGCGCGCCTGTGTCCAAGGGCGCCAAGGCGACGCCGGCGATCCTCTACAGGACCCGCGTCGTCGAGGACGAGGTCGCGGCCGAGGGCGAGGACGCCGAGGCGCGGGTCCTGCGCTTCCTGAAAATCTACGGCGTGTTCAACGCCGAACAACTGACGGACTGCCCGGCTGTCTTCCTGCGGGCGCCGCCGGTCGATCCGGCCGTGCGCGCCGCGGCCCGCAACGCGGTGCTGGACGCGATCCCCAGCCGCGTCGAGTTCGGCGGCGGGACTCCTTGCTACATCCCGGCGCTGGACCTGATCCGGATGCCGGCGCCGGAGCGCTTCCGCAGCGTCGACGACTTCCTGGCGACCAAGGCGCACGAACAGCTCCACTGGAGCGGAGCCGAGCATCGCCTCGCTCGCGCCTTCGGCCGGCGGTACGGCGACGAGGCCTACGCCTTCGAGGAGTTGGTGGCGGAGATCGGAGCGGCGGCGCTGGGCCTGCGCATCGGCCTGCCGCCGCAGATGCTGGACGACCACGCCGCCTACCTCGGCCACTGGGTAAATATCCTCAAGGCCCGGCCGGGGGCGCTGCTGGAGGCCTCCGGACACGCCCAGCGGGCCGTGGACTACCTGCTGGCGTTCAGCCAGGGCGGCGGGCCCGCCGGAGGGGAAAGCGAGGGACCGGCGGAGGGCGCTCATCCCGAGCTTTCGGAGGCCCTCCCATGACCAGCTGGTCCGAACCCCGCGTCACCACCTTGCGCACGCTCTGGCTCGACGGCCTGTCGGCGTCGCAGATCGCCAAGCAGCTCGGCGGCGTCACCCGCAACGCCGTCATCGGCAAGGTCCATCGCCTGGGCCTGGGCGGGCGTGGCGCTCCCTCGGCGCCGGGCCGCGCGTCGCGCGTCAGCGCGCCCCGGCCTGCCCGCCCCCGGCGCGCGCCTGTGCATACGGTCCCGCGTCTCGCGCCGCCGGTCAGGATCGCGGTGGCGCCGCCGTCGCCGGCGCCCGAGGGTCCGGGGCTTGTCACCGACATGGCGCGGCTGGGTGTCCACGCCTGCAAGTGGCCGATCGGCGACCCGAAGAGCCCGGACTTCAGCTTCTGCGGCCGTCATGCGGCAGGACGCTACTGCGCCGCCCACGAGACCCAGGGCGTCCGTCCGGGGACCGCCTGGCGCGCCGACCGCGATCCGGTGGTCAAGCGCGCCCTGGCCGGCCTGATCTGAGCGGGGAGCGGGCCATGCTCCCCTCCCCGCTCCTGCGCTATGCGGCGGAACCGCCCGTGGCGGCCCCCGCGCCGCCGCGGGTTCCCGGCAGCGGGATGAGCATCCCGCCCTTCACCACCCTGGCGGCGTGGCTGGCCGAGATTGATCGCCAGGGCGCGCTGATGCGGCCGCGAAGCCGGCTCTACGAGCGGTTCGACCGCACGGCGCGCACCCTCACGCCCGGGCGCATCCGCCGGACGGACGATCCGGTCGCTATCGCCGAGCTGGTGGGCCGCCTTCGGGCGGCCCGCTACCCATGGGGCCATGACCTGCATGAGCTCGACCGCGTGTGGTCGCGCGCCGAGCTCGGCGTCCTGATCACCGAGGCGGTCAATCGCCATCGCCAGCTGGCCATCGGCCGGGTGACGCCGCGGCCGAAGGGGCCGCCGTTGGATCCTCGGCGCCTGCCGGACGACCGGCTCGATCACCTGATCCAGCATCATCGCGACCTGCAGGTGGTGGAGGCGCTGCGCGCCGAGCGCCGGCGGCGAGAGACCTTGCGGGGCGACCATGCGCCCGCCTGATCGTTCTTACCCGCTGACGCGCGATGTGGATTTCCGCTTCTATGTCGGCGTCCATCATCCACGTCTGGCTTGGCCGCTCACCTTGCGCGGCTTCCGCGTGTGCCTCTCGGCCAATGTGCTGCGCGACCGCGTTTGCGAGGTCCCGTTCCTTGGGTGTGATGAGCCCTGGCTGCTGGATTCTGGCGCCTTCACCCAGGTCGCCCTGCAGGGCGGGTTCAGCCAGTCGCCGAAGGCCTATGCGGCGATGATCCGCCGCTACGCGGCGACCGGTCTGACCGCCGCCTCGACCCAGGACTACATGTGCGAACGCCTGGCGTTGCGGGCGACGGGCCTCACCGTGGCGCGCCACCAGGCCCTGACGATCGAGCGGTACGACGCCATCTGCGATGCCGGCGTAGGTCGCGTCCACCTGCTGCCGGTGCTGCAGGGCCGATCTCCGGACGACTACCGCCGACACCTCGAGGCGTACGGCGACCGCATCGGTCACGGCGCCTGGGTGGGCGTGGGATCGGTCTGCAAGCGCCAGGGCGACCCGGCGGTGCTCGCCGCCATCCTCGACGCCATCCTGCAGGACCGGCCGGACCTGCGGCTGCACGGGTTCGGCTGCAAGCGGACCTCGCTGCTGGATGAGGCGGTCAGAAGCCGCCTGGCCACGGCCGACAGCATGGCGTGGTCCTTCGCGGCCCGCTTCGAGGGTCGCGACCAGAACGCCTGGGACGAGGCCGGCCGGTTCGCGCTTGCGGTGGGCGGGTGTCCGGAAGCGGTGGATCGGCTGGGCGCGGCGGCGGGCTGGCGCCGGGCCGTGGAGAGGTCCGCTGCAGCGTCCGAACGCGGGGTGGGCGCGGCCCTCTGGCTCTAGGGGACCTCGCCACCAATCGCCGGCCCCCACAAGGGGCGCTGCGCTCAAAGCCCTTGTGGGGCCCGCCGCTGGGCGGCGCGAGGCGGTCCCGAGCCGACGGGCTCGCACCCCCAACCCGCGAAGGGACTTTCCCATGCAGCTTCCCCCTCCCCGCTCCTCAGACCGTCTGACCGCCTACGAGGCCCAGGCCCTCCAACTGGAGGACACCCGAACCCATCCGCCGGAGGCGGCGCTTCACCAGCTCGGCTCCAGCCTCATGACCGAACTGCTCGACATCGTCGGCGAGTCCGCCCTGGAGGACTTCCATGTCCTCATCGGCGAGGCCCTGATCGGCGCCTTCCACTCCGTGGCCCAACGCATCGAGCGCGACGCCGACAAGGCCCGTGACCAGTTGGGCGGCCTGGTGCGGGACTTCGACGGGTCCGAGGTCCTGGACACCGAGATCCAGGAAGCCACCCTGAAAGCGCGCGCCGCCGACGTCGCCACCCTGGCGATGGAGATCGTGCGCGATGCCGCCTCGGCCACCTATACGACCACGACCGGCGAGGTCTGGAGCCCCTGGAAGGGCTCGGTGAAGGCCACCCGCACCACGGCGGCCCAGATCGAAGCCCGCGACGCCCTGCGGTCCGCTAAGGCCCGCAAGCACGCCGCCACGGATCCTGGGGCGACCGTGGTCGCCTTCCGCGCTGCGCCGCAGGCCGACACCGCCGAGGATGCGAACCGCATCTTCGACGCCCTGAACTGGGCCCGCGAGCAGTGGCCGGACATGGCGCTGGCGACCTCCGGCGCCAAGGGCGCCGAGAAGCTGGCCATCAAGTGGGCCAAGCAGAAGGGCGTCACCCTGGTGCTGGCCAAGGCCGATTTCGACCGGCATGGCCGGGCGGCGCCGTTCCGGGCCAATGACGAGATGCTGGAACTCGATCCGGTGTGCGTGCTGACCCTGGCCAACTCGATCAATCCCGAGCGTGCGGAGCCCTTGAAGCCCTTCGGGCCGGCGTTGAACCTGGCGCAGAAGGCAGCTGAGCGGGGCCTTCGTCATTTCCCGGTCAAGGCGCGGGCCTGACCCCGCCGGTGCGGCGGCCGCAAGGTCGCCGCATCCTTTTTGTCGCTGTTCCGCGAGGGCTTTGGGAGCCGGCAGGGCCGTCACAGGCTCACCGGGATCTCCAGCCAGGCGAGCGGGCGGGCTGAACGCGATCTCTCAGGCGAACCTGGGCCGGGGCCGTTCGGGCTCAAGGCGACCTCGCCCAAGGGCGAGGCGTCGGCGCCGGACCCTCCGGCCTTCCTCCGCTG
>JBFMGV010000087.1:0-3986 GCA_040752615.1 Pseudomonadota bacterium | reverse complement strand
TTTCGGGGCCTCGGCCACGGGCGCCGGCTTCGGCGGCTCAGGCGCCGGGGCAGGCTTGGCGGCGACCGGCGCGGCCGCGGGGGCGGGCGCCGGCTTGGGGGCTTCGGCGGGCTTCGGCGCGGTCTTGCCAGTCAGCGCGTCGAACACCCTCAGGAAGATGTTACGCATGTCGTCCGTCTCCATGAGAATTTCGTGATAGGCGCCCGGAACGGTGATCAGGCGCCCCTGGGGGAGGTTGCGGGCCGCCGCGGCCTGGGCCGCGTTGTCGACGAGCTTGTCCTCGCCGGCGGAAACGATCTCCACCGGCACGGTCACGCCACGCAGACGGTCGGGCCGGGCGAGCTCGGCGGTGGCCTTAAGCGCGAAGTCGAGCCAACCGTAGGTCGGCGCGCCCAGCGCGATGTCGGGGTTGGCGCGGACCTGCGCCCGGTGGCGAGCGTAGCGGCGCGCATCGTGCGTCAGGGCGTTGCCCTCGAACGTGTCGTCGAACGGCTTGCCGGCCTGGCCCAGGGTGTAGCGCCCGGCGCGGCCGAAGGTGAGGTTCAGCCAGGTGAGCGCGCCGGCCGCGGCCGGAGAGACCTTGCCGAGCTGAATGCCCAGCATCGGGGCCGACAGGCACGCGCTGGCGAACCGCTTCTCGCCGTGCGCCATCGCCAGCAGGGTCAGGCACCCGCCCATGGAATGGCCCACCGCGACCCACGGCTTGGGAAGCTGGGCTTCGTAAGCGTTCAGCAGGCGACGGAAGTCCTCGAGGAAGCTCTTGTAGCCGCGCGCGTGGCCCTTCAGCCGGTCTGGCAGCTCGCGAGCCGAAAGGCCCTGGCCGCGCCAGTCGTGGGCCAGCACGACGAAGCCGCGCTCCTGGAAGTCGCGGATGGTCTCGAAATACTTCTCGATCGGCTCGGTGCGGCCGCCCGACAGGATCACCGATCCGCGCGCCCGGCCGGGCGGCGTGAAGAGGCAGGCCCGCAGCTTCGCGCCGCCGGCTCCGACGAACCAGCCAGGCTCGGCGCCGGCCGGGACCGGATCCTCCGGCGTATCGACGAGGGGGGCGGGCTCGAACATCGGCTCAGACCGCGCGCTCGAACAGCGCCTGGATCTGCGGCGTCAGCTTCATGGCGAGGCCCATGTCGGACAGCTTCATCCGGCCGGTCATCACCGCGCGCATGGGGTCCAGCTGGCCTTTGCCCAGGGCGACGAGGTCGGCGCGGCTGACGCGCACGGTCAGGTCCGCGGGCAGGTCGTCATTGGTGACGGACACGCCATCGACGTGAATAAAGCCCTCGCCCTTGAGGTCGAGCTTCACGGTGCGCGACAGGCCCTCGCCGGACGCCGCGGCCCGGCGAATCCGGTCCGTCAGTTCCTCGAGACTGGCCATAGCGCCCTTACATAACTCCCTGAGTCGACAGGTGAGCTTCGCTTTACCCGCGTGCCGTGTAAACCGCCCGTAACACGGGAAGGTAAACGGTCGCAGTTGCTGCGTTTTTCTAGGCCGGCTTGACCAGTTTCAGGGTCATTCGATCGCTCTCGCCGATCGCGTCGTACTTCGCGTGGTCGAAGGCCGGGTCGAACGCCTCGCCCCGGGGCGAGGATCGACGCACCGGCGGCAGGGTCCAGACGCCGAACGGGTGATCCTTGGTGTCGGCGGGATTGGCGTTGATCTCACTGGTCGCGGCCAGCCGGAAGCCCGCCTCCTCGGCCAGCTTGATGGCATAGGCCTGGTCGACGTAGCCGTCGGCGGCGAGCAGGTCGGGCACGCCGCCGGGCCGGGCGCGATGCTCCTCGATCCCCAGGACGCCGCCCGGCTTCAGGGCTAGGAACGCATCGCGGAACGCCTTCTCGGCGATGCCCGCGGCCATCCAGTTGTGCAGGTTGCGCAGGAAGAGGACGAGATCGGCGCTGGCGGCAGGCGCGACCGGGCCGCTGGTTGGACCGAAGGCGGTGATCTCGACCTTGCCATAGGGCTTGGTCCCGGTGGCGAAGCGCGCGCGATAGGCCTCGATCACGTCCCGCGCCGCGGGATCGGCCGGCTCGCCGAGCTGCATGTGGGCGGCAACGAGCTTGCCGCCGGTGGCGGCGAGGAACGGGGCGACGATCTCGCTGTACCAGCCCGCGCCGGGCCAGAATTCGACGACGGTCTGACCAGGCTTCAGCCCCCAGAAGGCCAGGCTCTGGTCGGGGTGACGCCAGCGGTCGCGGGCGCGGTCGGCGGCGGGACGCCAGGGTCCGGCGACGGCGGCGTCGATGGTCTTCGGCGGAACGATCTTCGGCTCGGCGGGCCCGCGGCATCCCACGAGGCCGGCGGCTCCGGCCAGCAGGCCGCGTCTTGAAAGTCGGAGCATGGGCGCGCGGAACCTCGGAAACGCAGGCGCCCCCCGGCCGACCCCACGGCGGAGTGCTAGACTGCCGCCGCGAGGTGGTCAAAGGCCGATCAGCCCGCCTTCACGAAACGCAGGGTCATGCGGTCGCTCTCGCCGATCGCGTCGTACTTGGAACGGTCGAACGCCGGGTCCGAGCCGTTGCCGCCGGCCGTGGTCCAGCGCGAGGGCGGCAGGGTCCAGACGCCGAAGGGGTGATCCTTGGTGTCCTTCGGGTTGGCGTTGACCTCGGACTTGGCCGCCAGCTTGAAGCCGGCCTTCTCGGCCGCCGCGATCACGGTCTTCTCCGACATGTAGCCGTCGTTCCAGTTCGCGGCCTCGGCCTTCGGGTCCTTGCGGTGTTCCTCGACAGCCAGCACGCCGCCCGGCTTCAGCACCGCGTGGAAGTCCTTCATCACCTTGTCCAGCAGGCCGGGCTGGGTGGCCCAGTTGTGGATGTTGCGGGCGGTGATGACGACGTCGGCCGAGTTCGCGGCGCCGAGCGGGCCGGAGACCGCGCCGAAGCCGACGTACTGGATCGGACCGAACTTCGCCTGATCCGCGTACTTGGCCTCGAAGGCCGCGCGGCCACGCTTGGCGCCTTCCGACAGGTTGGGATTGTTCAGATCGGCCGCGGTGGCGACGTAGGTCCCGCCCGTGGCCTTGGCGTAGGGCGCGAGGATCTCGGTCCAGTAGCCCGAGCCGGGAGAGATCTCGATGATCGTCTGCTTGGGCTTCACGCCCCAGAACGACAGGGTCTCGACAGGATGACGGGCGACGTCACGGGCCTTGTGCGCATCGCTGCGCTGGGCGCCGGCGACGGCCGCCTGAAGCTGGGCGTCGGCTGCCTGGGCGGGGGCGACGGCGACGGTCAGTACGGCTGCGGTCGCGGCCAGGGCGAGACGGAACATGGGGGGCTTCCTCCGGTTGCGGTGGCGGAAACCTAGACTGCAAACCCTGTTCGGCAAGGGGGCTTGAATCGCGATTTCCGCCCCCCAGATCATTGGGCGGAGGCGCTGGATGTCCGGGCCTCCTGGACTGCGGGCGGGGCCACAACGGGTCGCCACAGGTCCACTGAACCGCACCTTGCTTTGAAAGAAGGATGTGACCGCATGCGTACGATCGATTTCTCCCCCCTCTATCGCTCCGTCGTCGGCTTCGACCGCCTGGCGAACCTGCTGGAGACCGCCGCCGCCGACAGCGCCGCCGGCTATCCGCCCTACAACATCGAACGCACCGACGAGAACGCCTACCGCATCGACATCGCGGTGGCCGGCTTCCGTCCGGAAGAGCTGAACGTCGAGGTGAAGGAGAACCTCCTCACCGTGCAGGGCCGCAAGGCCGCCAACGACGAAGCCAAGAAGTACCTTCACCGCGGCCTCGCCGAGCGCAACTTCGAGCGCCGGTTCCAGCTCGCGGACTATGTGGTGGTCACCGACGCCAACCTGGCCGACGGCCTGCTGTCCATCTCGCTGAAGCGCGAGCTGCCGGAGGCCCTGAAGCCGCGCACGGTGCAGATCACCACCGGCCAGGTCTCGGCCGAACCGTCGCAACTGATCGAAGGCGAGAAGGCCGCCTAAGGCGCTGATCGCCTCTCAGGCCTGATCGGGCGGCGCCCCCCAGCGGGGCGCC
>JBFMGV010000086.1:0-51335 GCA_040752615.1 Pseudomonadota bacterium | reverse complement strand
AACTCGTAGAACAGCGCCCCCTGGTCGACCCGCCGATCACCCATCATCGCCGCACCCTCCTGCCGTCAGGAGAGTGAATCAGCCACAAGGCGCTGCTTCAACCGGCCTTTTTCAACACAATCGGTGGAATGCGGACGCTGACCCTCATAGGGTCTCAGCATGAACGAGCGCTACCGCAACATCTTCAAGACCGCCTTCGACGAGGTTGGAGGTGAGTGGATTTGGTATGCGAACGCGTGGTCGCGCGGCGTCGTGGTGAGCTCGACGGAACGCGAATTGTTTCTGCAGTTCAGGCCGGTGGCGTTCCGAGAAGCGATCCACGGCAGGCCCGCTTTGCATCCCAGGCGGCCGTACTGGCCAACCCTTGGGCGCATCTTGATGGCGATGATCTCAGGACGTGATCCAAAGGACTAAGGTGTCCGCCATGGGTCGCGTCCCGTCATCGCCACCCATTCAACGAGCGGACGCTCGTCGACAAGCTAGGAATGTCCGGTTCCCGCACCGATCCCAATCTCCCCTCCTGCCGCACGCCCGACGTCGTGCCGGCGGTGAGGCTCGCGTGGTGGCGTCGGCGGACGGCTTCGGGGGTCAACAGATGATGGACGCGGCTCTGTTCGGCTTGGCCTAGTCCTGGCGACCTGAGCGCCCGTGTGCGGGCGCGGGCGCCGCGTCTGGGGGATTGCATGAAGGCTTATCTGACGGCGGTCGCGCTGGCGATGGCGGCGCTGCCTGCTCGAGCCGCCGTGTCATCCATCGACTTCGACACCGCGCCGCGCGGCGCATTTTCCGGATCGATCACAGAAGACGGCTTCGTCTATTCCGCCCTCTCCGGCGTGCTGTTCGTGAACGGCATCCGTCCCTCCGAGCAGAACATGGAAGGCCGCGCGGTCGACGGCGGCGGCGTGCTGAAGATCGTGGCGGCCGACGGCGGCGACTTCACCTTCCTGTCGCTGATCTTCGGCCACTATGGCGAGACGGTCGGCGTCGAGCGCGCGATCACGGTCCACGGCCTGCTGGACGGCCAGGTGCTCGCCACGCAGACGGGACGCCGGCTGAGCGGCGACCGCCAACCCAGCATCCCCGGCCCGGGCGGCAGCGGCGGCAACTACGAGCTGTTCGACCCGCCCGAGCTGACCCGCCTCATCATCGACGAACTGCGCATCGAGCTGCCCGCCGGCACGGACCCCACCACCTATTACCTCGCTGTCGACCGCCTGTTCCTGCAGGCCGTGGCGGTCCCGGAGCCCAGGACGTGGGCGCTCATGATCCTGGGCTTCGCCGCGGCCGGATCGGGCCTGCGGCGCCAGCGCCGCGCGGCTCAGGGCGTGGGTTAGCGCACGACATAGACGGCGCGCGATCTTCCGAACGACCGACGCCTCGCGGGCGGGTTGGGTCCCGGCGCCGCCCCTATCCGCCGACCTTCCGCGCCAGGTCCAGGAACGCCTGGGCCGCGGCGCTGCCGGCGTCCTGCGAGGCCAGCGGGCGGCCCTGGTCGCAGGCTTCGCGCAGGGCCACCTCGATCGGGATCTCGGCCAGCACGGGCACGCCCAGGCGCTCGGCCTCGGCCTTGGCGCCGCCCGATCCGAAGATCGGGATCTTCGCGCCCGAACTGTCGGCGAACCAGGCCATGTTCTCGACCACGCCCAGGATCGGCGCGCCGGTCTTCTCGAACATCTGCGCCGCGCGGCGCGCGTCGATCAGCGCGATCTCCTGCGGGGTCGAGACGATGACCACCCCGTCCATCTTCAGCTTCTGAACCAGGGTGAGCTGGATATCCCCCGTGCCCGGCGGCAGGTCGATGACCAGCACGTCCAGCGGTTCGGCCTCGGTCCCCCAGTTGGAGTTCATCAGGCTGCGCAGCGCCGACGAGGCCATCGGCCCGCGCCAGATGTTGGCCGTGCCCGGCTCGACGATGAAGCCGATGGACATCACCTTGATCCCCCAGGCCTCCATGGGGTTCAGGCGCTTGTCGGCGTCGAAGGTCGGATCGCCGTCGATGCCCAGCATGGTCGGCGCCGAGGGGCCGTAGATGTCGGCGTCCAGCAGCCCGACGCGCTTGCCCAGCTTCGCCAGCGCCGCCGCCAGGTTCACCGAGACGGTGGACTTGCCGACCCCGCCCTTGCCGCTGGCCACGGCGATCACCCGCTTAACGTGCGCCGGACGTTCGGCGTCGACCATCGGATGGAGCTGGGCCTGGGGGTCCTCGGCGATGCGGGCGCGGCGGGCCGGCGGCGCCTCGCCCGGCTGCGGGCGGCGCGGGCTGACCTTGAGCTGCGGGACGGACGGCGCCTGGATCTCGGACGTGAGCACCACCTGGGCCAGCTCGACCCCGTCCATCTGGGCCAGGATCTCCTCGGCCTGGTCGCGCACGCCGCGGTAGGCGTCGATGTCGGCGGGGGCGACTTCCAGCATGAAGGCCGCCCGGCCGGCCCGCAGCACCAGCCCGCGCACGAGGCCGGCGCTGGCCAGGCCCTTGCCGGATTTCGGGTCGATCACCTTGTCCAGGGCTTCCAGGATCGCCGCCCGGTCCGGTCCCGCCGCTTCGCTCATATCGCCGTGTCTTGCCTTGCCATGCCGCAGGAGGCGTCTCATATCCGGCTGACAGCGCCAGTTTACAAGCCCGCCCTGGGCTTTAAGGAGATGGGCTGAACCACAGTCTGAAGCGCCTGCCCGATCTCAAGCGCCTGCCCGAAAGGACGACGCGAAGCCTCGATGGCCCCCTGGAACGATAACGCCAACCCCGGCCCCTGGGGTGCGCCCTCGGGCGGCGACGACAAGCGCGATGGGACGAAGCGTCCCGGCGGAAACGGCGGCGGTGGTCCGCGCCGGCCCGGCGGCCCCGATTTCAATCCCGACTTCAACCGCCTGACCGAACGGCTGCGCGACATGTTCGGCGGGGCCGGCGGCCAGCCGACCGGACGCCTGATCGCCGTGCTGGTGGGCGGCGCCGTCGCCCTCTGGGCCGCGTCGGGCTTCTATGTGGTCCAGCCCAGCGAGCAGGGCATCGTGCTGACCTTCGGCGCCTATTCGCGCTCCGAGGAGCCCGGCCTGCGCTATCACCTGCCCTCGCCCATCGAGCGGGTGGAGAAGGTGCCGGTCACCGAACTGCAGAAGACGGACGTGGGCGGCGAAGGCGCGGCCGGCGCCGCCGAGAGCCAGATGCTGACCGGCGACGGCCAGATCATCGACATCGACTTCAGCGTCACCTGGCGCATCTCGGACGCGGCGCGCTATCTCTTCGCGACCCGCAATCCCGATCAGGCGGTGGCCGCCATCGCCGAAAGCGCCATGCGCGAGGTGGTGGGCCGCACCCAGCTGCAGCCGATCATCTCCACCGCGCGCGGCCAGGTACAGCAGCAGGCCCGCGACCTGATGCAACGCACGCTGGACCAGTGGGGCGCCGGCATCAGCGTGGTGGAAGTGCAGATCCGCGAAGCCGGCCCGCCGCCCGAGGTGGTGGCCGCGTTCCGTGACGTGCAGAGCGCCTCCCAGGACGCCGAGTCCTCGGTCAACGAGGCCAACACCTTCCGCAACCGGGTCGTGAACGAGGCCAAGGGCGACGCCGCGCGGATTATCCAGGAATCCCAGGCCTATCGCGAGCAGGCCGTGCGCGACGCCATGGGCGAGGCGGCGCGCTTCAACCAGATCTACGCCGAGTACCGCCGCGCGCCGGGGGTCACCCGCGAGCGCCTCTACATCGAATCCATGGAGCGGGTGCTGCGCTCGTCCAAGAAGGTGGTCGTCGACGGCAAGGGCGCCAGCGCGCCGATCATCCTGCCGCCCGACGTCTTCCGCCCCAAGTCGCAGACCGTCGCGCCCGCGCCGGCCGCGCCCGCCGCCCAGTCCGGCGCGGCGCAGCAGGGCCAGACCCAGTCGAGGGCCGCCCAATGAACCCGCGCCTCGTCGCCCTCGGCGTCGCCGCCGTCGCCCTGCTCGCCCTGGTGATGCAGACCCTCTACGTGGTGGACCAGCGCCAGCAGGTCATCGTGGTGGCCTTCGGCGACCCCGTGCGGGTCGTGAACCCGCCCGGCCGCAACGAAGCCGGCCTGCACATGAAGATCCCCTTCGTGGAGCAGATCATCCGCCTGGACCGGCGCAACATCGCCATCGAGTCCGCCGAGGAGGAGATCATCACCGCCGGTCAGGAACGGCTGATGGTCAACGCCTTCGTGCGCTATCGGATCTCGGACCCGCTCCAGTTCTACCGGACGCTGCGCAACGAGACGACGGCCGCCGACCGCATCGGCCGGCTGCTGAACTCGTCGCTGCGCCAGGTGCTGGGCTCGGCCACCGACAACGACATCATTTCGGGCCGCCGCGGCGAGCTGATGCAACAGGCCAAGGCCGACATGATCCGGCGGGCGCAGAGCTCCAAGCTGGGCATCCAGGTGATCGACGTGCGGATCAAGCGCGCCGACCTGCCGAACGCCAACCGCGAGTTCGTCTTCCGCCGCATGTCCACCGCCCGCCAGCAGGAGGCGGCCCAGCTCCGCGCCCAGGGCGAGCAGCGCAAGCGCGAGATCATCGCCGAGGCCAATCGCGAGGTGGCCGTCACCCTGGCCACCGCGCGCGAGCAGAGCGGCCAGATCATCGGTGAGGGCGACGCCCAGCGCACCCGCATCTTCGCGAACAGCTTCGGCCGCGACCCGTCGTTCGCCGCCTTCTACCGGTCGATGCAGGCCTATGAGTCCAGTTTCGCCGACGGCGAGACGACCATGGTCCTGTCGCCCGACAGCGCGTTCTTCAAGTACTTCGAACGCGGACCGTCGGCGCGGTAGGGGGAAGTTCCTCCCCATCGGGGGAGCAATTTGGCGCGGTAGGGCGGCCTACCCTAGCCACCCCCGCACCTCGTGCAGGTCGCGGGCGATGCGGACGCACAGCGTCTCCATCTCCTGGGTCGGGTCCAGCATGTCGGGGACCATCACGGTCATCATGCCCGCGGCCGAGGCGGCGCGGACGCCGTTGTGGCTGTCCTCCAGCGCCAGGCAGTCGGCGGGGTCGATCCCCAGCGCCGCGGCGGCCTTGAGGAACGGCTCGGGGTGCGGCTTGCCGTTGGTCTGCACGTCGCGGGTGATGAGGGCGTGGAAGCGGTCCACCAGGTTGTGCGGCCCCAGGCTGGCGTGCACGCTCTCCAGGCTGGACGAGGTGGCGATGGCGCGGGGCAGGCCCAGCCCGTCCAGCCGGTCGAGGATCTCCACCGCGCCGGCTTTGAGCGCGATGCCGGCGGCCAGCGTCTCGCGGAAGTGGGCGCTCACCACCGCCTGCCAGGCCTGAAGGTCCAGGTCGGCGCCGAAATGCTCCAGCAGGATCAGGTCGCTGTGCGCGTGCTGCAGCCCGACCATCCGCTGGAAGGTGGCGAAAGGCATATCGCCGCCGATGGCGCCGGCGGCCTGCTGCATGGCGCGGAACACCACCGTCTCGGTGTCGACCAGCAGGCCGTCCATGTCGAAGACGACCGCCTTGGGCGCGCGGGGCAGCGCCATCAGTCGACCACGAACTCGGAGGCCTGGTAGCCCTGGAAGTAGAGCAGCGCGGTGAGGTCGGCGTGGTCGACCTTGGCGTGGGCCTGGGCCGCCACCACGGGCTTGGCGCGATAGGCCACGCCCAGGCCGGACGCTTCGATCATCGCCAGGTCGTTGGCGCCGTCGCCCACCGCCAGGGTCGCCGAAAGCGGCGCGCCGAGGTTGGCCGCCTCCTCCTTGAGCGCCGCCAGCTTGGCCTCACGGCCGAGGATCGGCGTGCCGACGGTTCCGGCCAGGACGTCGCCGTCCTCGATCAGGGTGTTGGCCCGGTTGGCGTCGAAGCCGGCGGCGGCGGCCACGCGCGAGGTGAAGAAGGTGAAACCGCCCGAGACCAGGAACGCCTTGGCGCCGTGGGCGGTCATGGTGCGCACCAGGGTCCGCGCGCCGGGGTTCAGCCGCACCCGCTCGTCATAGGCCCGCTGCAGGTCGCTGAGCGGCAGGCCCTTCAGCATCCCGACCCGCTCGCGCAGGGCGCCCTCGAAATCCAGCTCGCCGCGCATGGCCCGCTCGGTGATCTCGGACACCTTGGCCTTCACGCCCGCGAAGTCGGCCAGTTCGTCGATGCATTCGACGTTGATGATGGTGGAGTCCATGTCGGCGATGAGGAGGCGCTTCTTCCGCCCCGCCGCCTCCTGGACGCAGGTGTCGACCGGCGCGTCGCCCACCGCCTCGGCCACCACGCGACGCGCCGCGGCGAGATCGGCGATCAGATGCAGTTCCAGCGCGCCCTCGCCCAGCGGCTTCGGCGCCTTGACGCCCGCGCCCGTGGCTGCGAGCGCTGACTTCACGCGGCCAGCGGCGGCGGAAGCGGCCGACGGATCGGGGCTGACGAGGGAGACGACGAGTTCCATGACGGGCCGCATCTGGCTGATCGCCGGCCCCACGGCAAGCGGCAAGTCCGCGATCGGGCAGCGGCTGGCCCGCGCGGTCGGCGGCGAGATCGTCAACGCCGACTCCATGCAGCTCTACGCGGGCCTGACGGTGCTGACCGCCGGGCCCTCGCCCGAGGAGTTGGCGAAAGCGCCGCATCACCTGTTCGGGGTCGCCGACCCGGCCGACGGCTGGTCGGTCGGGCGCTGGCAGCGCGCGGCCCGCGCGGCGATCGACGGCATCCTCGGCCAGGGCCGCGACGCCATCGTGGTCGGCGGGACCGGCCTCTACTTCGCGGCCCTGACCAAGGGCCTGGCCGAGATCCCCGAGATCCCCGCCGAGGCGCGCGCCCAGGCGGCGGCCGACTTTGTGGCGATGGGCGAGGAGGCGTTCCGCGCCCGTCTGGCCGGGGTCGATCCCGCCGCCGCCGCCCGCATCGCCCCCGGCGACCGCCAGCGCCTGTGCCGCGCCTGGGAGGTCTTCGCCGCCACCGGCGTCCCGCTCAGCGAGCACCAGGGCCGGGCGGAAGGCGCCCTGCCCGCCGGCGGCTGGTCGGCCGTGGCGCTGGAGCCGCCACGTGACGTGGTCTACGCCCGCTGCGACGCGCGGCTGCAGGTGATGCTGGACCACGGGGCGCTGGACGAGGTGCGCGCCCTGATGGCCCGTGGCCTCGATCCGGCGCTTCCCGCCATGAAGGCAGTGGGGGTGAGGGAACTGGCCGCCCATCTGCGCGGAGAGATCGACCTCGCCGCCGCCCTGGACGCCGCCCGGCAGGAGACCCGCCGCTATGCCAAGCGCCAGCTCACCTGGATGCGGGGCCAGATGAGCGACTGGCCGCACATCGTGGCCGCCGACGCCGAAGGCCAATGGAGGCAGTTTCTTGCGCTGAACCCGGCCTTGACGCCCTGACCGGGGCATGCGAAAGCCCGTTCCGATCTCTCCAGGGGAATTGCGTGCGCAAGATTCTTGTACTCGTTGGGCGACCGTAACGGACTGACATCCTGTCAGGACCGACCGGTCGCTCGTCCCCAGGCCCCCCGAGGGCCTTTTTTGTTGCCTGAAACACCCGCCCCCGTCCCGCAGTCACTCAGCAGCCAGGCCGATCCCATGACCGCCCACCAGACCATCGAAGCCGAAACCACCACGATCTCGGGCGCCGAGATGGTGGTGCGCGCGCTCATCGATCAGGGCGTCGAGGTGCTTTTCGGCTATCCGGGCGGCGCGGTGCTGCCGATCTACGATGCGCTGTTCAGCGAGCCGCGCCTGCAGCACGTCCTGGTCCGCCACGAACAGGGCGCGACCCATGCGGCCGAGGGCTATGCCCGCTCGACCGGCAAGCCGGGCGTGGTCCTGGTCACCTCGGGCCCGGGCGCGACCAACGCGGTCACCGGCATCGTCGACGCGCTGATGGACTCCATCCCGATGGTCGTCATCACCGGCCAGGTCGCCACCCACCTGATCGGCACCGACGCCTTCCAGGAATGCGACACCATCGGCATCACCCGGCCCTGCACCAAGCACAACTACCTGGTGAAGGACATCGCCGACCTGCCACGCGTGCTGCACGAGGCCTTCCACATCGCCACCTCGGGCCGGCCCGGCCCGGTGGTCATCGACATCCCCAAGGACGTCCAGTTCGCCAAGGGCGCCTACCAGGGCCCGGGCGAGGTGAAGCACGCCCACAACTACGCCCCGCGCACCAAGGGCGACGCCGGCAAGATCGCCGAGGCGGTCGCCATGATCGCCAAGGCCAAGAAGCCGATCCTCTATACCGGCGGCGGCGTCATCAACGCCGGCCCCCGCGCCGCCGAGCTGCTGCGCGAGTTCGCCGAGCTGACCGGCGCGCCCGTCACCTCGACCCTGATGGGCCTGGGCGCCTTCCCGGCGTCGGATCCGAAGTGGCTGGGCATGCTGGGCATGCACGGCAGCTTCGAGAGCAACAACGCCATGCACGACTGCGACGTCATGGTGGCGATCGGCGCGCGCTTCGACGACCGGGTGACCGGCCGCCTGGACGCCTTCGCGCCCACCTCGCGCAAGATCCACATCGACATCGACCCGTCCTCGATCGGCAAGAACGTGCGCGCCGACATCGGCATCGTCGGCGACGCCGGCCAGGTGCTGGAGGACATGATCGCCGCCTGGAAGCAGCGCAACCTGAGCGTCGAGCCCGCCGCCCTGAAGACCTGGTGGACCCAGATCGAGGCCTGGCGCGCCCGCAACTCGTTCGCCTACCGGCCGGACGCGAAGCTGATCAAGCCGCAGTACGCCATCGAGCGCCTGTACGAGCTGACCAAGGACCGCGACACCTACATCACCACCGAGGTGGGCCAGCACCAGATGTGGGCTGCGCAGTTCTACAAGTTCGAGAAGCCGAACCACTGGATGACCTCTGGGGGCCTGGGCACCATGGGCTACGGCCTGCCGGCGGCGGTCGGGGTCCAGATGGCGCACCCGGACGCCCTGGTCATCGACATCGGCGGCGACGCCAGCGTGCAGATGACCATGCAGGAGATCTCGACGGCCGTTCAGTACGACCTGCCGATCAAGATCTTCATCCTGAACAACGAATGGATGGGCATGGTCCGCCAGTGGCAGCAGCTGCTGCACGGCGAGCGCTACAGCCACTCGTATTCGTCCAGCCTGCCCGACTTCGTGAAGCTGGCCGAGGCCTACGGCGGCGTGGGCTTCCGCGCCGAGCATCCCGACGAGCTGGACGACAAGATCCGCGAGATGATCAACGTGCGGAAGCCGGTGATCTTCGACTGCCGGGTGACGAAGGAAGAGAACTGCTTCCCGATGATCCCGTCGGGCAAGGCGCACAACGAGATGATCATGGCCTCCGAGGCCCGCGACCTCGGCTCGATCATCGACGACGCCGGCAAGCGGCTGGTCTGAGCCCCATGCCAGGACTGGATGAAGCCGCCGAGGCGCTCGCGCCGACGGCCTGGCAAGTGCTGTCCGCCCGCACCCGGGAGCTGGGCTTCGACATGCCGTCGGAGCCGCGCACGGGCGCGCTGCTGCGCACCCTCGCCGCCGCCAAGCCCGCAGGCCGGCTGCTGGAGCTGGGCACGGGCACCGGCCTGGCCACCGCCTGCCTGCTGGCCGGCATGGACGCGGCCGCCCGGCTCGTGACCGTGGACACCGATCCGCGCGTCCAGGCCGTGGCGCGCGAGGCGCTGGACCACGATCCACGGGTCGAGTTCGTGCTGGAGGACGGCGCGGCCTTCATCCGCCGCCAGCCCCCGGCCAGCTTCGACCTGGTCTTCGCAGACTCCATGCCCGGCAAGTACGAAGGGCTGGACGAGGCGCTGGCCCTGGTGCGGCCCGGCGGCTTCTGGATCGGCGACGACATGCTGCCCCAGGCCAACTGGCCCGAGGGACACGAGGTGCGCGTCGGCGGGCTGATCGAGGCCTTCCGCGGCCGCCCCGGCTGGGCGGCGACCGAGATGGCCTGGGCGTCGGGACTGATCCTGGCCACGCGGAGGGCGACATGACGATGCGGACCGGCGGCTGTCTCTGCGGGGCGGTGCGCTACGAGGTTACGGGACCGCTGGCGCCGATCCAGCTCTGCCACTGCGGCCAGTGTCGCAAGGCGCAGGGCTCGGCCTTCGCCGCCAACATCCCGGTCGCCACCGAGGCCTTCCGGCTGGTCCAGGGCGAGGGCGAACTGCGCGAGCACCGCGCCTCGCCGGGCAAGCGACGCGTCTTCTGCGGCGCGTGCGGCAGCCCGATGTTCAGCCAGCGCCTGGACATGCCCGAGGTGCTGCGCCTGCGGGTCGGCGGCCTCGACGACGACAGCGGCCTGACGGTGGGCTTCCACATCCAGTCCGAGTTCCAGGCGGCGTGGCGCCCGATCACCGACGACCTGCCGGCCTATCCCGGCGTCGGGCCGACCTAGGGCGCGTCGGCAGGCCGAACCGAGGCCCCCTCCTCTGCCGGTTCGGACGTTCGCTCTCCGCTCGCTTCCCCGGCGCACCGCCTGCTCCGCCTTCCGCTCGGCACGATCCTGGGTCTAGGGTGGGCGCCTCTCACCACGAGGAGGCGCGCATGTCGGACCATGGCCGCTGGATCTGGTACGAGTTGATGTCCCCCGATACCGCCGCCTCGAAGCGGTTCTACGGCGATCTCGTCGGCTGGGCCTGCGAGGACATGCCGGGGTCGGACGGTGGCTACGCCATCTTCCAGACGCCCGAGGCCGGGGCCGGCGTCGGCGGGCTGATGCCGCTGAGCGACGAGCATAAGGCCGCCGGCATCCCGCCGAACTGGACCGGCTATGTCTGCGTGGACGACTGCGACGCCGCCGCCCTGAAGGCGCTCAAGCTGGGCGGCTCGGTCATGCGCCAGCCCGAGGACATCCCCGGCATCGGCCGTTTCGCCGTCGTCGCCGACCCGGCCGGCGCGCCGTTCGCGATCATGAAGCCCATCCCGCCCGAGAAGCCCGGCCCGCAGGCCGCGCCGGGCGCCCTGGGCACGGTCGGCTGGCACGAACTCTATGGCCTGGCGCCGGAGCAGGGCTTCGACTTCTACGCCGAGCTGTTCGGCTGGAAGCGCGACGAAGCCCTCGATATGGGCCCGATGGGCAAGTACCAGCTCTACAGCAACCAGGACGGCCAGGTCGGGGCCATGATGAAGAAGCCCGACCAGGTCCCCGTGGCCTACTGGAATTTCTATGTCCGGGTCGGCGACATCGACGCCGCCGCCGCCCGCGCCAAGGCCGGCGGCGCCCAGATCATGATGGGCCCGATGGAGGTCCCCGGCGGCGACTGGGTGTTCTCGACCGTCGATCCCCAGGGCGCCGTCTTCTCGGCGATGGGGGCCAAGGCTCTATCTCTTTGATTTAGAGCGCGATCGCGCCTCCGAACCGGCTTCCACCTCGGCGGATCGCGCTCTGAGCCCTACTCGGCCGGCTCCATGCCCGCCGAGACCGGCGCGGTGAGGATCGCGCGCAGCCCCGGCTTGTTGTCGGCGAAGGTCAGCTCGGCGCGCAGCTGGCGGACCATGGCCGCGATCATCCGGCTGCCGAAGCCCGAGCCCGACACCTCGCCGTGCTTGCCCCGGCCATGGTCGGCGACGACGATGCGGAGCTTGTCGTTGTGCTCCTCCAGCGTCACCGCGATCGGCCCCGGCGCGCCGTCGTAGGCGTACTTGTTGGCGTTGATGACCAGCTCGGTGACGACGAGGCCCAGGGTCACGGCGCGGTCGGTCGGCACCAGCACCGGATGGGCGTCGACCGTGATCTTCCCGGCCCACTCCTTGCCGAGCGAGTCGTTCATGTCGCCGACCAGTTCCTCGAGGTAGCGGGCCAGTTCGATCGTCTCGATCTGGTCGGCCCGGTAGAGACGCCGGTGCACCAGGGCCACCGCCTGCAGGCGCCGCCGCGCCTCCTCGAACGCGACGTTCAGGGTCGGGTCCTTGATGTCCCGCGACTGCAACCCCAGGAAACTGGAGACCAGCTGCAGGCTGTTCTGGATGCGGTGGTTCACTTCCTTGATCAGCAGTTCCTTCTGCTGAAGCAGGTCGTCCTTCTCGCCGATCGCCTCGGTGAGCCGCAGGTTGAGGTCGAGCAGGCGGCGATGGCCGCGCGCACCGATCAGCCCCTCGCGCAGACGCAGGGCCGCATCGGTCTCGGCCAGGGTCCAGCGCCGGGAGCGCCCCCGCACCGTCTCGCGCCAGGCCTCGAACGACGAGCGCGGCGTCAGGCTCTCGCCGGGACCGACGCTCATGGCCTTGTGCGGATTGCCCGCCCATTCGACCACCTGCACCTGCTCGGCGCGGAACCACAGCACCTGGAACGGTTCGTCGGACGAGACGGTCAGCGCCAGCAGGCCACTCGCCTCATGCTGGAAGGCCGCGGCCGGCGGATAGATCTCGGACAGGCGGTCGCTCACCACCGGCTCGGGCCCCTGGCGCAGCGCCCAGTCGGCGAGGTCGCGGACGGCGGCCTCGTCCGGGTGCGCGCCGGCGAAGTGGACCGCGCCGCCGCTCACCACCGCCACGCCGTCGGCGCCCATCGCGCGCTGCAGCTCGGCCGCGCCCTTCTTCAGATTCGCCTCGAGTCCCCCCGCGCCGGCGAAGCGCGCCACGATCTCGTCCTCCAGCCCGCGCAAGCGGATGCGCTCGCGATAGCTCTCGGCCTCTTCCTTGGCGCGGATCTGCCGGGCCAGACCGCCGGCCAGCGCCCGCGCGCCCGCGCGCACATCGAACGGCAGCAGGCGCGGCTCGCGATGGTGGCAGGCGATCAGGCCCCACAGCAGGCCGTCCTTCACGATCGACACCGAGGCCGACGCGCCAACGCCCATGTTGCGCATGTACTGCATGTGCACCGGCGAGACGCTGCGCAGGGCGCAGTCGCTCATGTCCAGCGGCTCCGGCCCCGTCCAGGCCGGCGACAACGGCGCGGGCGCGTAGGCGATGTCCGGGATCACCCGGACCAGGTTGCGCACATACAGCGCCCTGGCCTGGGCCGGGATGTCCGAGCCGGGGAAGTGGTGGTTCATGAACGAGGGCATCCCCTCGGCCAGGTCCTCGGCGAGCACGGCCCCCGCGTCGTCGTCGAGGAACCGGTAGATCATCACCCGGTCGAAGCCGGTCAGGCGGCGGAACTCGATGGCGGCGCGGTCGCAGAGCGCGCGCAGGTTCGGCGTCCGCTCGAACGCCGCCGCCGCCGACTCCAGCTGGCCCAGCAGGCTCGCCGCCGACAGCGGGGTCGGCAGGCCGGGCTCGACCTCGACGATCAGGCGCTCGCCGTCGAGGTGCGCCGAGACGTCCAGCGGCAGCGCCCCGCCCTCGAAGCGGCCCGCGTAGCCTCCGGCGACGCCGGAATGGGTGGCCAGGGCGATGCGCTCGGCCAGCGGATCGCCCAGCACCTCGCCCAGCGTGCGGCCCAGCCAGGTCGGACGGCCCAGCAGCCGGGCGACGTCGCCGGCCGCATGGCTGATTTCCTGGGTCGTGCGGTCGGCGATCAGCATCGCCCCGTGCGGCTGGATCGCGCCCGGGATGTGGATCGGCTCGCGCGCGCAGGCGTCCAGGTCGAGGGCGTCAGACATCGGCCGCGCTCCCGACAGCGCCGTTCTCGGCGAGACAGGCCTCGGCATAGCGGAAGGCCGCCCGGGCGCCGGCCACCATGGCGTCGACATCGGCGTCGGTGCGCGCCTCACGCTCCACCACGGCCAGGAAGCCACGCCAGCGCTCGCCCTGCTCGGCGCCATAGGGATCGAGGAAGCCGAGGCCCGCCATGTCGCCGCCGCCGGCCGTGACCTGCTTGCGGATCACCCGGCCGCCCAGGGTCGAGCCCTCCAGGACATAGAGCCAGCCCAGGGCTTCGGCCCGGCTGGCGGGCGCGGGCGCGTCGGCGTCGGGCATGGATCGGCCGCCCAGGGCGCGGAGGTCCTGGTCCAGCCGGGGCGCGCGGCGGCGGCCGGCGAAATCCAGTCCGTCGACGGGTTCCAGCCATCGCGCCAGGCCCGGCTCCAGGCTGGCGTGCAGGCGATGGAAGCCTTGCACGAGGGCGCGCCGCGCCTCAGGCGCCGCAATTCGTCCGAGCACGTTGCTGCGCCGCTCCAGAGCTTCATGTTGTGCGCGAGTCGCCTCTCGGAGACGCGCATGCACGTCGCTAGCCGATGCCGGCTTGTGGTTCGGTCGGATGGACGACAAAGAGGGGCCTTCCTGGGCCAAAACGCCCCGTCAGGTCTAGAAAGCAGGCCGAACCTGCGACTGCAAGCTTAGCCAGATAATGAGCCGAACCACTCCAGCCACGATTGCTCTCGACCGCGCCGGCGTAGTCTACGCCCTCGCTAGCTATGACTACGATCCGGGATCGGAGCGGGTCGGTTTGCAGGCTGCTGAAGCTTTGGGCGCGCCACCGGGCGAGGTGTTGAAGACCCTGATGGTGAAGGCCGACGGCAAGCCGGCGTGCGTGGTCCTGGCGTCCGACCGCGAGGTGGCGATGAAGAAACTGGCGGCCGCCCTGGGCGCCAAGTCAGCCGAGATGATGAAGCCAGCCGACGCCGAGCGAATGACCGGCTACCGGGTCGGCGGAGTCAGCCCGTTCGGCCAGAAGCGCGCCGTGCCGACCGTCGTCGACGCCGACGCGGCCGCCCTGCCCGAGGCCTTCGTCAACGCCGGCCAGCGGGGCCTGCAGGCGCGGCTGGCTCCGGCCGACCTGGTGCGGGTGCTGGGCGCGAAGGTGGCGGCGATCAGCTAGAGCGCGCCAAGCCGGGCGAGCACTTCGCGGGGGATCTCGTACTGGGCGATGATCGCGCGACGATCACGCAGGCCCAGCACCTCGCGCTGGACGAAGAAGCCCCAGACCGCGTCGGCCGCGCGCTTCAGCGCCGGGGCGCGGGCCGGCCCTTCCGCCGCGCGCAACTCGGCCAGCGCCGCCTCGACCTTCCGGCCCGCGCGGCCCAGCGAATAGGCTTGCTCCTCGAGGAGCTCGTAGGTCAGGACGGACTCGCCGGTCTCGAATCCGAGACCGCGCGAGAGGCTCTGGGGCATGCGCAGCGACGACATGGGCCGCATGTTGGGCCGCCTGCCGCCGCTGGCAAGCGTGGCGGTCACGTGGCGTAGAAGAAGCTCTCCTCGACCACCTTGCCGTCCCTGACGGTGTAGAGGCCGACCTCGTCGAGGGTGATGCGCTGGCCGCCCTTGGGCGTCAGCTCCATCTTGAAGCGCACCACGAACTGGTCGCCCGACACATAGGGCCCCTCGACCAGCACCTCGTGGACCTCGTGGTTGGCGGTCCACCAGTCGCCCTTGGCCTTCACGCCGGCCCGGCCGCGCACCTCGGCCATGTCGCCGGGCATGGGCTCGCGGCTGACCACGTCGTCGGCCCAATACTTGTCGCCGGACTCGTCGAACTGGCCCTTCCGGCACATGGCCACGAGGTCCTCGGCGACCTGCTGGACGGTGGGGCGGTCCTGGACTTCGCTCATGATGGTTCCTCCTGCTGTGATGCGTCGAGGATAGGCCTGCGTACTGACAGCATCCTGTCAGCAGGAAGACGCCGCCGCGCGATGGCGACGGCGTCCCGGGGTTCTGCGGCGTCCCACTATCGCGGGCGTCTACGGATCAGTCGCCAAAGACGTCGGCGAGGTCTTCGGCGACGGTGGGGAGCCGCCAGCCTCGCCCCGTGTCGGCGCACAGGGCCCGCTCCAGCTGCCAGCCGCTGCGGCCGACATAGACCCCCAGCGACGTCAGCTCGGCCACCAGGGCGGCGCGGGCCTCCTTGTCGAGCAGGTCGTTGTCGGGCCCCTTCGCCTCCTCCAACCGCCAGCCGAAGATGGCGTCGCGGGTGATCTCGACGATGGCGCCGTCGCCTTCGGTCCACTCGTAGTAGGCGCCGTAGCCGCCCACCGCGTGGTTCACGCGGGTGGCGAGGCAGTTGGAGAACCGGCGCGCCGCATCCCGCATCGCCGCCTTGGTGGCGAGCGGCTTCAGGCGCGCGGTCCCGGCGAAGGGCGGCGCGGGCAGCTCGGGGTAGAGGTCCTCGCGGACCGCCTCGAACAGCGCCGCCTCCGTCTCGATCAGGGCCCACCGCGCCGTCGCCGCGTCAGCCACCGCGACGCCCGAGCGGCACGCGATCGCCCCCGCGGCTTCGGTCACGGCGGTCGCCGCGTCGTCGGTGATCAGGCCGGCGAGCGCGAGCGCGCGGTCCATCGCGGGCGGCAGCAGCGCCAGCCGCAGGATCGCCGCCTGATCGATGCTCTCGGCATGCCGCAGCGCCTTGCCCGCCTTCGGATCAGCGAGCAGCAGCACGAGCCGGCGATAGGCGGAGGCCTGCCAGGCGGTCTCGCCCAGCCGGCCCAGGGCGCGCTCCAGCCCGGGCGACTTCTCGCCCAGCGCCACCCGCGCCACGTCGCGCAGACGCCCGTCGAGCAGCACGCCGCCGAGCCGCGACACGTCACCCCCCAGCGCCAGCGTCAGGAAGACGAGATGGCGCCGACAGGCCGTGGCGGTCAGGAAGTCGGTGTGCGGGTCAGGCCAGACGGCGGCCACGGCGGGCGCGAACTCGCCCGCGACCAGTTTCAGGAGAGCGGAAGGCTCGGTCCGCGCCGGAACCGGGGCCGCCGCCCGAAGCAGCTTGAACATGGATAGCTCCAGAGAGTGCGCCGCAGCTCTCGGGAGCGCGGCGGGCTAGCGTCGTATGAGGCGCGCGCCCGGTTCCGAACCGACGCGCACGCGCAGATCCGCCGGCGGGCGGTCCTTCCTGTGCGTGATCTCGTGCGTCGTCATTCGTTGACCCGTGTTGGAGTACGATGTCCCGTCTGTCACACGCCCCGCCCGCCCTCAAGGCGAAGGTTAACGGTTGCGGCGCGACAGCTTCCGGCTGTGGCCGGAAGGTCACGCCCGCTTTCACGGACGTGACCCCACGGGGCCCTACCCCTTCACGCACACCACCTGACGGAGGGTGTGGACGATCTCGACCAGGTCGGCCTGGGCGGCCATCACCGCGTCGATGTCCTTGTAGGCCATCGGCGTTTCGTCGATCACGTCCGCGTCCTTCCGGCATTCGACGCCCGACGTGGCGGCCACGTGGTCGTCGAGGGTGAAGCGCCGCTTGGCCTCGGCCCGGCTCATGGCCCGGCCGGCGCCGTGCGAGCAGGTGCAGAACGAGTCCGGGTTGCCCTTGCCGCGCACGATGTAGGACCGGGCGCCCATCGATCCCGGGATGATCCCGAGGTCGCCGAGCCCCGCCCGCACCGCGCCCTTCCGGGTCAGCCAGACGTCCTTGCCGAAGTGCCGCTCCTGGGTGACGTAGTTGTGGTGGCAGTTCACCGCCATCTCACCCGTCGCCAGGTCCGGGAACACGCCCCGGAGCACGCCCAGGACCTGGTCCATCATCACCTCGCGGTTGGCCATGGCGTACTTCTGCGCCCAGCTCACCGCGCGGATGTACGACACGAAGCCCTCCGACCCTTCCGGGAAGTAGGCGAGGTCCTTGTCCGGCAGGTTGATGAACCACCGCTCCATGTCCTTCTTCGCCTTCTCGACGAAGTAGGACCCGAACCGGTTGCCCACGCCCCGCGAGCCGGAGTGCAGCATCACCCACAGCGCCCCGTCCTCGTCGAGGCAGAGCTCGATGAAGTGGTTGCCGGTTCCCAGGGTGCCGAGGTGGCCGAGGCCGCGCGGGTGCGCTGCCTTGGCGTCACGCTCGACGATGGCGTCGTAGCCGTCCTTCAGCTCGGCCCACTTGGCGAGGGCCAGCGCCGGCGGATCGCCCTGGTGGGCGCCCACGTCGTTGCGCCCGCCATTGTCGGTCCGACCGTGCGGCACGGCGGCTTCGATGGCGCTGCGGATCGCGGCGAGGCTGTCGGGCAGGTGCTCGGCGCGGATGGAGGTCTTCACCGCCATCATGCCGCAACCGATGTCCACGCCCACGGCCGCCGGGATGATCGCGCCCACGGTCGGGATCACCGACCCCACCGTCGCGCCCATCCCCCAGTGCACGTCGGGCATCGCCGCCACGTGCCGGTGGATGAACGGCAGGCGGGCGACGTTTCGCAGCTGTTCGCGCGCGGAATCCTCGAGCTGGACGCCGTGGATCCATGCCTTGATCGGCACGCGGCCGCCGTCGATCACTTGATAGCCGTTCATCGGACCTTTCCTTTCGCTTGTCCGGTCCTCCCGGCCCTCCGCGTCGGCAAAGCGTCCTTCCGAAACGAAGAACCCCTCCACGGCCGGGCCGGGAGGGGTTCTTCGTTCGAGCCTCGATGTGACGAGCCCCTAAGCCGAACCGACCTTCCACGCGCGCATGCCCTCGCACTCGACCTGGCGGCCGATCGTCTGGGTGAGCGACAGATTGTGAGGCCGATAAGCCACGGGTTCTCTCCTTCGAGGGCGGCGCGGATACCACGGTCCGCGATGCGCGCAACAGCTGTGTTTCAGATGAAACCAACCTTCGGCGAACGCTGTGGCAGATTGGCCACGCGTGGCAGAGCTGACTTGACCTCGTCGAGTTTGTTCGCTCATTGTTCTCTCAATCTGAGAGAGTATAATGATGTTCGAGAAACTTCGACGCGCGCGGCATATGCGGGACGTCGACCGCAGGATCGCCAAGCATGGCTGGACGGGGATCTATGTCGGCGACTACGCCAGCGCGCCAACCTGGACCTACTCAATCGGCTTCCAGCAGTCGCTAGGCGGGCCAGAGATCGTCGTCTTCGACGTGCCGCAAGACTTCGCCAACGGGATCCTCTGGACCGCGTATGAGGAGCTCAAGTCCGGCAAGCTGGCGCTGGAAGATGGCCAGCGCTGGCATGCGGACGAGGAAGAAAAGCCGCTAGTCTGGCGCAAGGTCCACCCCACGCAGATCGAAGGTGGGCCGGGCTGGTTTGGCCTCGCGAACGCCCGGCGGCTCGCCCAGACCGGCACGACGTTCGACTTCGAGGCCTATCAGCTCGTGCTGTCGGACGAGATCGGCAAGCTGCCTTGGGAAGAAGGCTACGACGAGAGGCTCCGCCCCCGTCAGCCGGCGCTCTACCTGCCGGCGCGGGACTACGGGGACGCACCATTGTCGCCGCCGGAGGCGGAAGCGCTGCGCATCGCCGACGAGCGCGGCTGGTCCATCATGCTGGTGCGCGGCGAACTGGATTGGGCTTACACGATCGGCCTTCACGAGCGCGGACTACCGGAACTCGCGGCGTTCCTTCCCACCGCCGACATGGCGGCCAACCTCCTGAACGAGGTGCGGGAGCATCTGGCGCGGGGTGAATTGAAGCTGTCGGACGGGCTGCGCTGGAACGCCCTGGGTTTCGAAGTCTGCGCGCGGCGGGTCGATGACGGGCAGTATCTGGCGCTGAACGCGCTTCGCCTCTCCAAGCTGCGCCACGAGGCGCTGACCGGCCGTCGCGAGGCCGTCGAGTCCTACCAGCTCTTTCTTCCCGACAATGCGGGACGGTACCCGTGGGAGCCGGATTGCGAGAAGAGTGTCGTCGCGGCCCAGCCGCAGTTGTTCAAGCCCTTCGAGCAGACCCAGCGCGAGCGCGGACCGCTTGCGGCGCTGATGCGCATGTGACACCTGACGCGGACTGTTCGAGGACGCCCGCACATGACCGACCCCCAGCCCGCCTCCGTCTACGACCTGTCGCATGCCGATCAGGAGGAGAGCCGCGCGACGTTCGCGGTGCTGGTGGACAACGAACCGGGCGTGCTGCACCGCGTGGTCGGCCTCTTCGCGGCGCGCGGGTACAACATCGACAGCCTGACGGTGGCCGAGACCGACGCCAGCGTGCACACCAGCCGCATCACGATCGTCACCCGCGGCACGCCGCAGGTGCTGGCCCAGATCGAGGCCCAGCTGCAGAAGATGGTCTCGACCCGCCACGTGCAGGACGTGACCAAGGACCCCAACGGCATCGAGCGCGAGCTGGCCCTGGTGAAGGTGCGCGGCACGGGCGTCGAGCGGGTCGAGGCGCTGCGCGTCTCGGACATCTTCCGCGCCAAGGTGGTCGACACCACCCACGAGAGCTTCGTGTTCGAGCTGACCGGCGCCTCGACGAAGATCGACAAGTTCGTGGACCTGATGCGCCCGCTGGGCTTGGTCGAGGTCTCGCGCACGGGCGTGCTCTCGCTGCAGCGGGGCGTGGAAGTCTTCTAAGGCCACGCCGCGCCACGGAACCGGCGCAAAGCCCTGGCGATTTCACGGCGTGTCACTCCGCGCCGCCATCACCGCGCTGACGCTCCTGGCCGTGGCCGCACCGGCCCAGGCGCAGATCCCCCTGATCATTCCGATCCCGGGCAAGACGCGACCTGTCCAGGCCGGACCACCGCCGGACCTGCCGCCGGCGGAGGCCGAGATCTGGCCCTATCCCGCGCCCGATCCGAAGACCTGGTGGGACGATCCACGTCTGAAGCCGACCGAGGCGGCCGATCCCCTGGGCGGGCGAAAAGTGCGGCGCGGCGAACGACTGGCCACCCCCGACAACGGCGTCGACGCCTCAACCTATCGCCTGTGGGGCCTGATGCCGCTGCAATGGCAGCTGGTGCGCGGCGACGAGGCGATCCTCGAGGTCTGGACCCGGCCCAGCAACAGCGTGCGCCAGACGGTAACCCGCGTCACGGTGCGGGGCGACGGCCGCGCCTTCGTCCAGGGCCGCGCGGGGCTGGCCTGCTGCGAGGCGGTGATCGGCCGCAGGATGGGCTTCGACGACATCCTGGCCGAGGGCGCCGCCACCCGCTTCCGGGCGCTGACCGCCCTGCCCCTATGGCGCTCGCCCCGCGACGTGCGGGTGGAAGAGCCGGGCCTCGCCGACGCGGTCTGCCTCGAGGGCACCGCCTACGACGTCACCCTGGTGACGCCCGGCCGATCGACCACCCTGCATCGCGCCTGCGACCCCGCCGAAGTGGGCGAGGTCGCGGAGGTGCTGGAGGCCGTGCTTGGTGCGGCGCTGGGCCATGATCCGCGCTTCGACGTGGTGTTCCCGCGCGGGATCAGTTTCGCCGCCGCCCGTTCGGCGCACCGCGATCTGCTGGCTGCGGGCGGGCGACTGAAGGTGAACCCCGACGCGCGCCTCGGACCGCCCGGGCACGAGCCCGCGCCCTCGGCCGAGACGGACGCCGGCGCGCCCGCCGCGGCCAGCGCGCCTACTCCGCCGCCGCCAGCGCCACCGGCGGAGTCGCCGCCGACGCGGCCCGCTGCGCCGCGATGACCTTCGGCTTCACCACCATGTGCATGTGGGCGTACTGCACGAGGAAGAGCGCGCCCTTCGAGGCCAGCGGGAAGATCGCCTTGTACATGGCCCACGAGGCCGGGAGGGCGATGGCGACGATCAGGTTCAGCACCCCCGAGACGATCATCAGCCCCGCCCAGACGTAGCCGTAGGCGATCATCACGTGCTCGCCATGACCCGTGGCCACCGGCGGCATGTAGCGCAGCATCCAGCCGCGCTTCAGCATGAACGCGGCGATGATCCAGTAGACCACCGACGGCTTGGCCATCAGGAAGCGCGGGTCATGGAAGATCAGGCTGGCGCCGCCGAACAGCACCACCAGGCCCAGGCTGGCCCACTGCAGCGGGGCGATCGGCTTCCGCGCCAGCAGCTGGGCGGCGAGCTGGGCGACGCCCACGATCATGGCGATGACGGTGGCGGCCAGGGCGTCCACGCCGGCGATGATCAGGCCCGCGAACAGGAAGGTGGAGAAGAGGTCGTTGAGCAGCGGGCGGACGGCGTAGGCGAAGGTCTTCATGGCGTGTCTGGCGCTCCGGAAAAGTGATGCCCGGAAGCTAGCGGGGCGCGACCGCCGCGCCCTAACCCGCCCACGAACGCCGGGTGGCCGTCCACGAAATCCGCCCCGCCGCCCGCGCTTCGTGAACGGCGTTCGGCCTTCGAAGCCTTCAAATCACCGTCGCGAGGGCCTATATGAGGGGCGTCGGGTTCGCCCGACTATGGAGATAAACGCGCACGTAATAAGCGGACTGGACCCGGGTGCGATTCCCGGCGGCTCCACCAATCCTTCCCGGGTCATCGCCGGAAAGCACGGGGCCGATCAGCATCGACAGACGTGTAAAGGTGTTGCTTTCTCTCGGCATGACCCACCGCTTCGGGTCTTTAAACTAAATGCGAACGATAACTTCGCTGAGGAAGTTCGCCTGGCTGCGTAATGCGGTCCGGTAACATCCGAACCAAGTCCTAGGGGTTCAGATCCTTAGGCGGGGCCCGGAGGGCGCCTGGCAACAGAAGCCCTCCACCTACCCTCTGAGATTCATGCGCCCTCCTTCTTCCAAGCGAAGAGTCGGTGGCGCCTGGCAACAGAAGCCCTCCACCTACCCTCTGAGGTTCCCGCGCCCTCCTTCTTCCAGGCGAAGAGTCGGGGGCGCCTGGCAACAGAAGCCCTCCACCTATTCCTCACGTTCACGCTTCATCGCCCGCGAGTTCCCACCAGCGATTGCGGTCAGGTGTGCCCGCAGAGTCACGAATGCGGCGCCGTCGCCGAACGGTTCCCCGGCGACACCCTTGAAGCCTTGCGCGGGCGCCGCCACACGCTACCTTCCCATCATCTGTTTGTTTCGGAGTTGCGCGTGGCCCAGGATCCGCCAGTCCAGGATCTGATGAACTACGAGGCCCTGGCGCAGGACGCGCTGCGGGGCGTGGCGAAGGCTGCGCTGAAGCGTGCGGCCTCGCCCGAGGGCCTGCCCGGCGCGCACCACTTCTACATCACCTTCAAGACCGACGCGGCCGGGGTTTCCGGCCCGCAGGACCTGCTGGGCAAGTACCCGGACGAGATGACCATCGTCCTACAGCACCAGTACTGGGACCTGGCGCCCGGCGAGACCTTCTTCTCGGTGACCCTGCAGTTCGGCGGGCAGCCCAAGCGGTTGTCGATCCCCTATGCGGCGATCACCCGCTTCTACGATCCTTCGGTGCAGTTCCTGCTGCAGTTCGAGCCGCCTCCGGCCGCCCCGCCCGAGGCGCGCGCCGCGACGCCCGCGCCCGAAGCCAAGACCGAGGCGCCGGCTGCCCCCAAGGGCGACGCGACCATCGTGTCCCTCGACCAGTTCCGGAAGAAGTGAGCGCATGACCGACGTCGCGAGTCCCGAGCCCGAGACCGTCACGCCCGAGCCGCTCTCCGACGAGGCCATCCTCGCGCGCTTCCTGCGGACCAAGAACCAGCCCACCGGCTCGCAGACCCTCGGCTTCCGCATGGTGTCGGTGAACCAGGAGACCAAGTCGGTCGAGGTCGAGTTCGACGCCAAGGCCGAACTGCTGCTCAACCCGATGAAGCAGATCCAGGGCGGCTATCTCTGCGCCATGCTGGACGAGGCCATGAGCGTGGCCTGCATGGTGGCCTCGGGCATGACCGCGGTCGCCCCGACGCTGGAGATGAAGACCAGCTTCCTGCGCCCCGGCCAACCGGGGAAGATCAAGGGGATCGGCCGGGTGGTGAAGTGGGGCCGGCAGGTCGCCTTCACCGAGGGCGAACTCTACGACCCCGAGGGACGCCTCCTGGCCAAGGCCACCGGCACGGCGATCCCGACACCCTTCGCCAAGTACAAGTAGCAGGCTCCGCATGGCCGCCCGCCTCCTCGCCCTGATCGCGTTCCTCTGGCTCGCGGCGGGCGCGGCGCAGGCGGCCTCGCCCTTCGCGGACTGGTCGGCCGTGGTGGTGGCGGGCGACTGGCACGCCAGCGACGGCGGCGCGACCGAGGGCTTCGACAACGCCCGGCGCGACGTGACGGCCGCCATCACCCGCGCGGGCTTCGCGCCCACCAACATCCGCCAGTTCTCGGTCCGGCCCGAACGCTACAAGGACACCAGGCCGGAGAAGGCCGAATTGCGCGGCATCTACGGCGCGCTGACCGACCTCTCGACCAGGACGGCCGGCGGCTGCCTCTTCTATCTCACCTCGCACGGCCTGCCGCAGGGCGCCCAGGTGGACCAGACCATCCTCGGCCCGGGCATGCTGGCCAACATGCTGGATCGCACCTGCGGCCGGCGACCCACCGTGGTGGTGATCTCGGCCTGCTTCTCGGGGGTCTTCGTGCCGACGCTGGCGCGGCCCAATCGCATGGTGCTGACCGCCGCGCGGCCCGACCGCACCTCGTTCGGCTGTGGCCAGGCGAACAAATACCCCTACTTCGACGACTGCTTCCTGCAGTCGATGCCGGGCGCGAAGGACTTCGGCGGGCTGGCCACGGCGACGCGCGAGTGCGTGCGGACGCGCGAGCTGGCCGAGAAGATGACCCCGCCGTCCGAACCGCAGTTGTGGGTGGGCGCCGAACTGCGCCCGATGCTGCCGCTCTACGCCTTCGAGGCGCGATCCGACTGACGGATCAGGCCGGCAGCGGCCGGCGCCGGCGCAGGGCCGCGCCCATGCCGAAGAAGCCGGTGAGCATCAGCGCCCAGACGCCCGGCTCGGGCACCTCGGCCATCTTGAAGCCGTCCACCACGATGAAGCTGGGATTGCGCCCGTCGCCGGCGTTCGCGACGCCGATCTCCAGGGTGTAGGTCCCCTCGCCCAGCAGCGCCGAGAAGGTGCGGCCCAGCGCGGGGGTCGAGCCGTAGCCGCCCACCTGGCTGGTGGTGTTCGACAGCAGGGTGATGTCCACCGACAGGTCGGCGTTGAAGATGCGGATGAAGCCATAGTCCGGCTGCGCGGCGTCGCGGCCGAGGAACGCCCCCCAGCCAGAGAAGACCCCGCCCCGGGTGTCGAAGGTCTGGCTCAGCACGGTGGGCGCGCCGGACGAGTCGGCCTGCAGATAGGCCAGGAAGTCGCCTTCGCGCGGGTCGAAGTGCTCGATGAGCGAGTTGTCGGCGGCGCGGTGATTGAACTCGCCCACGTCGAAGACGAGGCCGTCGTTGCTGGGCGTCCAGTCGTCGAAGCCGAACTCGAAACCGCCGTTGGCGAACGTCGCGGCGCCGGCGGCGCCGGGCGCCAGCGTCGCCAGGGCGAGGCCGGCCGCGGCGAGGATCGAAGCTTTCAGACGCATGGCGGGCCCCTGCACTCGGCGGACGTCGACGACCTTAAGCATAATCGCTTCGCGCAGCTTAGCCAGGGCGCTCTCGCCGCAGGTACGCGGACGCCTGCGACTCAACCAAGGTGCTATGGTTCCAGGTCACGACCGGAGCGACAGGACGAACATGCGGAGTCTGGGCAAGGCCATCCTGGCGGCGCTGGCGGTGCTGACCGGGGCCCCCGCCATGGCGCAGGAGGCGGCGAGCCCCGCCGTCCCGCCGACCAAGGCCGCGCCCGCCCGCCCGGCGCCGCGCGTCGTCGCCACGGCCGCGAGCCCGACCGTCGCGGCGCCCGCCGTACCGACCGTCCCGCCGCTGGACCCCGCGACCGTTCACGCCTTCGTCGACGGCTGGATGACCGACGCCATGGCGCGCGAGCACGTGGCGGGCGCCTCGGTGGCCGTGGTCCAGAACGGCGCCGTGGTGTTCAAGAAGGGCTACGGGTTCGCCGACCTGTCGCCGCGCCGTCCCGTCGATCCCGACCGCACGCTGTTCCGCATCGGCTCGGTGTCGAAGACCTTCACCTGGATCCTGGTGATGAAGGAGGTCGAAGCCGGCCGCATGCGCCTGGACCGGCCGGTGAACCTCTACCTGCCCGACAAGGTCCGGCTGCCGGGCAAGCTGCGCGAGATCACCCTGCGCAACCTGATGGAGCACACGCCGGGCCTGGAAGACCGCGCGCTGGGCCAGCTCTTCGAGAACGATCCGCGCCGGGTGCGCCCGCTCGATCTCTACCTGCGCCAGGAGCGGCCCGGACGCGACCGCGCGCCCGGCATCCTCTCCAGCTATTCGAACTACGGCGTCGCCCTGGCCGGCGCGGCCGTGGCCCACACCGAGGGCAAGACCTTCGAGCGCCTGGTCGAGGAAGAGATCACCCTGCCGCTGGGCATGCGCCACACCACGTTCCGCGAGCCCCGGCCCGAGCGGCGCGGCCTGCCCGCCGCCATGCCCGAGGCGCTGCGCCCGTGGATCGCCACCGGCTATGCCTGGCGCAACGCCGGCTTCGCACCCAACGACTATGAATACATCGGCCAGGTGGCCCCGGCCGGCTCGGCCTCGTCCACCGCCGGCGACATGTCGCGCTACATGATGATGCTGCTGGGCGACGGGACCTCGAACGGCCACACCGTCTTCGGCCCGCGCGCCGCCCAGGCCTTCCGCAGCCCCCTGCGGCAGACCCAGCCCGGCCTCAACGGCTGGGCCCACGGCTTCATCGTCTACGACATGCCCGGCGGCCACCGGGGCTATGGCCACGACGGCGCGACCCTGGCGTTCTTCTCCCGGATGGTCGTCGTGCCGGAGCTGGGGCTCGGCATCTTCATCACCACGAACAGCGAGACGGGCGGACCGCTGGCCCGCGACCTGCCCGACGCCCTGGTCCGCCGCTTCTACGCCCCGCCCAGCGTCTTCCCGCGCCCGGGCTCGGCGGAGCTCGCCCGCTCGGCCGACATGTTCCAGGGCTCGTACCTGACCACCCGCCGCGCCAACGGCGGGCTGGAGGGTTTCGTCGGCCTGATGATCGGCGGCACGGACGTGACGGTGACCTCCGGGGGCCGGCTGATCACAGGGGCGGGTCCCGAGGCCCGCGCCTGGGTCCCCGACGGCCCGGTGAGCGAAGGCCGTTTCGTGGCGGCCCAGGGCGACCGGCGGCTGTTCTTCCGGATGGAGGACGGCCGGGCGGTCAGCTTCCGCGACGCCGCCAACGCGTCCACCCAGAAGCGCACGCCCTTCGTGGAGCAGACGTCGACCATCGGCCTGGCCGCGGCGCTGGCCGGGTTCTGCGCCGTCGCCACCCTGGTGGGCCTCGCCCTGCGCAACCGGCGCGAGGTGCGGCAGAACCAGATCCAGGCCCGCGCCTCGATGGTCCAGACCATGCAGGCCGGCCTGTGGATCGCCGCCCTCTGCCTGTTCGCCGCGTTCGCCGGTCAGGCGTCGGACATCCAGCAGATCATGTACGGCTGGCCCGGGCCGCTGCTGATCACCGCCTCGGCCTGCGCCCTGGTGGCGGCGGCGCTGACGCTGATCACCATCGCCGCCCTCCCGGCGGTCTGGCAGGGCGGCCGGCGGGTCGACTCGTGGCCCGCCTCGCGCAAGGTGTTCTTCACCTTCACGGTGCTCACCTACACCGCCTTCTCGGTGCTGCTGGCCATGAACGGAGCCCTGGAGCCCTGGAGCCGCTGAGGCGGAAAAGGCCGTCCTGCGACAGGATGGCCCACCTGCGGTAAGGCAAAGCTTAAACGCGGCTTTAACCAAGGACTGGGTAAATCCTGCCTACCTGATGGGCGGGACCGATTTCGTGTCCCTTCGTGTCGCACAAGGGGGCGTTCGGTTTGAGCCAGTTCATGGCCATGCTGCAGAGGTTCGGGATCGGCCGTCTGGCCGCGATCCTGGGCATCGGCGCCGGTCTCGTGGCCGTGATGGCCGCGATCTTCATGAACCTGGGCCAGCCCCAGGCCCTGCTCTATTCCAACCTGGACCTGAAGGAAGCCGGCTCGATCACCGCCGCCCTCGACCAGGCCGGCGTGAAGTACGAAGTGAAGGGCGACGGCTCCACCATCCTGGTGCCGCGCGACGAGGTGGCCTCCACCCGCCTGATGCTGTCGGGCAAGGGCCTGCCCACCGCCGGCTCGGTCGGCTACGAGATCTTCGATGAATCCAGCGCGATCGGTCAGACCGACTTCGTGCAGCAGTTGAACCGCCAGCGCGCCCTGGAAGGCGAACTGGCCCGCACGATCCGCAGCCTGGACGGCATCAGTGCCGCCCGCGTCCACCTCGTCCTGCCCAAGCGCCAGATCTTCGAGGAAGAGGCCGAACAGCCCTCCGCCTCGGTGAACATCGGCGTCGGCGGCCGCGAGCCGACAGCGGACCAGGTGCGGGCCATCCAGAACCTGGTGGCCGGCGCCGTGCCGAACATGCGTCCTGACCGCGTCACCGTCGTCGACCAGCACGCCAAGACCCTGTCGGGCGGCGAGGTCGGCATGGCCGCCGAGGCCGACGGCCGCAAGTCCGAGGTCGAGCAGCGCATCGCCAAGCAGGTGAAGACGATGATCGAGGGCGTGGTCGGCGCCGGCAAGGCCCGGGTCAACGTCACCGCCGACCTGGACCTGGCCCGCGTCACCACCCAGGAAGAGCGCTACGATCCGGACGGCCAGGTCATCCGCTCGGAATCGACGACCGAAGAGAATTCCCGCGAGAACGACACCGCCGGCGGCGGCCAGGCCTCGGTGGCCGGCAACGTCCCCGGCTCGGACGGCGGCGAGAACAACAACACCTCGGCCAGCGGCCGCACGGACTCGACCACCAACTACGAGATCTCCAAGACGGTCACGACCAAGGTCGAGGAGCCCGGCACGGTGAAGCGCCTGTCGGTGGCCGTCGCGGTCGACGGCGTCACCGCCGCGGCCGGCAAGGACGGCAAGCCCGGCGCCTACACTCCCCGCTCGGCGGAAGAGATGCAGCGCATCGAGCAGCTGGTCCGCACGGCGGTCGGCTTCAATCAGGAGCGCGGCGACCAGGTCAGCGTGATCAACGTCCGCTTCCCCAGCGCCGACAACGGCGAGGGCGTGGTCGCCTCCAGCCCGCTGATGGGCTTCGACAAGAACGACATCATGCGGGCCGTCGAGCTGGCTGTGCTCGCGGTGGTCGGCATCCTGATGATCTTCTTCGTCGCCCGCCCCCTGCTGGGCGGCGGCGGCGGCAAGGGCGGCAAGGGCGGCGCCGGCGGCGGCTCGCTGGTCGCCTCCTCGCCCCAGATCACCCGCGTGATGGTCACGCCCGACGGCCAGCCGATGCAGATCGGCGCCGATGGCAGCCAACTCGCCCTGCCCGGCCCGTCCGACGATCCGAACGCGCGCATCGACATGGCCCGCGTCGACGGCCAGGTCCGCGCCAGCGCGGTGAAGAAGGTCTCCGAATTCGTGGAGCGGCACCCCGACGAGTCCGTCGCGATCCTCCGCACCTGGCTGCATGAGACGCCCTGATGGCCAACGCCGCGCGTAGCAACAAGAACATCGTCGACCCGTCCCGCCTGAACGGCGCGGAGAAGTGCGCGGTCGTGCTCCTGGCCCTGGGCGAGGAACACGCCCACGTGTGGCAGGCGCTGGACGAGGAGGAGATCAAGGAGATCTCCCAGGCCATGGCCAGCCTCGGCAACGTGGCCGCCAGCGTCGTCGAGGACCTGCTGGTCGAGTTCGTCTCGGGCGCCACGGGCACCGGCGCGATCATGGGCTCGTTCGAACAGACCCAGAAGCTGCTCGCCTCCATCATGCCGCCCGAGAAGGTGGACCAGCTGATGGAAGAGATCCGTGGTCCGGCCGGCCGGACCATGTGGGACAAGCTCGGCAACGTGAACGAGGCCGTGCTCGCGAACTACCTCAAGAACGAGTACCCGCAGACGGTCGCGGTGGTGCTGTCCAAGATCAAGTCCGAGCACGCCGCGCGCGTGCTGGCCTCGCTGCCCGAGGACTTCGCCCTGGAGTGCGTCATGCGCATGCTGCGCATGGAGCCGGTGCAGCGCGAGATCCTGGACAAGATCGAGCAGACCCTGCGCAACGAGTTCATGTCGAACCTGGCGCGCACGTCGAAGCGCGACAGCCACGAGATGATGGCCGACATCTTCAACTCGTTCGACCGCCAGACCGAGACCCGCTTCATCACCGCCCTGGAAGAGCGCAACCGCGAGGCGGCCGAGCGCATCCGCGCCCTGATGTTCGTGTTCGAGGACCTGTCCAAGCTGGATCCGGGCGGCGTCCAGACGCTGCTGCGCGGCGTCGAGAAGGATCAGCTGGCCCTGGGCCTCAAGGGCGCCTCGGACGCCCTGCGCGAGATGTTCTTCTCCAACATGTCCGAGCGCGCGGCGAAGATCATGCGCGAGGACATGGAGACCATGGGTCCCGTCCGCCTGCGCGACGTCGACCAGGCCCAGATGAACATCGTCCAGGTCGCCAAGGACCTCGCCAACAAGGGCGAGATCATGCTCGCCGGCTCCGGCGGCGAAGATGAGCTGATCTACTGATGTCCGAAGCCCCCCGGAAATTCTCGTTCGAGACCGAGTTCGACGCGCGTGGCGGCATCGCACATGCCGCGCCGCCGCGTCCCAAGCGCCTGTTCACCGCCGACGAGGTCGAGCAGCTCCGCGCCGCCGCCTATGCCGACGGCGAGCGGGCGGCCATGGGCAGCATCGCCGCCCAGCAGGCCAACGCCCTCAACCACCTGGCCGGCACGGTCCAGCAGGCCCTGCCGCGCCTGGCCCACGTCGCCCACGAGCACCGCCAGGGCTCGGCCGCCCTCGCCCTGGCCTGCGGCCGCGCGATCGCCGCCGCCGCCCTCGACCGCTTTCCCGAGGCGCCGATCCGCGACGCCCTGGAATCCCTGGCCCGCGAGATCGAGGCCCAGCCCCGTCTGGTGTGCTCGGTCGATCCGGGTCTGGCCGACGGCATCCGTGGCGTCCTCGAGGAGACCGCCCGCAACCTCGGCTTCGACGGCGCGATCGTCGTGAAGCCCGACGGCGCCTACGGGCCCAACGCCTTCACCCTGGACTTCGGCGACGGCCAGGCGGCCTTCGACCCGGCCCAGGCCGCAGACCGCGTGACCCAGGCCCTGCAGGCGGCGCTCGCCGCCGAGGGCCTCCACGCGGAACCCTTGATCCCTGGCAGCGAAAGCTAGACCCATGGCCGATGACGACCTGAGACTCGACGAATTCTCGCCCGACGACGGCGCGCTGCCGCATGCCTCGTACGAGGAGAAGACCGCCACCGACCTGGCGCCGGTCTTCGACGTTCCGGTGGCGGTCTCGGCCGTGCTGGGTCGCTCCAGCATGTCGGTCGCCCAGCTCCTTCAGCTGGGCCAGGGCTCGGTGCTGGAACTGGACCGCAAGGTCGGCGAGGCGATCGACATCTACGTCAACAACCGTCTGGTGGCGCGCGGCGAGGTCGTGATCGTCGACGAGCGGCTGGGCGTGACCATGACGGAAATCATCAAGGACGGCGACGCGCAGGGCTGAGCCCCGCGGGTTTGAAGGGAGTTAGGTAGATGCGGCTTCTGGTCGTCGGAAAACTGAGCGGACAGCTCTCCACCGCCGTGAAGATGGCGATGAGCGCGGGCGCCAAGGTCAGCCACGTGGAGAACACGGGCGCGGCCCTGCACGCCCTGCGCGCGGGCCAGGGCGCGGACCTCTTGATGGTCGACTACGACCTCGACATCGCGGGCCTGATCGCCGCGAACGAGGCCGAACGGATCCATGTGCCGGTGGTGGCCTGCGGCATCGCCGCCGACCCGCGCCGGGCCGCCGACGCCATCCGGGCCGGCGCCAAGGAGTTCATCCCGCTCCCGCCGGAAGCCGAGCTGATCGCCGCGGTACTGTCTGCTGTGAGCGATGATAATCGCCCGATGGTGGTCCGCGACCCGTCGATGCAGCAGGTCATCCAGCTGGCCGACCAGGTGGCCCCCTCCGACGCCTCGATCCTCATCACCGGGGAGAGCGGCGCCGGTAAGGAAGTCATCGCCCGCTACGTCCACCAGAAGTCGCGCCGCTCCACCCGGCCGTTCATCTCGGTGAACTGCGCCGCCATCCCCGAGAACCTGCTCGAGAGCGAGCTGTTCGGCCACGAGAAGGGCGCGTTCACCGGCGCCCTCGCCCGCCGGATCGGCAAGTTCGAGGAGGCCAACGGCGGCACGCTGCTGCTGGACGAAGTCTCCGAGATGGACGCCCGCCTGCAGGCCAAGCTGCTGCGCGCCATCCAGGAGCGCGAGATCGACCGCGTCGGCGGCGCCAAGCCCGTGAAGGTGGATATCCGCATCCTCGCCACCTCGAACCGCGACCTGGCCCAGGCCGTGAAGGAAGGCGTGTTCCGCGAGGACCTGCTCTACCGCCTCAACGTCGTGAACCTGCGCCTGCCGCCGCTGCGCGAGCGCCCGGGCGACGTGATCGCGATGGCCGAGTTCTTCGTGAAGAAATACGCCGCCGCCAACGGCATGGCCGAAAAGCCGCTGTCGGCCGAGGCCCGCCGCCGCCTGGCCGCCCACCGCTGGCCCGGCAACGTCCGCGAACTGGAGAACGCGATGCACCGCGCCGTCCTGCTGGCGATCGGTCCCGAGATCGACGAGAACGCCATCCGCCTGCCCGACGGCCAGCCGCTGGCCCCCGCCGACCCCAACGCCCGCACGGCCCAGGCCGCCGCGGCGGCCGCCGAGACCGCCACGCGCTCGTTCGTCGGCCAGACCGTCGCCGAGATGGAACAGACGCTGATCATCGAGACGCTGGAGCACTGCTTCGGCAACCGCACCCACGCGGCCAACATCCTGGGCATCTCGATCCGCACCCTGCGGAACAAGCTGAAGGAATACACCGAGGCGGGCGTCTCCGTGCCCGCCCCGCAGATGGGCGCCAGCGCGGCCTGACGGCCCGCGGCGTCAGGCGACGTCGAAGGCCGGGTGGAAGCTGACCACGCAGTCCGGCCGGACGCCGCCGAGGATCAGCCGCTGGAACGCTCCCGGCGGCGCGATCCCCGCGTAGAGCCCGGGATCGCTCTCGAACCCGAACCGGCGATAGTAGGCCGGCGCGCCCAGCAGGACGCAGCCGCCCGCGCCCGCCGCCCCCAGCCGGCGCAATCCTTCGCGGATCAGGGTCTGGCCGATGCCCCGGCCCTGGCGCTGCGGCCAGACGGACACGGGCCCCAGCGCGTACCAGTCGCCGGCCTCCGGGTTCACGACGACGGGCGAGAAGGCGACGTGTCCGACGACCGCGTCGCCCTCCGACGCCACCAGCGACAGGGTCAATGCGCCGGCCGCTCTCAGCGCGTCGATCACCCTGGACTCGGTCTGGTCGCTGAAGGGCATGCCCTGGAATGCCGCGTCGGTGAGCGCGCGGATGGCGGCGGCGTCCTCGGGACGCTCGGGTCGGATCTGCATGATGATGAACCTGTGGAGAGATCAGCTCGGCAGCCGGCACACGACCGCGGCCCGCGCGGTCCTCCGGCTACGACGGCATGCCCCGGTGGCCCGAGGCGCTCAGTGAGCTTTCACAGACTCTGACATAGGCGACTCGTACCGCGCCCGCCGTGAAACGCAATCATGGGCGGAGGTCGGCTGGGGGGGGTGGGGGAAGCAGTCTTCACCTCCTGTAGCGGGACATTTGGTTCCGGAGCGCGGGACACTTGGTTCTGGAGTCATTCGGAAATAGCGCAGCCGGCCTGAGAGCTGTTCAAACGCCACTCCAGGCCTGTTTGACCGGCCATTGAAAGCGCCCCTCCCGGGCTGGCCTGACCTAGGCCCGCGTGGGCGCCGCGATCAGCTTCGTGAACCCTTCAGGGTCCTGTCGCTCCACGAGCGCTTCCAGCTCTGAGATGCGCCGCACCAGTTCGCTCCGAGCCTTCTCTGTCACGTCCACCTCGTCGCTGCGTACGGTGAAGCGACCATCGTCCATGGCGGCGACCTGGCGCTGCATGGCCGCGATCTGGCGCCGGTGGTGGTTCAGCAGTTCTGCTTTGTCGGGGGTCATAGCCGCGACGCTATAGGTGCTCGCCGATCTCCCGAGAAGCATGGTCGACGCTATTAGGGTGGTCCAGCGCGAGCCCGGGCGTCTTGCAAGAGGGATCGAGTCCGCCTCTCCTCCTCGAACATGGCTCCCGTCTACGCCCGCTGCCGAAACTGCGGCTTCGTGTTCCGAAGCGCCTTCGCGATGGACTCCTCCCAGTTCCCATCGATGTTCATCTCGAATGCCGAGCAGTGTCCTCGATGCGGCGGGATCGCTGCGATCCAGGACGTTGTTGGTGGACAGGTCGTGGGCTGGCGAGATGTGGTCCAACGGGTTGCGGATGTCGGTCGAACAGCCAGCACAGCCGACCTTCAGGTTTTCCGAGACATCGCCACGGCGGCCCAGTCTGGTGAGATCAGCGCTGAACGGGCCTCGGAGTGGGCCCGTAACCTCGGGGGCTCATTCGGAGATATCTGGGACTGGGTGAACCGCAACGCCGGCGCGCTTGGTCTCCTCGTCGCGGTGCTCACCCTGATCTACACGATCCGCAACGATCAGGGCGATGATCTGAAGCACGAGCAGCTCATGGAGCGCTTGGACCAAGGCCGCCCCGCGCACGAGCAGGTGGTGCCAGACTACACCGCCCCACCGGTAGATCCGCCCGCCGTCACGCTCCCGCCTCGCGCCCCACGCTACATGACGCCCGAAGAGCTGAAGGCCTGGTGGAACGGCACGCGTAAGACCGACTAACCGCCTAGGCCGTCGCCGGTGCAAGCGCGTGAGGGGCGGCTTGCATCCAGGCACGGGCCGACGCGATTTGTTCGGCCATGAACAATCGATCCGCTTCCGCCCGCGCGACAGCGGCTTCCAGCTCTGCGATGCGCGCCGGATCAGCCGCCGCGACCAGATCGGGGTCGACCACGGCTGGCTTGCCGGCGCCCGCGTCTATCCGATTGCCGCGCCGCACCACGTCCACGCATTCGACCAGGTTGATCGAGCAGCGCGAGCCGCCGATTGGGTGCGTCGAGAGGTGGTTACTCTCCAAGACCAGGTCCCGCGCCCCGTAAACTCCAATGCCGTGAGGCGCGCCGCCGATGATGCGATTGCGGCGGATGATGACCCGCTCGAACCCACCGTCGTTCAACTTGGTGTCCTCGGCGAGGACGTGGCCCGGTGGGAAGATGAGCTCTCCCTTCAGTCGACCGCCAGCCGGGAGAACCGTGCCTTTCGCGTAGACCCGATCGTGGTTGAACATCCCCACGCCTTGGGTGTGGCCGCTCACCAGGTTGTCCTCGATGAGGATATCGCACGCCGGCGGCGCGTTCGCCCGGGAGTAGACCTGACAGAAATCCGGATGCGCCCCAACGAACGGTTTGCTCCCGATCACCGAGTTCCGCCGGACCGTCGCGCCCTGGACGCCCGCGAGGGTGAAGCCGTCGACCACGGCCGAGACAACGGAGTTGTCCTCGATCAGAACCTCGGCCATCGCACCCGCGAGCACGCCATAGTCGCACCCCACGAAGCTTGCACCTCGGACCTTGAGCCCGACTCCGCCGCTCACGTTGACCGCCTTCGACACTCCGGTGAACACCGCGTCCTGGACCTCGATCCCCGAGCCACCGTCGATCCGGATGCCCCCGCGCCAATCGCCACCGACGAAGCGAAAGCCCGAGATGTTCCCCCAGTAGAGGTCGCCCATCACGGCCTCGGTGCAGTCGAGGATGACGGGGGCGTCGGTTTCAAGCGAGCCGAAGGGCAGCACCTTGCCGTCTGCATCCTTCGGGCTGGTAGCCTTCGGTCCCCATCGATGAGGCGCGGCGGCGGGGAAGGCCCAGTCGCCCCGGAGTTTGACGGTCTGCCCCGGCTTGGCGGCCTCCAGCAGCACCTTCAGCTCGTTGCGCTTTGCGAGATAGGCGTCGGTCATCCTGCTTCTCCTATGCGGCCTTCTCGTAGGCTCCGACCGCCCCACCGCCGGCGGCGGTGAGACGGGCGAAGCCCTTGAGATCCTCGGGGTAGGCGTTGGCGTTGTCGGGGAGGATGCCGATCGCCGCGCACGCGCCGGTCGGCCGGTAGTCGCCGCCGCCGATCGGCGAGGCGCTGTAGAACGACCTGTCGAGGACGAAGATGCGGGACAGGATCGCGCCCGGAGCGGACGCGATATTCGTGAGGCCGAGGGCGTCGCCGAAGTTGTTCCCCGGGCTGGGCTTGGAGATAAACGAGCCCTTCCCGAAGACGACGTTGAAGTGCTGATCGACCTTGAAGCGGGCGGCGTAGTTCCCCGTCTTCTCCTCGTGGGCCGTCGATTGGTCCCAGTGATCGCCCTTGTGGTTCCAGTCCTCTGCCAGGTTGCGGCGGGCGTAGAGGTGCTTCGCCACCCTGGCCAGGCCGTTTTCGTTGTAGACCCAGTTCACCCCGTCGCCGACCACGGTGTTGTCGTTCGCGATCACCTCGGGGATCGGCCACGCGTTGCCGTCGGCGCTGAACTGACCGCCCTTGGCGTCGGCCTGGCCGAACGTGGCTTTGGCGTCTGCCACCTCGACCTCATTCATGCTGAAGACGCCGCCGCGCAGCAGGCCCGACTTCTCGGTTCCGTCGCCGCCGAAGATCGTGATGGTCTTCGTACAGGTAGGCCAACGGTTGAACATGAAGAGCTGGAAGGCCGCCCGGACGAAGCTGGCCCCTCCCGTCCCTTCACCCCAGTAGCTCGCGTCCGGCATAGCCGGAACGGGCGAGACCATGGTTCCGCCGACGCTGTCCGAAAGGTTGCCGATCCAGTAGAGCGCGGCGATCGAGCTGTCGCCCGCACCGCCGATCAGGTGGCAACCGGCCAGCGTCTTGAAGCCTGAGCGCGAGGCGGTTCGCCCGAAGTTCGAGCCTACGTTCTTCAGGGTGCAGTTGATCGCCGATACGATGAGGCCGAAACGCCCAAGGCTCTCGCCGCCTTCGATCCAGCAGTTTCGGAACCAGGTCTCGAAGGTGAAGTCGCCCACGCCAGCGCCGCTGACCTGGCCATTGTCGAAGCACTTCACGCCGCCGGTCAGCCCGGTGATCTTCACGTTGTCGAAGATGACCTTGTTACCGCTGGTCTTGTTGGCATTCGAGGTGCCGGTGACGGTGTTGAACTCGATCGCCAGCGGCGCAGCCGTCGGATCGCCGCGGATGATCAACGGGATCTTGCCAGAAGGGTTCGACGACATATTGCCGCCGAAGCCCGCCGTGTAGGCCGATCCCTTGTCGAGTGTGGTGATCACGCCGGCGTTGGTCGACACGTTGCCGTTGGCGGCGCGCAGGGCGTCTGAGGCCGCCTTATGGGTCGCATAGGGTGTGCTGCGGGCCGCGGCCTCGCTGGTGCTGACTGCCGCCACCCCCCCGCCACCGACGAAGGCGCCGCCGTCCACAAAGGCATGCCGGCGGACTATGGAATTGGCCGCGTCCTTGGTGAAGTGGATGCGCCGGCCGACGTTGATCGTGAGCGCGCTGGTGGGCGAGAGCCCCGCCGGGCCGTAGCCGTGCTCCTCGGAGTCCCAGTATCGCCCTTCGAACGGTGTGCACTTCTCGGAGACATAGTAGTCGCCGTCGGCCAGGGCGGTGGTGTCGTATGCGGCCTTGGCGACCTGGACGATGCTTTCGCCACCCGTCGCGATGGTCGACCTCGACATGTAGACCCGGGTGATCGTGTCGACGGTCAACCCGGCCGACGTTTTCACGAACCACTTGTGCGTGTCGAAAGTCCGCCCCTGCTCGCCGCTGTGGGTCTCGATCACGCTTTCGAGCTGCAGGACGTCCCCGCCTCGCAAGAGTTGATGATCCTCCGTCAGCGGCACGACGTAGGGCTGCGGGCGCAGCCAGGTCTGCTGGTAGTCGAAGGAAATCAGCCCGAGGTTGGAGGCCCGGTTCGCGCCGTAGAACCCTGTCTGGATCTCGACGTCGACGATCGTGGCGCCCTGAGGAATGCTCTTGGAGAGCATCGGATAGATCGTGAGGTCCCCGCCGGTGACGGTTTCGATGCGCTTCGCCGGGACCTGCTGGCTCTCCCCCGTGTGCTGCGAAGGGTTGCCCAGATACTTGTAGGAGTAGCCGTCAGCCAGGGCGACGATCTGATTCAGGGTGGTGTGGGTCGGCGCTACCGCCGTGGGCGCACCGCCCTCCGGCACGGCCGTCACCTCGTACATGTGGCCGAAGCCGCCCGCGCGGTTTGATCGCCACTCGCCTACCATGGGGGTCTGCCCGGCGGAGTAGGCCTTCGGGAATGGCATCCGCATGAAGCCGTTGAAGCCGACCCATTCGTCGCGGGTGGTCGCGACGCCGCCAGTGAAGGCAGGATAGCGGACGAGAACTCGACCGCGGCTGGCCACTTGGGCTTGGCCCGGGACGCCATCCTTGATGGTGATCGCCAGAGCGCTGCCGTTGGGCACGATGTTGTTGGTGGGGATGGTGACGATCGGCGTCGGCCCCAGGACAGCGATATTGGTGATGTCCCAGGCCTGCGCCTCGACCACGGCGTCCGTGGTGACCACGAAGTTCGCGGACACGCCGCCGATCGTCAGAGTCACCGACACAGCGCCGCCCGCGTCGAGCGAGGCGGTCGCCCGAACCTGGATCGTGTCGCCGTTGACGACCGAAGACAGGCTGCTCGACCATGCCCCGCCGTTCTTCCGAAACTCGCCGGCCCCGCCACTGGTGGAAATGGCCACCGGCGAGGCGACGTTGATACCGGCCACGGTGATCACCGCGGACACGTAGACCTGCCCCGCCACGGCGTTCGTCACCGGGTCGAAATCGAACGGGTCGGGATCGAAGTCGGTGGGGTTTTCGACCGGAGGGACGTATGGCCGGCGCAAGGCGCCACGCCTGATCATGTTGCGGATCCGGCTGCTCATCCGGACACCTTCACGACGCAGACGCGGCGCTCGGCAGCCTGGTTCACGGGAGCGCCGGAGGTGCCCGACCGTACGATCAGGCGGCGCACGCCGATCATGATCGCGGGGTCTAGGATGATCGCCCTACCGGCTGCGGCTGACGTCAGTTGGTACTCGCCGGTCTCGACGAACACATCGTCGTAGTCCTCGCCGTTGCGGCTCACGCGAAGGGTGATGGCCGCCGCGGTCCACCCGTCGTCTGGCATCTCCAGACGGTGGGCGATGAACTGGCCGAGGTCGATAGCCTGGCTTTCGCTCTGGCCGGCGGGAATGATCGCCTCGACGGTGTTGGGGCTGTCAGTCACAGGGGAACCTTTCGAGTGGGGTCTGTCACCGCCTCGGCGGCGAAGAAGAGGTCGTCGATCAGGTCGGCCGGGTAGTCCTTGGCCACGGCGACCTGCAGGAGCAGCGGAGCGTCCCTGCGCAGCATGTCGTCGCCGCGCCAGGCCATCTGGATGTCTGCATCCTGGTCGGCGACCCAGGCATCGACCTCCGCCTCCATGCCGAGCTCGCGCATCGCCGACCGCGCTTGCCTCATGGTGACCTGGGAGGACGGCTTGGCCTCAGCCCAGCCGCAGGCCTCGCGGCCCAGCGGATTCTCGGCCAGCGACGTCCAGGTGAGCCCGGTCGCGTCGCGATCCTCGCCGGGTAGGGCGACCGCGCGGCCGCCGTGCTTGCGCCAGCGCTGAACCATCAGTCGAGCGCCCCGAGCTGTTCCAGGAGCATCGCCAGCACCGAAGTGAACTGGCGGCACTGCGCGGCCGTGGCCGCTGCGTCGAGGAAGCCGTAGGAGCAGAGCCGGGCCAGCGGATGGTCGTCGATTGAGCGGGTCACGTAGTTCGAGCTACGGGGCCCGACGCTGCCGCTGTTGTCGGCGGCCGCCGTGCCGCCGCTCACCATGAGCAGACCCTTGGTTCCACCCACGAGGGTGGCGGTGATGCCGCGAGTGATCGGCGCGCCAGGGCCGGCGCCGTAGACGCCGGCGAGCCTGAGCGTGAAATGACCTGGCGTGCTCGGTCCGGCATCGCCGGCCGCGCCGGCGTCGGAGATGATGAATGGGATGGTCGGGCCGCCCACCAGGTCGCCGCCCGGGGCTGAGCCCGCGACGCGCCCCGCCATGAACGCGTAGACATTGTCACTGCCCAGGATCGCGGACGTGATTGGAAAGCGTAGCTGCTTGCCGGCGGCGAACCCCGAGAACCCCTTCAGGGCAGCGAAGGTGGGCGCGACGCCCAGGACAACGGCGTCACGCGCCGTGTCGTTGATCGCGCTGAGCAGGCCAGCCTGCGCCGTGTCGGCGGACAGCAACCAGAGCCCCTTGATCAAGGGCCAGACGCCCAAAACCTTCCAGCGCCAGACGGCCCAGTTGAAGGCGTCGCGGTAGGCCGCCGACGGGGGCGCGGTCATTCGCCCGAAGTAGGTCAAGGCCTCGGCCTGATACGGCGCGCTCATCACCGCCTGGCCAGGGCGACCCGCTATCGGGATCTCACGCATCGAGGTTGTCGCCTTCGACGACCTCGGCCGAGAAGGCGACCGAGTCGGCCGCGCCGGCGCGGATCTGCAGCTCCTGTCCCTCGGTGAGGAACAAGCCGTACTCGAGGATGACGGTGCAACCGGGGTCCGGTGGCGGCGGAACTGGGTAGCCCTTCTTGCGATAGCCGGAGTTGAGGGGCGTAGCCGTGTCGTTGATGTAGACATCCGCGGCGGCCATGGCCCCGGCGGCGGTGATGTTGGTAGCCGTGAGATCGACCCGCCGGACCAAGCCCGGGCCAGGGGCCGCGACGATGGTGGCGAGACCCATCGCACCCGTCTTCTGCGTGGTCGCCTTGATGATGCCGGGCATCTAGAAAATCTCCTTGGCGGTCAGGGCCGCGCGCTTGCGGGCCTGCAGATTGGCGGCTTCCAGGGCGGCGACACGGCCGGTCAGCGTGTTGTCGGAGGGGGACGACAGGCTCACGTTCCACAGCGCGTACGGCCCTGCGGCGCCCGCCACGAAGTCGACAGCGACGGTCATCATCCTCGTTGCTGGGTTCCAGGCCTTGATTGGCCCCTTGAAGAAGCTGAGCGGGCTGGCGTCGGCGCCGACCACGATCGTCTGGCTCTTGCTGAAGAGCTTGTCGGCCTCCTGGATCTGGAAGGTGACATCGACACCGGCGGCAACGGGCACCGACATGTTGGTCGTCGACGTAGCGCGCGTGCCAGGGGCCTGGGCGGCGCTCGCGGCGCTTGCCCCGGCCTGGGCGGCATATCCGGCCGCCTCACCCGCGACGGCCGAGAAGTCCGCCAGCATGGGGGTCCAGTTCTGACGCACCGCTCCCTTGCCCGACAGCCCCCCGGGATTGGCGTTCGAGTAGAGGCCGGCGTTGTAGTAGCCGGCGGCCAGGCGGTCCGAAGCCGCGCTCATGCCAGGATCTCCTTGAGGGTGAAGGTGGTCGCGCCCTGGGCGCGATAGGTGGTCCGCGCGCCAGGCGGGTCCTTGAAGGTGGCGGGGTAGGCTTCACGGAGCAGCGAGCCTGGATCGTCGCTGTCAGGAACGAAGATCACCGTGCGGACGGTGTCGGCTCGCATGGCTGCGTCCACGAAGCGCCGCAGCTCGTCGTCCTTCAGATTGGAGTACGAGACCGTCAGGAGGCGCCGGGCCTGTCGGGCCTCGGCAAACACCTGGCCTGACGCGCCCTCGTCCAGCAGCGACCGGGATTCGATGTTCAGGTCGCGGCCGCGATCGTAGTTGATGTCCGGGGAGAAGCCGGCCGTCAGATAGGCTCCACCGATGTCGATGAAACCCGCGGCGTTCTCCTGGTCGTCGAGTTCAATCAGCAGGCGGTCAGCAAGCACCTCAGCGAATGGAATCCAGAGGTGCGGCGGATAGAGCGCACGCTCCGCGGCCGACAGGGTGCCGGAGAAGAAGTTCTCGACGCCGAAATCGAGATCCATCGGGTCGTAGATCGAGGGGTAGACGTACTGCCAGCCCGTGTTCAGCAAAGGCGTTTCGAAGGCGACGTCGTCAGCAGTCGTGGCGCGGAGCCGATACCGCGCGCCGACGGTCAGAGTGTGGAATAGCAATGCCATGAAGCTGACCACGGTCGGCTCGGCGAACGACACCTCGAAACGGCTCTTGCTGAGGTCGGCGAGATCAGCGCAACGCGCCGGCGCGCCGATGTAGTCCTGGTCGACCTTCAGGTTGGCGAGGGGATGGCCCGGTAGCCAGCCGCCGCCGGACAGCGTCGCCTCACGGAGCAGGTTCGTGTCGGAGAAGCGACCCACTGCCATGTCAGCCCCACAGCGTCCAGACGCCCTGGTCGCGGCTGGGCCGCAGGGGCTCCTCGCCCACCAGAAGGAAATGACCGGAGATGCCCTCCGGCGCATATGTGAAGGCGCAGGTCTCGCCCAGCTTGTGGGCCAGCAGCACTTCGACCGGAACTGTGACCCGCCAGAACCGGCGCGGTCGGCCGTCCGCCTTAAGTCCGAAAAGGGACAACAGCTTCGCAGCGAGAGCCTCGGCCGGGGCGAGCTCGCGCAGCGCCGTGAGCACTTCCACCGTCCGCGCCGTGCCGGCGAACCGTTGCTTGACCACCACGTCCTCGGCCTTGGCCCACCGATACTCGGCCGCCAGGCGCGCCTGGGCGTCGGCGCCCACCAGCTCGGCCGCCAGCTCCGCGGCGGTGAATGTGCGCCAGATGCGGCCCCAGCCGATCCGAACCTCGCCCACCGGGGCAGGGCTGGTCTCGTCGGCGCTGCAGGCAATGACCTGGTGATCGCCCAGGGCGAAGTCCGCGTCGGCCGCCGGCGGCCCGAACGCGATGGCCTGCCAGACACCCTCGCGATCCGGGAGCACGGCCGCCGGCGCGCCCGCCGCCACGAAGGCCAGGGCGTCCTCCAGCCGGGTCACGGCGTCGGCGTAGAACCCGATGACGGCCGGGGCCGCCAGCGCGCCGACCGACGCGCCGATCCGCCCGGGCAGGATCTTGGCCCGCAGCAGCAGGCGCTCCAGCACGGGGCCGGCCGTCTCCACGTAGCCGCCGGCGGCGTCGCCCTTGAAACCCACAGTGAACTGGCCGATCGGGGCGCCGTTGAACTTCACCAGGCCCCGGCCGAGGTCGGTGACCGAGTGGGCCGCCGCCGGCGTCGCCGCGTCGAAGGCCGCCCCGGCCAGGTCGCCGTCGTCGACCAGGCCGAACGCGTCGCCCCGGTCGAACAGCGCCACCTCGCCCTGGACCTGGCCGTCGTGCAGTTGGTGGGCCTGCTCGGCCGCGTTCACCTGGGGCGCCGGGATATGCGCCTGGCGCAGGTCGCCGAAGGCCAGGGGCTTGGGGGTGTCCTTCAGGGCCTCGGCCGTCCCCTCGTACAGCACCGTCTCGCTGTTCGAACCGGCGTAGAGCGTCGGTTGAACGGGGTTCGAAGCCTCGGCCGAGTAGTCCCCCAGCGCGACCCGCACCTGGGCCGGCCGGCCGGCCGCCGGCGGATAGGCGGGCTGGGCGCAGAGACCGCGCAGGATCACGGCCGCGGAGGCCGACGGCGTGCCCTCGATCCAGCGCAGCACCGTGATCTCGCCCCAGGCGTGGCCTTCGTAGGGGCTGAGCGCGCGGTCCGCATTCGACAGGGTCAGGGCGCCGACGCCGCGGCTGGGTTTCAGGGTGGCGAGGTCGTCGAACAGCAGCCGCCGGATGGCGGGCGACTCCTTCAGCCGCGCGTCGAAGCGCACGTTGGGACGCAGGCCGTCGGTGGGCGGGAACGGGCGGATCGCCCGGTCCGAGAACCGCAGGGTGGACGCGACGCCGGTGGGCGACGTGACCTCGATCTCTACCAGGATGACTGCGCCCATCAGCTCGCCATCCGCTGGCGGGACTCGGCCAGGCGCTGTTCGTACGCCAGGTCGTTCAGGCCCGCGCCGATCAGCTCGGCCTGCGCGGCCGCGTCGGTCGCCATCTGCGCCAGCGTGCCGTCCAGCCGCGCGCCAAGCTCGGCCAGTACGCCGGCCAGGCGGTCGGCGGTGGCCTTGGTCGCCTCGATCTGCTCACGGGCGTTCCGGTCGTTCGCGGCGATCAGGCGGTCGGTCTGCGCGCCCATGAGGTCGCCGTACATCGCCTGCATGGACGGCAGGTTCGAGATCACCACGGCCTTGCCGGCCGAGGTGATGGTGGCCAGCTCCGCGGCCGAGGCCTGGGCGAGCTGGGCCAGCGGCGCCTGCAGGCTGGCGATCGCCGCCGCCGGCGACGTCTCGGCGCCACGGCCCGCCAGGCCCTCGATCTGGCCGGCCACCTGGTTGCGGAGCGCCAGGCGCGCCGAGGCCGAGCTGGTCGCGCCACGGTCGGCTTCCAGCAGCCGGTCCGCGTAGGCGGTGATGTTGGCGAGCGCGGTCTTGTCGCCGCCCTGGGCCAGGGCGAGCTGGCGCTGGTACTGGCGCTCGGCCTCCGCCCGCTGGGCCTTGGGCGACAACTCCGAGACCGCGCCCACGCGCAGCTCGTCCAGCCAGGACAGCAGGCGCGGCCGCGCGTCCTGGAAGGCCTTGGCGGTCTCGTCCACCTCGGTGGCCAGGGAGCCGAGGAACGAGGCGATCTCCAGTCGCCGCAGCTCCTCGAGGACGCCCAGGAACTCCGCGCCCAGCTCTCCCGCCGCGATCAGCGGGTTGGCCTCGGCGATCTTGGCGTCGATCTCGTCGTTGATCCGCTTGAGGCCGAAGGCGGTCGGGTTGGTCAGCTCCAGGATGCGGTCGTTCACCGACCCGGTCAGCGACAGGGCCGACGTCGAGGCCTCCACCGCGTCCTGGAACCGCTTCATCGTCTCCGCGAGCTGCAGGCCCTCCAGCGTACTCAGCTTCGCCAGCGCCGCCGCGTAGCCCTCGGCGGTCAGGTTGCCGGCGTCCGATGCCGCCTTCAGGCTCTCCCGGAACGCCGCCTGGCTGCGCTTCAGCTCCTCGATCGCCCAGGCCTTCGGGTCGCTGAGCTGCAGGATCGCGTCGTCGATCCCCTTCACCAGGCTCTGCGCCTGGGCGAAGCTGTCCAGGATCGCGGCGACCTCGTCGAAGCCCTTCCCGGCCGCGATCGCGCTCTCCACCAGCTTCTTCTGGGTCTCCGACTGGTACGTCGCGCCCTGCAGGATCGCCCGCATGGCCGCGTCCACTGCGGCCGCCGCGTTGCCGACGGCCGACTCGATCTTCTGGCCGTCCGACAGGTGGATCTTCGTGGGGTCGCGCGTCCCCAGCACCAGGCTGTCAACGGAGGTCTTTGTGGTGACGCCTGCGCCCTGCAGCACCTTCATGCCCTGCAGAATCGCCTCGGCCGCCGCCTTCGCCGCGTTCTCGGTCTCGGTCGTGCGCTTGTTGCCGGTGATCTCGCCCGAGATCAGGTTCACGCCCGCGCCCGCGTTGGTGGGCTTGCCGCCGAGGTTGAAGATCTTCGCCGCCGCGTACAGCGCGCCGGCGGCCAGGCCGATCGGGCCGAGCATCGCGCCCACCGAGGCCATCATGCCCCCCAGTGCACCGGCCGCGCCGACGCCCAGCATCGGCGTCAGGGCGCCCACCGCCGGCAGCGCGCCGGCGGTCAGCATCGACCCCAGGCCCGCGCCCGTGCTGGCGATCCCGAGGCCGTTCCCGATCGCCCGACCCGTCTTGCCGCCGATCAGGGTGGCCGCCGCCGAGCCGGCCGTCATGAGGCAGCCCGCGGGTCCTTGCTGAGCCCACGCCGCTCGAACGGTCTCGATCGTTCGCGCCAGGTTGTCGAGCAGCCCGGCCCAGTCCTTATTTCCCCAGGCGCTCTTGAAGCTGCGAACGGCGTCTGTCGCTTCGCCGAGGGCGTCGACCAGACGGACCTGGGTAGCGAGCTGGTCGCGCTGCACCTGGTGGATCTGATCCAGCAGCGCCAAGCGGGCGCGGGCCAGCTCCTTCTCGGCCTCCGTCGACTCGGCAGAGGCGAGCACTTCCTCTTGCTTGGAGCGCTCCAGACGCTGCTGCAGCGCCAGAATGCGCCCATCGACGACGGCGCGGGCGAAGGCCGAGCGAAGCCCCTGCGCCTGCGCGTCGAGGAGGTCGATCTGGTTGGTCAGGCCCGCCTGCGCCCTCGCGACCGACTGGCGCGCCAGCTCGGCCGAGGTCTCGTCGTCCGCCGCCTGTTGCTGCAGCGCCGCCGTGCGCCCCTGCATGGCCTGAACGATCAGGAGCTGTTCGACCAGCTCCTGGCCCTTGGCGGCGGAGAGGCGCTTCTGCGCGACGTCGTTCTCGATGTTCGCGATCTGCCGATCGATGCCGGCGGACTTCTCCACCAGCTCCGCCTGCAGGATCTGCTTCTGGATCGCCGCCCTCGCCACGACGTCGCGCGTCAGCGCCAGGCGCGCGTTCAGCTCCTCCTGCCGCGCCTGGGCGAGGACGCCTTCGATCTGTGAGGCGCGCTCCTCCGACATGTCCCGCGGCGCGGCCGCCGCCTGCCTCGGCTTGGACGACGGGGAGAAGTAGCGGGTGATCCGGTCGCTTTCCTTCGCGGCCTCGGCGGCCCGGTCGGCGGCGGCCTTCTCCTGGCCCTTCACCAGCATTTCGAGGACGCCGATGCGCTGGCGGGTGGCCTGCTTCTCCAGTTCGCTGTTGCGGCTCACCTGGGCCGCATAGCTCCCGGCCGCGCCGCTCGGGCCGCCGCCGGCCTCCATGGACGCGAGCTTCGCGCGGGCCTCGTCCAGTTGGGTTCCGAGGGTCTTCTGCCGGCCGATCCCCAGCAGCTTGTCCCACATGTCGCTCGCGGCGTTGCGCACCCCGATCAGCGCCCGCTCCAGGGTGCCGTAGTTGGTCTGCAGCTCGCCGACCCCGGCGGCCACATCCTTCATGAGCTGAAGCTGGGCCTCGGAGGTGCGCCCCTCCTTCTCCAGCAGCTCGATGTGCTTGAGCTGCGCCAGCGTCAGCGAGTGGTACTGCTGGGCGTGTTCCGCCCCGAACTTGGCCACGCCGCCCTTCATCTGCTCGTACGACTGCAGGAAGGACTCGGCCGATCGACCCGTGAGCTGGGCGTACTTCTGGGCGTTCTGCACCGCCAGCTCCAGGGTCTCGCCCTGCAGCTTCCCGGAGGCCACCGCCTGGTTCAGCAGCGCCTTGGTCTCGCCGATCGCGCTGTTGTTCGCCGTGGTGATCCGCTGGGCCATGTCGGCGAAGCTGTCAGCGGTGAGGCCCGCGAAGTTGCCGGTGACGGCCAGCGCGTTGTTGAACGCGGCGGCGTCCCGCTCGCCGTCCAGGAACGCCTTGCCGAGCGCGAACACCACGCCGGCGCCGATCGCCAGGACGCCGCCGGCGAGAAAGAGCCGGCCGCCGACGCCGGCGATCTCGCCCATCACGTCCTTGAACCCGACACCGCGCATCCTGGCGGTCTGGAAGACGTCGGCGATCTGCGGACCCTGCTGGATCAGGATCATCAGCGGGTTCTGCAGCATGAACGCCTGGACGCCGACGTCCGCGAAGTTGCGGCTCAGGTTCAGCCACTCGTGGCCCTGCAGCTTGGCGGCCGCCTGCACCTTGCCGCTCGCGGTCACCACCTTGTTCGAGTTCGCCACGTAGTCGTTGGCGCCGGCGTTCCACACGGCGGTGAAGTCCCGCTGCGTGGCGTCGTACATCGTGTCGAGGTGTGAGGCCGTCGCCTTCGCCGAGTTCTGGATTGCGGCGGAGCCGGCCGCGAAGGCGCGGCTCCCATCGTTGTAGATGCCAAAGAAGTCGCGCTGGGCCGCGTCCCAAACGGCCTCCAGGTGGTGGACCGTCCCCTGCGCGGCGTTCCCCAGCACGCCCATGCCGGCAGCGGCTTGGCGCGCGCCGCGATCAGCGGCGGCGGCGGCCGGGCCGACCGCCTCAAGCGAGCCTTCGACCTTCCCCACCTCGGCGGCGCCGGCATCGCCGCCGGCGACGTCCAGGCGAAGGCGTGCGACCAGGTCGCTCATCGGCGGCCCTCGCCAAAGGCGATCAGGGCTTCCGCCTCCATGATCTGCAGGCGAATGAAGTCACCGTCCCGGTCGGGGATGCCAAGACCGCGCCGCACATGGTCGATCACCTCGTACCGCAGCCCGGTATGGATCATGCCGCCGCCGGCGAGGCCCGCGACGATCTGCGTGTTCCACTGGGTCCGCAGGCCTTCGAAGAGCCGCACCGCCGTGACGTTGCAGCCCTGGACGAACAAGACCTCCGGCGCGGCGCCACCGCCGACTTGGGCCATGACCTGGGCGATCGCCTCCGGCGGCGCCCCGTCCAGCTCCAGGTCGGTGCGGAGCCGCTCGATCTCGGCCGTCGTCGCAGGGTCCGCCGCCGTCCGACCGACCGAGATGAGCCGGGCGGCGGCCTTCAGTTTCCCGAGACAGTCTCGCCCAGGCCGAGGCAGAACTCCCGATAGGCCGTCTGCAGAGCGATACGGACGTAGGCCTTGCTGAGCACCTTGCTGAGAAAGGCCGGGTCGTCGACGAACACGCCGTCCACCTCCACGCCCTTGATCACCTTCCGGAAGGTGTCGATCACCCCCTCGGCGCTGCGGCCGAGCTCCAGCAGCTCCGTCTCGTCCGCCATCACGAAGCGGACGTTGAACGTCTGCACGACCACGGTCCCGCCGTCCTGCGGAACGTTCGCCCGCACTGGCCAGACAGCCTCGATCGGCGCGTCCAGCGCCGCAAAGTCGAACTTCATGTGCTTTCAGACCCCGCATGGGGCTCCCCGGAAATCAGGGGGCGGCCGACGCAACTCGAACTCTCCCGCGGGGCCGCCCCCGTCATCTCCGGGGAGGAGAGCCGAAGCCGGCCTGGCCGTGACGACCAGGCCGACCGATCAGGTGCAGATGAACGAGAGCTCGTCGTCCGTGGTCAGGCTGGACGGCACGCACTTCAGGTTCGCGCTGCAGACGTCGTCGCCGCCTTCGCCGCCGCCCTGGCCCGCGTTCTCGCGGGCGTAGCGGGGGTCGATGATCTGGGTCCGGCCGTTCACCGTGCAGATGTTTCCGGCGACCGTCCCGTGGACGACCGAGAACGCTTCCACCGCGCCCTCCACCCACTTGGCCTCCATGCTGAGGGTGGAGATCAGCGGCGTGGTGATCTTGGTGGAGCCGGTGAACACCCGCTCGCCGAGCAGCCGGACCAGTTCCTGGCCAGGCACGTCGATGAAGTTCGGGTTGTCGGTCTGCGTAAGGCTGAACTCGCGGATGCCCAGGTCGGACACGCCGGCGAACGAGAAGGTGGTCGTGCCGTTCGACACCGGCTTGCTGTCCAGCCAGCCCCCGAAGTTCGCGTCCGCATGGGCGAGCGCCGCCCCGGCGGTGGTCGGCAGGCTGTGCAGCCCCTTGCCGGTGAACTTCAGCATCGGGCGTTGGCCGGCTGAGAGCGACAGGTCGACCTTGCCGCGCCAGCCGGTCACCAAGTGGACCCGCCGGTTGCCGTCGCGCCAACGCAGCGTCAGCGACGGCGCGGCGGTCATGTCGGCCAGGGGGGCGTAGGCGACGGAGGTGAGCGCGACGATGGTCTCGCCCCAGCCGCACGCCTTCAAGATCTTGCCCCACTTCGGCGCGGTGCCGGCGACGCCGCTCCCGGCCAGCGGAATCTCGAAGCTGACCACGGCGTGCTCGCCGTAGGTGTGGTCGGCCATCGCGCCGGAGCCCGGCTTGGCGACCTTGGGCGTCACCCGCTGGCCGGTGGGCTCGTAGGTGACGTTCTCGGCCCAGATGGTGTCGATCGCCGCCGTGGTCGGGTCGACGCCGTAGGTGACTTCCTGCTTCGCGAGCAGCAGTTGGCGGTCCATCGGGCTTCAGCCCTCCTGAGTGGGTTCGGGGACGGGCGGCGCTTCGCCGCCGGCGGCCTCAGCCTGGCGCTGGGCCTCCTCGCGGGCGGCCTGGTGCTCGGCCTCCAGCTCGGCGGTGACCTCCGGCCCGAGCTGGGCGGCGATCTGCGCCGGCACGAAGCCCGAGGTGGCCAGCGAGGCCTTGGCGATGGCGACGGCCGACGCGTCGGGGACGGTCGCGCCGCGGCGCTTGGGTTGTTCGTCAGGCTGGTCGGCGGACACAGCGGCTCCTCTGGGCTTGCGGCTCAAGGCAGGGTCTCCTGAAGGCGGCGGGGGGCCTCGAAATCGAGGCGGTAGAAGAGGACGCCGGTCTTCCCGTCGAAGTCCTCGACCCCCTCGGCTCCGAGATGGAAGGCCATCTCGGCCTCGGGGTGGAACCAGCCGAAGAGGCCCATGCGGACCAGGTTCACCGGGTCCTTCAGGGCCTTCAGCCCGGCGGCGCCGCGCAGGCCGGCGAGGTTCACGCCGACCAGGGCGCTGATCGTCACCAGGATGAGCTGGCGCAGCGGGCCGGAGCCTTCGCGCACCTCGTAGGGCTGGCCGCCGGTCTGGATGAGGAAGACGGACGGGCTGGCCCGAAGCGAGCCGGCGGCCGTCGCCGCGGCGAAGTCGGCGGCGAAGCCGTACTCGCGGAAGCCGGGCGCCACGTCCTTCAGGCGCGCCTCGGCCAGTTCGAGGTCCAGCAGGTCCATCAGGCCTGGCCCCCGATCAGGGGCTCGCCAGCGTGGCGCAGCAGTATGGCCAGCAGCTCGGCCTCGTCCTGGCCGTTCAGGCCCAGGTACGGCCGGGCGTCCACCTTCATCTGGCGGGAGTGAGCGCTGATCTGGAAGCGGAACTTCCTTTCGAAGCGACGACCGAAGACGACGTTGCCGAACCGCTCGTGCGCCTTGACCTGCACCTCGCGATTGATCCCGGCTTGGTGGACCGCCGCGTAAATGCGGTTCGAACCCCATTCGACGCCGTTGGGCGTCAGGCGCGAGGTCAGGGACCGCAGCAGCAGGGCGCTCTCGATCATGGTGCTGCCGCCGATCTTGCGGGTCGGCTTCCAGGCCGAGCCGTCGGGGGCGCGCTTGGTGGTGAAGCGCTTGCGGGTCTGGGCGACGCCGGCGGCGCCCATGGACCGGTAGGCCGGACGCAGGTCCAGGGCGCGGGCGCGGGCCGAGGCGTAGGCCGACCTGGCGCGGGCGTCGTCGAAGCCGAAGCGGAAGGTCAGGGACATCAGAGCCCCCGCTTGAAGATGCGCGTGCCCGGGTCGCTCGCGGCGGCCAGGGAAGGCGGCGGCGTCTGCACGGGGTTGGCGTCACCGCCGTCCAGGCTGGCCTTGCCCTCGCGGACCCGGCCCAGGAACTTGATGGCGTCCGTGTACTCGTTCCGCGCCGCCTCGGGCGGGTTCGTCCCGTAGAGGCGGTACCGGGCGATCTGGCAGGCGATGCGCACCAGGTTGCGCGGCGGGGCGGCCGGGTTGATCGGCACCTGTCCGGCGAGTTCGCTGATGATCTCGGCGTCGGCGTCCGCCAGGGCGTCCTCCAGCACGCCGGGGTCGGCGAGCTGGTCGTTGTCCCGATCGGCGAGGAGCAGGATCTCCTGCTGGCCGAAGCGGCTCACCAGGTCGGCGGGGGTGGCGAAGGTCATGCGGCCTCCGCGCGGATCTCGTCGACGACCAGGTCGTCGTTCAGCAGCAAGTGGCCCTGCAGGCCGGGCGCCAGGTGGTCGGGCGCCTTGAAAGCGCCGGCCGCGGCCGTCAGCTCGAACCGCGCGCGCCAGACGGCCCGCTGCAGGCGGTACGCCAACTGCAGGTCGGTCTCGCCCACGGGTGCGAGGAAGGTCGCGGCCGGAGCCATCAGTTCTCGCCCTTGATCTGGCAGCCGCGGCGATCGGCGCGGATCGTCTCGGCCTGCTCGGCGGTGACGCTGAACGACTGGTAGTCGTCGCCCAGCAGCAGCCCGGCGCGGCGGAAGGGCTTGCCGTCCCGCGAGCGCACCGAAAGCTCCTCCAGCTCCGAGGTCTCGGCCTGCAGAGCGGCTTCCAGGGAGCCGACCAGGTTGGTCACCGAGACCAGGCGGGCGAGCTGGTCCAGCACGCCGTCCAGGGCGGCCTGGTTGGAGCCGGCCGGACAGAACTCGGCCAGGGCGACCAAGCCGCGGACGTCCTCGATCAGGGCGTCGACCGACTCCCCGATCGAGGCGAGCTGGACCGCCAGGGCGTCGCCGCCCGCATCACCCGCCACGGCAGGTTCCGTGGCGGGGGCGGCGTGCTCAGCGGCGGCGGTATCGTTCGGGGGCGCCGGCGGACTGGTGTCGCCGGCGTCCCCGCCCGGCG
>JBFMGV010000085.1:0-56366 GCA_040752615.1 Pseudomonadota bacterium | reverse complement strand
CGAAAACTCGTAGAACAGCGCCCCCTGGTCGACCCGCCGATCACCCATCATCGCCGCACCCTCCTGCCGTCAGGAGAGTGAATCAGCCACAAGGCGCTGCTTCAACCGGCCTTTTTCAACACAATCGATCGATCGCGGACCTTCGCTAAGGGCGGACAGGTAGCCGCCAGGCCGCCAACAGGGCAGCCGCCTTTCGCGCCACGTCCATTCGATGTTCGTCGCTCGTCCCGAGTGCAATCCGCTCACGCTCGATCTTGGCGAGATACTCAGCGACCCGCGCATCTGGCGAGCCGGTGCGCACGAGTTCCCAGAAGCCTGGCAGGTAGGCTCGATACTCGTCGTCCGGTCCGTCGACTTCATAGACGCCGATCGGATCCCATTGTCGGTACAGCAGGCGGTCGAGGGCCTCGTAAGCTCCCGCTTCCTCGGCGCTAAGTTTCGTCCCCATTCCTCCAGCCTGCTTCCCAAGGCAAAGGTTTGCAACGGCTCGAACCCCGACGCTTCCGCATTTCCGCTGGCCCGGCGCCGCCCTGGCCGTTACTCCCGGGCGCATGATCGAACCTCATCCGTCCGGCGGCTACATCCTGGAGGAACTGGCCGTCGGCATGACCGCCGAGAAGCACGTGACCGTGACCGAGGCGCGGATCGCGCAGTTCGCCGAGGCGTCCGACGACTTCAACCCCGTCCACATGGACGAGGCGTTCGCGTCCCGGACGGCCTATCGCGGCCGGATCGCCCACGGCCTCTTGTCGGCGTCGTTCGGGTCGGCGGTGGTGGGCACGATCCTGCCCGGCGCCGGGGCGATCTACCTGGGCCAGACGCTGAACTTCCATCGGCCGGTGCGGATCGGCGACGTCGTCGTGGCGCGCGCCACCGTGGCCTCGATCGACGAGGCCGCCGCCCGCGTCGTCCTGCGCTGCGACGTGCATGTCGACGGCGAGCTGGTGATGGACGGCGAGGCCACCGTCCGCGTCCCGCGCCGCCGGCGTCCGCCGAAGACGGCCTGACCCGACCCGCGCCCCGACCCGCGCCCCGGCTGGCGCTCCGGGCTGCGACGTCTTGACCACGCGCCGGGCCCGCGCGGTCACCTTTGTTAACCATATGGCGAGTTCCGACCGGCAATAACTGCCGGGTGGTCCGTCTTTCGGGTCGCGTGGACGAAGTCTCTCCGGAGCCCCGAGCCTGATGGCCGACACTGGCGTCACCTCTTCGCGGTCATCCAACATCCCTTCCGCGCGGGAGGTGATGGGCTGGCTGACCCGTGGCGAGGTCGCGATGGCCGTCGGCATCGTCGGCATCATCGTCCTGCTGATCCTGCCGATCCCGTCCTTCATGCTGGACATGCTGCTGTCGGTCTCGATCGCGGCGTCCGTGCTGATCCTGATGACGTCGATCCTGATCAAGCGGCCCCTGGAATTCACCGCCTTCCCCACCGTGCTGCTGGTGGCGACGCTGTTCCGCCTGGCGCTGAACATCGCGACGACCCGCCTGATCCTCAGCCACGGCCACGAGGGGGCGCACGGCGCCGGCGCCGTCATCGAGACGTTCGGCCGCCTGATGATGGGCGGCAACTTCGCCATCGGGGTGATCGTCTTCGCCATCCTGGTGGTGGTGAACTTCGTCGTCATCACCAAGGGTTCGGGCCGGATCGCCGAAGTGGCCGCCCGCTTCACCCTGGACTCGATGCCCGGCAAGCAGATGGCCATCGACGCCGACCTGAGCGCCGGCTTGATCGACCAGGACCAGGCCAAGCTGCGCCGCAAGGAACTGGAGCAGGAGAGCACGTTCTTCGGGGCCATGGACGGCGCCAGCAAGTTCGTGCGCGGCGACGCGGTCGCGGCCCTGGTCATCCTGGCCATCAACGTGATCGGCGGCATCCTGATCGGCGTGCTGCAGCACAAGGTGCCGATCGCCGAGGCCTTCTCCAGCTACACCATCATGTCGATCGGCGACGGCCTGGTGTCGCAGATCCCGGCCCTGATCATCTCGATCGCCGCCGGCTTCCTGGTGTCGAAGGCGGGCGTCGAGGGTTCGGCCGACAAGGCCCTGGTCAACCAGATGGCCACCAACCCGATCAGCCTGGGCATGGTCGCCGCCGCCGCGGGCGTGCTGGCCATCATCCCGGGCATGCCGATCATCCCCTTCGCCGCGCTGTCCATCGGCGCCGGCATGCTGGCCTGGCGCCGCGCCCACGCGCCGCCCGCGCCCGAGGTGGTCGACATCCTGCCGGCCGACGCGGCCGGCGCCGAGCCGGAAGAGGAGCCGATCTCCCAGACCCTGGCCATCGACGAGATCAAGATCGAGCTGGGCTACGGCCTGCTGCCGCTGATCAACGACCTGGAGGGCCGCCGCCTCACCGACCAGATCAAGGCCCTGCGCCGCACCCTGGCCGCCGACTTCGGCTTCGTGATGCCCAGCGTGCGCATCCTCGACAACATGCGCCTGCCCTCGATGGGCTACGCCCTGCGCATCAAGGAGATGGAGGCCGGCGCCGGCGAGGTCCGCATCGGCCAGCTGATGGCCATGGACCCGCGCGGCGGCCAGGTCGACCTGCCGGGCGAGCACATGAAGGAGCCGGCCTTCGGCCTCCCCGCCACCTGGATCGACGACAGCCTGCGCGAGGAAGCCACCTTCCGCGGCTACACCATCGTCGACCCGGCCACCGTCCTCACGACGCACCTGACCGAGGTGCTGAAGGAGAACATGCCGGACCTGCTGACCTACGCCGAGCTGCAGAAGCTCATCAAGGAACTGCCCTCCGAGCAGAAGAAGCTGGCCGACGACCTGATCCCCAGCACCGTCTCGGCCACCACGCTGCAGCGCGTGCTGCAGGCCCTGCTGCGCGAGCGCGTCTCGATCCGCGACCTGCCGTCGATCATCGAAGGCGTAGGCGAGGCGGCGCCGCACACCGCCTCGATCACCAACCTGGTCGAACAGGTCCGCGGCCGCCTGGCCCGCCAGCTCTGCTACGCCTATCGCGGCGAGGACGGCGCCCTGCCGATCGTCACCATGTCGGCGGAGTGGGAGAACGCCTTCGCCGACGCCCTGGTGGGCGCGGGCGAGGAGAAACAGCTGGCCCTGGCCCCGTCGCGCCTGCAGGAGTTCATCCGCGGCGTGCGCGAGGCCTTCGACCGCGCCTCCATGGCCGGCGACGCGCCCGTCCTGCTGACCAGCCCGGCGATCCGCCCCTACGTCCGCTCGATCATCGAGCGCTTCCGCGGGCAGACCCCGGTGATGAGCCAGAACGAGATCCATCCGCGCGCCCGCCTCAAGACGGTGGGAAGCATCTGACCCGCCAGAGGGTCTGCGACCGGCAAGCCCGTTGCAGCCCGCCGCGTCGGCTGGTAGCCGTTCGGTCCTGACGGGCGATCCGCCCCGTCCCTTGAGTCTCGGAATTCGGATGCGGCGACCTCTACAGCGGCCCCAGGGTCGGAACGGCGAGTTCCTGTGGGACCTGCTGACCTTCGAGCGGCTGATCACGGGCACCGTGGCCCACCTGGTCTACTGGGCCGGTCTCGGCATCATCGCCGTGCTGGCCTTCGGCGTGCTGGGCGCGTCGGTGGGCGTGGCGATCCGCGAAGGCGGCTGGGGCATCCTGCTCGCCGTCGGCGTCCTGGGCGTCGGCATGCTGGGCGTGTTCGTGGCCGTGCTGCTGTGGCGCGCGTTCTGCGAGTTCTACGTGACGATCTTCAAGATCAGCGAAGACCTCCACGCCCTGCGCCAGGACGTGGAAGCCGAACGCGCCCGGCTCGGGAAGTAGGTCACGCGCGACGCCGCTGCGGCGTCACCGGCCCGGCTACACAGGTCGAGCGGCCTCAGCTCGCCTTCTTGCGCAGGCCCATCTCGTCCATGGCGGCGGCTTCCCGCTGGCCCTGGACCTTGCGCGCCTGGACCTTCAGGCCCTCGGCGATGTGCTCGTACTTCTTCTGGGCCTCGAAGGCCTCGGCCAGCGCCTCGCGGGCGCCCTGTTCCTCGATGAGGATCACGTCGATCTCGGACTGGATTTTCGCCTTGCGGAGCTTCAGCCCCTCGAAGAAGCCGGCGCGATAGATGCCGGCCGCGGCGTCCTGGGCGGAAAAGGCCATCTCGGCCTCGCCTTCCGCTTCCAGCATCGCCATCCGCATCTCGCAGGCCACGCGCCGGTCGACGATCTCGGCCAGGCGCTTCTGCAGCACCTCGGCCTCATAGGTGGAGAGCTTGATCAGCGACTCGGCCCAACTCACGCGGCGTCTCCGTTCAGGATGTCAGCCAGGCCCGCGAAGCTCGCGTCCAGGCTCGTGGCGTCGTTCGGGTCCTGCGAGAGGAAGCCTTCGACGGCCGGATTGAGGGCGATGGCCCGGTCGATGAGCGGATCGGCGCCGGTGCGATAGGCCCCGATGCGGATCAGTTCTTCCATGTTGGCGTAGGCCGACAGCGCCTCGCGCGCCTGCTTCACCACGATCCGCTCGTCGGGGCTCTGGCAGCCCGGCATCGTGCGGCTGATCGACTTCAGCACATTGATCGCCGGGAAGCGGCCGCGCTCGGCGATGGCGCGTTCCATGACGATGTGGCCGTCCAGGATGCCGCGCACCGCGTCGGCGATCGGCTCGTTGTGATCGTCCCCGTCCACCAGCACCGTGAAGAGGCCGGTGATCGGGCCCGCCTGGGTGCCGTCGGGACGGATCGGCCCGGGGCCGGCGCGCTCCAGCAGCTTCGGCAGCTCGGTGAAGCAGGTGGGGGTGTAGCCCTTGGTGGTCGGCGGCTCGCCGGCGGCGAGGCCGATCTCGCGCTGGGCCATGGCGAAACGGGTCACCGAGTCCGTCAGGCAGAGGACTTCCATGTCCTGATCGCGGAGGAACTCGGCGATGGCCATGGTCATGTAGGCGGCCTGGCGACGCTTGAGCGCCGGCTCGTCCGAGGTCGCGACCACCACGATCGCGCGGCGCAGGCCTTCCTCGCCGAGGGTCTCCTCGATGAACTCGCGGACCTCGCGGCCCCGCTCGCCGATCAGTCCGACGACGACCGCGTCGCAGTCGGCGTTCTTGGCGAGCATCGACAGCAGCACCGACTTGCCGACGCCCGAACCGGCGAAGACGCCGAGGCGCTGTCCTCGGCAGCAGGTGGTGAAGACGTTCATGGCCCGCACGCCCAGATCCAGGCGCTCGCCCACCCGGGCGCGGGCGTGCGCCGACGGCGGCGGCGCCTTCAAAGGATAGGCGGCCACCCCCTGCGGGAGCGGCCCCTTGCCGTCGATCGGTTCACCAAAAGCGTCAACGATCCGGCCCAGCCACGCCTTGGTCGGGCGCACGGCCGAACCCAGGGGCTGGATGCGGATCTCGGCGCCGGGAGCCACGCCCTCGACGGGGCCGAACGGCATCAGCAGCGCGCGGTTCTCGCGGAAGCCCACCACCTCGGCGGCGACGGGCTTCTCAGCGAAGCGATCGATCTCGGCGCGGGCGCCCACGGCCAGGCGCGAAAGCCCGCCCCGCGCCTCGATGAGCAGGCCGTTCACCGCCGCGACGCGGCCGGAAACCGTCAAAGGATCGAGCCGCTCGATGGCGGCGACCAGACTCTGCACGAGCACCCCTTGGAAATGCCAGCGCACAGTCGCCCGGCACGCTTAAGGGGGTGTGAAGAACAAGCGGAGCCTTAGACGGAATCCGCGCGCGCGGCCCGCGACGCGCGGCCGCAGGTCACGCGCGCGCGGGCGCGCAGGCTTGTCAGTTCAGGATTTCCGGCGGCGTCGGCGTGGCGCGGCGCCGGGTGGTGGCGCTCTTGGCCTTGGCGGCCACCGCCTCGGTCGTCGCCTTGGCCTGCTCGATCAGCTCCTCGCCCTTGTGGCGGGCCTCCTCGATCAGCTCATGGCCCTTGGCCTTGGCGTCCTCGATCATCGGAGTGGCCTTCTCGGCGATCTTCTCGCGGTTGCGCCAGGCCAGCACGCCGGCCACGCCGACCACGGCGGCCCCGATCAGGAGGAAGGGGTTTCGCGCCGCGAAACGGGCGGCGGGCTTCAGCACCGGCACGGCGGCGCCCACCTGCTTCAACCGGTCGCGGGCCGCGTCGAAACGGCTCGTCTGAAGGGTCGTGGGAATGTTCGTCATGGATGTCTCCGGCCCTGGCTAGGTCGGAACAACCCCTTACGAAGCAAGGCGTTCCCGCCCCATGCTTCGAGTCCGCCGTCCAATCACGAAAGATTCAACTGGGGTGCGACTTAGCGACTCGGCCGCCCGCCTTGAGTCGGATTCCGAAATCAGATTAACGATTCGGGGTGTGGGGCGAGCGCCATTAACCGGTCTTAAAGGACGGTAGGGCAGGTTAACGCTGACCCACACGGCGGATTCACCAGAATTCGCGGGGGACAGCGGGGACGCGGCAGGAGAGGTCTATGCGCGTATTGTTGATTGAGGACGATAGCGCGACGGCGCAAAGCATCGAGTTGATGCTGAAGTCCGAAGGATTCAACGTCTACACGACGGATCTGGGGGAAGAAGGCGTCGATCTGGGTAAGATCTACGACTACGACCTGATCCTCCTGGACCTGAATCTGCCGGACATGAGCGGTATGGACGTCCTGCGGACGCTTCGCGTCGGCAAGATCAATACCCCGATCATGATCCTTTCCGGCACCGCCGAAATCGAGACGAAGGTGAAGACCTTCTCGGGCGGCGCCGACGACTACATGACCAAGCCCTTCCACAAGGATGAACTGGTCGCTCGTATCCACGCGGTGGTCCGTCGTTCGAAGGGCCACGCTCAGTCGGTCATCAAGACCGGCGACATCGTGGTGAACCTCGACGCCAAGACGGTCGAAGTGAACGGCATCCGCGTTCACCTCACCGGTAAAGAATATCAGATGCTCGAGCTGCTCTCCCTCCGGAAGGGCACGACGCTCACCAAGGAAATGTTCCTGAACCACCTCTACGGCGGCATGGACGAGCCCGAGCTGAAGATCATCGACGTGTTCATCTGCAAGCTGCGCAAGAAGCTGGCCGCGGCCGCTGAAGGCAAGCACCACATCGAGACCGTCTGGGGCCGTGGCTATGTGCTGCGCGACCCGCATGAAAGCGCCGTCGCCGCCTGATCCGTCAGGCCTGTCCGACTGCCCAAACGCCCGCCTCCCCCGAGGCGGGCGTTTTTGCTTGGGCGCCCGCCCTCCCGAGGGGCGTTCCCGTTTCAGCCAACGCGGTCTAGCTTCCAGCACAAGAAGCCTGGGGAGGGACACGCGACCATGGGCCGACTGCTCGCGCTGCTGATCGCCCTGATGGCGGGCTCGTGGATCGCCTGGCTTGACCAGGCCCTGCCGGAGTCCGCGCCGATCGGCACGGCCGCGACCCAGTTTTCCGGCGAGCGCGCGTTCGCCGACGTGAACTTCCTGTCGGCCGTCCCACATCCCCTGGGCTCGGTCGCCAACGCCAATGTCCGCGACGCGATCGTCGGCCGGATGCTGCGGATCGGCCTCGAGCCCGAGATCCGACCGGGCGTGGGCGTCCAGCAGCCCAAGTGGGCGCCCGACGTCCTGATCGCCGGCCGGGTGGAGAACATCGTCGGGGTGCTGCGCGGGCGCGACCCCGGCAAGCCCGCCCTGATGCTCATGGCCCACTACGACAGCGTGGCCGGCTCGCCCGGCGCCGCCGACGACCTGATGGGCGTGGCCGCGGCCCTGGAGACCGTGCGCGCCATCAAGGCCCGGGGGACGCCCGCCCGCGACGTGATCGTCCTGGTCACCGACGGCGAGGAGGCGGGCCTGCTGGGCGCCAACCACTTCTTCCGCCGCGATCCGCTGGCCAAGCGGGTCGGCCTGGTGATGAACCTGGAAGCCCGCGGCTCGGCCGGGCGGGTTCAGATGTTCCAGACCAGCCCGCAGAACGGCGGCCTGATCCGCGTCTACCAGGACAAGACCTCCCGCCCGGCCTCTTCGTCGCTGGCGGTGATGATCTACGAGGTCATGCCCAACGACACGGACCTGACCGAAAGCCTGCGCGTCGGCATCCCGGGGATGAACTACGCCATCATCGGCAGCCAGTTCGACTATCACAGCGCCACCTCCACCTCGGCGAACCTGAGCCGTGGCTCGCTGCAGGAGATGGGGTCCCAGGCGCTGGCGGTGGCCGGCGAACTGGCCTTCGCCCCCACCCTGCCCGGCCCCGAGCCGTCGCCGGTGTACGCCAACCTCTTCGGCGACGTGCTGCTGGCCTATCCGGTCTGGTTCGGCTGGGTGATCGTCGTCGCCATCGCCGTGCTGCTGGTCTTCGCGATCCGCTGGGCGCGCCAGTCGGGCGAGTTCCCGGCCGCGGACCTGCTGCGCGGCGCCGGCGCGTTCGCCTTCGCCGGCGTCGGCACGGCCGCGATCCTGCAGTTCGCCCGCCGCCTGACCGGCGTCGACTTCGGCTTCCTCGACCAGCGGTTCCTGCTGGCCCAGGGCCTGCGCTGGGAATGGGCGGTGATGCTGACCGCCCTCGGCTTCATGATGCTGTGCGCGGCGGAGCTGTCGCGCACCCGCCGCTGGGTCGCGGCCCTGCCCTTGGTCGCGGGCCTGGCCTGCTCCGCCTTTGGCGAGCTGGACATGATCGGCCTGGTGGCCGGCGTCGTCGCCGGGCTGATCGGCGTCGTCACCTATGGCCGCCCGGTCAGCCGCAAGGGCGCCTGGGCGGGCGGGCTGATGTTCTGCCTCGTGCTGACCATCGCCGCCCAGATCCTGGCTCCGGCCGCCGCCTTCGTACTGGCCTGGCCGCTGCTGGTGGCCGCCCTGGCCGCCGCCCTCACGGCCACCAGCGCCAAGCGCACCCTGCTGGCCATGGCCAGCATGACCGTGCTGGCCGCCGTCGCGCTCGGCTGGGAGGGCGGCATCTCGCACTTCGCCTTCGAGGGCATGGACCTGATGCCGCTGTTCGCGGTGCAGATGCTGACGGCGGCCATGGTGCTCTGGCCCCTGGCCCAGCCGGACCAGGGCCGCTCGCCCGCCCGCTGGATCGGCATCGGCGTCCTGGCCCTGGGGCTCGGGATCACCCTGGTGGTGCGGTCCGACGATCCGTGGACCCCGCGCTATCCGATGGTCACCTACGTCGGCTACCACGTCGATCAGGATACCGGCCGCGCCTGGCGCTACAGCCTGCCCGGCCATCGCGAGGGCTGGAGCGACCGCGTGCTGGCCGCCGATGGCGGGACCTCGCAGCTCGCCCGCCAATGGTGGTGGCGTCGCCCCTACCTCCGCGCGGCCGCCCGCCCGGTGACCGAGGCCGCGCCGACCATCGCCCTCGCGCGCGACCCGGCGTCGGGCCTGCGCCTCACCGCCCTCGCCCCGCCCGACGCCCGCACGCTGCGGCTGGACGTGCGCGCCAGCACCGCCGCCCAGATCACCGCCCTCGCGGGGGTTCCAGTCAGCCTGCCCCTGCCGGCGGGCAAGTGGGTGCGGGTCAACTGGGCGTCGGCGGCGCACGGCGTCGAGCTTGCGATCCAGCCGGCCCAGGCCGGTCGCCTGGATGTGCGCTACGTGGCCGGCTTCGACCGCTGGCCCAGCGCCGCGACGCCGCTGCCGGAACGCTCCGCCGACCTGATGCCGTGGGACGATTCCGACTCGACCTTCGTCAGCGGAACCCGCGCCTTCACTTGGTGATCGGCGCGGGGGGCGCTAATCCAGCGCCCATGGACGTCACGATCTATCACAACCCCGCCTGCGGGACGTCGCGCAACACCCTGGCGCTGCTGCGCGAGAAGGGGATCGAGCCGACGGTCGTCGAGTACGTGAAGGCCGGCTGGACCAAGGACCAGCTCGAGGACCTCCTGAAGCGGATGGACGTCGGCGCGCACGACATCCTGCGCGTCCGGGGCACCAAGGCCGACGAGCTGGGCCTGAGCGACCCCGCCACCTCGGACGAGGCGATCATCGCCGCCATGATCATCGATCCGATCCTGGTGAATCGGCCTATCGTCGTGACGCCGAAGGGCGCGGCGTTGTGCCGTCCGGCCGAACTGGTCCTCGGGCTCATCTAAGCCAGCGACAATTCGACAGAGAGCGGCAACCTTCGCTCTCCGTCACTAAGGCACACTGCTGGGGCGCGGGGGCGCATCCGGGCTACGGCCCGCCAACGGGGAGCACCGGGGGCGCATGCAGGAATTCGATCCGCGGATCTCGCCGAAACGCTGGGCGCCACGCGCCGCCATGGGCGTCTTCGTCGCCGCCGTGGCCGGCATCGCCGGCTGGCAGGTGGCCGCGCGCCTCGAGAGCCCCAAGGCCCCGCCGCTGACCTCGGAAGCCGCCGCGGCCCTCCAGCACGCCGCCTTCACCCAGGCCGAGACCCAGCCCGGCTTCACCCGCCCCGAGAAGGTCATGCTGCAGGTGCGTCCGGGCGAGACCCTGGAGCGCGCGGTCCAGCGCGCCGGCGTCGGCGCCGAGGAAGCCGCCCAGGCCGTGGCCATGCTGGGCCGGGCCATGGACACCGTGAACATCCGGGCGGGCCTCGCGCTGAACGCCGCCGTCGCGCGCCCCGCCGGCTCGGGCCATGCGCGGCTGATCGGCCTGTCCATGCGCACCGGCCCCGCCACGGCGATCACCCTCTCGCGCACCTTCGACGGGGCCCTGCGCCTGCGTTCGCTGGAGGAGAAGGTCAGCGACGAGACCACCGTGGCCGACGGCGAGATCACGGGTTCGCTGTACGAGAGCGCCCAGCGGCTGGGCGCCACGCCCGGCATCACGGCCCAGGTCGCCAAGCTGTTCGCCCACAAGCTGGACTTCCAGCGCGACATCCAGCCCGGCGACGACTTCCGCCTCGTCTTCGACCGCAAGGTCACCGAAAGCGGCCGCACCATCGAGACGGGCGAGCTGGAATACGCCGAGTTGCACGGCGTGAAGTTCTTCCGCTTCGAGCGCGACGACGGCCAGGTCGACTACTTCGACGAGCAGGGCAAGAACGTCCGGGGCTTCCTGCTGCGCACGCCCATCGACGGGGCGAGGCTGACCTCGAAGTTCGGCCTGCGCCGGCATCCGATCCTGGGCTACGCCCGCGCTCACCAGGGCGTCGACTTCGGCGCCGGCCACGGAACCCCGATCCTGGCGGCGGGCGACGGCGTGGTGGTCAAGGCCTCGCGCTGGCGCGGCTACGGCAACTGGCTCCAGATCCGGCACTCGGGCGGCTGGGACACCGGCTACGCCCACATCTCGCGCTTCGCCAAGGGGGTGAAGCCAGGGACGAAGGTGCGCCAGGGCCAGGTCGTGGCCTACGTGGGCTCCACCGGCCTCTCCACCGGGCCCCACCTGCACTACGAAGTCTGGCAACGGGGCCAGCGCGTGAACCCCGTGGGCGCCAAGGTCCCGCAAGGCACGGTGCTGGCCGGCGGCGAGCTCAACCGCTTCAAGGCGTCCAAGGCGCGGATCGAACGCCTGCTGGCCGACGGCTCCGCCCCCGTCCGCAACGTCGCCCAGGCGACGGTCTCTGCTCCCGCGGCCCCCTAGGCTGGCCTTTCGACGCCGACGCAGGCCATGATGGTCGCGGGGACGATCACGGGGAGACAACGTCCGTGGCCGAACGCTCTGAATCCTTGCTGGCCGCCATCTGGCTCAAGGAACACGTGGATTCCTGGGGCGCCCAGGCCCCGGACATCAACGAGATGAACGAGATCCTGCGGCGGCTCGGCCGCTGGCGCTCGCGGCTGCTGGCCAACACCTTCATCTCGCACCAGGGGCTGCGTATCCACGGCGGCCTGTTCGCCGGCATGCAGTACATCGACCATGCGACCGAGGGCGCCTTCATGCCGCGGCTGCTGGGGTCGTATGAGTCCGAACTGCATCCCCACTTCGCCAGGCTGGCCCAGCACGCGGAGTGCATCATCGATGTGGGCTGCGCCGAGGGCTACTACGCCGTCGGCCTCGCGCGTCGGGCTCCGCAGGCGACCGTCTACGCCTATGACATCGATCCCGAGGCGCGGGCGGCCTGCGCCGAGCTGGCGGCCCGTAACGGGGTCGCCGACCGGGTGGTGATCGGCGAGGTCTTCGAGCCCCGCACCTTCCAGGACTTCGCCGGCCGCCGCACGCTGGTGCTGGTGGACGCCGAGGGCGCCGAGGTCGACATCCTGCAGCCCGCCCTGGCGCCGGCCCTGGCCGACATGACCGTCATCGTCGAGACGCACGACGTCTACCGGCCGGGGGCGATGGCCGAGATGTTCGTGCGCTTCGTGCCCACCCACAACGTCCTGCGCATCGACCAGCAGGCCAAGACGCCGGACATGCCCGACTGGCTTAAGGCCTTGCCCCACCTCGACCAGCTGCTGGCCGTCTGGGAATGGCGCGTCGCGCCGACGCCTTGGCTGGTGATGGAACCCCGGCGCTGAAACGAAAAGGGCCGCGGCGGATGGCTCCGCCGCGGCCCCGTTCAGGTCGTCAGGACGATCAGGAGTCGAAGACGATGACCGAGCGCGCCACGGCGCCGGTCTTCATTTCCTCGAAGGCCTCGTTGACCTGCTCCAGCTTGATGCGGCGGCTGATCATGTCGTCCAGGTGCAGCTTGCCGGCCATGTAGGCGTCGACGAGGCGCGGCATGTCGACCGGGAAGCGGTTCGAGCCCATCAGCGAGCCCTGGATGCGCTTCTCGCCCAGGAAGGCGGCGCCCATCAGGCTGATGGTCTGGCCGACCGGGATCATGCCGATGACGTTGGCGGTGCCGCCGCGCGCCAGCATGTTGAACGCCTGCTCGGCGGTGACCGCCAGGCCGATGGCCTCGAAGCTGTGCTGCACGCCGCCGCGGGTCATTTCCAGCACGGTCTTCACCGCGTCCGGACCGCCCAGGACGAAGTCGGTGGCGCCCATCGACTTCGCCAGGTTCTCCTTACCCGGCGCCATGTCGATGGCGATGATCCGGCCGGCGCCGGCGATCGCCGCGCCGTTGATCGCCGCCAGGCCCACGCCGCCGCAGCCGATGACCGCCACGGTGTCGCCCGGGCGGACGTTCGAGGTGTGGATCACGGCGCCGACGCCGGTCATCACGCCGCAGCCGATCAGGGCGGCGCGGTCCAGCGGCATGTCCTTGCGGATCGCCACGCAGGCGTTCTCGTGGATCAGCATCTGCTCGGCGAAGGACGACAGGTTCAGGTACTGCAGCATCGGGCCGTTGGCCGTGGCCAGGCGCGGCTCGTCGTCCTCACGGCGCTTGGTCTCGGGCGAGACGCAGCGGGCCATGTGGCCAGTGACGCAGTGGTCGCAGTGGCCGCAGAAGGCCGAGAGGCAGGTGATGACGTGGTCGCCCGGCTTCACGCTGCGCACTTCCGAGCCCACGGCCTCGACGACGCCGGCGCTCTCGTGGCCCAGCACGGCGGGCATGGGGTGAGGGTACTTGCCCTCGATGAAGTGCAGGTCCGAGTGGCAGACGCCGGCCGCGGCAGTGCGGATCAGCACCTCGCGCGGGCCCGGCTTCGAGATCTTCACGTCCTCGATCTGAAGCGGCTTACCCACTTCGCGCAGCACAGCAGCCTTCATGGCGTCATTCCCCTTCTTCAAACAATCGTTGGCCGAAGCCTTATCGCCGTTCAGACGAGCCTGGGAAGCCCCTATCGGACAAACGGGTCGACATCCTGGCCGGGCCCTTCCATCTAGGGGGCATGGACGCCGCGCCCCCGATGAAGGCCGTCACGACCCTCGACATCTTCGCCGCGTTCCTGCGCCAGGGCCTCACGGCCTTCGGCGGACCGGTCGCTCACATCGGCTATTTCCGGCGCGAGTTCGTGGAGCGGCGCGGCTGGGTGTCGGAGGCGGCCTTCGCCGACCTGGTGGCCCTCGCCCACTTCCTGCCCGGACCGGCCTCCAGCCAGGTCGGGATGGCCATCGGCCTGCGCCAGGGCGGCCTCCCCGGCGCCCTGGCGGCCTTCGCCGGATTCACCCTGCCGGCCGCGCTGCTGATGATCGGCCTCGCCGCCGTCGCGCCCGACCTGATCTATGCCTATGGCGATGGCTGGCTGCACGGGTTGAAGATCGCCGCCGCCGCCGTGGTGCTGCAGGCCGTGATCCAGATGGCCCGCACCCTGGCGGTCGGCCCGATCCGGGCCGGGATGGCGATCGGCGCGGCCGCCGGCCTCTTCCTCGTCCAGGGCGCCATGGCCCAGATCGCGGCGCTGGCGGCCGGCGGCCTCTTCGGCCTGGCCCTGCTGCGCGACCTGCCGCCCGATCCCGCCCCCGACGACGAGGTCGGGCAGGCCGTGGATCGCCAGAGCGCCCTCGTCGCCCTCGGCCTCTTCGCCGCCCTGCTGGTGGGCCTGCCGATCCTGGCCAGCCTGTTGCAGAACCCGGGCCTGGGCCTGGCCAGCGTCTTCTACCGCGTGGGCTCGCTGGTGTTCGGTGGCGGCCACCTCGTCCTGCCGCTGATGGAGCGCGAGGTGATCGAGCGCGGCTGGATGGACCAGGAGACGTTCCTCGCCGGCTATGGCGCGGTCCAGGCGCTGCCGGGGCCGCTGTTCAGCTTCGCCGGGTTCGTGGGGGCGTCACAGAGCTACGGCCCCGCCGGCGTCACCGGCGGCCTCATCGCCCTCTTCTCGATCTTCCTGCCCAGCCTGTTGCTGGTCACGGGCGTCCTGCCCTTCTGGGACCAGCTCAAGCACCAGGGCTGGGCCCGGGGCCTGGTGGCCGGCGTTGGCGCGACGGTCGTCGGCGTGCTGGCCGCCGCCCTTTGGGACCCGATGCTGGTCGAGACCATCCGCCGCCCCGCCGACTGGGCCCTCTTCGCCGGCGCCTTCATCTTCCTCGCCGTCGCGAAGTTGCCGCCCTGGCTGGTGGTGATCGGCTTCGCCGTCGCGACGGGCGTGTTCCTGAGCTAGGTCCCGCGCGTGCATGAGCCTCTAGGGGACGATCGGAACGTCAGCGACGGGTGGAAGGGCGACGCTCCTTTCCCACGCAGTGGGAGAGGAGGAGACCGCACCAAGGTCCGCAACGGGTCGCCCCCAGAGAATTGGCCATCGCGCCGTAGGCGAACGTTCGGGCCCGCCCCTATGCCGCCGACGCGGGCTTGCCGGCCGGCAGCTTCGCCGGCCACAGCGCCGGCAGCTTGGGCCAGCGGAAGGTCCAGGCCGGCTCGCGCTTCGGGATGCAGGATTCGATGGCCTCCAAGAGGATCTCGGCCGGGCCGTCGTTCAGGAAGTGATTGGCGCCCTCGGTGCGGACCACGCGGATCGGCCGGCGGGTCACCGTCTCCTCCGCCAGCTTCTCGGCGACCTCCAGCGGGGCGAAGTCGTCCTTGTCGCCGTGGATCATGTGGATCGGCACGTTCACCCGCGCCAGGGCCCGCTTGGCGTGGCGCAGCTGCGGCTTCTGGCCCGTGACCTCGACCACCGCATTGCGCAGGTCGCGCGGGATCATCTTCAGCGCCTTGCCGCCCAGGTCGAGCAGCCAGCGGGCGGTCGGCCCCGCCTCGCCGAAGAAGCCGGACAGCAGGACCAGCCCATGCACCTTGCCGGGGTTCTGGTCGGCCATGATCGAGGCGATGGCCGCGCCATAGCTCTGGCCCACCAGCAGCACCTTCTGGCCCCGCGCGGCGCGCAGCACCGGCGCAAGCGCCTCGGCCTGGACGCGGATGTCGGTCACCGGGTGTAGCGGCTCGGAGGCGGCATAGCCCGGCCGGTCGACCACGATCATCTCGCGGTCCTGCGGCAGCTCGGCCAAGGTCTCGGCCCAGTACTCGGCCCAGGACGGCGCGCCCGTGATCACCACGATCTTCCACGCCGGGGGAATGTCGCGCGGGGTCTCGATGGCGGAGATGCGCCAGCCGTGCCCGCCGCCCGCCTGGAAGCTGGTTCGGCGCACCACGCTGTCCGGATAGTCGGAGGCGGTCGGCGCGTGTTCCGTGCGCCCGCGCGCCGCGGCCTCGACCGCGGCCCAGCCCATCGCCAACACACCTTTCGGACGCTTGCGCTGCACGCCCCACCTCCCTGGCCAATAAGCATCACCTGGGAAGCCTAACGCGCGGTGCAAGCCTGGGTTCTGTGACCTTTTGTTCAGCTTGCCGACTGTGTCGCCAAGGTCTCACGCAGCTCGCGTTTCAGCACCTTGCCGGTGGGGCCGATGGGCAGGCTCTCGACGATGCGCACCTCGTCCGGCGTCCACCACTTCGCCACCCGCGCGGCCACGTGGGCCTTCAGCGTCTCGGGGTCGGCCGACTGCCCGGCCCGCAGGGTGACCAGCAGCAGGGGCCGCTCGTCCCATTTGGGATGCGGCACGCCCACCGCCGCCGCCATGGCCACGGCCGGGTGCGAACAGACCGCGTCCTCCAGGTCGAGGGTCGAGATCCACTCGCCGCCCGACTTGATCACATCCTTGGCCCGGTCGGTGAGCCGCAGGTAACCCTCGGCGTCGAGGGTCGCGATGTCGCCGGTGTCGAACCAGCCGTCATCGGTGAAGGCGGCCGCCCCGTCCTGCTTGAAATAGGCGCTGGCGGTCCATGGGCCGCGCACCTGCAGCGCCCCCACGCTCTTGCCGTCGCGCGGCTGGACCTGGCCGTCCTCGCCCATGATCCGGAGGTCAACGCCCCAGAGGCCCCGGCCCTGTTTCAGCTTGCGCTGGGTCGCCGCCGCACGGTCCTCGCCCGCGTGGGTCGGCAGGGGGGTGTTGATGACGCCCAGCGGGCTCATCTCGGTCATGCCCCAGATCTGGCGCACGGCGGCGCCCAGCTTGTCCTCGACCCGGTCGATCAGGCTGGCCGTGGGCGCAGAGCCGCCGATGGCGACGGTGCGCACCGTCTTCAGCGACTGCCCCGTGCGGTCCAGGTGGTCCAGCACGCCCACCCAGATGGTCGGCACGCCGAGCAGGAAGGTCGCCCCCTCCTCCACCGCCAGCTCGCAGATCGACGGCCCGTCCAGCAGCCGCCCGGGCAGCACCAGCTTGGCGCCCACCAGCGGCGCCGCGTACGGCGTGCACCAGGCGTTGGCGTGATACATCTGGGCGCAGGGCAGGATCACGTCGCGCGCCGAGAAATCGAAGGCGTCGGGGAGAGCCAGGGCCAGGGCGTGCAGCAGCGTGGCCCGGTGGCTGTAGAGCACGCCCTTGGGATTGCCGGTCGTGCCCGAGGTGTAGCAGAGGCCCGACGCGCTCTTCTCGTCGAGCTGCGGCCACTCGAAACCCGGGGCCTGGGCGGCGATCAGATCCTCGTAGACCAGGACGCCGGGCGGCGCGTGCGCGGCGTCGGTCATAGCGACCAGGGTCTTCACTGAGCCCATGCGCGGGGCCAGAGCCGAAACCTGTTCGACGAACGTGATATCGAAGAATAGGACGCTGTCCTCGGCGTGGTTCGCGACCCAGGCGATCTGGTCGTAGTGCAGGCGCGGATTGATGGTGTGCAGCACCGCCCCGATGCCGGTGACCGCGAAATAGAGCTCGAAATGCCGGTGCGTGCTCCACGCCAGGCTCGCCACCCGATCCCCCGGCCTCACCCCCAGCGCGATCAGCGCCTTGGCCATCCGCTTGGCCCGGTCCAGAGCGTCGGCATAGCCATACCGGTGGATCGGCCCCTCGACGGTCCGCGTCACCACCTCGCGGTCCCCATGATAGAGCGCGGCATGCTCCAGGATCGACGGCAACGTCAGTGGCCGATCCATCATGAGGCCCAGCATGGTCTTCCTTCCCTTGTTCTCGTTGCCGCCCAGAAGACAGGAAGCCGGAGCGCGAGGGAACCCGGGAATGGCCGAAGGCAGGGCGTTCACCGGCCCGGACAGGCTGCCCGGCGGTCGAAAGACGTGGCAGGCATGTCGGAGGAGCCCACCCCCGTTCGTCCTTTCGGTCACCAAGGGCTCACCCGGAGAGGATCTCGACATGGCCGACGAACGCATCAAGGGACCCGCGTCCTACTTCCCCTCGATCGAGAAGCGGTACGGTCGCCCGATTTCCGAATGGCAGGACGTGGTCCGCAGGCATGGCCCCGCCAAGCACATGGAGCTCGTCGCGATGCTCAAGAGCGAACAAGGGATGGGTCATGGGCACGCCAACGCCATCGTGGCGCACACCCTGGCGGAAGATCAGGCCTGAGCGCCGGCCCGCGCCACCTTCGCCTTGACGTCCTCGGCCACGCTGCAATACCCGCCGCATGAACGCCGCCGCACCGCCCGTCCTCGCCGACGCCGCCCTCCCCGAGTTCCCGAACCACTATCGCGGGAAGGTCAGGGACACCTACGACCTGGGCGACGGACGGCTGATCCTCATCGCCTCCGACCGGCTGAGCGCCTTCGACCGCATCCTGGCGGCGATCCCCTACAAGGGTCAGGTCCTGACCCAGACCGCGCGGTACTGGTTCGAGGAGACGGCGGACATCTGTCCGAACCACGTCCTCGAATACCCCGACCCCAACGTGGTGGTGGGACGGCGGTTGACCATCCTGCCGGTCGAGATCGTCGTGCGGGACTATCTGGCCGGCACGACCGGGACGTCGATCCTGACGCTCTACAAGCAGGGCCAGCGAACGATGTACGGCCACACCCTGCCCGACGGCCTGCGCGACAACCAGCGCCTGCCGCAGCCGATCATCACGCCCACCAGCAAGGCCTTCGACGCCGGCCACGACGAGCCGCTGACCCCGGACGAGATCCTGGCCCAGGGCCTTTTGACTCCCGAGCAGTGGGAGACGGTCTCCGGCTACGCCCTGGCGCTGTTCGCGCGTGGCCAGCGGCTCGCGGGCGAACGCGGCCTGATCCTGGTGGACACCAAGTACGAGTTCGGCGTCGACGCCGAGGGCCGGGTCCTGCTGGCCGACGAGATCCACACGCCGGACTCCAGCCGGTACTGGATGGCCGAGACCTATCCGGCCAAGTTCGCCGCCGGCGAGCGCCCCGACTCCTTCGACAAGGACTTCGTGCGCGCCTGGGTCGCCGCCCGCTGCGATCCGTACAACGACCCGATCCCCGAGATCCCGGCGGAGCTGATCGAGGGCGCGTCGAAGGTCTACGTCCAGGCGTTCGAGACCATCACCGGCCAGGCCTTCCAGCCCCCGCCCGCCGACGAGCCGGTGCTGGACCGCATCCGCCGCAACCTGGCGCCCTACCGGCCGTAGGCGAGCGCCCTACCCGGCCAGTCGCCGGTTGATCTCGCCCACCGCCATCATGGCGCGGTTGAACGGCGCCTCGGCCGCCGCGCCGGACGCCGCGCCCCAGGCGGCGCAGTTGGCCAGGGCCGCGGCGCGGCCGGCCTCCGGATCCGTGGCCGCTCCGCGCCCGGCGCCCACCCGCGCGGCGAGGGCGGCGAAGGCCTCGTCCGGCATCGCGGGCCCGCCCAGGGCGACGGCGCTGGGGGCAAGTCCTGCGGCCAGGCTCACGCCCAGCAGGTGGCCATTGTCCGGGCCCAGGCTGACGCGGCCATTCGGCGCGACCTGGATCAGCGGGCGGTAAGGCGCGAGGTCCGGGAACAGGTGATTGCGCAGGAACCGGTGGCCCCAGTAGCGGCCGGCGATCCCGACGAAGTGCGCGTAGTCGCGGATCGGCGAGAAGCCCGCCTGCTCGAACGGCAGGATCTCCACCGGCGGCTTCGTCGTCACCACCGTGTCGTTCGAGACGTCCACATAGAGCGCGCCGACGATCAGGGCGTTCTGGAAGTACTGCCCGCGCAGGTCGCCCCAGGCGGCCCGCACCAGCCCGCCGGCGGCGCGGAAGGCCTGCAGAGCCGCCCAGCCGTCCCGCGCGTGGAACGACAGCTCGCCGGGATCCAGGTCGGCCAGCCGCTGGCGGACCGCCTGGGTGATCTCGCGGCAGCGTCCCTTTGGGTAGGCCTTGCCGCCCACCCGTTCCGCCGCCGCGCGGAGCGCCGGATCGAGGCCGGCGCGCAGCTCGCGCATCAGGGCTTCCAGCCCTGACACGGCCGGGATCAGGAACCGCTCGGTCAGCGCCCGCTGGCGGACCGGGTCGCGCACCTCGGGCGTGAGCGCCAGCAGCCGGGTCACCAGCTCGGGCATCGAGCCGGCCAGCTCGACCGGGGCCGACGGGCAGGCGGTTTGGGACGTCTGGATCATGTCTGGAACGATGGGTCTAGAAGCGGTCGGTCCAGCACCGCAAGCGCCGCCATGTCGCAGCCGGGGCGGACCGCGACTTCCCCTGGCAGGCGAGAACTGCGGCGTTCACCGATCCGCCACCTCCGTTCGGCGGCCTTCGATTGTGGCCCGCCCACCAGCGGCACAGTCCTGCGCTGATCAACACGAGGACAGCATCATGAAGTACGCTTTCGCAGGCGCGCTCGCCGCCCTGAGCTTCGCCGCAACCAGCGCAGAGGCTGCCAAGATCATCTCACCGGTCAGCGTCCGGGTCGCGAGCGGCGGCTCGGCCGGATCGTTCTGGGCAGTCGGGAATGTGATCAACCAGTCTGGGCTGCCGACGAAGTACACGCCCGGATCCACGGATTTCGATGCCTACGTGGCGCAGAACGTACAGGTCAACGCAGGCCTCAACACCGAGTGGTTCAGCGCGCAAAGCTCACGCGCAGCACAACTGGTCTTCGACTTCGGCCAGGAGGTGACGATCTACAAGCTGGCGCTCTGGGACGAGAACAATTCCGGCCAGCAGAGCATGTCGATCTCGACGCCCGAACTCGGCTTGGTGCGCACTTTCCGGCCGACCGAGAGCGCACAGGAGCGCTATGGGCCGCAGGCCTTCGAGTTCCGGCCGATCACGACCCGCTACCTGACGCTGGACATCATCGGCTGCGGTCGGAACGGCGCGCCAAGCCAGAGCGTCGACTACTGCGGCCTCGGCGAGATCATCTTCGCGGACGGTTCGGGCATCGCGGTGGGCGTTCCGGAGCCGGCCACCTGGGCGATGATGATCCTGGGCTTCGGCGGAGTCGGCGCCACCCTGCGCCGGCGTCGGGCCTCGGCCGCATTCGCCTAGCGAGCCTCCTTGCCCCGGCGGCATCTTGCGTGGGCGCGGACACAGGCTAGGTGTGTCCGCGTCGTTCGCCTGACAGGAGCCCGCCATGACCGCCGCCAACTACGACGAGGTCGTGCTGGGCCGCCGCAGCATTCGCGGCTTCAAGCCCGATCCGGTTCCCCGGGCGCTGATCGAGGAGATCATCGGCCTGGCGATGCGCGCGCCGTCGTCGATGAACGTGCAGCCGTGGAACTTCTACGTCATCACCGGCGAGCCACTGAACCGCATCCGCGCCGGCAACACAGAGCGGAACCTGGCCGGGGTGCCGCATTCCCGCGAGTTCCGCGTCGGCGGCGCCTTCGAGGGCAAGCATCGTGACCGTCAGGTCGGCGTCGCCAAGCAGCTGTTCGGCGCGATGGGCATCGCCCGCGAGGACGCGGCGGGTCGCCAGGACTGGGTGCTGCGCGGCTTCCGGCAGTTCGACGCGCCGGTCTGCGTGATCGTGACGTTCGACAAGGCGCTCGAAGGCAGCGACGACGCGCCCTTCGACTGCGGCGCGGTGGCCACTGCGCTCGTGAACGCCGCCTGGTCGCGCGGCCTGGGCACGGTGATCAACAGCCAGGGCATCATGCAGTCGCCGGTGGTGCGCGAGCACGCGGGCGTGGCCGAGGATCAGGTGATCATGAAGAGCATCGCGCTCGGCTGGCCCGACGAGAGCTTCCCGGCCAATGCCGTGGTCTCGGAGCGCAAGTCGGTCCGGGAAGCCACGGTCTTCGTGGGCTTCGACGACTAGGCCGCGACTGAACGCCGTTTAGTTGCGAAATTGATCTCGCTCAATTCCAGGATGCGACGGAATGTCGCAGCCCGTTTTGTTGCAGATACAACCATCGGCAGTCGGAAATTAAGCAAACCGCCTTGAAGTGTGCCCTGCGGTTAAATGCAGGAAACGCATCGGGGAATCCATGTTCGGCTCCAGGAATTCAGCGTCGCGCCATGCGCAGGCGCTGGTCGGCGCGCTCGACAAGTCGCTGGCCATCATCGAGTTCGATCTCAGTGGCATAATCCTCTCGGCCAACGGCAACTTCTGCGCGACGATGGGCTACGACCTGTCCGAGATACGCGGCAAGCACCACCGGATGTTCGTCGATCCCGACTACGCCCAGAGCCCGGAGTACGCGGCCTTCTGGGAACAGCTCGGCCGGGGCGAATTCGACGCCCGCGAGTATCGCCGGATCGCCAAGGGCGGCCGCGACGTCTGGATCCAGGCCTCCTACAACCCGGTCTTCGACGCCTCCGGCAAGGTCGAGCGCGTGGTGAAGATCGCCTCGGACGTCACCGCCGAGAAACTTCGGACGATCGAGCAGGAGAGCAAGCTGGACGCGATCTCCCGCACCCAGGCGGTGATCGAGTTCCAGCCGGACGGCACGATCATCACCGCCAACGAGAACTTCCTCGCCACCCTCGGCTACGAGTTGTCCGAGATCGTCGGCAAGCACCACCGGATGTTCGTCGACCCGACCGAGGCGCGGACCCCCGACTACGACGCCTTCTGGCGCAAACTGCAGTCGGGCGAGTTCGTCGCCACCTCGTTCCGCCGGATCGGCAAGGGCGGCAAGGAGGTCTGGATCCAGGCCTCCTACAACCCGATCTTCGACCTGCGGGGACGGGTGACCAAGGTGGTGAAGTTCGCCTCGGACATCAGCGACCTGACCCAGATCGGCATGGGGCTGGAACGCCTGGCCGAGAACAACCTCGAACAGGACATCACCCGCCCGTTCGCGCCGGCGTTCGAGAAGCTGCGCACCGATTTCAACCGGGCGCACGGCAATCTGCGCGACGCGCTGCAGCAGGTGGCGAACGGGGCCAGCGCCATGCGCGCGGGGGTCGAGGACATCGCCTCGGCCGCCGACCAGTTGGCCCGTCGCACCGAGCAGCAGGCCGCCGCGCTGGAACAGGCGGCCGCCGCGCTCGACGAGATCACCGCCACGGTCGGCCAGACCGCCCACGGCGCCAAGCAGGCTCGTTCGGTCGCCGAGACCACCCAGCAGGACGCCGCCGAGTCCAGCCAGATCATGGCCGACGCCGTCGGCGCCATGAGCGAGATCGAGGAATCGTCCCGCCAGGTCGGGCAGATCATCGGGGTGATCGACGAGATCGCCTTCCAGACCAACCTGCTGGCCCTGAACGCCGGTGTGGAAGCGGCTCGCGCCGGCGACGCCGGCAAGGGCTTCGCGGTCGTCGCCTCGGAAGTGCGGGCCCTGGCCCAGCGCTCGGCCGAAGCGGCCAAGGAGATCAAGTCGCTGATCTCAACCTCGTCGGCCCAGGTGTCGCGGGGCGTGAGCCTGGTGGGCGACACGGGCGCGGCCCTCAGCCGGATCGCCGAGCACGTCACCGAGGTGAACACCCTGATCGCCAACATCGCCGAGTCCGCGTCCCAGCAGGCCTCGGGCCTGACTCAGGTGAATTCGGCCATCAACCACATGGACCAGATGACTCAGCAGAACGCAGCCATGGTCGAGGAGACCAGCGCCGCCAGCCAGTCCCTGGCCAGCGAGGCGCAGGGCCTGGACCGCCTGACCGGCCGCTTCAACCTGGGCCGCTCGGCCCACGCCGCCGCCCACAGGCGGGCCGCCTAGATCCGCCGGAGCCGTCCCGCGTAGGCGAACAGTAGCCCCAGCCAGGGGTGCGCCACGGCGACAGTGAAGCGGTAGGCGCCGACCAGGAGGACGCTGGGGCGGGTCACCAGCCGGGCGGTGGGTCGAGGATGAAGCGGGCGCGCTGTTCGGGGGTCGGGACCATGCAGGTCTCGCGCTTTCCCATCAGCCGGTAGCGGTTACGCGCCAGGGCGAGGTAGGTCGCGTCACGCCAGCGCCTGGGAACCACACCGATCGGCGCGGCCAGCCACGACCATGGCGCGCCGAGCCGGCGGAACAGGGCCAGCACCGCGTCCGACGCTTCCAGCGGTCTTCCGTGGTCGAAGAACAGGAAGCTGTCGGGGTTCTCGAGGTCCAGGCCGTGACGCGCGGCGATCTCGCGGCCGAACGGCGACTGCAGCGGCGTGAAGCGCAGGACGCCGCGCCGGTCCAGCCGCAGCGCCATGCGCACCGAACCCGAGCAGAAGTTACAGACGCCGTCGAACAGCCAGAGACCGTCGAGGGCGTCGTCGCTCACGCCGCCATCCGCGCCTTGAAGACGCCGTCGGGAAGGCGGGCCGCCTTGGTGGGATGGATGAAGAAGTAATCCTTCCACGGAAGACCCTCGACGAGGGTCTGGCGTTCTTCGAGACGGTCGCCGTTGAGGGCGAACATGCGGTAGCCGCGGTCGCGGAAGATATCGAGCACCGCCTCGCCCGACGCGCCGAAGCGGGCGGCCAGCATGTCGGGGTGGATCTCGAGCAGCACGTGCGGGCGGTCGCGGTCCAGGATCTCGAGCGCGCCCATGAGCGCCTTCAGCTCGGCGCCCTCGATGTCCATGCGGATGAAGTCGACCCGGTCGATCGCATGCTCGCGGCAGAAGGCGTCGAGGGTCAGGACTGGCGTCGGCTCGACGTCCATGCCCACGTCCTCAAGGTCCGGTCGCGCCGGGCCGTTGGGGCGGACCTCGGCGACGTAGGCATAGGCGCGCCCCATGCGGCCGGAGGTCTTCTTGGGGGTGACCAGCAGGAGTTCGCCGGGTTCGTCCGAGACGGCGGCATGGATCGGGGTCACCTGCTTGCCGATCCGGTGCCAGGCGATGGTCGTCTTCAGGACCTCATAGGCGAAGGCGGACGGCTCGAAGGCCCAGATCTGCGCCTTGGGCGCCACCTGGGTCATGACGTAGGAATGGCGCCCGTCGCTGGCGCCCACATGCAGGCACACCGGCGCGCCCGACAGCAGGTCGGCCATGTAGGGCGTCTCGGGCTCGTGCTTGGCCCAGCGCCGGTTGCGCCGCCAGGCGCGGAAGGCGTGGCTGAGCACGCGTAGCGAAGCCATGTCTACTCCTGGAGGCCCCCAAAGCCCCGGCGCGACCGCATCACGCGGCGTCGCGCACCACCGTCATCATGTAGTTCACGTCGGTATCGGTCGATTCCGTCCAGCGGCCGGTCAGCGGGTTGAACACGACGCCATAGGGTCCGTCCACCTCCACCGGCTGGTCGGACAGAAAGCCGCGGATCTCGCCGGGCTTCAGGAACTTGGACCAGTCGTGCGCACCCACTGGCAGCCAGCGCAGGATGTACTCCGCGCCGATCTTCGCCAGCGCCAGCGCCTTCAGGGTGCGATTGAGCGTCGCCACGATCATCAGCCCGCCGGGCTTCAGCAGCCGCGCGCAGTCCTGCAGGTAGGCGGCCGGATCGGCCACGTGCTCGATCACCTCCATGTTGAGGATCACGTCGAACGGCGGCTCGCCGCCCTCCAGCAGGGCCTCGGCGGTGGAGGCGCGGTAGTCGATCCGCAGCCCCTGCTCGGCCGCGTGGGTCGAGGCGGTGGCGATGTTGCGCTCGGACGCGTCGACGCCGGTCACCTGGAAACCCAGCCGGGTCATCGGCTCGGACAGCAGGCCTCCGCCGCAGCCGATGTCGAGCAGGCGCAGCCCCTCGAAGGGGCGCCGTGCCTTGGGGTCGCGCCCGAAGCGGTACAGCGCCTGGTCACGGATGAAGGCCAGCCGGACGGGGTTGAACTTGTGCAGCGGCGCGAACTTGCCGCGCGGATCCCACCACTCGGCGGCGATGCGCGAGAACGTCTCGACTTCGGCGGGGTCGATGGAGGAGCGGGTGGTCATCCCCCGCTCTTTAGCCGCCATCCCGCGCCGCGCGAAGCGACAGCGTTCGACCGGGGCACGGTTTGCCCCAGGCGCGGCCCGATGACGCGCGGGATTGGAAGAATCTGGGCGTTGCGGCGCCGCACCTTGGCCGCTATGACGCACCGCCCTTCGGCGGCGCAGCAACACGCGAGAGCCATGTCCCGGCTGGTTATGAAATTCGGCGGCACTTCGGTGGCCGACCTGGAACGTATCCGGCGCGTGGGGCGGCTGGTGGCGGCCGAGGTGGCGGCTGGCCACAAGGTGGCGGTCGTGGTGAGCGCCATGTCGGGCAAGACCAACGAGCTGGTCGCCTGGACCGACGGCGCCGGCCAGGCCGCGCCGGGCCTGCCGGCCTCGGACGACGAATACGACACCGTGGTCGCCTCGGGCGAGCAGGTGACCGCCGGCCTGCTGGCCATGACCCTGCGCAACATGGGCCTGAACGCGCGTTCGTGGATGGGTTGGCAGGTGCCGATCATCGCCGACGACGCGCACGGCAAGGCGCGGATCGACGACATCCCGCCCGAGAAGCTGGCCGCGGCGATGGACGCGGGCGAGATCGCCGTCATCGCGGGCTTCCAGGGCGTGACGCGCGACGGCCGCATCGCCACCCTGGGCCGCGGCGGCTCCGACACCAGCGCGGTCGCGGTGGCCGCGGCGCTGGGCGGCGCGTGCGACATCTACACCGACGTGGACGGGGTCTACACCACCGACCCGCGGATCGAATCGAAGGCCCGCAAGCTCGGGAAGATCTCCTACGAGGAGATGCTCGAGATGGCCTCGCTGGGCGCCAAGGTGCTGCAGACCCGTTCGGTCGAGCTGGCCATGGCCTACCACGTGCCGGTGCGGGTGCTTTCCAGTTTTGTCGAGCCCGGCGAAGCGCCCGGCCAGGGCACCATCGTGTGCGACGAGGAGGAGATCGTGGAGAAGCGGATCGTGAGCGGCGTGGCCTACAGCCGCGACGAGGCGAAGATCAGCCTCTTCGGCCTGCCCGACCATCCCGGCGTGTCGTCCGACATCTTCGGCGCCCTGGCGGACGCGAACGTGAACGTGGACATGATCGTCCAGAGCCACGCCCGCACGGCCGACACGGCGAACATGGAGTTCACGGTGGGCAAGCGTGACGCCCAGCGCACCGTCGAGATCGTCCGCGCCGTCCAGGCCAAGATCGGCTTCGACGACGTGCAGGTGAACGAGGACGTGGCCAAGGTGTCGGTGATCGGCGTCGGCATGCGCAGCCATACCGGCGTCGCCAAGACGATGTTCCAGGCGCTGGCCGAGAAGGGCGTGAACATCCAGGTCATCTCGACCTCGGAGATCAAGATCAGCGTGCTGATCGACGCGGCCTACACCGAACTGGCGGTGCGCGCCCTGCACGCCGCCTACGGCCTCGACCAGCTCTGATCCCAAACCCGGGGCGATGACGCTCCGCGCGGGAGCGGGACGGTCTCAGGCCGCCTGTTCGCCCGCGCGCCAGACCTCCAGGGCACCGACCCGGGCGAGGTTGCGGTAGAGCCGGCGCAGGTTGGCGTCGTTGGCCGTGACCACCTCGATCATCTCCGGCACGATCATGCGGCGCAGCGGCACGATGTAGCCTTCGCCCCGCCGCTCGCAGAGCCCGGCTTCCGTGAGCGCGGCCAGCCGACGGCGCACCGTCTCGCGGTCCAGCCTGAGGCAATGCGCCAGGTGTGAGGCGCCGACCGGCTCCTTCAGCATGTCGGGCGCGAAGGCCGGGTGATCCGGGTTCTCGAACCGCTCGCGCGCATCGCCCAGGCGACGGGTGTTCTCACGACCCAGTTGCAGCAGGATGAGGCCGTTGACCACGTCGCCGGCGCGCTGGCGCAGCAGGTCGACCATCCGCAGCGCATAGTCGGCCGAGTGGCGGGTGGAGGCGCGCATCGGCAACGGCAGGTCTGGCGTCCAGGTCGTGGCCGGCCAGGTCTGTTCCTCGAAGAAGCCGACGCTCACCAGCCGATTGTAGGTATCGCGGAGGATGCGGAAGTTCTCGGCGATCACCGCGCGGTGACCCGGCGTGTCGAGGTGCTGCTGCGGGGCGACGACGCCCTCGGCGTGGATCTGGCAGACCCCCATGTCGCGCAGCCGGGCCACGCGGCGGCGCACCGTCTCGAACGGCAGGCCGGTGGCGCCGGCCACGGCGGCGACGCTGATCGGCCGGCGCAACTCGTCGGGCGGCGGGCGGTCGAGGGCGGCGTAGTTCGCCTCCATCGCCGGGTTGGCCATCAGGGGCGCGATGTTGGCCTGGACGATCGTGACGAGCAGCAGGGTGTCGAGGCTGTCGAGCGGCCCGCGCGTGGCCTCGATCAGCTCCAGCAGCAGATCCTTGCCGATCACCAGGCCCGAGATGGACCTGTGCGTCGTTGTCGTTCCCTCACCCATGGTGAAGCCGATATTCGTCTAACGCGGATCTCTCAATGCGACGAATAGTTGCATCCGCAACGGCGTCGCGCGGGGAGCGCAACCTCAGGCGTCCCGGCGAGGATCGGTGAGGCGGAAGGCCGCCCACGCGCCGGCGATGGCGAGGGGGACGACGGCGACGAAGACCCAGACGGAAGCGGCGCGCGCGCTCGCGTCGGTGAGGCCGCCCGAGAAGCCGACCAGATTGGCCGCCACGCCGGAGATCGCCGCGCCAGCCGCGCCCCCTGTCTGGCGCACCGCCGTGATCGCCGACGAGCCGATGGCCAGGTCCTCCTCGGACAGGGCGGCCATGATCCGGCGGCTCATGAAGGCCCAGGAGAAGCCGAAGGCCGCGCCCAGCAGGGATCCGCCCAGCAGGATCAGCGCCAGGTGGCCGTCGGCCATGCTGGCGGCGAGGACGAAGAGGCTGGCCACCAGCATCAGGGCGCCGAGCCGCGTCCACCGCCGATCCCATGCGCCGACCGCCCCCGCCACGGCGATGGCCGCCACGGTCCAGGCCAGGGACTCGATGGCGACCACATAGCCCGCCCACAGCGGGGTGTAGCCGCGAAGCTGCTGCAGGATCGCCGGGGCGTAGATGGCGAAGCCCATGGACGCGGCAGTCATGGCGAAGGCGGCCAGATAGCCGGCGCCGCAGACCGTGGTGAGGTCGGCGCTGCCCTTGGGCAGGAGCCGCACCTCAGCCCTCGCATCCAGGCGAACCATCAAGGCCAGGACAACGAGACCGGCGATCACCAGCGCGACCGACCCGGCGGGCGAGCCGACCAGATCGGCCACCGCGATGGCCGCGACACCGACGCTTAGCACGCCGAGCTGCAGCCAGGGGATGCCCGGCCCGCCGGTCTTCTCACCGCCGCCGCCCAACAGGAACGGCGCGGCCAGGCTGAAGACCCCGGCCTGGACCGCGAACAGCCAGAAGACGTCGCGCCAGTCGCCGCCTTCGACGACAAGGCCGCCGAACAGCGGACCCAGCACGGTGGCGATACCCCAGACGAAGGTGACCGCCGCGAACACCCGCGCCAGGTGCCGCTCCGGGAACGAGAAGGCGATCGCGACCATGGCGAAGCCCGAGATCCAGCCGCTGCCGAGGCCCTGCACCACGCGGCCGGCGAGGAAGGTCCCGATCTCCGGGGCCAGGGCGCTCATCACGCAACCGGCCGCCATGATGATCCCGCCGAAGGCCGTGGCCCGGCGAAGGCCGAACAGTTCGGAGACCCGGCCCGCGCTGGCGCCGGCCAGGATCGCGCCGACGAAGAAACCCGCCGTCGCCCAGGAGAAGTAGGCGAAGCCCCCGAGGTCGCGGCCGACGCTGGGGAGGATCGTGGTGGTCACCAGGCTGTCGGCCGCGTTGAGCCAGACGCCCAGCATGATGACCGCGAAGCGCGACAGGCGCCCCTCCGCGAGCAGATCGGCCCAGGTGTTCGCCCCGGGCGCATCTTTTTTGACAACCTCTGACATGTCGAATTGGCTAGACCTACGCCACAGTTTTTGCAATGACTTGATTGTCAAATGCGCACGCCCGCCGAACGTATCCTGTTCCACCTGAAGACGCGCGGTCCCAGCGAGACCCTGGCGCTGGCCGGGGCGATGGGGATCAGCCGTCAGGCGGCGCTGCAGCATCTGGAACGGCTGGCCGCCGACGGACTGGCGAGCCATGTGGACGAGCGACGTGGCGTGGGCCGGCCGCGGCGGCTGTGGTCGCTGACCGAGAAGGCCCAGGCCCGCTTTCCCGACGCCCACGCCCAGCTGACCGTCGAAATGCTGGAGGCGCTGAGCGCCGAGTTCGGCGAGGCGGGCGTGGAACGGATCATCGCCCGGCGCGAGGCGGCGACCACCCGCGCCTACGCGGCGGCCATGCAGGGCAAAGAGACACTCCAAGATCGCGTCGCGGCCCTGGCCGAGATTCGGACGGCGGAAGGCTACATGGCCGACTGGTCGCCCGACCCTGGCGGCGGCTTCCTCCTCGTGGAGAACCACTGCCCGATCTGCGCGGCGGCAGCCGCCTGCCAGGGATTCTGTCGCGCTGAACAGGCGGTGTTCCAGGCCGTGCTGGGGCCGGGAGTCACGATCGAGCGGACCGACCACATCCTCGCCGGGGCCCGCCGCTGCGCCTATCGGATCAGCGCGGCGGCCTGATCCCCCCGCATCAACGGCCGGGAATCTGGAACGGGAAACCGGGCTGCCAGTGGTTGGCGGTGCCGGCGGTGACGTACCAGCTGACGATCAGAGCGCAGATCAGGGCGCCCGGCACGTAGGAGTTCGTCCGCCGGTAGGTCAGCGCGGCGACCACGCCCACGAAGGCCAGGATCGGCACGAACTGGATGGCGATGACCACGTTGAGCGGCTCGGTCGGCGTGGCCAGGAGGCCCGTGCCGAAGAGAGTCGCGTACTGCCAGGCGACCAGCACCGCGAAGCCGCCGGCCATGGCGATCTTGCCCCAGGCCATGGCGGCGAACGCGCCCTCCCCCTTCACCGGCACGCTGGCGCAGAAGGACCGCAGGCTGAGGACGAAGAACGCCGACCAGAGGACGAGGTAGGCCGGAAGCTCGGCGGCGCGGGCGGCGCTGAGCGGCTTGAGGCCCACCACCCAGACGCGGAAGTCGACCTTGAACAGGTGGTCGACGATCACGAGCGCGCCATAGCCGACGCCGACGCTCAGCACCGCCACGGCCGCGGACAGGCCCCAGCGCGTCTCGAACCGCGCCTTCGGCCCGAGGATGCGGCCCAGCACGGCGCCGATCGCGGCGGTTCCCAGCGCCCAGACCAGGAGCTGATTGTGCACCCACTGGGCCAGCCCCGGCATGGGAAAGAACACCTGCCCCAGCTTCATCAGCGGCAGGTAGGTGATGGCCGGCAGGGCGGCGGTCAGCGCCAGGCCGAAGATCCAGCGCGGGCCGCGATGCTCGACCACCGGCCTGGCCGGCGTGGCGAGGCGGCTGAACGGCGGGACGGTCAGGGCCAGGTCGAAGGCGGCCAGCACCAGCCAGCCGAAGCCGATCAGGGCGGTCAGCGTGCCGACCTCCTTCCACAGCCAGACCTGGTCGGCCGCCGGCTTCGGCTTCGGCGGCGGGACGGTCCATTGCAGCCAGGCGAGCGCATCACCGACCCCGGCGGCCGAGAAGTGCTCCCAGGGATGAGTGATCGGCGGCAGGGTGAGCCAGCGCGCCGTGCCCTCGGCCTTGGAGCCGTAGACCCTGTTCGGCTGGACGGGCGCGGTGGTCCCGAACAACGCCTGCAGCTTCTTGGACGACCCGACCTCGGAGCCCTTGGGCACACCCCACATCAGGCCCGCGAACTCGTCGTACTGGCCGAAGACGACGGCCAGGTTGCGCGGGTTGGCGGGAGCCGGCGCGCCCAGCAGGCCGGGCGTCGATCCCTCCAGCACCACCGCGCGGTAGCCTTCCGGTTCGGCCAGAGCCGCGGCCATGACCGGCCCGCTGCCCATGGAGTGGCCCTCGAGGCCGATGGCGTTCCGGTCGACGAACGGCAGGGCGCGCAGATGGCGCAGGGCCGCGGGACCGCCGAAGCCGGCCGTGCCGACGACGCCGCCGGAGTAGCCGTGGCCCGTCATGTCCATCGCCAGCACCACATAGCCGCGTCGCGACAGCTCGATCGCGAACGGGCTCTGCATCTCGCGGGTGTTGATGTAGCCGTGACTGACCAGCACGGCGGGGGCCGGCGTCCGCGCCGTCGCCCCGACCGGACGGTAGAGCAGGCCCGAGACGACCACCCCCTTCGCCGCGGGGATGCGCACCTCCGAGACGGCGACCTTGCCGCCGGCGGTCTGGACGCGGTGAGCCAGCCAGCTCCCGCCCAGGATCAGCAGCCAAGCCAAGACGAACGCAAGCCAGCGCCGCATCGGATTCCCTCGTCCCTCTCTCGTCACGGAACGATGAGCCGTGGGGACGGCAAGCTCAAGCGTGGAGACCGGTGGTTGGCAGACGCACGCCCATCACATAAGGATATCTTTATATCATTTTCCGCTCAGGAGGCCCGCCATGTCCGATCTGCAAGCCCGCCGCGAGGCCGTGGGCGCGGCCTTCTCGCTGCCCGCCATGCTGAAGGCGCGGGACCTGACGTTCGAGGCGGTGCGGCGCATCGCAGCCGAGATCCGGCCCGGCGTCACCGAGGGCCAGGGTCACGAGATCGCCCAGCGGGTGGTCGAGGAGATGGGCATGGAGCGCGTCTGGCACCGCCATGTGATCCGTTTCGGACCCGGCACGACCGAGACCTTCTTCGGCGACTTCACGCCCGACTACGTGCTGCGGCCGGACGACATCTTCTATGTGGACCTGGGCATCGTCTGGGACGGGCACGAGGGCGACGCGGGCGACACCTTTTCGGTGGGCGGTGACCCCGAGATGGCGGCCTGCTGCGAGGCGGCGCGCACGCTCTGGCACGAGGTCGCGGCCCGCTGGCGCGAGGATGGACTGAGCGGCGAGGCGCTCTACGCCTTCGCCCAGCGCCGGGCCGAGGAGATGGGCTGGCGACTGAACTGGGAGGTGAAAGGCCACCGGGTCAGCGACTTTCCGCACGCGATCTACAAGGCCGGCGCGCTGGGCGCTTACGAAGGCGTGCCGACCACGGGTCTCTGGATCCTGGAGATCCAGATCGCCCACCCGACCCGGCCGATCGGCGCGTTCTACGAGGACCTGCTGGTTCGAGAGGCCTGAGGCGTCAGGCCTTCACATAGACCCAGGCGTCGAGGCCGGAGCGAAGCCTGACCGCGACGCGGCGATAGTCCGAGACCTCGTAGGTGTCGGCGGCCGCCAGTTCGGCCTCGGTGACGTCGAAGACCGTGCCCGGGACCTCATCGGCGGGATCGCCGCTTTCCAGCACGATGGGATGGTGGTCGGCGCCGCTCGTGGCGATCACGGCCGGATCGGTGATCTGCACCATCTCGCGGCGATAGCCCGGCAGGGCGTCGGTCCGGCCGTGGAGACGGCGCCCGAAGGTCTCGAGCTGGACGTTCTCTTGCTGGAGCGTGCCGTAGGAAAACAGCCACATGCTCAGTGCGAGGTCAGCCAGACCGCCAGGGCCTGCTTCTCTTCCGGGGTCAGCCCCTCGGCGATCGGGGTCATGGGGCCCGTGGTCATGGCGGCGACGATCTCTTCCGGCTTGCGGGCGGCCAGTTCCTGGCGGGAGGGCGCTCGCTCCATGGCGGGGTCATGGCACTCCTTGCACCGCTCGGCGAAGATCGCCTCGGCGCGCGCCTGCGGGACCGGCGTGGGCTGACCACTGGCGGGAACGGCCAGGGCAGCGCCCGACAGCGCGGCGACGCCCAGCCACACCGCTTTCATGCTCATTCCGACCTCCACTGGGCGACCTGGCGAAAAGGCAGGCGACGCCGCTGCGGCGCAGGCTATGAATTGCCCCGCTTCGCCAGCCCTTAGCCGAGAAACGAGCCTCGAAGAATGCCGATGACCGCGAACATGGCCTGGGCCGCCGCCGGCGCCCTCCTCGCCTCCGCCACGGCCGCCGCCGCGCAGCCGGCGCCGGTGGAGAGCCGCCCGCCGATCACCGCCTACAAGCCCGCCTTCGCCGGCCAGACCCGCGCGCCGGAGCAGAAGCTGGGCGTGGCGTTCGAGACGACCACGGTGACGACCGGCCTGCAGTACCCCTGGTCGCTGGCCTTCCTTCCGGACGGGCGGATGCTGGTGACCGAGCGCCGGGCCGGCAAGCTGCGGCTGGTGGACAAGGACGGCAAGCTCGTCGAGGCGGCCGTCGAGGGCGTGCCGGCGGTGATGTCCGGCGGCCAGGGCGGCCTGCTGGACGTGGCCCTGGACCCGGCCTTCAAGACCAATGGCCTGATCTACCTCAGCTATGCCGAGCCGCAGGGCGACGGGACCAACAACACCGCCGTGGCGCGCGGCAAGCTGGTGCTGGTCGACGCGCCCAGGATCGAGGGGCTGGCGGTGATCTACCGCCAGACGCCGTCGTTGGCCTCGCCGCTGCACTTCGGGTCGCGGCTGGTGTTCGCGCGCGACGGCAAGCTGTTCGTCACCCAGGGCGAGCGCTCGATCCCCGCCGGGCAGAAGCAGGCGCAGGACCTGGCCAGCGGCCTCGGCAAGATCGTGCGGATCAATCCCGACGGCTCGGTCCCCAAGGACAACCCCTTCGTGGGCAAGGCGGGCGCGCAGCCGCAGATCTGGAGCTATGGCAACCGCAACGTCCAGGCGGCGGCCCTGCACCCCAAGACCGGCGAGCTGTGGGAAGTCGAGTTCGGCCCCCAGTCGGGCGACGAGCTGAACGTCATCCGCAAGGGCAAGGACTATGGCTGGCCCACGATCAGCTACGGCGTGAACTACGGCCCCGCCAAGACGCCGATCACCGGCGGCGAGACCCAGCGTCCGGGCATGGAACAGCCGCTGTACTACTGGGACCCGACGATCGCGCCATCGGGGATGATCTTCTACACGGGCGAGCTTTTCCCGAAGTGGAAGAACAGCATCCTGATCTCCGGCCGCCAGCCGCAGGGACTGCCGGGCGGCAACGTGACCCGGCTGACGCTGAAGGGCGAGAAGGTGGTCGGCGAAGAGCGGCTCGACATCCCCGGCGTGGTCAACTGGCGCGACATCCGCCAGGGACCGGACGGCGCGGTCTATCTGCTGAAGGACGGACCGGCCGGGGGAATCATCAAGCTGACGCCGAAGGGCTGACGACCCGACCCGCTCCCTCCCCGGGAGCGGACGCGGCGCGACCACGCTTTCAAGGCGTGCAGATTGCAAAAACCGCCCCTAGCCGGGCCGTTAGAGTCTCGGTTCTGACAGACAAAACTGCTAGTTGGTCTGGCAAGGACAGGGAGGAGCGAAGCCAGACTCAATGGTTGCGCCCATCGCCATTCGCGGACAGCGGAGCCTGCTGCGGCAGATCCGCGAGGCGCTCGCCGGGGGCGGCCCGGCGCAGCAGCGCCTGGACATGGTCGTGCGCATCATCGCGCTCTCCATGGTCGCGGAGGTGTGCTCGATCTACCTGCGGCGGGCCAACGGGGAGATGGAGCTGTTCGCCACCGAGGGCCTGGACGTGGCCGCCGTCCACGTGACGCGGATGAAGCCGGGCGAAGGCCTGGTGGGCGAGATCATGCGCCTGGGCCGTCCGCTGAACCTGGCCGACGCGCCGGAGCATCCGGCCTTCTCGTACCGCCCGGAAACCGGCGAAGATCCCTACCACGCGTTCCTCGGCGTGCCGCTGCTGCGCGGCGGGCGCGCCATCGGGGTGCTGGTCGTCCAGAACCGCACGGCGCGGACCTATACCGACGACGAGGTCGAGGACCTGCAGATCGTCGCCATGGTGCTGGCCGAGATGGTCGCCTCGGGCGAACTGATCAGCATCGGCGAGCTGGAAGGCGTCGAGCTGGCGCCCCGCCGCCCCGAGCGGATCAAGGGCAGCAAGTTCGCCGAGGGCCTGGCCTACGGCGTGGCGGTCCTGCATGAGCCGCCGGTGGCCTCGTCGCAGCTGCTGTCGGACGACGTGGCGGCGGAAGAGGCGCGGCTGGCCTCGGCGCTGGAGGCGCTGAAGACCCAGATCGACAACATGCTGGAAGGCCAGCACGGCCTAATGGACGCCAGCTACGAGGTGCTCGAGACCTACCGGATGTTCGCCCACGACCGGGGCTGGAACCGGAGCCTCGAGGACGCCGTCAAGAACGGGCTCACGGCCGAGGCGGCGGTGGAGCGCGTGCGTTCCGAGCACCGGGCGCGGCTGGGTCAGGCGCGGGACCCCTACCTGCGCGAGCGGCTGCACGACCTGGAAGACCTGAACGACCGGCTGCTGCGGCACCTGTCTGGCGACGGCAGCGTGGCGCGGGACCTGCCCGACAACGCCATCCTGATCGCCCGGAACCTGGGGCCCGCCGACCTGCTGGAGTACGACCGCACCAAGCTGCGGGGCCTGCTGCTGGAAGAGGGCTCGCCCGCCAGCCATGCCGCGATCGTGGCCAGGGCGCTGGGCATCCCCTGCGTCGGCCGCCTGCCGGGGCTGCGCGACAGTGTCTCGGAAGGCCAGCCGGTGATCGTCGACGGCGAGACCGCCGAGGCGTTCCTGCGGCCGCGGCCCGACGTGGTGAAGGCCATCCAAGCGCGGATGGAGGTCCGCCGGCAACGGCAGGCCGAATTCGCCAAGCTGCGCGACACCCCCGCCTTCACCCGCGACGGCGTGAAGATCACCCTGCTGATGAACGCCGGCCTGGACGTGGACCTGGAGATGCTGGGCGATGCGGGCGCCGAGGGCATCGGCCTGTTCCGCACCGAGTTCCAGTTCATGGTCTCGGAAGAGATGCCGCGCTTCAACGCCCAGACGGCGCTGTACGCGCGGGTGATGGACGCGGCGGGCGACCTGCCGGTGACGTTCCGCACTCTCGACCTCGGCGGCGACAAGGTGCTGCCGTACATGGAGGCCGAACGCGAGGAGAACCCGGCCCTGGGCTGGCGCGCCGTGCGGATGGGCCTGGACCGGCCGGCGCTGCTGCGTCTGCAGCTTCGCGCACTGATCGCGGCCGCGCAGGGCCGCGCGCTGCGGATCATGTTCCCGCTGGTCGCGAGCTGCGACGAGTTCCGCCAGGCGCGCGCCTTGGTGGACACCGAGGTCGCCTGGGCCCAGCGGCGTGGCCGCCCCGCGCCCTCGCGCCTGGACGTGGGCGCGATGATCGAGGCGCCTTCGCTGATCTGGCACCTCGACGCCCTGCTGCCGATGACCGACTTCGTCAGCGTCGGGACCAACGACCTGATGCAGTACCTGTTCGCCGCCGACCGGGGAAACCCGCGCGTGGCCGATCGGTACGACTTCCTGTCTCCGCCGGCGCTGCGGGCGATGGAGGCCATCCAGAAGGCCTGCGCCGAGACCGGCACGCCGGTCAGCATCTGCGGCGAGATGGCGGGACGGCCGCTGGAAGCGTTCACCCTGGTGGCCCTGGGCTTCGAGCGGCTGTCGATGCCGCCGGCGGGCGTGGGGCCGGTGAAGCAGATGGTGCTGTCCTGCGACCGCGAGGCCGCGCGGCGGGGGGTCTCGGCCCTGCTGAAATCGAGCGCCGGCTCGGTTCGGAACGAGATTGAAACCCTCGCGCGCAAACTCTACCTGGCCGTCTGATCGTCCCGGTCTAATCAAAGCCCGAATCCGTAGACACTGAGACGGCGCAGGGAGCGCCCTTGACCGCCGTGCTACGCCGACGATCCGCCAAGACCAAAGCCAGCCCGGCCGGCCGGGGACGCGGACGCGTGCTGAATCTGGGCGGCGGCGAGCCCACGCCCGAGGCTCTGGCCGAGGCCACGCCGGAAGGGCCGGTCGATCCCCTCTACCAGCACGACACCGTCGGCGAGGCGCTGAAGGCGATCCGGCTGGACAAGGGCCTGACCCTCGCCGAGCTGGCCGACACCACGCGCGTGCGGCGCGCCTATCTGGAGGCGTTGGAGGAGATGCGGCTGGAGGCCCTGCCCTCACGCCCCTTCACCATCGGCTACATCCGCGCCTACGCCCTGGCCCTGGGCGTGGATCCCGACCTCGCCACCGAGCGCTTCAAGAGCGACGAGCCGGTGCTGGACGAGCCTCTGCGCGCGCCGGTCGGCGTGCCGGACGAGAAGGATCCCCGCGTCGCCGCCTTCCTGGTCGGCGCGCTGCTGATCATCGCGGCCATTGTGCTCTGGAACATCGCCCAGCGGGCCATGACCGCCAGCGCGCCGCCGCCGCCGCTGGCCTCGCACGAGGTGGCGGAAAAGGCGCTGGCCGAGCTGAAGCCCGGGCCCATGGTCCTGGGAGCGCCGCTGCCGGCCCCGGTGGAATCGACCACGCCCACGCCCTACGAGACCCCCGGCCTCGCCGAGGCGATGGGCATGAAGCCGGGCGATCCGAACGCGCCTGAGGGCGGCCATCGTCCCAAGCCCGTGGGCGAAGCGCCGCCGCCGGACCTGGCGACCCTGCCCAAGGTGTTCTCCGCCGCGGGGCGCATCTACGACGCGGGCAATCCGCGACTGAACTCGCCGGTGATCATCCAGGCGCTGAAGCCGGCCGCCCTGATCGTGCGCGGCGCCGACGGGTCGATCTACTTCGCCCGCCAGCTCGGCAAGGGCGAGGCCTATCGCATCCCCACGGTGGCCGGCCTGACCCTGGACGTGTCCTCGCAGTACGACTTCCAGGTCTTCGTGCAGGGTCAGACCAAGGGCTTCCTGCCCGCTCAGCAGGTGCTGGCCTCCAAGCTGGTCACCGCCACGCCGACGACGCCCGCCGCCGCCAGCGTGGCCGCGCAGCCACCCCAGAAGCTGAACCTGCCGCCCGCGCCGACAGCGGCCGCCCCGCCGGCCCCGGCGGCGAAGATGGCCCCGACTCGGCCGCCGGCCAACTGACCGCCTTGGGTTCGCCGCCCAAACCGCCTATTTTCAGCCTGTCATGACAGCCGCCGACCACACCAGCGTGCGCCCCTGGCGCGCGATCGACCGCCGCAAGAGCCGCAAGATCCGCGTCGGAAACGTGGAGGTGGGGGGCGACGCGCCGATCACCGTCCAGTCGATGACCAACACGGTCACCGCCGACGCGGGCGCCACGATCGACCAGATCCGCCAGCTGGAGGAAGCGGGAGCCGACATCGTGCGCGTCTCCTGCCCCGACGAGGAATCCACCGCCGCGTTCAAGGAGATCGCCAGGGCGGCCAAGGTCCCGCTGGTGGCGGATATCCACTTCCACTACCGGCGCGGCATCGAGGCGGCGAAGGCGGGCGCGGCCTGCCTGCGGATCAATCCCGGCAACATCGGCAGCCCCGACCGCGTGCGCGAGGTGATCCAGGCGGCGCGGGACCACGGCTGTTCCATGCGCATCGGCGTCAATGCCGGCTCGCTGGAGCGCGACCTTCTGGAGAAGTACGGCGAGCCCTGCCCCGACGCCATGGTCGAGAGCGCGCTGAACCACGCCCGCATCCTGCAGGACCACGACTTCCACGAGTTCAAGATCAGCGTGAAGGCGTCGGACCCGTTCATGACGGTGGCGGCCTACCAGCAGCTGGCCGAGGCCATCGACTGCCCGCTGCACCTGGGCGTGACCGAGGCCGGCGCCCTGCGCACCGGCACGGTGAAGAGCGCCATCGGCATCGGCTCGATGCTGTGGGCCGGGATCGGCGACACCATCCGCGTCAGCCTGGCGGCCGACCCGGTGGAAGAGATCAAGGTCGGCTTCGACATCCTGAAGAGCCTGGGGCTGCGCCACCGGGGCGTGAACATCATCGCCTGCCCGTCGTGCGCGCGGCAGGGCTTCAACGTCATCCAGACGGTCGAGACCCTGGAGCAGCGGCTGGCGCACATCTCGACGCCGCTCAGCCTGTCGATCATCGGATGCGTGGTGAACGGCCCCGGCGAAGCGCTGATGACCGACCTGGGCTTCACTGGCGGCGGCAAGGGCGCCGGCATGGTCTACATGGCCGGCAAGCCCGACCATAAGATGGACAACGACCGGATGGTCGACCACATCGTCGAGCTGGTCGAGTCCAAGGCCGCCGAGCTGGAAGCCGCAAAGAAGGCCGTGGCCCAGGCGGCCGAGTAACAGCCCAGACACAAAAATGACGCCTGCGTCACTCTTGCGCGGGCGCGCCAAGCACGCTTAGGTGGCGCGCCATTTTCTAGGGAGGGACGACATGTCCGCGGACGGCAACTGGAAAGTCACGATCAACACGCCGATGGGCGCGCGCACGATGGCGGTGAGCATCGCCACCAGCGGCGACACCTTCACGGGCAAGGTCGACAGCGAAATGGGCGCGCAGGAAGTGACCGGTAAGGTCGACGGCGACACCCTGACCTGGAGCACCGACATCACCAACCCGATGCCAATGAAGCTCGAGTTCACCGCCAAGGTGGACGGCGACAAGATGACCGGCAACTGCAAGCTGGGCATGTTCGGCAACGCTTCGCTGACCGGCGAGCGCGCCTAAGGATTTCGCCTACGGGCGGGGAAAGGGCCCTCTCCAGCGACGGAGGGGGCCCTTTTCGTATTCCTACTTCGACGGATTGACCGCCTCGGCGGCCTGGGTCGCGGCGTCGCCGACGCTGTCGGCGGCTGTGGCGGCGCTGTCGGCCACGCTGGAGGCGGCGCTGGTCACGGCCTCGGTGCGGATCGCCTCGTTGCGGTTCGCCTGCAGCAGGAAGAACGCCACGATGGCCACCATGGCCAACACGGCCAGGCCGATGATGATCCCGCCAAGGCCGCCGCCGCCGCGGTCGACATAGGTGGTTCCGCCGCCGTCGCGCTCAACCACGCGCTCGTGGACGACGCCGTCATTGCGTTCGGTCACGCGTTCGATCGCCATTTCAAGTCTCTCCTTGATGTCACCGGCGGCGATAACACCGGGATCAATGGACCGTTCCCGCCTCCTCGGCGCCGGGCGACGGCGGAACCTTGCAGAACGGGACGATCAGCAGGGTGGCGACGAACACCCAGGCCATCAGGCGGAAGACGTCGGCGAACGCCATGGTCGCCGCTTCCCGGGCCAGCAGATCCTGCACCGCCCCCAGGGCCGCGGCGGGGTCGGCCCCCTCGCGCGCGGCGATGACGCCCAGGTTGACCACGGCCTCCTCGGCCGCCTGCCCGAGGCCCTCGCGAATGCGCAGGCCGTGCCAGCGGCCGAAGTCGATCAGCCAGGTGTTGACCACGGCGATCCCGATGGCCCCGCCGAGGTTGCGCATCAGGTTGAAGAGGCCCGAGGCGTTGTGCAGCTCGGACTGCGGCACGCCGCCCAGGGCCATGGCGATGGCTGGGAAGATGCACATCAGGATGGCCAGGCCCCGGACGACCTGGGGCCAGAACAGTTCGCCGAACCCCCACTGCGGCGTGATCGCCGAATACATCCAGAGGAACACGGCGAAGAGGGTGAAGCCGATGCCGATAACGGCGCGGCCGCCCAGCAGCGCGGACAGCCGCATGGCTATGGGCGCACCGACCGCCATGAAGAAGCCCGAGACCAGCACCACCCCGCCGATCTGCAGCGAGGTGTAGTGGCGCACCTGCCCCAGGAAGACGGGCGTCAGGTAGATGGTGGCGTAGAGGCCGAAGCCGATCACAAGGTTGAGCAGGCAGGCCAGGGCGAAGGTCGGCCGCCGCAGGGGTGTCAGCCTCACCACGGGATTGGCGGAGTTGAAGCTGCGTTCCAGGAAGACGACGGCCGCCACGATCGTCAGCCAGGCCGCGGTGGCGACGCCCACGTCGCCCAGCCATTCGTGGCGCGGCCCCTCCTCCAGCACGTACTGCAGGCCGCCCAGGAAGAGGGCCAGCGAGCCCACGTGCACCCAGTCGATCCGGCGCAGCAGTTCGGGCCGGGCCTCGTCCACCTTGCCCAGCAGCGGCAGGACGCAGACGATCAACAGCCCCGGGCCGATGTTGATGAAGAAGAGCCAGCGCCAGTCGGAGATGTCGGTGATGAAGCCGCCGATGCTGGGGCCCAGCGTGGGAGCCAGGGTCGAGAGCAGGCCGACCATGGCGGTCATCCGCTCGCGCAGGCGTCCTTCGAACAGGGCGTAACCCATCGCGAAGACGGTCGGGATCATCGCCCCGCCCGTGAAGCCCTGCAGCGCCCGGAAGACGATCATCGTCTCCAGGTCCCAGGCCAGGCCGCACATCAGGCTGGAGACGGTGAAGAGCGCGGCCGAACCCACGAAGAGCCAGCGGGTCGAGAACGCCCGCGCCAGGAAGGCGGCCAGCGGGATCATGACGATCTCGGCCATGAGGTACGCCGTCTGCACCCAGGCCACCTCGTCGGGCCCGGCGGACAGCCCCGCCTGGATGGGCCCGAGGGCGCCGGCGACGATCTGGATGTCGAGCAGCGCGATCAGCTGGCCCAGGGAGAGGATGCAGAAGATGAGGACCCTGGCCCTTTCGCTGAGCCGTGCGGAGGCCGGCGCCAGCTCGCTCACGGCAACGCCCGTCCCAGGAACGTCCGCCCCTCGGCGACGCGCACCTTGGCGCGAACCGAGAGGCCAGGGCGCAGGCGCGCCGCGTCGCCCTGTCCCGGCTCGATGACGAGGCGCACGGGCACCCGCTGGACGATCTTGGTGAAGTTGCCGGCGCCCGGCTCGAAGGGCAGCAGGGCGAAGTCGGCGCCGGAGCCCGGCGCGAGGCTCTCCACGCGCGCCTTCAGCTTCACGCCCGGCAGGGCGTCGACCCGGATTTCGGCGTGCTGGCCGGGCCGCATGCGGCCGGTCTGGGTCTCCTTGAAGTTGGCGACGACATAGGGCGCCTGTCCCTCGACGATGGTCAGCAGCCGGGTTGCGGGCTGGATGACGTCGCCGACGTTCACCGCGCGGTCGGCGACGACGCCGTCGACGGGGGCGACGATCACCGCGTGGCCCTCGTCCTGACGCGCCAGATCCAGGGCGGCCAGCGCACGGGTGGCGCGGGCCTCCGCGGCGCTCAGCGCGGCCGACGCCTCGGCCCGGCGGCGCAGGGTGACGTCGGCCTGGCGGCGGCTGACCGACAGGCTCTCGCGGCTGTCGGCGGCGGCCGCGGCGGCGGACGCGGCCTCGGAACGCATCCGCTCGGCGTCGCGGCGCGGGGCATAGCCGTGGTCGGCCAGGGTATCATAGCGGACACGCTCGGCCTGGGCGCGAGCGGCCTCGATCTCGCGCGCGCTGATCCGGGCGCCCACCTGGCGCACCTCGGCGGCGGCGAGGTCGAGTTCGGAGTCCAGGCGGCGCAGTCCGGCGCGGGCCGCCTCCACCTCGGCGCGGGCCAGCGCGAGGTCGCCCTCGGCGGCCGCCACGCGGGCGGCGTATTCCCGGCCATCGAGCCGGACCAGGGGCTGGCCGGAGCGGACCGCCTGATTGTCTTCGACGAGCACCGCCTCCACCTGCCCCCGGATACGGGCCGCGGCGAGGGTACGGTCGCTGCGCACATAGGCATTGTCGGTGGCCTCGGCGGCGACCGGCGCGCGGAGGAAGCCGACACCGAGACCAGCCACGGCGCACGCCGCCGGAACCACCACCAGGGCCAGGCGGGCCGGCCGCTTAGAAGACGCAGGCGCGGCGCCCGCGACATCCGCGACGGGCGCGGAAATGACGCTGTCCATCTCGCACTCCAAGGATCTGGAAAAAGACGCCCCGCCCTTCACGCAAGGACGGGGCGCAAGTGGATCGAGCAACGCGGAGATCCCGCGGTGACTCGGGGAGGAACCCCGGTTCGGGCCAGGGCCCTCGCCGGGCCGGGAAGCTCGACAAAACCGCCTCTGAAATCCTGGCGGAGTTCTGGAAAATTCCTGAAATTCGACCCGGGTTACGCCACGCTTGAGTGCGCGGCCCCGGTCGTTCATGACTCGCGCCCCGATACACGGCGCGGTTGAGACGTCCGTCGAAGGAGGATCAGGGCGGCGTATGGCACCGCGGTATCTGGTGAGCGGAACCATCCGCCTGGACCTGGCGGACGCCCGGCTGTGGCTGTCCGGCGAGCCCGTGGTGCTGCGCGCCAAGCCGTTCGATTTCCTGCGCGTGCTGATGGAGAGCCCCCAGCGGCTGGTCACCAAGGAAGAGCTGCTGGAGCAGGTCTGGCCGGGGGTGACCGTGAGCGAGGCGGTCATCACCTCGGCGGTCCGCGACGTGCGCCGGGCGTTGGGCGACGACGCCCGGCGTCCTCGCCTGATCGAGACGGCGCATGGCCGGGGCTACCGCTTCCTGGCGCCCGTGGAGGCCACCGACACGCCGCCGACCGGGCCCGAGCCGAGGCCGGAGCCGGGGATCGAAACGCCCCACACGCCGTCGCCAGGCGCCACGCCGGCCCCGCGCCTTCGCCCCATGGCGATCGGGCTGATCCTGGCCGCTGTGGTCGCGGCGGGCGGCGTCTCGGCCGCCCTGGTCTGGTGGGGCCGCTATACCCCGACGCCACAGAAGGCCGCCGAGGTCGCCAAGTCGGTGGCGGTGACGCCCTTCACCGACCTGTCCCCGGTGATGGATCAGGAGTGGTTCGCCGAGGGGCTGACCGAGGAGGTGCTGAACGGGTTGGCCCGTATCCCGGACCTTCGTGTCGTGTCGCGGGAGTCGGCGGCGCAGTTCGGCGACGGCGGGCGCGCGGCGGTGGACGCGGCGCGCGGCCTGGGCGTGGCGCACCTGCTGCAGGGTTCAGTGCGGCACGAGGCCGGGCGGCGGCGGGTGAGCGTGACCCTGGTCCGCACCTCGGACGGGGCGCTGATCTGGAGCAAGACCTACGACCGCGACGACCAGGACGCCATGTCGATCCAGGCCGACATCGCGTTCGACATCGCCTCGACCCTGCGTTCGGTGCTGGAGCCCGAGAAGCTGCGCGCGATGGTGGCGGCCGGCACACGCTCGGTGGAGGCCTATGAGGCCTATCTGCAAGGGCTGGCGCTGGAGCAGCGCGAACTGGAGAACGGCGACGTCGCCCTCACCCGCCAGGCCAGCGAGGCGTTCGAAAAGGCGCGGGCGCTGGATCCGGGGTTCTCGGACGCCCACTGGCGGGCGGCGCGCATCTGGTTCGGAAACGCCACGCGGATCAACGCCGCCGCCCGGGGCGACGTCCCGGCCGACGAGCGGCTGGCCCTGTTCCTGGAGCGTATCCAGAAGGCCATCGACACCAGCCGCGACGAGACCGAGCGGCTGAAGTACGAGGCCACGCAGGCGTCGATGCAGATGCGCATCCAGGCCGCGCACCGGGCGATGGCCGCCTATCTGGAACGCCGGCCCCGCGACCTCGACGCCTGGGAGGAGATGGCCGACCTCGCCGCCTACGCCGGCGAGCCGGAGTGGGTCGTCAAGGCGGCCGAGCGGATGCACACCCTGTCCGTGCAGGACGGCCTGCCGCGCTCGCGGGCGGTCACGGTGGCGGTCATGGCCCAGCGCTACGACGACGCCACCCGCTGGGCGCGGGCGCAGATGGCGATGCAGCCCGAGAACGCCATGCTGCGATACCAGGCACACAGGGCGATGATCGGCGCCGGCCGGGCGTATGAGGCGCGGACACTGCTGGCGTCGATCGAGGGCTCGGACATGCCGCAGGCGAACCGGCTGCTGGCCCACGTCCGCCAGGTCTGCGCCGAAGGCCGCGTCGAGGAGGCGCGGCGGGTCGCGGCCCGGCTCGGCCCCGGCTCTCCCCTGGCGACCCGCTGGCAGGCGGCCCAGACCCTGGGCGACATGCGGGCGGCCGAAGCGATCCTGCGGCCCTACGACACCCCCGAGGGGCTGCCCGTGCTGATGCAGTTTCTCATCTACCCGACGTTCGACCCGCGCGCCTTTCCGGTGCTGAGCGCGCGGCTGGAGCAGGAAGGGGTGAAGCGCCCCCCGGCGGCGGCGATCCCCCACGGATGCGCCGCGCCCTGACGGCTCAGGCCCGACGCGGCGGCACGACCGGCGCGAAGTCCGGCCAGGCCTTCCAGGCCGGCTCCACCGGCGCGTGGTCGGCGGCGGGCGTGTACTGCGACGGCGTGCCGGCGGCCATGTCGGGGATGTAGCGCGGGCAGTTGGGGAAGATGTCGGTGGGTGTCACCCGGACCAGCAGCTGGGCGCCCGGCATGTCGGCCATCAGGGGATCGTCGCGCGCCACCTCGGCCCGCCCGTTCACCCGCAACCGCCCCGGCTTCTCGCCCATGACGATGAACAGCAGGCCGACGTGCGGGTTGGCGGCGATGTTGCCCAGGCTCTTGAACATGCCGTTGCCGTCGTAGTCCGGGAACACCAGCAGGTCCGGCGCGACGACGCGGGCGAAACCGGGCGGCCCACCCTTGAACGAACAGTCCGGCCGCCCCTCGGCATCGGCGGTGGCCAGGAAGAAGAAGCTCTGCTGGGCGATGAACCCGGCCTCGGCGTCCGTGAACCGGTCGTGGCGCAGCTTCTCCACCAGGCGGTCGGCCAGCGCCCGGCTCCCGAACTCGTCCTGCAGCGTGCGGTTGCCCTCATGGAACATGTGACGTGTCCTCCCACGGAGAAGATAGCGCACATTTGGCGTCCGGCGCGGGGTCGGGTAGAGGAACGCCCCTCTTCAAAGGACGACGACGTTGCGACTTCCCCAGGCCAGGCTCGATCAGGTGCTCGACCGCTTCCGCGAGATCGAGGCGCGGATGGGCGCGGCGACGGATGGGGCCGAGATCGTGCGGCTGTCGAAGGAGCATGCCGAACTGAAGCCGGTGGCCGACGCCGTGCTGGCGCTGGAGCGCGTGCGGGCCGAGCAGCCGGAGCTGGAGGAGATGGTCGCGTCCGGAGACGCCGAGATGGCCGAGCTGGCCCGGGGCGAACTCGAGGCGCTGAAGGACCGGCTGCCCGAGCTGGAGCACGGCGTGGCGCTGCTGCTGGCGCCGAAGGACAAGGACGAGAACGCCTCCGCCGTGCTGGAAGTCCGCGCCGGCACCGGCGGCGACGAGGCGGCCCTGTTCGCGGGCGATCTCTTCCGAATGTACCAGCGCTATGCCCAGACCCACGGCTGGCGGGTCGAGGTCGACTCCCTGACCGAAGGCGAGATGGGCGGCTTCAAGGAAATCGTCGCGGCGATCACTGGCGACGGGGTGTTCGGCCGGCTGAAGTTCGAGAGCGGCGTGCACCGGGTCCAGCGCGTGCCGGCGACCGAGACCCAGGGACGCATCCACACCTCGGCGGCCACGGTGGCGATCCTGCCCGAGCCGGAAGAGGTGGAGATCGAGATCCGTGACCAGGACCTGCGGATCGACACCTATCGGTCCAGCGGCGCGGGCGGTCAGCACGTGAACAAGACGGACTCGGCCGTGCGGATCACCCACCTGCCCACCGGCATCGTGGTGACCAGCTCGGAGAAGTCGCAGCACCAGAACCGCGCCCGGGCCATGAAGGCGCTGAAGGTGAAGCTGTACGACATGCAGCGCGAGGCGCTGGATTCCGCGCGTTCCGAGAGCCGCAAGAGCCAGGTGGGTTCGGGCGACCGCTCGGAGCGGATCCGCACCTACAACTTCCCCCAGGGCCGGGTGACCGACCACCGCATCAACCTGACGCTCTACAACCTGCCGAAGGTGATGGAGGGCGAGGCGCTGGACGACGTCATCAACCCGCTGATCGCCGAGGATCAGGCCGCGCGCCTCGCGGCCCTGGAAGACGAGTTCAACTAGGCGCGCGCCAGCGCAGCAAGAATATGAACCGCGGAAGACGCGGTTTCTATTTCCTGCCTGCGGCGCTTAGCGGCGGAGGCGGGTTCGACCCTGGTGCAGGAGGGCGCCGGCCTGGCGTTTGCCGGTGGTCCAGAGGAGGCCCAGGCCCTTGCGGACGCCCATGAACGGCAGGCCCACGGAATCGGCCATCACCGCGCCCCGCGCGCCCATGGACTTTGCTGGGCCCACCGTGGAGTCGAGGGCGGTCTGGTGCTCGATCTCGGCGTTCAGCTCGGCGCCCATCAGCACGACCATGACCGAGAACCAGACCCAGATCATGAAGCCGATCACCGCGCCCAGCGAGCCGTAGGTAGCGTCCAGGCTGGCCACGTTGTTCAGCAGGAACGAGAAGCCGGCCGAGCCGATCATCCAGGCCGCCGCGGCCGCGGCGGCTCCGACGGTGAGCCAGCGCCATCGCGCCTTCGCCCGGCTGGGCCCATAGCGATAGGCCACGGTGAAGGCGGCCGTCGCCACCAGGAAGACCAGCGGCCAGCGCAGGGCGATCAGCAGATCCGCGCGCAGATGCGCCGCCTCCAGCACCAGCGGCGCGGCCACCAGGATGCCGCTCACCAGGGCCAGGAAGGCGATCAGGGCCGCCGTGAAGCCGTAGGTCAGGGCCGTACGCCAGAGGTAGTTGCGCTTCTCGTCCTCGTCGTAGGCGATGTTGAGCCCGTCGAAGAGCGACTTCATCCCCGCGTTGGCGCTCCACAGCGAGACCAGGAGGCTGACGATGAAGGCTAGCGAGAGCCCGCCGGGCCGGCCGGTGGCGAGGCGCATCATCTGCTCACCCAGCAGCCGCACCGCCTCGGGCGGGAAGATGGTCGAGAGCTGGACGAGCTGTTGTTCCACCGCCCCGACGTCGGCGATCAGGCCATAGAGCGATACGAAGGCCCCGAGGGCCGGGAAGATCGCCAGCAGGGTGTAGTAGGTGACGCTTCCGGCCACCACCGTCAGACGGTCGGCGCTGATCTCCCGCCAGGTGCGCCAGAGGATGTCGCGCCAGCCCAGCCAGGGGATGTGATGCGGCCGCTCGGCCATCCTGCCCCTGCCCGGCTCCCGGACTTCGAAATGGTGCGGCTCGGCCACCACGGGTTCGCTGAGGCCGGCGGGCGCCTCCGCCGCAGCGGGCAACGCGCCAGTCGGCAGCGCGACTTCGGGCGGCGGCGGGATGCGGACAGGCTGCGGGGCGGTGCGCTGGGTCCGTTCGCGCCACCAGGCCGCCCCGACCGCGGCCGCGAACGCCCACGGGGCCAGGGCCAGGACCGCGGGCCGGACGCCTCCGCTTCGCCGCTGCTGCACGCCTGATGGAACGCTCGCCAACCCTGGCCTCCCTCGAAGGTTCAAACACGGCGACGCCCGACCCGTTCCGGCCGCCGCAGGTGGCGACTTGAGGCCGCGGGCGCTTTCGGCGAGAAGCGGCCCATGACCGGCCATGTCGCGGCGATCTGTCGCCACCCCGTGAAGGGCTTCACGCCCGAGCCCCTGGACCACGTGGACCTCGCCCCCGGCGTGGGCTTTCCGTTCGACCGGCTGTGGGCGGTGGAGAACGGCCCCTCCGGGTTCGACCCGCAGGCGCCCGCGTTCGTGGCGAAGCAGAAGTTCACCGTGCTGATGAACATCGCCAAGGTCGCGGCGGTGCGCACCCGGCTGGACGAGATGGCCGGCGTGCTGACCGCCGAGGCCCCCGGCGCGCCCTCGTACGCGGGCGACCTGGACGATCCCGCGGCGCGTGACGCGTTCGCGGCGTGGCTGACCCCGATCCTGGGCGAGGACGTGCGCGGACCGTTGAAGGTCGTCGACGGCGGGCGGGACTATCGCTTCACCGACCACCCGCAGGGGCAGGTGTCGATCATCAACCTGGCCAGCGTCCGCGACCTGTCAGAGCGGATGGGCATCGAGCTGGACCCGCTGCGGATGCGCGGCAACGTCTATGTCGAGGGCTGGCCGGCCTGGGTCGAGAACGAGTGGACGGGCCGCGAGCTGATGCTGGGCTGGGCGCGGGCGAAGGTGTTCAAACCGATCGTCCGCTGCGCGGCGACCCATGTGAACCCCACCACCGCCGAGCGCGACGCCGAGGTGGTGAAGGCGCTGTTCGACAACTACGGCCACATGTTCTGCGGAATCTACGTGCATGTGACCTCGGCCGGGCGTGTCGGCCTCGGCGACGCAGTGACTAGCCCTCAGGAGATCGCGGCATGAGCCTCAACCTGGTCCAGGCCTGGAAGACGGCCAAGTCGCGACTGGAGGACGCCGGCGTGCCCGGCCCGGTGATCGACGCCCGGCTGCTGGTCGAGGCCGCGGCCGAGGCCACGCGCGCCGACATCGTCACCGACCCCTACCGGGCCCTGACGCCCGAACAGGAGGCCCGGCTGGAGGACTACCTGAGCCGCCGCACGCGTCGCGAACCGGTCAGCCACATCCTGGGCCGCAAGGGCTTCTGGAAGATCATGCTGACCGTCACTCCCGATGTGCTGACGCCCCGGCCCGACACCGAGACGGTGGTCGAGTACGTGCTGCGCGACTTCCCGGAGCATGCGCCCTACCACGTGCTGGACCTGGGCATCGGCTCAGGCGCCATCCTGCTCGCGATCCTGGCCGAGCGGCCGGCGGCCAAGGGCCTGGGCATCGACATCTCGGAGGAGGCCCTGGCCGTGGCGCGCGACAACGCCGCGTCGCTGGGCCTGGCCAACCGCGTCGCCCTGCTGCGCAGTGACTGGACCGCCGGGCTGGAGCCGAACAGCTTCGACCTGGTGGTGGCCAATCCGCCCTACATCGCCACCGAGGTGATCGAGACCCTGGAGCCGGAAGTCCGCGACCACGACCCGCGCCTGGCGCTGGAAGGCGGCGCCGACGGCCTGGACCACTACCGCCTGCTGGCGCCCGAGATCCTGAGGGTGCTGAAGCCCGGCTCGCGCTTCGCGGTGGAGATCGGCTACGACCAGAAGGACGCCGTCGAGGCGCTGTTCCGCGACGCGGGCGCCGTCTTCGTCCAGACGATCAAGGACCTCAGCGATCACCACCGCGTGGTGGTCGGTGAAAAAAGGGCCTTGGAAACGCCGAACTGACTCGCTACATCAGGTAACGTCTCCACCCAAATTCGTCGGTGTTGCAGGTAGATGCGTCCCCATGAAGGACGCCCGCCGGGCCCGACAGGCGCGACGTTTCCTCAGGAACCTCTCGCTGACGAGCTTCCGGGCGGAAGACGGGGAAAATCTACGCCTTCGACATGACAGAACGGGCAGAGGCCCGAACACGCGGAAGGCGAAGTCGCCCGGAGGGGCGCTCAGGGAAGAACCGTACGGTTTTCTGAATTATGAGAGATTTCAAAGGTATGAAGCGCCAACGTGGGCGCAACCGGGGTGGTGGTGGCGGCGGCGGCAAGCCGCAGCAGAACGCCAACCGGGCATTCGATTCGAACGGCCCCGACGGCGTGAAAGTGCGCGGCAACGCCCAGCACGTCTTCGAGAAGTACCAGCAGCTGGCGCGTGACGCCGGTTCCGCGGGCGACCGGGTCCTGGCCGAGAACTACCTGCAGCACGCAGAGCACTACTTCCGCCTGCTGCGCGCCCTGCAACCGAGCCGTCCGGCCAGCGAGATCCTGGGCCGCGACCAGTTCGCCTCGGGCTACGACATCGATTTCGAGGACGAGAACGCCCAGGCGCAGTCCGAGGCGGCCGACGAAGCCGCCGAAGCCGGTGAGCATCGCCCCGAGGGCGGCGATCAGAACCGCGACCAGAACCAGAACCGGGATCGCAATCGCGACCGGGACCGGGACCGGGGCGACTATCAGGCCCGCGACCGCGAAGGCGGCGAAGGCCGTCGAGACCGCGACCGCGATCGCTGGCGCGACCGCGATCAGGGGCGGGATCAGAACCGCGACCAGAATCGGGACCGGGACCAAGGCCGGGACCGTGATCAGAACCGGGACCGTGATCGGGATCGCAACCGCGACCGTGATCGCGACCGCCGGGACGACCGGCCGCGCGGTGAGGACGGCGAGCGTCGTGAGCGCTTCGATCGTGGCGACCGGGGCGAGCGTCCCGAACGCGCCGAGCGCCAGGACCGCGAGCCGCGCGATCCGCTGGCCGTGGTGACCCCGCAGGGCGAAGCTCCGGCTCCGACCGAGGACCGCGCCCCGTCGCTGCAGGACGACGGCGCCAGCAACATCCCGGCCTTCCTGCGTCCGACCCGGCCGGTGGCCGCGGCCCCGGCGGCGGCTCCGTCCGCCCCGACGGCCGGCGACGCGGCCGAGGACAAGCCCGCCCGCCCCCGCCGTCGCCGCGCTCCGCGCAGCTTCGAAGCCGGTGAAGGCGCGCCCGAGGCCGAAGAGGCCTGATCGGGAAGACGATCCCCTTCTCTCCTCGCGGGAGAAGGTGACCTGCTCGGCAGGTCGGATCAGGGGGCGTCAGCCCCCTTTTCCTTTTCCGGGTTCAGGCGGCGCGTCCGCCAGTATTCGGCCGCCTCCCCCTCGCACAGGGGGCGAAGGGATCACTCCGAACGCTTCAGCAGGTCGGCCAGCTCGTCCTTCCACAGGGCGGCATGGGTGTGGGTGCCATGGCCGCGGCTCTGCGCCGTGGCGGGGATCAGCACGTAGCGCGTGGTCTTCAGGCGCTTCATCGCGATCTCGGAGAGGCCGAGCTCGGGCGGGTTGATGAAGTCGTCGGCCGAGTTCACCCAGGTCATGGGCGCGGTGATCTTCTCCAGGTCCCTGGAGGGATCGTAGGTGCGCGAGGAATCCACCTGATAGATGAAGTCGTTGGCGTCCATGCCGGCGATCCGGCGCGGCACTTCCTTGTCCAACCAGGCGTCGGCGGCGGCGCGGCTCGGAAGCTGGGCCTGCATCGGGATCGGCGCGGCGCCGGCCAGGATCAGCAGGTCGGCCGCGGTCTTGAGCCCCTGGACCGGCTGGGTCGTGTAGTCGCCGCCCATGTAGGCCGGGTCCGAGGTGATCGCCTCGATGGACATCCGCCGCCACAGGCGGTTGCGGCCGGCGATCTCGGTCGGCTGGCAGGCCAGCGGCATCAGCGCCTTGGCCGCGCCAGGCCAGGTCTCGGCCCAGACGAAGCTGTGCATGCAGCCCATGGAGGTGCCCATGATCAGGCGCAGGCGATCGATCTTCAGCCCCTTGGTCACCAGTTCGTGCTGGGCCTCGACCATGTCGGCGTAGTCGTATTTCGGGAACTTCGCCCGCAGCCCGTCCGACGGCTTGGAACTGGCGCCGTGACCGATGTTGTCGGGCATGACGATGAAGTACTTGGCCGGGTCCAGCAGGCCGCCCGGCGTGAACAGCACCTCGGAGAAGAGCGGGTTGGTGAACGAACGCCCGTTGCCGCCCGTGCCGTGCAGGATCAGGACGGCGTTGGTGACCTTGCCCGAGGCGTCGGTCTTCGGCGCGCCAAGCGTGTGGTAGCGGATCTTCAGCTCAGGCAGCGTCTCGCCCGTGCGGAACCTGAAGTCCTTGATGACATAGTCGTGCGAGACCGGATCGGGCGCCGCCGCGTGGGCCGCGCCCGAGATCGCCATCACCAGCCCGGCCAGCGCCGCGCCCACACCCTTCAGCATCACTGCCCTCCCCGAAAGGCGGGCAATCTAGAGCGCGCCGATCAGAACCGGTAGCCGACGCCCAGCCGGAAGTTGCGGCCCGGCAGCGGGGCGATGTCCTTCAGGAACGAGGCGTGCTCGCGGGCCTCGACGTCGCCGAGGTTGCGGCCTTCGACGAAGACCTTGAAGTCCTTGTCCGGCAGGGGACGGAACGTCACCGAGGCGTTCACCAGCGTGTAGCCGCTGGTGGGCAGCTCGAAGTCGGCCACGCGGTCCTGTCCGCCGACGCGACGGACCTCCAGCGTGCTGCTCCACCAGCCGGCCTCGTACGTCCCGCGACCGGCCAGCGACCACGGCGGGATGCGGGCGGGCGGGCCCAGGTCGGTCTTGCCGCGCACATAGTCGCCGGTGAAGCCGAGGGTGAAGCTGCGCTCGCCGTCGGACCAGGCCTCGTACGAGCCGTCGACCTCGGCGCCGTAGAAGCTGGCGTCGGTCTGCTGGTAGAGGAACATCGGCAGGCCGCTGTCGTCATCGACCTCCCCCGTGGGGCGCAGGTCGATGAAGCCATCGTAGCGGACGCCGAACAGGTGGGCGTCCACATCCAGCGCGCCGTGCTTGAAGTGGCCGGTGAGGTCGAGCGAGTAGGACACCTCGCTCTTCAGCGTGGGATCGCCGATCTCGAACGAGCGCGTGGCCGGGTGGGCGCCGGCGGCGAACAGCTCCTCCTGGGCGGGCGCGCGTTCGGTGCGCGAGCCGCTGAGCGACAGGAACACCCCCTCGGCGGGGCGAATGAAGGCCCCGAGCGAGCCCGAGACGCCCGTGAAGTCGCGGTCGGCCACGATGCTGTCGATCGAGCGGGTCTCCAGGCGCAGGCCGCCCTCCACGCCCCAGCCATCGCGGTCAAGGCGCTGGAGGACGAAGGCGCCGTATTCCTTGGTCTTCGTGGCGGGCACATAGGCCTCGTCGCCGATCGCCTCGAAATCGCGGTTCAGGAGTTGGACGCCGACCGCGCCCTGCCAGCCGTCCAGGTTGCGCTGGACCAACTCGATCCGGCCTTCCCAACCGTCCGACTTGAAGGTCGTGGCGGGGGCGCCGTTCTCCAGTTCGGTATGGGTGTAGTCGGCATAGCCGCCGGCGAAGCGAACCTTCTCGAACGGCCCGAACTCGACCGTGTGCTCGCCGCGCAGGTCGTAGCGGGTCTGTTCGAGGTCGATGCTGACCGACTCTTCCTCATGCTCGTGGTCATGGTCGGCGTCGTGATCTTCCTCGCCGTGGGCGTGGCCGGGGACGCCGTACTTGGTGTCGGTACGCTTCACGGAGACGCCGACGTAGCCCTGCTCGCCGACGTAGGAGAGACCCGCGCCATACGACGAGAGCTTGGTGAAGGTGTTCTCGACCTTGGAGTCGACCTTGCCGCCCCACTCCTCGCCCTCGGCCGCGGCCTGACGACGGGACTCGGGCGAGGTCGGGACGTCGTAGTCCTCGCTCTCGCGGTGCAGCCCATCGACACTGAGGACCCAGGGCCCCTGGCCGTACTGCAGCTGGCCGCTGGTGGACCAGCCGTTGTCGACCGTCGATCCCGAACCCAGCATGCGGCCGTGCACGCCTTCGACCGGTGTCGAGGAGATGCGGTTGTCGATGATGTTGACGACGCCGCCGATGGCCGAGCCGCCGTAGGCCAGCGCCGACGGGCCGCGCAGCACCTCGATCCGCTGGGCCTCCTGCGGGTCGGTGGCGACGGCGTGGTCAGGCGAGAGCGCGCTGGCGTCGACCTGACCCAGACCGTTGGACAGCACCAGCACGCGCGGGCCGGAAAGGCCGCGGATCACCGGACGGCTGGCGCCGGGGCCGAAGGCGCTGGAGCGGACGCCCGCCACGCCGCTGAGGACGTCGCCGATGCCGCCGGCCGGGGCCTGGTCGATCTCGTCGCGCTTCAGGATGTCGACCGAGGTGGTCGCGGAGTCGAGCGTCACCGCGTACGGCGCGCCGGTGATCACCACCTCGCTGACCTCTTTCTCGGGTCGCTGCTGGGCCAGGGCGGGCCCGGAAACGGCGACGAAGGCGACGGTGGCGAGGAGGAGGACGCGCGACATGGAACTTCCACAGGCTTGAAACACGGCTGGACTGTTATGAAATAACATAACCAGTCGTCAAGCGCCTTGGCGCTGCGGGAGGAACCAGGGTACGAAATGCCCATGAGCTGCTCACACCATGGCGAGCATGAGCACCACGGGCTGCACGGCGCGTCGCTGTCGCGCGCGCTGGAGGCAGCCGAGGCGCGATGCGCCGACAGCCGCGAGCGGCTGACCGCGCCGCGCCGCCGGGTGCTGGAACTGCTGCTCGGGGCCGATGCGCCGATGAAGGCGTACGACCTGATCGCCGCCTATGGCGACGCGGGCGAGCCGGCCAAGCCGCCGACGGTCTACCGTGCGCTGGAGTTCCTGGAACGCCTGGGGTTCGCCCATCGCATCGAGAGCCTGAACGCCTATGTCCCGTGCCGGATCGAGGGCGGGCACGTGGCGGCCTTCCTGATCTGCGACTGCTGCGGGGAGGCGGCCGAGTTCCAGCCGAACCTCGGCTCGGAGCTCGAGGCGATGGCGGCGACGGGCTACCAGGTCCGCGCGGTCACCCTCGAGGCGCGCGGCCTCTGCGCCGGCTGCCGGGCGCACGCCTGACCTTGAGACGACGGATCTATCTGGACTGCGACGGGGTGCTGGCGGACTTCGACAAGGGCGCCGCGGCGATCCTGGGCATGCACCCCGCCGAGTTCGAGCGGCGACATGGCGCCGGCCCCTTCTGGAAACTGCTGGCCAAGGCGCCCGATTTCTTCGGCGACCTCGCCCCCCTGCCCGACGCGTTCGAACTCTATGACGCGGTGAGGCATCGGGACCCGGTGATCCTGACGGGCATGCCGCATGGCGACTGGGCCGCGCCGCAGAAGCGACGGTGGGCCGCGCGCCACTTCCCGGGCGTTCCGATCATCACCACCCAGGCGGCGCTGAAGCGTGAGCATTGCCACCCGGGCGACGTGCTGGTGGACGATCGCATGAAGCATCGTCACCTGTGGCTGGCGGCGGGCGGCGAGTTCGTGCTGCACAGAAACGCCCGCAGCTCCATCGAGGGCCTGCGGGCGCTGGGGTATCTGGACTAGTACCAGAAGACGTTCCGGACCACCTGGACGATGCGGCCGGAGTACTCGTCGATCAGCAGGGCGTCGGGGCCGGAACGGACCCATTCGAACCCGGGCGGCGGCAGCGGCAAGTCGTACTGCCAGGCATCCACGATCCACCAGCCGGGACCGAACCAGCCGCGGGGGAAGAACTCGCCGTAGCCCCAGCTGCGCAGGTAGAAGCCCGACGGCGGACGCCAGTCGTAGCGATAGCGGTGCGGGTTCACATAGACCTGCGGATACCGGCCACGTTCCCAACGGCGGTAGTCGCGCCGATCGTCACGACGATCCCAGTCACGGCGGTCACGATCCCGCCGGTCCCAGTCCCGACGATCATCGCCACGGCGATCCCAATCGCGGCGGTCGCCACGGTCGTCGCGACGGCCGTCCCAGTCACGGCGGTCGCCATCGCGACGGCCGTCATCCCGGCGACCTTCATAGCGGCGGCCCTCGTCGCGGCCGCCGTCGCCACGGCGTCCATCGCCGCGACGGCCGGCGTCCTGCGGCTGTCCGCCGGTCCCGCGATAGGCGGGGCGGTCGACCTGGCGCGGTTCGGCGGCGGGCCGGGGCGCG
>JBFMGV010000084.1:0-34422 GCA_040752615.1 Pseudomonadota bacterium | reverse complement strand
CGCTTGTGATTCTACCGCAGGGCGAGCAGCTTCACCGTGGATTTGAACCTTCGGGCGGGGCCCATGCGTACGGCTATCAAGGCGATCTCGGCGGCGGCGATGCTGACTGCCCTGGCGGTTTCCGCCGCCCCGGCCTCGGCCGCCACCACGCTCAATGCGGGTTGGACCGAAGGCTGCGGCAAGACCAACTGCTTCAACGATCAGGGCTCCTTCACCAAGAGTTGGTCGTCGGGCGATGTGTCCGGCCCGATCACCATCGGCCAGCTGCTGCTGGACCGCGGGATCCTGGGCGACCTCGACAGCAAGACCTTCCGCCTCAGCTTCCGCCTGAACGGCCAGGAGCTGGGCACCTGGGGCAACTACACCATGGGCGGCATCGCCGGTGACGAGCTGTCGTTCCAGGGCGTGAACTTCACCTGGAACCCCGAGGACGGCGACCTCGAGCTGGTGCTCGAACTGATCCCGCCGCCCAAGGCCGGCGCGGGCGGCGCGGCACGCTTCGCCTCCATTCCGGACGAAGACGGCTCCACGCCCAACTCGGGCGGCCCGAAGAGCGAAGGCGGCGACGGCTCGCAGCAGGAAGGGCGCGATCCCGTTCCCGGCCAGCAGGTCGGCGGCGTGCCCGAGCCCTCCACCTGGGCGCTGATGATCGGCGGTTTCGGCATGGCGGGCGCCACTTTCCGGCGCAAGCGGGCTGTGCTCGCGGCGCAACCCAGCCGATAAATCCACACGCGACAGGCGTGTTGCAATCTTGACAACAACTGTCGCAAATCAGTGACCTTTCTCCATCCGCCCGGCCAACGCGCCGGGCTTGGGGAGAGAGAGACACATGAAAATCCAACTCGCTCGGGCCGCTTCGTGGGCCGTGCTGCTTGCCGTGGGCGCTGGCGCGACGCCGGCCCTGGCCCAGCAGGCGACGGCCGACGTCTCCGAGGTCGTGATCACCGGGTCGCGCATCCGCACCAGCCCGCTGGAGCGCGACGCGCCGGTCGTCCAGATCGACGAGGCCCTGATCGCCAAGCAGGGCCTGACGTCCACTGCCGACGTCCTGCAGCGCATCCCGTCCGCCGGCGGCGGTCTCAACGCCAAGTTCAACAACTCCGGCAACTTCGGTAACCCGCCCGACGGCGGCGGCGTGGGCGCGGGCTCGGCCGAGATCGACCTGCGCTACCTCTCCAGCCGACGGGTCCTGGTGCTGGTGGACGGCCTGCGCTGGGTGCCGGGCGCCGCCGCCTCGGGCGTGCCCGGCTCGGTCGACCTCAACACCATCCCCACCGCGATGATCAACCGGGTCGAGGTGCTGCAGGAAGGCGCATCGCCGGTCTACGGGTCGGACGCCATCGCCGGCGTCGTCAACATCATCACCCGCGACCGCCAGGAAGGCTTCCAGGCCAACGTCCAACTCGGGACCACCGATCACGACGACGGCTTCGCGCAGGACTACAACGTTACCTGGGGCGCGGGCTCAGGCGACACCCACATCGTCGTCGGCGGGGGCTACTTCAAGCAGGATCCGATCTTCGCCTCCGACCGCAAGATCAGCCGCTTCCCCTCGCCCTACTCCAGCTCGTGCCTGGACGGCGGGTGCAGCTCGGGCACGCCGCTCGGCCGGTTCATCGTCTCGGATCCAAACACGGGTCGCGACCTGGACCTGACCCTCAAGCAAGCGCTCGCCGCGGGCCAGCGCCCGACCTACCTGCCCGGTGATCCCACCGGCGCGGCGTCCAGCTTCAAGGGCTTCACCACCGCCGACCGGTTCAACTTCCAGCCCTTCAACTACATCCTGACCCCATCCGAGCGGATCAGCCTGTTCGGCTCGGTCACCCAGGACTTCTCCGAGCAGGTCCGCCTCAAGGTCCGCGCCAGCTACGTTCAGCGCAAGTCGGCGAATCAGGCCGCCCCGCTGCCGCTGTTCGTCGGTCCCGACGCCGGCAACGGCAACCTGCTGGACACGGTCAGCGTCCACCAGACCAACCCCTACAACCCCTTCGGCTTCACCCTGCAGCCCGGCACCTACGCCTTCATCGGCCGCCGTCTGGTCGAGGCCGGCCCCCGCCACTACGAGCAGGAAGTCGACACCTGGAACGTCACGGCGATGCTCTCGGGTGAGTTCGACGTCGGCGATCGCCAGTGGGCCTGGGACGTCAACGCCCTCTACTCGCGCAACCACGCCAACCAGACCTTCACCGGCAACGTGAACGCCCAGCGCGTGCAGCAGGCCCTGGGCCCGGTCGCCCAGTGCACGGGCTCGTGCGTGCCGCTCAACATCTTCGGCGGCGTCGGCACCATCACGCCCGAGATGCTGAACTTCATCGGCTTCACGCAGCAGGACAGCAGCCAGCAGGAACTGACCGACTTCACGGCCAACCTGACCGGCGACATCGTCGACCTGCCGGCCGGTCCGCTGGCCTTCGCCGTCGGCCTCGAGCGGCGCCGGACCGAGGGCTACTTCCAGCCCGACGCCATCGTCGCCGCCGGCCTCAGCTCCGACATTCCGGCCCAACCGGCCAGCGGGAAGATCACGGTCAAGGAAGCCTACGGGGAACTGCGCATCCCGATCCTGGCCGACATGCCGCTGTTCCACCGGCTGGAAGCCTCGGTCGCCGCCCGCTTCTTCGACTACTCCACCTCGGGCACGGACGAGACCTTCAAGGCAGGCTTCACCTGGCGCCCGACCGAGGATGTCCTGTTCCGCGGCTCGTGGGGCGAGGGCTTCCGCGCGCCGTCGATCGGCGAGCTGTTCGGCACCGCCTCGCGCTTCGACCAGGAGGTCACCGACCCCTGCTCGGGCATGACGGCGGCCACCGCGGCCAACATCCGCGCCAACTGCATCGCCCGCGGCGTGCCGGCCAACAACAGCTACGTCCAGCTCAATCCGCAGGTCTCCGTGCTCACCAGCGGCAACCGCAACCTCAAGCCCGAGACCAGCGAGAGCTGGAGCTTCAGCGGCGTGTGGGAGCCCAAGCTGCTTCGTGACACCAGCTGGTCGCGCAACGTCTCGCTCGAGGTCGCCTACTCCGACATCAAGCTGGACGGCGCCATCCAGGCCCAGAACGGCCAGAGCCTGCTCGACCGCTGCGCCCAGACCGGAGACGCGGTGGCCTGCGCCACCATCACCCGCACGGCCTCGGGCCAGATCTCGGCGATCAGCAATCCGCTGATCAACATCGGCGGCATCAAGACCCGGGCGCTGGACATCAACCTGGTCTGGACGTCGCCGGAGTGGGACTTCGGCCAGTTCGGCGCGCGCTGGTACACCACTCGCCTGCTGGAGTTCACCGAGTACGTTCCCGCCGCCGGCGGCCTGCTGGCCATCGAGCGCGAGGGCTTCGAGCGCGGCAGCCCCGACCAGGCCTACCCCAAGACCAAGTCCACCCTGATGCTCGACTGGGACAAGGCCGATTTCGGCGCCACCGTCACCGGCCGCTACATCTCCAAGGTCCAGGAGGCCGGCGACGCCAACAAGCTGGAGGCCCGCCTCTACGTCGACGCCCAACTGCGCTGGGCGCCCTCGTTCCTGGATGAGGGGCTGTCCTTCGCGATCGGGGTGAACAACCTCTTCGACAAGGACCCGCCGGGTTGCGTCACCTGCGGCCTCAACAACTACGACCCGAACGCCTACGACGCGCCGGGCCGCTACATGTATTTCCGCCTGAGCTACCGCCAGTAGTTGACGGGAGGGGCATGCGGCCGGATACCCCGGCCGCATGATCCCCCGCTACACCCGCAAGGAAGCCGCCGACGTCTGGGCCCCCCAGACCCGTTTCAAGATCATGTTCGAGATCGAGGCCCACGCCGCCGACGCCATGGCGGACCTGGGCGTGATCCCGAAGGAGGCCGCCCGGGTGATCTGGGAGAAGGGCCGCGACGCGATCTGGGACGCCGACCGCATCGACGCCATCGAGCGTGAGGTGAAGCACGACGTCATCGCCTTCCTCACCCACGTCACCGAGATCGTCGGCCCCGAGGCGCGGTTCCTGCACCAGGGCATGACCTCGTCCGACGTCAACGACACCACCCTCGCCGTCCAGCTCGTCCGCGCCACCGACCTCCTCATCGAGGACGTCGACATGGTGCTGGCCGCCCTCAAGCGCCGCGCCTTCGAGCACAAGCTGACGCCCACCGTCGGCCGCAGCCATGGCATCCACGCCGAGCCCACCACCTTCGGCCTCAAGCTCGCCGGCCACTACGCCGAGTTCCAGCGCGCCAAGGAGCGCCTGGCGATGGCCAAGTTCGAGATCGCCACCTGCGCGGTCTCCGGCGCCGTCGGCACCTTCGCCAACGTCGCGCCCGAGGTCGAAGCCTACGTCGCCGACAAGATGGGCCTGGCCGTCGAACCGGTCTCCACCCAGGTGATCCCGCGCGACCGCCACGCGGCCTACTTCGCGGCCCTGGCCGTGGTCGCCAGCTCCATCCAGCGCCTCGCCGTCGAGATCCGCCATCTGCAGCGCACCGAGGTCCTGGAGGCCGAGGAGCCGTTCGACGTCGGCCAGAAGGGCTCGTCGGCCATGCCGCACAAGCGCAACCCGATTCTCACCGAGAACCTGACGGGCCTGGCCCGGCTGGTCCGTTCGGCGGTGACCCCTGCGATGGAGAACGTCGCCCTCTGGCACGAGCGCGACATCAGCCACTCGTCGGTCGAGCGCGGCATCTGCCCGGACGCGACCGTCCACCTCGACTTCGCCCTGCGCCGCCTGGCCGGCGTGGTCGAGCGGCTGGTGATCTACCCCGAGAACATGGCCAAGAATCTCGACCGCCTCGGCGGCTTGGTCCATTCGCAGCGCGTCCTGCTGGGCCTGACCCAGAAGGGCCTCTCGCGCGAGGCCAGCTACGCGGCGGTCCAGCGCAACGCCATGAAGGTCTGGCGCGGCGAGGGGAACTTCCTCGACTTCCTCAAGGCCGACCCCGAGATCACCCTGGAAGACGCCGAACTCGAGCAGCTGTTCGACCTCGGCTACCACTTCAAGAACGTCGACGTGGTCTTCGCCCGCGTCTTCGGCGTGCAGGCCTAGAGCCGCCGCCGCATTCAGGACGCCATGGCCCGGCTCGCCCGCGCCATGGCGTCCGGATTGCCCGTTAGAACAGCCCCGCCCGCTGCGCGATCACGATGGCCGCGATCACCAGGATCAGCGCCTGGATGATCATTCCGAACGGCGCGGGCAGCGGCAGCTTCTGGACCGCCCAGGCGATCAGGGCCGCCACGATCAGGACGATCAGGGCAAAGATGAGAATGGACATGCTGGACCTTCGCTAGGTTACGGCAGGGGTTGGCGGCTTAAGCGTGGAGCTGGGCTTTGCGTTCCGTCGCGCGGCCGTCGCGCTTGCCCGACACGCGCCCAGGCGCACTCCGCTCACCCACCACGCGCCGGTGGCCGGCGCCGCCGAAACGGCCGCTTGCAAGCCCCGCCGATGCACCTATGACTGGCGAAGCTGGAGCGTGGGGGCGTGTTCAGGAGTATGTTGGAGTTCCTGCTTAGCGGCGACAACGCGGCCTTCGTCGCGGCGCTGGCGCTGATGCTGCTGATCGGTCTGGCCGAGTTGGTCGGCCTGGGCTCCGGCCTCGTGCCGGACGCCGATCTCGACGCCGACCTGGATGGCGGCGCCTCCCTGCTGCAATGGCTGAACGTCGGCCGCCTGCCCCTGCTGATGCTGCTGGTGGTCCTTCTGCTGGTCTTCGGCCTGTCCGGCCTCGTGTTGCAGCGGCTGGCGGACGCGGTGATCGGCCGTCCCGCGCCTTGGTTCCTGGCGGTTCCGCTGGCCCTCGCCGCCGCGATCCCCGCGACCCGCGCCTCGGGCCGCGCCCTGGCCCGCTTCCTTCCCCGGGACGAGACCACCGCCGTCAGCCGCGACAGCCTCGTCGGCCGCATCGCCGTGATCGTCACCGGAGAGGCCGCGCCCGGTTCGCCGGCCCAGGCCCGCACCCGCGACATCCACGACCAGCCGCACTACGTCATGGTCGAGCCCGACACCGCCGACGAGACCTTCGCCGAGGGCGAGACCGTCGTGCTGGTGCGACAGGCCGGCGCCACCTTCTTCGCCGTGCGCGGGGCCCCTGCCCTGCGCGGCGGCCGCGTCTAGCACCTCATCAAGCACCTCTGGGGGATTTCATGCTCAGCCCGCTGCTCGACATCCTGATCTTCGCCGGCGTGGGCCTCGTCGGCCTCCTGGTGCTGGGCCTCATCCTGGCCCGACTCTACAAGCGCGCCTCGAAGGAGGTTTCCTTCGTCCGCACCGGCTTCGGCGGCGAAAAGGTGGTGATGAACGGCGGCGCCCTGGTCCTGCCGGTCTTCCACGAGACCATCCCGGTCAACATGAACACCCTGCGCCTCGCCGTGGAGCGCAACAACGAGCAGGCGCTGATCACCAAGGACCGGATGCGCGTCGACGTGCTGGCCGAGTTCTATGTCCGCGTGCAGCCCGGCGCCGAGGCCATCTCGGCCGCGGCCCAGACCCTGGGCCTGCGCACCATGCACCCGGAGCAGCTCAAGGAGCTGGTGGAAGGCAAGTTCGTCGATGCCCTGCGCTCGGTGGCCGCCGAACTGACCATGACCGAGCTGCATGAGCAGCGGACCCACTTCGTCCAGAAGGTGCAGCAGGTCTCCAGCGAGGACCTGCTGAAGAACGGCCTGGAGCTGGAGAGCGTCTCGCTCACCGGCCTCGACCAGACCGCCATGGAATTCTTCAATCCCTCCAACGCCTTCGACGCCGAGGGCCTGACCCGCCTCACCGAGGAGATCGAGCTGCGCAAGAAGCTGCGCAACGACATCGAGCAGGACACCCTCGTCCAGATCAAGAACAAGAACCTCGAGACCGAGCGCCAGACCCTCACCATCACCCGCGACGAGGAGTACGCCCGCCTCGAACAGCAACGCGAGGTCGAGATCCGCCGCGCGCTGCAGGCCGCCGAGGTGGCCCGCGAGCAGGCAGCCAACAACCGCGCCGCCGAGGCCGCCAAGATCGAGGCCGAACGCCAGATCCAGGAGGCCAAGATCGAGGCCGAACGCGCCGTGTCCCAGGAGCGCATCGCCATGGAACAGCAGGTCCAGGCGCGCGAGATCGAGAAGGCCAAGGCCGTCGAGCTGGCCGAACAGGACCGCGCCATCGCCGTCGCCGAGAAGTCCCGCGCCCAGTCCGAGGCCCAGGCCCAGGCCGACGACGCCCGCGCCCTCGCCGTCCAGGCCGAGGAACGCGTCGTCACCGCCCGGGAGCGCGAGGCCGCCGAGCGCCAGAAGTCCATCGAGCTGATCGAGGCGTCCCGCGAGGCCGAACGCGAAGCCATCGCGATCCGGGTCGCCGCCGAGGCCGAGAAGGCCGCCGCCGCCGACCGCGCCGACGCCGTGCGTGAACAGGCAAAGGCCGAGGCCGACAAGGTCAAGATCCAGGCCGACGCCAGCGCCGAGGCCGTCCGCGTGGCCGCCGAGGCCGACCGCGTCCGCTACGACGTCGACGCCGTGGGCCAGAAGGCGGTCAACGAGGCCGCCAACGTGCTCTCCGCCGACCAGATCGCCCTGCGCATCAAGCTGTCGTTGATCGAGAACCTGGACCGCATCATCGCCGAGACGGTGAAGCCGATGGAATCCATCGACTCGATCAAGATCGTCCAGGTCGACGGGCTGACCGGCCAATCGGCCGCCGCCGCCAACGACGCACCGGGCGGTGGTGGAAACCTGGCCGACAACGTCGTCAACAGCGCGCTGCGCTATCGCGCCCAGGCGCCCCTGGTCGACCAACTCCTCGCCGAGGTCGGCATCACCGGCGGCTCCGTCGACGGCCTCACCGCCGCCCTGCGCGCGCCTGAGCCGCCGCCCGTGATCGAGGCGATCCCCGAGGCCGAGACCGCGCCGGCCGCCGAATAGTCGACCATCCCGCCCCAGCGCCGCGTCCGGACTTGCGAACCAATTGCAAAGCTTCGGGCGCGGCCATAGGACAGCGTCACGAGTAGCGTTGTTTCCCAGGGGGCGATGTGACGCCAGAACGGCGCGAGGCGCGTTTTCCCAGCTTCTTCGGCGAGTTTCCCGACCCGGCGACCATGGCCATGGTGCTGTCGGGCTATGACGCCCCCGTCGCCCCGCCCTCCGCCGCCGTCGATCCGTCCCTGCACAGCATGCTGGCGCGGGGCGCGCCGGGGCCGTTGAACGTCGCCCTCGGCCGTTTCGGGCGCGGCATCGCCCAGAGCTACCTCACCACCGACACCCACACCTTCGTCTTTCCGACCGAGGCCGGCGTCGTGCGCCGCAACGCCGGCCACGACCTCCGCTACGGCCACCTCTTCCACTTCCGCCCCAACGCCCAGACCTACTCCTTCTCGCCGGAGGGGATGCCCTGGGCGTTCGGGATCATCGTCGCGCCGAAGGGCAGCCTGACGCCGGAGGGTGGCGAGGCCACCGGCCTCGTTCCGGCCGCGCCGTTGGACGACGACCGCCTGTTCCTGGCGCCCGCGCCGGCCATCTCCCGTCTCGTCGAGCTGACCCGCGACTTCGCCCGCGTGGCGCGCGACATGCCGTGGGTGATCGACCAGCCCGCACCCGGCGCCGCCATCTCCGGCGCGCTCACCCATGCGCTGTTGACCTGTCTGGCCGGCGCGGAGGTGGAACCGGATCGCGCCGCCCTGGGCCGCCATCGCCAGATCATCGCCCGCTTCGAGGACGCGCTCGGCCGGCGGCCGGAGGAGATGCTCTCGGTCGCGGCCATCTGCGCCGCCGTCGGCGTGGCGGAACGCACGCTCAGCCTCGTCTGCCAGGAGTTCCTCGGGCAGAGCGCCCTGCAGTACGCCCGGGGCCGCCGACTCGACCTCGTGCGCCTGCGCCTGCTGCTGGCCGAGCCCGGCCAGGCCCAGGTCACTACCACCGCCATGCACTACGGCTTCTGGGAGCTGGGTCGCTTCGCGCGCGCCTACCGCCTGCGCTTCGGCGAGCAGCCGTCGGGACCCTCCGCCTCTCGCCGGGCGTCGCCGACCTCGAGGCCGCCGCGCATGCCGGAATTGCATAGTCGGACGCTGCGACCGCCCCTAGCAAACCCGGATGTAAAAGCTTTGCGGTGAGGCTCGCGCCAAGCCGGAGTAAGGGGGCGTGGATGCGTAAGTCGGGATTGATGGCGGCCATGGTCATGGCGGGGATGCTGATGGCGCAGGGCGCCGCGGCGGCCACCGGGCCGATCCTGAGCCTGAACCTCTTCAGCCGTGACTCGACCGGCAACTGCGCCGACACGGTGGGCGGTTCGGGCTGTTCGCCGCTCGGCGTCACCCTGGCCGGCAGCCTCTCGAACCCGTTCCTCAACAACCTCGGCAACAAGTCGATCAGCCTTGCGTCGGGCTCCTCCTACTATCTGTTCGGCAATCCCTGGGCCGGGACCAGCTTCATGACCCAGGGCGCCCCGATCAGCCTGTTCCTGACGCTGCCCGGCGACGCGCCGGGTTCGCAGCGGCTGCTGATCGACAACGATACCGTCCCCGATCTGTCGGTGGCCGGCCTCACCCTGTTCGAGTTCGCCGCCTACGGCATCAAGGTCACCACCACCGGGATCACCAACGCCGACCGGATGTCGTTCGGCTACCCGCCCGGCGCCTTCGCCGCCGATGGCCGGACCGACTTCGTCCTGCGGCTCGACTATGGCGTGGCGCCCGAGCCGGCCGCCGTGCCCGAGCCCGGCGCCTGGGCGATGATGATCACCGGCTTCGGCCTCGCCGGCGCCCTTCTGCGCCGCCGCACGCCGCCGTCGCGCGCGGCCCTGCGCACCGCATAGACCGGACGCGCGATCCGGGGGCGCGACGGCGCCCCTGGCCTCGGCTGGAAACCTGCCGCACCTTCCGCATCGGAGGGACATGCCGCATGGCCACGCTAGACGACCTTCGCCGCCTGGCCCTCGCGCTCCCCGGCGCCCACGAGATCACCTACAGGGGCGATCCCTGGTTCAACGTCGGCAAGAAGACCTTCGCCCTGGCGCCCTCCGGCCCCGACGCCGACGGCCGCGCGATCCTCAAGCTGGACCGCGCCCACCAGGAACTCCTCTTCGAGGCCCGATCCGACGTCTTCCAACCCTGCAAGGTGGCGACGGTCCACTGGGCCTACGTCGACCTGGACGCGCTTGACGGCGAAGAGCTGGAAGACCTGGTCCGCGAGGCCTGGACCCAGGTCGTCCCGAAGCGGATCAGTCGACCACGCGAGTAGACCCGGCCCTCATAGCCTCGGGCCGCCCATCCTCTCTCCTCCCGCGGACGGAAGGGGAGAGGAGGTACAGGGCGTAGCGTCCTACCGGACGGGCATCAGGGCCGCGGCGCTGAGGCGGCCGACCTGGGTGTTGGTCAGCCGGCGCAGCTCGGCCGGCGTGATGCACTTGGGCGCGTCCCAGGCCTTGCCGCTGTCGGCGCGCACCTGCTTGGCGGTGACGAATTCCGGAATTCCGAGATCGCGGGAGACCGAGCGCCAGCTCGCCTCGTCTTCACCGCACACATAGAGCACCTTGACCATGGGCGCGGGGCCTTGCCCGTCCGCGGCCTGTCCGGGTGCGACAGGGGCCTCGTTGGCCTGAGCGAAGCCGCCCATCAGGGCGGCCGCGGCAATTGTCAGCAGAAGCGTACGCATTGTCTTCCTCCGCGCCGGGGTTGTTCCCAGCTTATCGGAAGAGCGTACGCCGCTTGCTCATCTTAGCAAGATTTGACGACAGCCAGATGACGGAGAAATGACGGTCGCGCTTTTTCGCCGCAGCGGCACGTTCCGGCCAACGACCGACAGCAACGCGCCCTACCGTTTCTTCCCGAGCTCCGCGGCGATGTCCTTCGTCAGCCGGCCGACCTTGCGATGCGCCGCCGTGATCTGGTCGCGGGTCACGCCCCACCGCTTCATCCAGTATTCGACGGCCTGACGCTCCGACAGATCGAGGCGCTCCTTGTCGATGAACCCACGCTTGTCCTTCAGGCCGGCCATGCTTCTTCTCCGCGCTCCGCCCCGCGCCACATCCGGCGCGGCGGCTCCAGGCGCTGTCTACCACACCCGCGCGCGAAGCCCGGGCGGATCGCCCCGGCCTTGACGCCCCTGGGGGAAATCCCCTCACCTCCCTCGCAACGGGAGGACGTCATCAATGGACATGCAAGGCATCCTGGCGCGCCAGAAGGCCGCCCATCTGCGCGACGGCGCGCCGACGGCGCAGCAGCGGATCGACCGCATCGATCGCTGCATCGGCCTGCTGATCGACCATCGCGTCCAGATCGAGGACGCCATCAACGCCGACTTCGGCTCGCGCTCGCGGGAGGCCACGGCCTTCACCGACGTGGCCGGCTCGATCGGGCCGCTGAAGCACGCCCGCGACAATCTCGCCAAGTGGATGAAACCGCAGAAGCGCAAGACCACCCCGGCGATCCTGGGCCTGTTCGGCGCCAAGGCCGAGGTGCGCTACCAGCCCAAGGGCGTGGTGGGCGTGATCAGTCCCTGGAACTTCCCGGTGAACCTGACCTTCGCGCCCCTGGCCGGCATCCTGGCCGCGGGCAACCGGGCGATGATCAAGCCGTCCGAGTTCACCCCGGCCACCTCCGAGCTGATGAAGGTGATGTTCGGCAAGGTGTTCTCAGAGGAGGAGATCGCCGTCGTCACCGGCGGCCCCGAGGTGGGCGAGGCGTTCACGAAACTGGCCTTCGACCACATCATCTTCACCGGCGCGACCTCGATCGCCCGCCACGTCATGCGCGCGGCGGCCGAGAACCTGGTGCCGCTGACCCTCGAGCTGGGCGGCAAGAGCCCGGTGATTCTGGGCCGTTCGGCCGACGTGGGCGTCGCCGCGGCGCGGATCATGAACGGCAAGACGCTGAACGCCGGCCAGATCTGCCTCGCCCCCGACTACGTCCTGGCCCCCGACGACAGGCTGGAAGGCTTCGTCGAGGCCGCCCGCGCCTCGGTGGCCAAGATGTTCCCGACCATCAAGGACAACCCCGACTACACCTCCATCGTCGCCCAGCGGCACTATGAGCGGATCACCGGCTACATCGAGGACGCCCGCGCCAAGGGCGCCCGGATCGTCGAACTGAAGCCCGAGGGCGAGGACTTCACCCAGCAGGAGCATCGCAAGATCGCCCCGACGCTGATTCTCGAGCCCACCGACGACATGAAGGTGATGCAGGAGGAGATCTTCGGCCCCGTCCTGCCGGTGAAGACCTACCGCACCGTCGACGAGGCCATCGGCTATGTGAACAAGGGTGAGCGCCCGCTGGGCCTCTACTACTTCGGCGACGACATGGCCGAGCGGGAGAAAGTCCTGGACGGCACCACGCCGGGCGGCGTCACCGTCAACGACGTCATCATGCACGTCGCCCAGGAAGAATTGCCCTTCGGCGGCGTCGGCCCGTCGGGCATGGGCAGCTACCATGGCCACGACGGCTTCCTGGAGTTCAGCCACAGGAAGGCGATCTACAGCCAGATCAAGAAGGACATCGGCCCGCTCCAGGCCCTGCGCCCGCCCTATGGGCCCGGCATCCGCAAGATGCTGGCGGCGCAGCTGAGGCGCTGACCCCCACAAACTCGTCATGGCCCGGCTTGTCCGGGCCACCCATGATCACCGCGCAACAGAAAAGGCCACAGCGGCGACGCTGCGGCCCTCGACATCAGATTCGGCGTTCATGGGTGGCCCGGACAAGCCGGGCCATGACGTTCAATGAGCGGGAATCAGTTGCCGCTGCGGACGCCTTCGCGGGCCTGGGCCAGCAGCTCGGCCATCTTCATGCGCACTTCGCCCTCGGAGACGGCGACGCCCGAGCCCTTCAGGTCCTCGAAGACCTTGCGGAACACGTCCTCGTCGCCCGGGAGCTCGAAGTCGGACTTCACGACGGCCTTGGCGTATTCGTCCACGCTGCCGCCTTCGAGGCCCATCAGCCCCGCAGCCCATTGGCCCAGGGCCCGGTTGCGGCGCGCATGGGCCTTGAACTCCTGCTCCTGATCGAGGGCGAACTTGCGCTCGAAGCCTTGTTCGCGGTCGTCGAAGGTCGTCATCGGGTCCTGGCGGTAAACATCGTAAAGCGGGCGATCCCATATCGCGCGCCGGACGGGGCTGCAATGGAAAGCGGCGCCCCGTCCCCAGTTTGCGGAACCCACCCTCTTTCGCTATTTTTGTCTGGCCTGAATGGGGCGAGAGGTCGAGTCGGAACCCGCGCGCGAGAGATCAGCGACGCGGTTTTTTCGTTTTCCCGACGTGGACAAGTCCTCGCCCATGGAGAAGGCGCATTGATGACCCGCCGTAAGAAGATCTACGAGGGCAAGGCCAAGATCCTCTACGAAGGTCCCGAGCCTGGCACGCTGATCCAGTACTTCAAGGACGACACCACCGCCTTCGACGCCACCAAGAAGGCCGTCCTCGAGGGCAAGGGCGTCATCAACAACCGCATCAGCGAGTACATCATGACCAAGCTGAACGCGATCGGCGTTCAGAACCACTTCATCAAGCGGCTGAACCTGCGCGAGCAGCTCATCAAGGAGCTGGAGATCATCCCCCTGGAGGTGGTGTGCCGCAACGTCGCGGCCGGTTCGCTGTCGACCCGCTACGGGATTCCCGAGGGCCAGCCCCTGCCCCGCTCGATCATCGAGTTCTATCTGAAGGACGACAAGCTCCACGACCCGATGGTCTCGGAAGAGCACATCACCGCCTTCAACTGGGCCTCGACCCAGGAGATCGACGACATGATGGCGCTCACCCTGCGGGTGAACGACTTCCTGACCGGCCTGTTCGCCGGCGTCGGCATCACCCTCGTCGACTTCAAGGTCGAGTTCGGCCGCATCTACGAGAACGATTTCGCCCGGGTCATCCTGGCCGACGAGATCAGCCCGGACAGCTGCCGCCTGTGGGACTCGATCACCAACGAGAAGCTCGACAAGGACCGCTTCCGCCGCGATCTCGGCAACGTCATCGAGAGCTACACCGAGGTTGCGCGCCGGCTCGGCATCATGAAGGAGATGCCCACCGTGATTCAGGGGGGACTCCACTAGTGAAAGCCAAGGTTCATGTGTTCTTGAAGCCCGGCGTCCTCGACGTGCAGGGCAAGGCGGTCGAACAGGCCCTCCACGGCCTGGGCTGGGACGGCGTCGAGCACGTCCGCGTCGGCAAGACCATCGAATTCGACCTCAAGGCCGGCGACAAGGCGGCCGCCGAAGCCGAGGTGAAGGCCATGTGCGAGAAGCTGCTCGCGAACACGGTCATCGAGAGCTACCGGGTGGAACTGGCGTGAAGGGCTGGGCGGCTTTCCCCGCCCTCCTCATGCTCGGAGCCTGCGCGGACGACGCGGAGGCTCCCCTCACCTACATCGACCCGGATTGCGCCGCGCCATTCGAGGCGCAGGCCGCCGCCATCAAGGCCCAACCACAGCTCAAGCCCGCGCCGGACGACCCGGCCGAGCCCTACAGCTACTTCTCCAGCGCCGACGGCAAGACCTCGTACCTGATCACCAAGCCCGGCGCCCCCGGGCACCCGGCGATCATGGTCAAGCGGGCGAAGGGCAAGGAGGTCGTCACCACCGGCTGTCCCTATGGCGACAAGGCTGGATATGACGAACTTCACGCCTATCTCGACAGCCTGAAGACCTGGACGAGGAAGTGATCCGATGAGCGCCTGGCATCTGGCCGAGATCAACGTGGGCCGCCTGCTCCAGCCGCTCGACCATCCCCAGATCGCCGACTTCAAGAACAACCTCGACCGCATCAACGCCCTCGCCGAGACGACGCCGGGCTTCGTCTGGCGCCTGGTGGGCGAAGGCAACAACGCCACCGACCTGCAGCCGAAGCCGGACGATCCCCTCTTCGCGATCAACATGTCGGTCTGGACCGGCCTGGACGCCCTGGCCGGCTATGTCTACCGCACCGCCCACCGCGACATCATGCGTCGCCGGCGCGAGTGGTTCGAGGCCATGGAGACCTACATGGCGCTCTGGTGGGTGCCGGCGGGCCACACGCCGACCATCGCCGAGGGGATGGAGAAGCTGGAGGTCATCGCGCGCCTCGGCCCATCGCTGGCCGCCTTCACCTTCCGCGAGCCGTTCCCCGCGCCCGACGCCACGCCGGTCGCGCCCATCCTGGACAAGTGCGCCTAGCCGCCGCCCTCGCGGCCGTGGCCCTGGTGGCCGCGCCGGTGTCCGCCGCGGGTACGGCCGCGAACGATGAGGTCGCCGCCTGCGCCGTCGCGTCCGACCGCGCAATGTGCCTCCTGAGGATCGCGGTCGACCGCGACGGCGGCAGCGCCCTCTGGCGTGAGCGCGAGCTGCGCGAACAACCGGCCCTGCTCGCCTCGCTCGGCGTCACGGCCCACGGCGTCGCCGCCGCCCGGGGCGCCAACCCGTCCGAACGCATCTTCTTCGCCGCCATGGACGAGGGAAAGGCGGCGGCCGACGAGGCGCGGGCGCTCGATCGTGCGGGTCGAGGGCCGGCCGACGCCCTCGCCCCGATCCTGGCCCTCACCACGGCCAGCCCGCCGGTCCCGCCCTTCTTCGCGGGACAGGGAGACCTCTCCTCTCCCCGCGCCGAGGCCTATCAGCAACTGCTCGCGAGCGGGGAAGCGCTGCGCGATCCTCCCGGCGCCACGCTGGCGACGGCCGCCGCCGACGCCTGGGAGCGTGATATCCGCGACCCGGCCGCCCCACGTACGTTCAGGAGCTCCGCCGCCGGGCTCGCGCTCGCGCGCCTCGGTTTGCGCGATGAGGCCGGGGCGGATCGGGCGCTGACGCTGATCGACTCGCCCTTCGTGCGCATCGGGCTGCTGGCTGACCTCGGGCGGCTGGACGCCGCCGTCGCCGCGGCGCTCGCCCTGGATCGCGACGCGGCGTTCGAAGGTATCCGCGCCGAGATGACGGCGGCGCTGGAGCGGGCCGTCCGCGCCAATGCGGCGGCCGCCCGCGCGGCGGCGGAGAGCCTGCCCGACGAGTTGCGCCGCATGGGGCTGGCCGATGATCCCGCCGTGGCCCGGGAAATGAGCCGGATCGCCGCCGAACAGCGCCGGGCCGCTCAGGCGCCGCCGCAAGTCCCCCGCATCCCCCGCGCCGAGGTCAGCGCCGAGCTCGACGATCGCATCGGCCAGATGCAGGACCACATCCTGCGCACCGCCCTGCGCACACAGCGCCCGGAGACGGTCCGCCCCCTCGCCGACCGGCTGCTGCGCGACGCCCGGATCGCGGAGAACCGCTATCGCTTCCCCCTGGTGCTGCGCACCGCCACCCCGGCGACCGCCACGGCCCGACTCGACGCCCTGGAAGCCACTCTCTCGCCGACCAGGGGCGCCGAGCTGTTCGAGCCGCTGATGCAGGCCTGGGTTCAGGTCGGCCGCCCCGACCGCGCCGGGCAGTTGCTCGAACGGGCGGCCGGCTGGGCGCGGCAGGGAGCCCGGGCGCGGCCGTCTCTCTATGCGGAGTCCGCGGCGCGGCTTCTCTGGTCCCGGGGACGGCAGGCCGAGGCCGGCGCCATCGCCTCGCTGTCCCCCGTCGACAAGCTTGAACTCGACATCGCGGCGGGTCGCGGCCTCGCCGGCTTCGACGCCTATCTCGCCGAGGCGGACGAGTCGCAGCGCAACAGCCTCGTGGTCCACTGCACCCACGCGGCGACCACCGCCAGGGCGTGGGCGGTCGTGGTCGAATGCTCCGAACGCCGGCGGCGGATCTACACCGGCGCCCAGCAACGCTACGCCCATGCCGACATGGCGATGGAGGCGGCCGCCCGCGCCGCCGACGCCGACGAACTGCCCGCCGCGCGTCGTCTGTTCGCGATCGCGACCGAATCGCGCGCCGCCGCCATGGCCGCCGAGCCGCAGACCAGCGCCTGGCCCGATCCGTTCACGACGCCCCGCCTCCTCGCCGTCGCCAAGGCGGAATTGCGCGCGGACGGGCGTCTTCCCAAGTCACAGCCTCCCCCCCGGCCCTGAACAGTGATAAGGCCCCGCGCCATGACCAAAGCCGCCGTCATCGTCTTCCCGGGTTCCAACTGCGACCGCGACTGCAAGGTGGCGATCGAACGCTCCACCGGCGCCAGCGTGGACATGGTCTGGCACGGCGACACCGCCTTGCCCGACGGGGTCGACCTGATCGTCCTGCCGGGCGGGTTCTCGTATGGCGACTACCTGCGCTGCGGCGCGATGGCCTCGCTGTCGCCGATCATGGCCGAGGTCAAGGCGGCGGCCGAGCGCGGCGTCGCCACGGTCGGCATCTGCAACGGCTTCCAGGTGCTGTGCGAGATGGGGATGCTCCCCGGCGCCCTCCTGCGCAACGAGAAGCTCAAGTACGTCTGCAAGACCGTCGAACTCGAGGTCACCAACAGCCAGACCCGCTTCACCGCCGGCTACGCGGGCCGCCGCCAGGTGGCGATGACCGTGGGCAACGGCGAGGGCAACTTCTTCGCCGACGACGAGACGCTGGACCGTCTGGAGGGCGAGGGCCAGGTGGTCTTCCGCTACCTCGACAACCCCAACGGCTCGCTCCGCAACATCGCCGGCATCGTCAACGCCAAGGGCAACGTCCTCGGCCTGATGCCGCACCCGGACCGCGCCTTCGAGGTCGAGCTGGGTTCGGCCGACGGCGCCATCCTCTTCCAGAGCGCCCTGGCCAGCGCCTAGGCGCCCTCCCAGCGGGAGAAGCCGGCTCGCCTCGCACCCCGCCAGACGGCTCCGCGCGCCGCGGGCGCAGTCTCCAGGAACCGCGGAATACGCGGGAGGCTCAGGAGGCACGCCCTCTTCAGCGTCCTTCCGCGTATTCCGCGGTTTGGTCCCCCGGGCGCTGACGCGCCGCCGCGGCCGATCGGTCAGGGTGCACTCTTCTCCTTCTGGAAGGTCACCGGCATCGGATCCTTGCCGCCCTCGGCGATGAACTGGTCGATGCGGGCGTGCAGCACCGGGATCGGCACGCTGCCCATGGAGAGCACCGTGTCGTGGAAGGCGCGGATGTCGAACTTGGGGCCCAGCGCGGCCTCGGCCTTCGCCCGCGCCTCCTTGATGGCCATCATGCCCAGGTAGTAGCTCACCGCTTGGCCCGGCCAGGAGATGTAGCGGTCGACCTCGATCTCGATGTCGTGGTCCGACAGGGCCGTGTTGTCGTGCAGGAACTGGATCGCCTGGGCCCGGGTCCAGCCCTTGTGGTGGATGCCGGTGTCGACGACCAGCCGCGCCGCCCGCCACATCTGGAACGTCAGGTAGCCGAACCGGTCGTAGGGGGTGTCGTACATCCCCATCTCCAGCCCCAGGTACTCGCAGTACAGCGCCCAGCCCTCGCCGAAGGCCGAGATGTAGACGTAGCGGCGGAAGTCCGGCAGCCCGTCCTGCTCCTCGGCCAGTCCGCCCTGGAACGAGTGGCCCGGCGCGCTCTCGTGCAGGGTCAGGGCCGTCATGTTGTACAGCGGCCGCGAGGGCAGGTTGTACGTGTTGATCAGGTAGGCGTTCTTGCCGCCCCGGGCCGAGGTGTAGAACGGCGCCATGTCCGGCGGCACCGGGATGATCGTGAACCGGCTGCGCGGCAGCCAGCCGAAATAGGCGCCCAGCTTGCCGTCCACACGCTTGGCGATCCAGGCGCCGGTGTTCAGCAGTTCCTGCTCGGTCTTGGGATAGAACTTCGGATCGGTGCGTAGGTAGGTGAAGAAGGCCGGCAGGTCGCCAGCGAAGCCCGTCTCCTTCCGCACGTCCTCCATCTGCGCCCGGATCTTGGCGACCTCGGCCAGCCCCAGCGCGTGGATCTGCTCGGGCGTCAGGTCGACGGTGGCGAACTCCTTGATCTGGGCCTGGTAGTAGGCCTTGCCGTCCGGCAGCGCCTCGGCCGCCAGCTTGGTGGTGGTCTTGGGGATGTAGTCGTCGCGCAGGAAGGTCAGCAGGGTGGCGTAGGCCGGTTTCACCTGCCCCTCGATCACCTGTTTGGCCTCGGCCTTCAGCGCCGCCTGCTCAGCCGCCGGGATCGACGCCGGCATCTGGGTGAAGGGCTTCCAGAACAGCGTGTCCTCGGCGGTCTTCGCATCCACCGTCGCCGAGACCGAAACCTCGCGGCCCACCAGCGTCGCCTTCGGCGGCGTGAACCCGCGCTTCAGCCCCGCCCGCATGTTCACCTGCTGCTCGGCGAAATAGCGCGGGATGTCGCGAAGCTGCGAGATGTAGTTCCGGTAGTCGGTCGCGTCGATGAACGTGCGGCGGGCCTTGTAATTGAAGCTCGACCAGAACGAGGAGTCCGAGTTGAACGGCTTCTCGTACTCCCGGAACCGCTGCTGGTTCACCAGCACGTCGATCTGGTCGCGATAGATCTGGAAGTTCACCCGCTGCTCGGCCGACAGGTCGGCCATCGGGATGCCGTCCAGTTGCTTCCTGACGTCCTGCCAGTAGGCCAGTCGCTTCTGCTGGCTGGCGGCGTCTACCTTGGGCAGGCGCGGGTCGAGGCGGTCCTCCTCCGGGCCGTCGCTGCGGGCCAGCTCGTCCTGCCGCCAGGCCCACTCCTTCTCGTACAGCGCCTTGAACCGGCCGTCGGCGTCGCCCGGCGCCGCCAGCGCCGTGGTCGCCATCAGCCCCGCCAGGAGGCCGAGCATCGCGCCTGTCGCCGCACCTTTGACCTTCAACGCAAAGCCCTCCGTCACCCGTCGCGCACGCGAACACACCTTGCTACGGTCGGAGCATGAATCTGCGCATTCCGCTAGCGGCCGCCGTCGCCGCGCTCGCCTTCGCCGCCGCGCCCGCCCTCGGCCAGCCCGCCCCGGGACAATCCGCGACGCCGACCATGACCCCCGACATCGCCACCAAGTTCGAGTGGCCCAAGGGCGCCTACGACTACGAGAAGCGCGTGGTCATGGTCCCCATGCGCGACGGGGTGAAGCTCTACACGGTGATGATCATCCCCAAGGGGGCGAAGGACGCGCCGATCCTGCTGACCCGCACCCCCTACAACGCCAGGAAGGCGGCCCAGCGCGCGCTGTCCCCCTCGGCGGCGGCCACCGGCCAGATGGTGGACGAGCCGTTCCTCGCCGACGGCTACATCCGGGTCTACCAGGACGTTCGCGGCAAGTACGGGTCGGAGGGCGACTATGTCCTCAACCGCCCGATCCGCGGTCCGCTGAACAAGACCGACGTCGATCACGTGACCGACGCCTACGACACCATCGACTGGCTGGTGAAGAACACCAAGGAGTCCAACGGCCGTGTCGGGATCACCGGCTCATCCTACCCGGGCTTCACCTCGGCCATGGCGCTGATCAATCCGCACCCGGCGCTGAAGGCCGCCGTGCCGCAGAGCCCGATGGTCGACGGCTGGATGGGCGACGACTGGTTCCAGAACGGCGCGTTCCGGATGATCAACTTCGACTGGTTCACCAGCCAGATGACCGAGAAGGGCCAGGGCGACGACATCCCGCGCCAGGCCTTCGACGACTACGACAACTTCCTCCGTGCCGGCTCGGCGGGCGACTACGCCAAGGCCGCCGGCCTCGACCAGATCCCCGCCTGGCGCAAGATCTCGGAGCACCCGTCCTATGACGCCTTCTGGCAGGGCCAGGCGCTGGACAAGATCCTCGCCAAGGAGCCGCTGAAGGTCCCGACCCTGTGGGTCGGCGCCCTCTGGGACCAGGAGGACATCTACGGCGCAATCAAGGCCTATGAGGCCACCGAGGCCAAGGACACCAACAACGACATGAACTTCCTGGCGCTGGGCCCCTGGCGGCACTCCGGCGTCAACTACGAACAGCGCCAGCTCGGTCCGAACCTGAAGCTGCCGGGCGACACCGCCACCGAGTTCCGGCTGAAGGTGATGAAGCCTTTCCTGGACCAGCACCTGAAGACGGGCGGCCCCAAGGCGAACATCCCGCCGGTGTTCATCTTCGACAGCGGCAGGATGGAGTGGGACCGGCTCCAGAAGTACCCGCAGACCACCGAGCTGAAGCCGCTCTATCTCAACCCCGGCCTGGGCCTGTCGTTCGACAAGGCCATGGCCAAGGGCGGGCCGATGTTCGAGGAGTATGTCTCCGATCCCGCCAAGCCGGTGCCCTATGTCCGCCGCCCCGTGCGCTGGGACGACCAGGACCAGTGGCGCTTCTGGCTCACCTCGGACCAGCGCCACGTCGATGGCCGCCCCGATGTGCTGACCTTCGTCACCGAACCGCTGAAGGCGCCGCTGAAGATCTCGGGCGAGCCCGTGGTCAACCTCTTCGCTTCCACCAGCGGGACCGACTCCGACTGGGTCGTGAAGCTGATCGACGTCTATCCCGACCAGGTCCCCAGCGATCCGTCCATGGGCGGCTACGAGCTGGGCGTGGCGATGGAGATCTTCCGCGGCCGCTATCGCGAGAGCTTCGAGAAGCCGACGCCGATCCCGGCCGGCAAGGTCCGGAAGTACCGCTACGAGCTGCCGCCGACGAACCACGTCTTCAAGCCGGGGCACCGGATCATGGTGCAGGTCCAGTCCAGCTGGTTCCCGCTCTACGACCGCAACCCGCAGACCTTCGTGCCCAACGTCTTCTTCGCCAAGCCCGAGGACTACAAGAAGGCCACCCAGCGGATCTACATCAGCGGCGACACCGCCTCGTCGATCGAGCTTCCGGTAGTTCCGGTCCAGTAGCGGTCCGCGGGTAACACTCGGGAAAGTAGCCGAATGCCAGGGTCGCCGTGGGGCAGAACGTCCCACGGCTGCCCGCCGGCCGTCCTGTGAACCTGGGTCGCGTGATGCCGTACAACAGCATCAATACGAACGTCGCCGCCATGCAGGCGATCGCGGCCTTCAATGCGATCAATGCCGAGCTGTTCGAGGTCCAGACCCGGATCACCACCGGCAGGAAGGTCAACAGCCCCAAGGACAATCCCGCCATCTGGGCCATTGCCCAGAACCAGCGCAGCGAACTGCGCGCGCTGGACTCGGTGAAGGGCTCGCTCCAGCGCAACATGGGCGTCGTCGACGTGGCGCTGTCGGCCAGCGAGACCGTGTCCGACCTGCTCAATCAGATGAAGGCCCTGGCCGTCTCGGCCCAGGACTACGACGTCTCCAGCTCGGCCCGCGCCGCGATCAACGAAGAGTACCAGTCGCTGCGCAAGCAGATCGACACGGCGGTCTCCAACGCCACCTTCGGCGGTCTCAACCTGCTGGCCGGCGGCGGCTCGGCCGACAAGGTCCGCGCCCTGGCCAACACCAGCGCCACCTCGACCATCGACGTGAACCATGAGGACATGTCGACCGGCGGCGCGATGCTCAGCGGCATGCCCGCAGACCTGCTGGCCGGCCTCGGTCCCACCGGCATCGCCGACATCAACGCCGCCACCGATCGGGTGAACGCCGCCGTCAGCCGCCTGGGCACGGGGTCGAAGGCGCTCGAGAACCACCTGAAGTTCGTCGACAAGCAGCAGGACGTGATCGAGGAGGGCATCGGCAACCTCGTCGACGCCGACCTCGCCAAGGAGTCGGCGCGCCTCCAGGCGTTGCAGGTGCGCCAGCAGCTGGCGCTCATCGCCATGCGCATCGCCAACCAGCAGCCCTCCTACCTGCTCCAGCTCTTCCAGCGCTGACGTCGCGGGCGGTTGTCTGCCGTCGCGGCAGGGTTCTCACTGTCGCCCCATGACCGTGACCACCACCGATCCGCCCGTCCGCGACGTCGTCGAGAAGCACCGCTTCGACGAGGCCAAACTGCACGCCTGGCTGCGCGAGCGCGTGCCCGAGGTGGGCGACCGGCTGGACGTGAAGCAGTTCCAGGGCGGGGCTTCCAATCCCACGTTCCTGCTCACGGGGGCGGACGGCGCGCGCTACGTCCTGCGCAAGAAGCCGCCGGGCCAGCTGCTCTCCAGCGCCCACCAGGTGGACCGCGAATACCGCGCCATGAAGGCGCTGGAAGGCCACATCCCCGTGCCCCGCATGCGCGCGCTGTGCGAGGATCCGGACGTCATCGGCACCGCCTTCTACGTCATGGACTACCTGGAAGGCCGCATCTTCCGCGACGCCAGCCTGCCCGGCATGACGCCGGCCGAGCGCGCCGCGATCTACGACGACCTCAACGCCACCCTCGCCAAGCTGCACAAGGTCGATTTCGAGGCGGTGGGCCTGGGCGACTACGGCCGACCCGGCAACTACTTCGAGCGGCAGGTCGCCCGCTGGACGCGCCAGTACAACGACGCGGCCACAGAGACGATTCCGGCCATGGACGCGCTCATCGAGAAGCTGCCGGCCCGCATTCCCGCCGACCAGTCGGTCTCGATCGCCCACGGCGACTACCGGCTCGAGAACGTCATGTACCACCCCACCGAGCCCCGCATCGTCGCGGTGCTGGACTGGGAACTCTCGACCATCGGCCACCCGCTGGCCGACATCGCCTACAACGGCTTCATCTGGCGCTCGCACTCCCCCAGTTGGGGCAGCCTGGACGGCGTCGACCTGGCCGCCAGCGGCATCCCCACCGAGGCCGAATACGTGGCGAAGTACTGCGAGCGCACCGGCCGCTCGGAGATCGAGGACTGGCCGTTCCTGATGGCCTTCTCGATCTTCCGCCTCGCCTCGATCTCGCAGGGCGTTTACGCCCGCACCCTCGCCGGCGTCCTGGCCAGCGAGCGCGAGGCCATCAACGGCTGCCCGCCCCTAGCCGAACAGGCCCTAGCGATCCTCGAAGGGCGGGAATAGCGCCATGAACCTGCAACTCGACGGCAAGGTGATCTTCGTGGCCGGCGGCAGCCGGGGCATCGGGCTGGGCATCGTCGAGGCGTGCCTCGCCGAGGGGGCCAAGCTGGCCATCACCGCGCGCGGCGCCGAGGCGCTGGAGCAGACCCGGGCCCGGCTGGCGGCCATTCACGGTGAGGACAAGCTGCTCGCCATCGCCGGCGACATGCGCGACTCCAAGGTGATCGACGATGCGGTCGCCCGCACCGAGGACACGTTCGGTCCGATCTTCGGCGCGGTCGCCAACGTCGGCCTCCACCCCTGCCCGCCCGGCATCGAGGTGGACGATGAGACCTGGGACGCCGGCTTCACCCAGAACCTCGACTCGGCCTGGCGCCTGTCGCGGGCGGCCCTTCGCCGGATGACCCCGCGCGGCGAGGGCTCTGTGCTGCTGATCACCTCGATCGCCGGCCTCGGCGCCCTGGGCACGCCCCTCACCTACGGCACCGCCAAGGCCGGGATGAACCACCTGGCCAAGGAGCTGGCCAGGATCGCCGGCGCCAGCGGGGTGCGGGTGAACGCCATCGCCCCGGGCAACATCGTCTTCCCGGGCGGCGACTGGGAGGCGCGCTCGACCGGCCCCCGCGCCGACGCCTGGAACCGCTGGATCAAGCGCGAGGTGCCGCTGCAGCGGTTCGGCCGCCCCGAGGAAATCGGCTCGGTCGCCACCTTCCTCATGAGCCCCCTCGCCAGCTTCGTGACCGGCGCCGTGGTGCCGGTGGACGGCGGCCAGACCCGCTGATCCATCCACAGCGGCGCCTCGTGTCAGCCTTGACACATCACCTTGTTGCGAGTCATTCGCATCCGCATTCGCAACAAGGGGGTTCCGTTGTCCGTCACGCTTCGCCGCGCGCTGTTTGCCGCCACTGCCCTGACCATCCAGGGCGTCGCGCCCGCCGCGTTCGCCGATGACGAAAGCGGTCCGTCGGTCGAAGAGGTCGTCATCACCGGCCGCGCCCAGAAACTGTACCGGGTCGAGGAAGTCACGGTGGGCCGGATCCCGGCCGAGCCGCTGGAGTCCAGCCAGACGGTCCAGGTCATCAACGCCGAGCTCATCCGCGACCAGGGCGCGCGCGACGCCCAGGACCTCTACCGCAACATCTCGGGGGTGACCTTCTTCTCCTACGCCGGCGTCACGGCGCGCGGCTTCCGCCAGGAGGAGATCTTCTTCGACGGCCTGCGGGGCGACCCCTACGCCGGCTTCTCGGTGCCGCAGCTCTTCAATGTCGAGCGCCTGGAGTTCCTGAAGGGGCCCGCCGGCATGCTGTACGGCCCCGGCGCCCCCGGCGGCCTCTTCAACTACGTGACCAAGAAGCCCACGCGCGAGTTCTCAGCCCGGATCGCGGGCGTGGTCGGGACCGAGGCCCGCTACGGCGCCTCGGGCGAGATCAACGGCGCGCTGCCGGTCGAGGGGCTCTCGGCCCGCGCCGGCGTCTTCTACGAGGATCGCAACGCCCCCCGTCGCGGCGCCGCGAACGAGGTGCTGATCCTCGACGGCGGGCTGAAGTACGAGTTCGAGATCGGCGACGTGGTCCTGCAGGCGACGCGCTACGAGCAGGACCTGCCCGCCAACCGCCTGCGCGGCGTGCCCGTGGACGCGCACGGCAAGTTCATCGCCGACCGCCGCTGGAATCACAACGAGCCGACCGACTTCCTGAACCTGGAGGCTGACGTCCTGCAGGCCACCGTGAACCTGCGCCCCACCGAGAGCCTGACGCTCAACGCCGGCCTGCGCTTCTCCAACAGCCTGGAGACCCAGCAGTATCACGAGCCTCAGGGGCTCTTCGATTCCAACGGCGACGGCAAGGTCGACTCCACCCGCCGCCAGTTCCGCGACCAGATCCGCAAGCAGGACTACTGGTCGCTCGGCGTGAACGGCATCTGGTCGGGTGACCTGGGCGGGGTGCGCAGCCGCATCCTGTTCGGCGGCGACTGGTTCAAGCAGGACGCCACGCTCGACAACCGCAACGTCACCGGCGGGACCACCGTCCGCGCCGGCCTGCCGCCGCCGCTCAGCCTGAGCAACCCGGTCTACGGCGTCGTCTCGACCTCCACCTACGTCCTGCCGAACTTCACCCGCACCGCCACCGACCAGAAGCGGATGGGCGGCTATGCGCTGTACGAAGCCACGATCGGCCAGCTCATCGCCACGGTCGGCGCCCGCTACGACGAATTCGAGGACGACACCGGCGCCGTCCGGTTCGAGGACGACTCGCTCACCTGGCGCGCCGGCCTCGTCTATCGGGTGCGCCCCGACGTCACGATCTACGGTCAGTGGGCGCAGAGCTTCGAGCCCCAGGGCGTGGCGAGCCAGGACCCGAAGGCCGGCGGCCCCTTCGCCCCCACCGAGGGCGAGATGTTCGAGGGCGGCGTGAAGACCGAGCTGCTCGGCGGCCGTATCCAGACCACCATGGCCGCCTATCACATCGTGCGGACCAACATCCTGCAGGCCGACCCGCGCGGCGACGTCGACGGCGACGGGGTGAACGACCAGGTCGCGTTCGGCGAGATCACCAGCAAGGGCTTCGAGGTCGACGTGGCGGCCGACGTCACGCCCAACTGGGTCGTCACCGCCTCGTACGCCTACAACGACACCCGGATCACCAAGGACAACGGCCGCACCGTGCTGACCAACGCGGTCGGCAAGCGCTTCGCCAACGCGCCCGAGAACACCTTCGGCTTCTGGACCCGCTACCAGTTCCCCGACCTGGGCCTGGCCGTGGCGCTGGGCGGCGACTTCGTCGACGTGCGCACCTCGATCAGCGGCCAGAAGGTGCGCCCCTACACCGTCTTCGACGCCTCGATCATCTACACGCGCGGCCCCTGGCAGGCGCTGCTGCGGGTGAACAACCTGTTCGACGACACCTACGCGGCCTCGGGCTTCATCGACCGCACGGGCCATTTCCCCGGTGCGCCGCGCTCGGTGTTCCTGGAGCTGTCGCGCCAGTGGTAGACGCCGCCGCCCCCCATCTGGCCGCCCCCGTCGCCCGCAAGCCGCGCAAGGCCTCGCGGATCTGGTGGGCGGTTCACCAGTGGGTGGGACTGAAGCTCGCGATCTTCATGAGCTTCATCTTCCTGACGGGGACCATCGCGGTCTTCTCGAACGAGATCGACTGGCTGCTGCGGCCGGCGATGCGGGTCGACGCCGCGACGGTGTCGGGCCCGGTCGCCTGGCCCGCCATCGCCGAGGCGGTGGCCCGCCGCGAGCCCGGGGCCCGGATCACCCGGATCGAGGGGCCGCCCGACCGCGGCTTCGCCGCCGCGGCGGTGATCGAGCGGCCCAGCGGCGCCCTCGCCTTCGTCTACGCCCATCCCACGACGGGCGTGGTCCAGGGCGAAGGTCACTGGGTCGGGGCCAAGCGGATCTTCCGCAACATGCACCGCCACCTCTTCCTGCCCGTGAAGTGGGGCGTGCCGATCGTCTCGTCCCTGGCGCTGCTCCTGCTGGTCAGCCTCGCGACCTCGTTCGTGGTCTACAAGAAATGGTGGCGCGGCTTCCTGAAGCCCATCCGGATGACCGACGCGCGGACGGCCTTTGGCGACTTCCACCGCCTCGCCGGACTCTGGAGCCTGTGGTTCGTCGTCCTGATGATCCTCACCGGCGTCTGGTACCTCGCCGAGAGCACCGGCCTCCAGGCGCCGCCCGGTCCGCGCGCCAAGGTCGCCGCCGTCAAGCTGCCCCCCGCCGAGATCGCCGCCCGTCTCGCACCCGGCCTGGCCGCCGCCCGCGCGGCCTATCCGGATCTGCGGGTCGAGGCCGTGATCTTCCCCACCGCCAAGTCCGGCGCGTTCGTCTTCCACGGCCAGGACCGGGCGATCCTGGTGCGGCCGCGCGTCAATACGGTCTGGACCGACGCGAGCACCGGCGCCGCCCGGCTGGTCACCGACGGTCGCGACCTGTCGGTCCACCAGCGCATCTCCGAGGCCGCCGACCCGCTGCATTTCGGGACGTGGGGCGGGTTGCCGACCAAGGTCGTCTGGTTCGTGTTCGGGGCGCTTTTGACGGGTCTGTCCGTCTCGGGCGTGGCGATCTATGGCCTGCGGCTGCTGAAGGCCGAGCGGCAGCCAGGCCGCTTCGCCGGTGTCGTCGCCAAGGCCTGGATCGGGATGGGCTGGTGGCGCTGGCCTGCCCTCGGACTGGTCATCACCGCCTTCGCCCTGCTCCCGCAGGTGTTCTCCGTGGGCGGCGACTGAAGCGGCGCCCGAGCCGGCTTGCGCCCGAATCGAACGATCGGTACGGTCCGCGCCCTCCAGGGGGAAGGACCTAGCGACCATGACTGCCGAGACCGCGACCGCCCAGCAGGACGGCCACATCCACGGCTTCGGCACGAAGGGGTATCGCAGCTACGTCCTCACCGCGCTGCTGGTCATCTACATCCTGAACTTCGTCGACCGCGGCCTGCTGTCGGTGGTCGCGCCGCAGATGAAACCCGAGTTGGGCATCTCGGACACCGCGTTCGGCCTGCTCACCGGCTTCGGCTTCGCCCTGCTCTACACCTTCGTCGGCATTCCGCTGGCCCAGTTCGCCGAGACCCGGCACCGGGTCTGGATCATGACCGTCTGCGTGGCCCTCTGGTCGCTGATGACCGCGCTCTGCGGGCTGGCGTCGGAGGTGACCATCGGGTCGCTGACCATCGGAGCGTTCTGGATCCTGCTGGCCTGCCGGGTCGGCGTGGGCATCGGTGAGGCAGGCTGCACGCCGCCCGCCAATTCGCTGATCGCCGACTACTATCCGCCCAAGAGCCGCTCCACGGCCCTCGGCTACTACGCCATGGGCGTGACGCTGGGCGGCCTGCTGGCCAACCTGATCGGCGGCCCGATCACCGACGCCTTCGGCTGGCGGGCGGCGTTCTTCGTGCTGGGCGTGCCCGGGATCATCGTCGCCGTCGTCCTCAAGCTGACCGTGAAGGAGCCGCCGCGCGGCTACACCGACCCGCCCGGCACGATCCGCAAGGAGCGGCCGAAGTTCTCGGACGGCCTGAAGGAACTGGCGTCCAAGCCGTCGTTCTGGACCATGACCGTGGCCGCCACCATCGCCGCCTTCTGCGGCTATGGCATCGCCTCGTTCCAGTCGCTGTTCCTGAACCGCAGCTTCGGCCTCTCCGCCGGCGAGGCGGCGCTGTGGGTGAACGTGCCGGTGGCCCTGACCGCCGCCCTGGGCACCGTCGCCACCGGCTGGCTGGCCGAGAAGCTGAGCGCGAAGCACCCCAACGCCATCGCCTGGCTGGCCGGCATCGGCCTCACCGCCTCGGTGCCGTTCTATGTAGTGGCCTTCACCACGCACAATCTCTGGCTCTGCCTGGTCGGCCTCGCGATCGGCAGCGGCATCAAGTACGGCTACCTCGCCGCCCAGTACACGATCGGCCAGGGCGTGGTCTCGGCCCAGGTCCGGGCGGTCTCCACCGCGATCCTGCTCTTCGTGGTCAACCTGCTGGGCTACGGCCTGGGGCCGCTGTTCATCGGCGCGCTGAGCGACTTCATCTTCAACCTGCAGGTCGCGGACCTGGGCGCCGCCGACCTCACCCGCAAGGCGTGCGAGGGCGCGGCCCGCGCCGCCCTGGCCGTGGCCGACCAGCAGGTCTGCGCGGTCGCCCACCCGCAGAGCCTGCAGCGCTCGCTGCTGATCACGGCCGGGTTGTACGCGGTCGGCGGCGGCTTCTTCTTCCTCACCTGCCGCTGGCTGAAGCGTGACATGGTGGCGAAGTAGCGGGCGGGTATCGCGCTCCCGCCAGAGTCCCGCTATAGGCGCGCCATGAGCGCCTCCCCCGCCAAGACCATGGCCGAAAAGGCCGCCGAGTACGGCCTGAAGTCGGACGAGTACGACCTGATCGTGAAGCGGCTGAACCGCGAGCCGAACGACGTCGAGTTGGGCGTCTTCTCGGTGATGTGGTCCGAGCACTGCTCGTACAAGTCCAGCCGCAAGCACCTCGGCAAGTTCCCCACCAAGGGGCCGAAGGTGATCTGCGGCCCGGGCGAGAACGCGGGGGTCATCGACATCGGCGACGGCGAGGCCTGCATCTTCAAGATGGAGAGCCACAATCACCCGTCCTACATCGAGCCCTACCAGGGCGCGGCGACGGGCGTCGGCGGCATCATGCGCGACGTCTTCACCATGGGCGCGCGGCCGATCGCGCTGCTGAACGCCCTGCGCTTCGGCGACCCCAGCCACCCCAAGACCAAACGCCTCGTCTCGGGCGTGGTCAGCGGTATCGGCGGCTACGGCAACTGTGTGGGCGTGCCCACCGTCGCGGGCGAGACCAATTTCCACCGCGGCTATGACGGCAACATCCTGGTCAACGCCATGTGCGTGGGCCTGGCCGACGCGGACAAGATCTTCTACTCGGCCGCCCCGGCCGCCGGCCTCTCGGTGGTCTATTTCGGCTCGAAGACGGGTCGCGACGGCATCCACGGCGCCACCATGGCCTCGGCCGAGTTCAGCGAGGACGCCGAGGAGAAGCGCCCGACCGTGCAGGTCGGCGACCCCTTCGCCGAGAAGCTGCTGATCGAGGCCACCCTGGAGCTGATGGCTTCGGGCGCGGTCGCCGCGATCCAGGACATGGGTGCGGCGGGCCTGACCTCCTCGTCGGTCGAGATGGCCGGCAAGGGCGGGGTCGGCATCGAGCTCGACCTCGACAACGTGCCCCAGCGCGAAGAGGGCATGACCGCCTATGAGATGATGCTCTCGGAAAGCCAGGAGCGGATGCTGGCGATCCTGAAGCCCGGCCGCGAGCGCGATGGCCACGCCATCTTCGAGAAGTGGGGCCTGGACGCCGCCATCATCGGCGTCACCACCGACACCGGTCACCTGGTTCTGAAGCATCACGGCGCGGTCGTGGCCGACGTGCCGCTGGCGCCTCTGTTCGACGACGCCCCGCTCTACGACCGCCCGTGGACCGCCCCCGCGCCGCAACCGCGCCTGGGCGTCGCCGACGTCAACACGCCCGGCGACCTGAAGGCCGCGGTGCTGAAACTGATGTCGGCCCCCGACATGGCCTCCAAGCGTTGGATCTGGGAGCAGTACGACCGCCACGTCATGGCCGACACCCTGGAGGACAGCGCCACCGGCGCCGACGCCGGGATCGTGCGCGTGCACGGCGGCCGCAAGGCGCTGGCCGTCACCTCCGACGTCACGCCCCGCTACGTCCAGAACGACCCCTACGAGGGCGGCAAACAGGCCGTGGCCGAGGCCTGGCGCAACCTGACGGCCGTGGGCGCCGAGCCCATCGCCATCACCGACAACCTCAACTTCGGCAATCCCGAGCGGCCCGAGATCATGGGCCAGATCGTCCGCGCCATCGAAGGCATGGCCGAGGCCTGCGGCGCGCTCGACTTCCCCGTCGTGTCGGGGAACGTCAGCCTCTACAACGAGACCAACGGGGCGGCCATTCCGCCCACGCCCACCGTGGGCGGCGTCGGCCTGATCGCCGACTACGCCAAGCGCGCCGACTTCGCCTCGATGCGCGCCGGCGACACCCTGGTCCTCATCGGCGAGACCAAGGGCGAACTGGGCGCCTCCATGTACCTGCGCGAGATCGCGGGCCGCGAGGACGGCGCCCCGCCGCCGGTCGACCTGGCTCTCGAAAGGAAGACCGGCGACCTCGTGCGCGGCCTGATCCAGTCGGGCGCCCTGCGCACCGTTCACGACCTTTCGGACGGCGGCCTCGTCGCCGCCCTGTGCGAGACCGCCATGGCCTCGAATGTCGGCGCCACGGTGCGGCTCGAGGGCGTGCCCTTCGTGACCCTCTTCGCCGAGGACCAGGCCCGCTACCTCGTGGCCCTGCCCGACGCGACTCCGGTGCTGGCCGCCGCCCGCGCGGCCGGCGTGCCCGCCGCCATCCTCGGTGAGGCCGGCGGTGAGGCGATCGTCGTCGAGGGCGAGTTCGAGCTGGCCCTCTCCGACCTGCGCACCGCCCACGAAGGCTGGATGCCGGCCTTCATGGGCGACTAGGAGCCGGCCGTCACCGCCCGGCCCGTCCGGAGCATGACGCCTCGGCCTCAGCCTCCCAGGAAGCTCGCCCGCACCGTCTTGCGGAACGCGGCGATGCCGTCCTTCAGCCGCATGGCGTAGTACGCCTTCGCGTCGTTCCCCGACACATGGGTCACCTGGTCGGCCGGATCGTTCACCGCCGCCCAGACGTCCTCGGCCACCTGCTCGGCGGTCGAGCTGTTCACCCGCCGCGCGGGGTCGCGGAACACCGAGGTCACCTTGGCGATCGCGTCGAGGTAGGCCGGGTGTGGCGTCACCACCAGCGAACGACCGGCGAAGTCGGTGGCGATGCCGCCGGGCGCGATGGTCTTCACCTTGATGCCGAAGGGCTCCAGCTCGTAGGCGAGACTCTCGCTCCAGCCCTCCAGGCCCCACTTGGTGGCGTGGTAGACAGAGTTGAACGGGAAGGCGACGAGGCCGCCGATCGAGGTGGTGGTTATGATCGTCCCCTCCCCGCGCTCGCGCAGCGCCGGCAGGAAGGCCTGGGTCACCCGCATCACGCCCAGCAGATTGGTATTCAGCTGGCGCTGCAGCTGGTCGTCGGTCGCCCCTTCGAACGCGCCGGAGAGGCCGTATCCGGCGTTGTTGAACACCACGTCGACGGGACCCAGCGCCAGGGCCGCCTTGGCCGTCGCGGCGATCTGCGCCGGATCGGTGACGTCCAGCGCCATGACCGTGACGTTCGCCGTCGCCTTGAGCTCGGCCTCCTTGGACGGATCGCGCATGGTGGCGATCACCTTCCAGCCCTTCCCTGCGAACAGCAGCGCGGTGGCCCGGCCCAGGCCCGTCGAGGCGCCGGTGATGAAGATGGTCTTGGTCATGTTCTCTCCCGATGGACGCCGGCGCTCTCTGGCGACACGTGCTTCTCAAGCTTAGGCACGACATGGTTCTGTGCGCCATGACCTCACCTGAGTCCGTCCGCGATCACCTGGGCCCGCTGGCCGCCAAGCCGCACGTGGCCTACGCCCTGTCGGTGCTGGGCCAGCCCGGATCTCGCGACCTGATCCCGACGCCGGCGGCGGTGCTCGATCTCGACGCCTTCGACCGCAACGTGGCGAGGATGGCGGCCCGCGCGGCCCAGGCGGGCCTGGCCCTGCGCCCCCACGCCAAGTCCCACAAGTGCCCCGCCCTCATCCGGCGGCAGATCGAGGCCGGCGCCGTCGGCGTCTGCTGCGCCAAGCTGGCCGAGGCCGAGGCGCTGGCGGCGGCCGGCATCGGCCAGATTCTGGTCACCTCACCCATCGCCGGCGCGGTCAACGCGGCGCGGGCCGCGCGCCTGGCCGCCGACCTGCCGGACTTCCGCATCGTGCTGGACCACCCCGACGCCGCCCGGGAACTCGCCGACGCCGCCACGGCGCCGATCCAGGTCGTCATCGACATCGACGTCGGCATGGGCCGCACCGGCTGCCATGACGCCGCCCAGGCCGCCGAGGTCGCCCACGCCGTCCTCGCCCAGCCGAACCTGCGCCTCCTGGGCGTCCAGGGCTACGGCGGCGCCTGGCAGCACATGGAGGGCGCCAACGCCCGCGCCGCCGCGACCGCCGAGGGCATGAAGAAGCTCTCCGCCGCGGCCGAGGCGATCCGGGCCGTCGGCGGCGCGGTGGACGTGATCACCGGCGGCGGCACCGGCACCTTCACCGCCGACGCGGCCCAGGGCGTGCTCAACGAGGTGCAGCCGGGCTCCTATGCCTTCATGGACCGCGAGTATCGCGACGCCCTCAAGGCCGACCCAGACGGAGCGTTCGAACAGGCGCTCACCATCGCCTCGACCGTCATCACCACGAACCACCCGAAGTGGGTGACCCTCGACGCGGGCCTGAAGGCCTTCTCCACCGACGGCCCGACGCCCCAGCCCCTGACGCCCCGCTTCGCCGACAGCGCCTTCCGCTTCTTCGGCGACGAGCACGGCATGCTGGTCCGCCCCAAGGCAGGCCCGCCCGTCGCCCGTGGCGAACGCTTCGCCCTCGCCCCGGGCCACATCGACCCCACCCTCGACCGCTACGACCTCATCCACCTCGTCCAGGGCGACGTCCTGGTCGACATCGTACGGATCGAGGCGCGCGGGGCCTCGCAATAGGCGGCGACCACCGAGCCCGCGCCGGTCAACCGCCCCCGCCAAGCCACGCCCTAACCCATGGAAAAACCTATCGCGGCAGATCGATAGATTTTGCCTATCTTACCGCATAGCAAAATCAATTTTGCATATGCGAAATCGCCCCTTACATCAGCCTCCGACGTTTCAACCGGGAGCCCCTGATGTCTCTGATCAACACCACGATCCTGCCGTTCACCGCCCAAGCCTATAAGGACGGCAAGTTCGTCTCGGTCAGCGACGCTGACCTGAAGGGCAAGTGGTCGGTCGTGTTCTTCTATCCGGCCGACTTCACCTTCGTGTGCCCGACCGAGCTGGAAGACCTGGCCGACAACTACGCCGAGTTCCAGAAGCTGGGCGTCGAGATCTATTCGGTCTCCACCGACACGCACTTCTCGCACAAGGCCTGGGCCGACACCTCGCCCGCCATCGGCAAGATCAAGTACACGATGGTCGGTGACCCGGCCGGCGTCGTGACCAACAACTTCGGCGTGATGCGCGCGGGCCAGGGCCTGGCCGACCGCGGCACCTTCCTGGTCGACCCGGACGGCGTCATCCAGTTCACCGAAGTGACCGCCGAAGGCATCGGCCGCAACGCCGCCGAACTGCTCCGCAAGGTCAAGGCCGCGCAATACGTCCGCAGCCATCCGGGCGAAGTCTGCCCGGCGAAGTGGGAAGAAGGCGAGAAGACCCTCGCGCCGTCCCTCGACCTCGTCGGCAAGATCTAAGCAGACCTGAGAA
>JBFMGV010000083.1:0-12842 GCA_040752615.1 Pseudomonadota bacterium | reverse complement strand
CGAGAAGCCGCCGCCGCCCCCGCCGCTGCTCCAGCCCCCTCCGCCGCCGCTGCTCCACCCACTCCCGCCGCCGCGGCTGGAGTTCGAGATCAGGAACGGCAGCAGCCACCACAGGCCGCCCGCCCGCCGGCCGCCGAACAGCCGCATGATCCCGCTCAGCACCCACAGGAAGACGAAGATCGAGAAGATCACCACGAACGGGTTGGCGTCGTCCGAGCCGCGCACCTCGGCCGCCCGCCGCGCCTCGGCCTGCGCCGCGGCGGCCTTGGCCTCCTCGGGCGGCAGGCCCACCTGCTTGATGATCTCGCGCGTCCCCGCGACGATCCCCTGCTCGTAGTTCCCGGCCTTGAACGCCGGCAGCACCGCCCGCTGCAGGATCAGGCTCGACAGGGCGTCGGTCATCACCGGCTCCAGGCCGTAGCCCACCTCGATCCGCACCGCCCGCTCGTTGGGCGCCACGATCAGGATGATCCCATCGTCCTGGTCCTTGCGTCCCACGCCCCAGGTCCGCAGCAGTTGGTAGCCGTACTCCTCGATCTCATAGCCCTGCAGGCTCGGCAGCGTCGCCACCACCACCTGGTGGCCGGTGGTCTGCTCCAGCGTCGCCAGTTCGCCCGTCAGCTCCTGCTCGGCCGAGGCCGACAGCAGGTTGGCGTCGTCCACGACCCGCCCGGTCAGCGGCGGGAACTTCGGCTGCGCCAGCGCCAGCGCCGGCAGCATCACGATCAGGCACGCCAACGCGCCGACGAGACGGCCAAGCCCCCTCATCCGACCCGTCATGCGGGCCGCCCCCTTCCACATGGGAAGACCGGACGCGTCGCCGAGGCCCATGCGCCTACTTCGGCGCGGCGGCGGCCGGCGGCGGCGAGCCCGGGGTGGTCCCCACCGCCGGCGCGCCGAAGTCCACGGTCGGCGCGGCCTGCGCCGTCGCGGCCGCCTCGAACAGCTGCATGGGCTTGGAGCCGCTGTGCGCGGTCTTGGCCCAGATCACCTGCGGGAAGGTCCGGAGCGTCAGGTTGTAGTCGCGGACCGCCTCGTTGTAGTCGCGCCGCGCGATGGTCACCCGGTTCTCGGTCCCCTCCAGCTGGCTCTGCAGGGCCATGAAGTTCTCGTTCGACTTCAGGTCGGGATACTGCTCCTGCAGCACCCGCAGCGGCGCGATGGCCAGCGACAGCTGCTGCTGGGCGGCGGCATAGCGGGCGAAGGCCTCGGGGTCCTGGGTGATGCCGGCGTCCGAGCGCACCTGCAGCGCCCCGGCCCGCGCCTGGCTCACGCCGATCAGCACGCTGGATTCCTGGGCCGCATAGCCCTTCACCGTCGCCACCAGGTTGGGGATCAGGTCAGCCCGGCGCTGATACTGGTTCTGCACCTCGGCCCATTGGGCCTTGGCCTTCTCCTCCTTGGTGGGGATCGTGTTGATCCCGCAGGCGGCCAGCGCCAGCGGCAGGGTCAGCGCCAAGGTCAGGCGCGACAGTCGACGGATCAGGCTCTTCATCGCTCTCCCCGATAAGAGGTGTTTCACGGCCAGGGTCGGCCGGGACTGTGGGCCGCGCATTGATCAGACGCAACGGCCACGGCACAACGCGCCATGGCCAAGACGGCGCCCTACTACGCACCCGGCAGTCTCAGCGCCGCGCACTACGACCTCGTGACGGCCGCCGACCCGCGCCTGGGCGAGGACGAGGCGATCTACGCCGGTCTCGCCCCCGCCGGCGGCCGCATCCTGGAGCTGGGCGCCGGCTCGGGCCGCCTCACCGCCGGGCTGGCGGCGCGCGGCTTCCACGTCACCGGGGTCGATATCGCCCCGGCCATGCTGGCCCAGGCCGAGGCGCGGATCGCCGCCCTGCCCGCCGACGTGCAGGACCGCATCGCCCTGCGCCGCGGCGACATGACCGCGCTCGACCTCAAGCAGGCCTTCGACCTGGTGATCTGTCCCTACTTCACCCTGGCCCACGTGCCGGCCGGCGCGGCCTGGAAGAACACCTTCGCGGTGAGCGCGCGCCACCTCGCCCCCGGCGGTCTCGCCGCCTTCCATCTGCCGCGGCTGGAGACCATGCGCGGCCTCGGCCCCGCCGATCCCAGCCGGCCTGTCTTCAGCCAGCCCCTGCCCGGCGGCGGGCGGCTCGTGATGTTCCTGCGCGAGCGCAGCTTCCGCGAGCCGATCGGCCGCCTGGAACAGGTGCTGGAGTATGTGGAGACCGACGCCGCCGGCCGCGCCGTCCGCGCCTCGCCCGAACGCCTGACCTACTACATGGCCGATCCCCTGCCCGCCGCCGCCACGGCGGGGCTCGCCCTGGACCGCCCGCCCATCGACGTCGGCGGCATCGGCGATCTCTGGGTCTTCCGCCGCGCCTGACGCATCCGCCGAAAAAAGGACCCTCCCCCGCTGCCGGGAGAGGGCCAACGCACCGTCGACGGGCTTGGGGGCTCGGCGGCGGACTGGCCGGGGGCCATGGCGGAATGCGAAAAACTACAGTCGTAGTATGTGCAAGTTGCTACATACGTAATTCGACGTCAAGCCGCTTGCCTGTCGGCTCGGTGTCGGGTCACTGGCGCGCCTATGTCGGGCGAATGTCAGGCGGTTGACGGGGCGCTGTCGTGGCGGCCCAATGCCGGCCGGCCCAGGGTGTCGGCGATCACCGACAGGGAACGTGAACATGCTGATTCAGAAGATGCGATTGAAGCGCGGCTGGTCCCAGGAGCAGCTCGCCGAGATCTCCGGACTCAGCGTGCGCACGATCCAGCGGCTCGAGCGCGGCCAACCCGGCAGCCTGGAAACGCTCAACACCCTGGCGGCGGTCTTCGAGGTCGATCTCAACCAGCTGAAGGAGCCCGAAATGGATACGCCGCACTTCGCCGAGGCCGCCCCCAGCGGCCGCAACCCGAACGTCCGCCCGGACGAGGCCCTGGCCTTCGCCCACGTGCGCAAGGTCAAGGCCTTCTACATTCACCTGACCCAGTACGTGGTGATCATCTCGGTGCTGGTGGCGGTGAACCTCGTCACCTCGCCCCAGTATCTCTGGGCCGTCTGGCCGGCCTTCGGCTGGGGCCTGGGCGTGCTGGCCCACGGCGCCAGCGTCTTCAACTTCATCCCGTTCCTCGGCGGGAACTGGGAAAAGCGCCAGGTCGAGAAGTACCTGGGCCGCGAGCTCTAGCCGAACCCCGGCGGTCCCCCACCGCCCCGCGCCGGCGGCGGGGGCCGCGCCTAACCCTGCCCCTCACTCTCCAGGGTCCCGATCATCTCCACCCGCGTCGCGTGCCGCCCGCCCTCGAACCCGGCGGCCAGGAAGGCGTCGACGATCTCCAGCGCCAGCCCCTCGCCCACCACCCGCGCGCCGATCGACAGCATGTTGGCGTCGTTGTGCTGGCGGATCATCCGCGCCGAGAAGGTGTCGGAACAGACGCCGCAGCGCACGCCCCGCACCTTGTTCGCCGCCATCATGATCCCCTGGCCGGTCCCGCACAGGATGATCCCGAGTCCGCAATCCCCCGACGCCACCCGCCGCGCGGCCGCCGCGCCATGCTCGGGATAGTGGGTGCTCTCCGGGCTGGTCGGCCCGATGTCCACCACCTCCCACCCCTGCGCCGTCACATGCGCCGCGATCGCCAGCCGCAGCGGAATGGCCGCGTGGTCACTCGACAGCACGACGCGCTTGCTGGTGGTCATCTGGAGGCCTCCCGAACCGATGCGCGGTCTCTTACCGCCATGACGCGGCGCGGCAAGGGGCGAGAGGTGGGAGGTGGGATCGGCTCGGGCAGGAAGTCGCTCATCAGCGAAGCGGCCAAGGTCCACCCTAGACGAACTGGGTCTGGAAACCTGCAGCGGCGCACCGCTGTGAAGCTCGGATCCGGTCAGCTCGACAATGCCGGTTCCCACGAATAGCGTTCGCCCCTCGCCGACACCGCAGGATGCCCTTGCCCTCCTCCCGAACCTGGACTTCCCCGCGCTTCATCAGCGTCTACGGAATGATCGCGCTCGGGGCTTTTCTGGGGTTTGCGGGGCCGTTCGGCTCGTTCCAGTCGATGGCGCCCCTCCATCGCTACGCCTACTGGTTCTTCCTTGTGGCGATCGGTTACGTGCTGGCGATCGGCGCGCTGCAGGTCCTGCGTCCCGTCCCGGCGTTCGCACGCCTGCCGAAGGTCGCCGCGATCGTGGTCCTGGGGTCGATCGCGACCCTGCCGTACATGTTCGTCGTGGCGTGGACGCTCGATGTGCTGTTCGGACGCTCGACGCCGCCAGGACGGATCTGGTCCCTCTATCTCTCGGTGGCGTCGGTCGAGTTGGTCATCGCCGGCATCGCGTTGTGGCCGCTTCTGACCGCAGACAGGCCGGCGCCGTCTGTAGACGCCCCGAACACCGATCCATTCTTCGCGCGCGTCCCAGACCGGCTGGGGCGGGACCTGTTGGCCCTCGAGGCGCAGGACCACTACCTCATGGTCCACACACGCCGTGGGTCTGCGCTCATCCACATGCAGCTCAGCGAAGCCGTTCAGATCCTGCCGGCGCAGCTTGGTCTTCAGGCACACAGGCGTTGGTGGGTCGCGCGCAAGGAGGTCGCCGGGTTGCGCCGCGAGGGTCATCAGACGCTCATCGAGCTGACGGGCGGTTTGACCGTACCTGTCGGCAGAACCTACCTCGCGGCTGTTCGATCAGGCCTCGAAGCGCACGACGCCTGAGGGCGGTCGCGCCCGCCGAGGCGACGCCGTCTCGCACGATCCCGCGCAGCGACGGACTCCGCTCCGGAACCTCACGCCCCCGTCCTCACGTCGGCCAGGTGTTGCGCTGGGGCTTTGCGGACCCGGTCGCCTGTAACGTTGCCGCAAAACTGGCGGCCCGCGAATGGCATTGGCGGATTGGGCCGTTGTCCGGGTCTGGGCGCTGAGCGAGAGGGCGGCGAGCGCGAGGCGGCTTCTGACGTGCCCCCGCCGCGCCCTCCACCAGACAATCAAGGAGATTCCAGTGAAGCTTAAGTCCACCCTCTTCGGGGCCGCCCTGTCGTGCGGCCTCGCGATATGCAGCGCCGCCGGCGCGGCCACCACGATCACCTTCGACGCCGGCGCCGACGAATGCGTGGTGAACGCCTCTCGATGCGTGATGCGGCAGACCTACGGCGACACCAATGCGGTCGACGTCACCTATCAGAACATCAAGCCCGACGGGACGGTGGTGGGCGCGGCCCACCAGTTCTACGCCAACTACGGCGATCTGGGGAAGGTCCTGACGGCGGGCAGCTACCTCGACGGGACGCTTGGCCAGGTCACGCTGAAGGCGCGCGATGGCTACAAGATCTCGCTGCTCGATTTCGATTTCGTCGGGTACGTCAACTTCGCGCCGACCCTGCCGTTGAAGGTCACGGATCTTCTGGGCAACGAACTGGTTGCCGGCGTCTACAGCACCGGCACCGGATCGACGCACCGAAGCCTGGCGGTCAACAGCGCGTTTCTCGACGGCATCGTGATCCGGTGGGGTCCTGACGCCAGCGTGGCCGGCATCGACAACATTCGCTACGGCGTACAGGGCGCCGTGCCCGAACCGGCGACCTGGGCCATGATGATCATGGGGTTCGGCGGCGTGGGCACGCTGCTGCGCCATCGGCGGAAAGGCCCGCTCGCGGCCGTGGCCTGAGGCTCCAGCCGAGCATGGCGGCCCGGATCGTCCCGGGCCGCCCCCGAGAAGCGGTCGCCCTACGCCGCCGGCCGCGCTTCCTGCGACAGGGGGCGGGCGGCGACGGTGCGGTCGCGGCCTTGAGCCTTGGCTTCCAGCAGGGCGGCGTCCGCCGCGCGCAGCAGGCTGCCCACGGAGGCGTCCTGCGGCGAGACGGCCACGCCCAGCGAGATCGTCACCTGGCCCAGCAGGCGGCCGTGATGCGCCAGGGTCGCGGCGGCGACCGAGCGTCGCGCGCGCTCGGCGACCTCGAAGGCCGCGGCGGGCGCGCAGCCGGGCAGCAGGATCGTGAACTCCTCGCCGCCGAAGCGGTAGACGCTGCCGGCGTCGCCGACCGTGTCCGCCAGGATCTGGGCGACGTGCTGCATCACCGCGTCGCCGGCGTCGTGGCCGTGGGCGTCGTTGAACCGCTTGAAGTGGTCGATATCCACCATCACGCACGACAGCGGCTCGTCGAAGCCGGCCGCCTTCAGCATCTCGTCGAGGCGGCGGCGGTTGAAGAGGCCGGTGAGGCCGTCGCGCTCGGCCAGGCTGGCCAGCCGTTCGCGCAGGCGCTGGTTGGCGAGCGCCAGCGAGACGTTGTCCGACATCAGATCCAGGTAGATGCGCGGGGTGCGCGCGTCCGCCTCGGCCGCCGGCAGCTCCTCGAAATAGAGCAGGCCGATGGTGTCGCCCTGTGCGGTCAGCGGCACGCAGAGGGTCGCTCCCGGCGCGTGCCCGGCGTGCGAACACGGGATCTCGCCGTCCTGGCCGTCGTTGATATGGGTGCGGCCGCGGCGCACGCCCCAGCAGACGTTCGGCGGGAAACTGGCCTCGGAGGCCTGGGGGTCCAGCCAGCTGGCCATCAGCTCCAGCGCGTTGCGGCGCTCGTCCAGCACATAGAGGCGGCCGGCGAGGTCGGGGAAGGTCTGCGGCGCGAAACAGGCGACCACCTCGGCCAGCTCCTGCCGGGTCTGGCAGGCCTGCAGCCGGTGGGTCATCTGCAGGATGCAGTCCTTGGCGCGCTGGTCCAGGCGACGCTCGGCCTCGAGGCGCTCGCGCTCCAGGCCGTTCTCGCGGAACACCTGGATGGCCTGGGTCATGTCGCCGATCTCGTCGCGGCGGCGGTCGAGCGGAACCTCGACCGCGAAATCCTGACGGGCCAGCCGGGTCACGATGCCGGTCATGCGGGTCAGCGGCACCGACACGCGCCGGCGCAGCACGAAATAGAGCACCGCCAGGAACAGCAGCGCGGTGGTGGTCAGCAGCCCCTTGGCCACCAGGCTGGCCCGGTCGCTCTCGATTCGCGCCGCCTGCATCTCGGCTTCGGTACGGGTGGTCACCAGGGCGCGGAACGACTGCAGGGCGCCGATCACCTGCGCCTCGGCGCGTTCGTGCTCGGGGCCGAAGAGGGTGATCCTGGCCTGGTCGGCCCGCCCGGCCTTCACGTCGGCCACGGCCGCGTCCTCGATGCGGACCAGTTCGTCGAAGTCGGCCTCGGCCGTGGCCAGCGCCCGTCGTTCCTCCACCGACGGATCCAGCCGCCGGACCCGGTCAAGCGCCCGCTCGCGCGTGCGGTCGATGGCCTTCTCGCGCTCATAGGCCTCGGCGTGGCGGCTCTGGCCGCGCATGGCGAAGAGGCGCGCCTCGTCGGTCAGCGCCTCGGTGCCCTGCACCAGGTCGGCGGCGGCGCTGTCCAGCGCCAGGTGCTGTTCAACGGCCGCGCGCTCGCGGTCGGCGGCGTCGGCGGCGGTGATGAACGCGGCGCCCGCCAGTCCCGTGAGCAGGACCGTCGCGCCGTAGGCCCAGTTCGTGATGGTGCTGATCCGCATCCCGCCAAGCTAGGTCCGGCCCGCTTGCCCACCCCTTAAGTCGCCCGCGGCATGCCGCCGCAGCGGGCAGGCGGCCGCCCCGGACCGCGCGTTTGTCGCGATTTCAGCGCCCTCCGGCGCACGTCGCTCGCCGCCAGGTAACATTGCGGTCACATTGAAACCTTCAAGGGAGGCGCACCGCCTCCGCAGGAGGTTCCGCATGACCGCTTCGTTGCTTGTCGCGCTGTTCCAGAGCACCGCGCCCGTCGCCTCGTTCAGCGCGCCGACGCCGCCCAAGGCGGTGGTCGAGGGCAAGGTCAACAAGGACGGCCTGGTCTGTCGTAAGGACACGGTGCTTGGCAGCCGGATGAAGACCAAGATCTGCGAGACCCCGGCGCAGGCCGCCCAGCGGGCCATCGACGACCGCGACATGGTCGAGAAGGCCCAGGTCCTGCAGACCATCCGCGACCCGGCCGCCGGCCCGCCCCCCTGATCGGCGGCCCCGTCGAAGCCTGACCGACGAGGGCGCGGGCGGCGCCTACTTGCCCGCCGTCTCCGCGCCCAGCCAGCGCTCGCGGAAGGCCAGCTGAGCCTTCGTCGGCTTCAGGTCGGCCTTCTCGAAGCGGACGATCTCCAGCGTCGGGTCGGCGGCCACGGTCAGCTTGCCTTCGCGCGCCAGCCCGCGCTGGACAAACCGCACCGTCGTGGCCTCGCCAGGCTTCAGCCGGTCCAGGGCGTCCTTCCAGTCGGCCTCCGTCTCGAACTCGAAACGGCCGATGCCGACGATGCGGTCGCCCGTCTCCACGCCGGCCGCGTACAGCGGCGAGCCCTGCGGCGGGGCGGCGTTCAGGATCACCTCGGCGCCGTTCACCCGCACCTTGTCGGTCCCCAGCCAGGCCTTGTCGGCGGCCTTCTTCTTCAGCTTCAGCCCCGCCTGGGCCAGCAGCGGCTCGAAGTCGGGCAGTTCCGGCCCCGCGATGCTGGCCTTGAAGAAGGCGTCGGCGAAGCCGGCGTCGGCCGTCACCTCGGCCAGGGCCTTCTGCAGGTCGGCCGTGACATAGGGCTTCTCGGTCTTGCCGTGCACCGTCCACAGCCGCCGCATGAAGTCGTCCAGGGTCGCCGGCGTCGGCCGCCCGCGCAGCTTCAGGTCCAGCGCCAGGCCGATCACCGCGCCGTACGGATAGTACGAGGTCACCAGGTTCGGGTTGGTGGGATCCAGCGCCGTGGCGGCGTCGCGGAAGGCGGCCTGCAGGCTCTGGTCCTGCGGCGAGCCATAGGCGCGGCCCGGACTGTTGATCACCCCGCTCAGCAGCGGGCCCAGGTCCTTCAGATACTCGTCGACGGTGGAGAGCCCGGCCCGGCGGATCAGTAACGGGCCGTAGTACGAGGTGAAGCCCTCGGCCAGCCACAGCGACGGCGTCGGGTTGGCGCGGGTGAAGTCGAACGGCTCCAGCTCGGCCGGCCGGATCCGCTCCACGTTCCAGGCGTGGAACAGCTCGTGGCTGGCGGTGCCCAGCTGGGCGAAGTTGGCCCGGTACAGCGACTGGACGTTGGTGATGACCGTCGAGTTGCGGTGCTCCATCCCATCGCCGGTGATCTGCGGCAGGTAGTCGGCGATGAAGGTGTAGGTCCCGTGGTCGAAGCGGGGCGCCTCGCCGTAGACGGCGATGTGCGCGGGGACCAGCTTCTTCAGCTTGTCGGCATAGGCGTCGGCGTCGGCCTCGGTCCCCCGGTGGTGCAGCGCCAGGCGGAAGGTCTGCTCGCCCACCGTCCACTCGCGCAGGGTGAAGTCCGAGAGCTCGGTCGGGCTGTCCATGAAGTACTGCAGGCCGGGCGCCCAGTAGGTCCCCGCCTCGCCCGTCGCCGCCGGCAGCTGGGTCGCCACCTTCCAGCCCGGCTGCGGCCGGAACGTCACCCGGATCGGCTTGTCGTCCCAGCCCGGCGCCCACAGGAAGGTCGCCGGCATGTTCAGGTGCGCGTGCGTGGCGTCGACCTGCGAATAGGTGCCGTCGCCCCGGTCGGCGTAGAGCGTGTAGCTGACCTTCACCGTGCCGTCGTGGCCGGCGACGCTCCAGGAATACGGATCGGTACGTGTCACGGTCAGCGGCTTGCCCGCGCCGTCCGTCGCGCTGACCGAATAGACGTTCTTGGCGAACTCGTGGATCGCGTAGCGGCCGGGCGAGGCGCGCGACATCCGCACGCTGAGCGGCCCCGCCGGCGCGCCCCGGAACGTCGCCGTGACCTGCGCCTCGTGGTGGGCGGCGTTGGCGAACGAGATCTCGTACGAGACGGGCGCCGCGGCCCCGGGGTCCTGCGCCTGCGCCACGGCCTCTCCGGCCACGGCCGCCAGCATCAGGCCCGCGAGCCCGGTCCGCATCGTCTTCATGGCGTTCCCCTCGGCCGCTGACGCAAAGCGCGGCGCAGGGGCGGCATCATGGAGAGCGCCCTTCGCGGCTTCAAGCCGCCGGCCGTCCTACTCCGGGATCTGCCGCGGAACCGGGCGATACCAGACCAGCTGCTCGCTGGTGGCCAGCAGCTTGCCGTCCCGCCGCCAGTAGCTGGAGCGCTCGTCCGAGGCGCCGCCCCCGCCGACCCGGCCCTCGTATTCCACCAGGATGAAGTCGTCCCCGGCGGCGGCCACCTCCTCGGCGGTGGCGTGCAGGTAGACCGTCAGCGACAGCGTCGTGGTCATCACGTTCATGCCGAAGGCGTAGAAGGCGCGCGGCGGCGAGTTGTCGGTCACCATGCCCAGCAGCGGCTTGCTCCACCCCATCTCGCGCGGCCGCACCCAGGCCACCGAGCGCGAGTCGCCGCCGGGCCGGATCGGAAACCGCTCGGTCGTGCGCCGCTCGAACGCCCGCGCCCCGAAGTGGCGCGCCCCGCCCGGCATCACGTGCTCGGCCAGGCTCTCGGGCTCAGGCGCCTCGGGCATCTTCGCGAAGGCGAACGGCGGGGTGTCCGGCCGCCGCGCCAGGGTGACGATGGCGTGCACGCTGGGCCCCTCGGCGCCCGCCGGCCGCAGCTCCACCTCCCACACCCCGATCGAGCCGCCCTGCCGCAGCCGCCGCGTGCGGATGTCGATCTCGCCCTCGGTCAGCGCCGCCACATAGGTCAGGGTGATCGACAGCGGCTCGCCCAACGCCTCGGGCTCGGCCGCCAGCACGCTCATGGACAGGCCGATGGGAAACCCGCCCCAGAGCGGCCCGTTCGGGTTCTTCCACTCCGGCCCGGCCCGCAGCGTCCAGCGCCCGGGCCCCACGGCGGTCAGCGGGAAGTAGTCGGTGGTGTCGAGCCGTTCCATGCCCTGGCTTTAGGGCAAGGACGCTGCGTCATCAAAGCCGGACCGGCCTATCGCGCCGCCGCCGCCGGCGGCTGCCCGCCCTCGATCATGAACCAGGGCGTCGGGCCATAGTCCACCGGCGGCGCGGCATAGAGCCCGCGCAGCGCTTCCAGCGCCGCGCCATGCAGGATCGTCGCGTGGGTGTCGGTCTGGCTGCGGTCCAGGTAGCGGAACGCGAAGTCCGGCGCCCCCGCCAACACCCGCAGGGCCAGCGCCTCGCGCAGCAGATCGACGCCGGCCTGCATCGTCCCACCCTCGTCGGCCACCGCCAGCACCACCCGCCGGCCCGCCAGCGGCCCCGCATCCATCAGCCCGTCCGACCCGCCCAACCGCCGCAACCCGTTGCGGTCGTCCCACCACAGGCTGGGGCTGATGGCGACATAGTCGTCGAACAGCGCGGGCTGCTTCAGCAGGGTGTCCACCACGAAGAGGCCCGCCAGCGACTCCCCGATCACCGCCCGCCTGGGCCCCGCCCGATAGTTCGCCGCCACGAACGGAAAGACCTCGCTGGCCAGGAACCGGCGGAACCGCTCGGCCCCGCCCGCCTCGGGAAACGCCGCCCGGTACCGCGCGTCCGTGGCCGGCGGCGTCAGCTCGGCCCGCCGCGCCTTGGTCTGCACCCCCACCACGATCACCGGCCCGAACGTCCACGACAGGTCGCCCAGCTGCGCCAGCCCGGCGATGTGCTGGAAGTCCTGCTCCAGCCCCCCGTCCAGCACGTACACCACCGGATAGTCCCGCTTGGCCGCCGCATAGCCGTCGGGCAGCCGCACATTGATCTCGCGCACGTCCCCCATCACCGCCGACGTCAGCCGGTGCGACGTCCCGATCACGATCGGCGCGGAGGTGGGCGCCACCGGGGCCGGAGCCGGAGCCGGAGCCGCCGCGCCCATGGGGGCCGCCGCCAGCGCCAGCACTAGCCCCAGCGCGCAGGCCAAGCCCGGGGCCGCGCCCCGCCGCACCCGATAAGTCCTCGAACGTCGCGCCCTCACCAAAGCTCCTCCTCGTCCTCCGCCTTCCGGCGCTTCCACCCCGGCGTCTTGCGCAGCCGGGTCTCCTGCCGCACCCACGGCGCGGTCGCCCGGGTCAGCTCGCGGACTGACGCCGCCCCCGCCTGGTGGGCGGCCTCGATGATCTGTTCCCTGAACCAGCCCTCACGGTGGTGACAGCCCCACTCCACCGCGCTGGCGAACCCCTCCCGGTCGCGCACCCAGTTGTAGAACGCCTTCAGGCTGGGCGCCCCCGGCATTCGACTGATGCCGCGCAGCGAATGGCCCTTCGACAGCAGCAGGTTCACCCACGCCGTCACCTCCGGCGTACAGCGCGTGCGTTCGCGCCCGCGCCGCCGACGCCAGCCTTGCAACACCTCCCCGATCCTGCGCCCGAAGTCCGGATTCTCCCGCCGCCACCGCGCCAGCACCGCCAGCGACGGAAACGCCTTGTCCGACCGCAGCACCGCCCGCAGCGGCTCCCCGTCACTCAGCCGCCGGACCAGCCGCTCCCCCACCGCCGGATCGAACGCCCGATACCGCCCCCGTCGCATCCGCGGCGTCCGCGTCTCCGCCCGCTGCCGCATCAGACCATCGTATTCCTCGGCGATGTGCGCCTGGCTCCGCACCCAGCGACACCACTTGCGCCGCCCCGGCATCCCGGGCTCCCGCCAGACGTCGTCCACCCGCGCCCCATCCCGCAACCGCGCCAGCACCGCCTGGGCCACGGCCTCGTCATACCCATCCCGACGCCGCTCCAGCGCCCGCCCCCGCGCCGCCCGCAACGCCTCCCCGAACCCCGCCGCATCCGCCCGCGCCCAGTTCGTCACCGACCGCGGGCAAGGCATCCCCGGCCCCGCACAAATCGCCCGCACGGTCTCCCCCGCCTCCACCCGGGCCAGGATCTCACGCTGAATCTGCGGACGGTCGTCGAGGCGCCAGGTCATGAGAGCAGGCTCTCACGGATGGGAACAAAACGCGAAAATCACGTATCCCAGAAGCACCGCCCCCATTCCTCCCCCGCCGGGGGAGGGGGACCGCGGAACGCGGTGGAGGGG